>NZ_VUMT01000017.1 GCF_009696045.1 Velocimicrobium porci | reverse complement strand
TTTTTCTTATATCCACGTCCGGTTTTTAGTGGTCTGTTTTGCATTTCTACAGGTGTTAACATAAAGTTACCTCCTCTATATGTATTTTGATATTATTATTTTGTAACGTTTTTTCTTTGTTTGTTCACTCGCTCCTTGAAAAACAAATTTTCCCATTCCTCGCACTGAAACATTATCTCCCTCTTTTAAAGAAAAACTGTTTGTTTCAACAAGTCTGTTATTTACATATACTTTCTGTCCCTCAATTAAACCAGTAAGACTGTTTCTTGATGTGCGGAATGCAACGGATAAAATAGTATCTAGTCGTAAAGAAGACACAGTACCTGTAATTTCAATAAAATTCGGCTCAAAAGCTTCAATTTTCTCATTTTGTCTTGTAACAAGAACGGTAGTATGCTTAATTCGATTCAAGTTGTCTATAATATAAGGAGTTATATCTTTTTGACAGAAAACGTAAGCTTCTTTGTCTTTTACGATAATATCTCCTACTTTTTTTCGATCAATGCCTAAATTTAATATAGCACCCAGATAATCTCTATGATTAAGTGCATCACTAAACTTTTTGTTCGCAGGCTGGATAAGTAGGCACTGTATTGGAAAGGACATAGTATTAGAAGAGTCATCTTCATAAAAACAGATAACTCTTCTTTCCGCATCATCATACCCTCCCCATAGCCTGTATTGAGAGGTTACGATATCTTTTTGATATTGCAAAAAAAGACTTATTTCATTTATGTTTAAAAAGTCCGAATATGTACGATATCCCCGCTGGTAAGAAATATGAGATAAATCTTTTAAGTGTTTTAAAAGCAAAGCTTCTTCTTTTTTTTGATTCATAATAAATCCCTTCTGTTTATTTTATTAGTTGATAAAAAAATGTTTGTAAATAAGAAAGGATAATAAGTGCTAATAGTGGTGATAAATCTATTGTTTTCACTTGAAAGACCGAATGTCTTAAACAAAATTGTATTGGCAATAACATTGGTTCTAAAAATTCAGATAAAATACTTTTCCACTGTTTAAAACCCGGAATCCATGAACTTATAATGGAAATACAAAGTATGAATTCCAAGACAAAGAAAAACAGGTATAAGCCATGAAAGATTAATTGAACCATTATCAGAACTCCTTATTCAACATTGGAACGCCAAACCCCATATCTTCTCCTACAATATCAGCATAATCTCCTGATATATCAATTGAATCCGGTGAAAAAATAAAGATATAGCGGGAAATCTGACGAAGCTTGCCATTGATTGCGTATACACAACCTGAAATGAAGTCCATAACCCGTTGTGCATCATCCGGATCAAAACCTTCAAGATTTACAACAGCAGCACGTCCGCTTAAAAGCATATCACATATATCCTGAGAATCTTCGAAAGAAGATGGTTTCATAATGCACACTTCCAATCCTCGTGGAGTAGTACGGATTGGTACAATTTTATTACTGCTTGTACGTTCCATTCGAGTAACTCTTCTTGGCTCCTCTGATTCATTGTCATTCCCATAACTCCGTTCCGAGCGGGAAGCACGCTTTGGAATGGAGTCCTCTATTTTTTCAGGTTCTCTTACCGGTTTTCTAAAATTTCGCATATTGCTTCTAGTAGAAACTTCTTCGTCATAATCCTCAATATAGTCTTCTAAATCGTCTTCATCATCACCAAGTTTTAAATAACCTAAAAAATCTTTAATTACATTCGCCATATAAAATCTCCTATCTATTTATAGCAGCTTTCCTCTGCTGTTCTTAAACTATATATTGTTAAATATTATAATTTCGTTCACCAAAAATACCAGTTCCTACACGAACTAAAGTTGCTCCTTCTTCTATGGCAACTTCATAATCACCAGTCATTCCCATAGAAAGGATGTCCATATTCACATTATCAATGTTTTTACTTTTGATGTCAATATTTAATTGATGTAATTTTCTAAAATAAATCCTGTTTTCCTCTGAATTTTCGACATAAGGAGCAATTGTCATAAGACCTTTTATCGAAACATGAGGAAGCTTGGCGATTTCTGTAATCAACGGAAGTGTTTCTTCTACTGTCACACCGTATTTTGTTTCTTCTTTTGCAACATTTACTTCGATTAAAATTGGACATATAATATTTTTCTTAGCGGCCTCTTGTTCAATCTGCTGTGCTAATCGTAAAGAATCGACAGAGTGAATCAGGCAAACTTTATCAATAATATATTTTACTTTATTTCGTTGTAAATGTCCAATCATATGCCAGTTAACTTTGTCTTGTATTACTTGCGTCTTATCAACAATTTCCTGTACTTTATTTTCTCCAAAATCAACGGTTCCATATTCAATTGCCTCTTGAATCATTTCCACCGGCTTTGTTTTGCTGACAGCAATCAAGGTTACTTCATCCCGGTTTCTTCCGACCCGTTTACATGCATCAGAAATTTTTTGTTCTACAAAAGCAAGGTTTTCTTTTACCATGTTCGTCCCCTCCTTATTTTCCGATAATCTGTAATTCATCAATTGTATCTGCGTCAAGTACAATATGGTCATAATTAGAAAGACCATATGGAGTATCTTTACTTACAATGACATATTCTTTATTTTCATAGATTTTCTCAATCACACGAAAAACAGCATATCCTTTATTAACATTATAGACACCCTCTAGTGTACCGGTTTTGCTAAGTTCGTAGTTTTTCTGCGAATCCGGATTATGGATTTTATCACCACTTTTTAATTCGCTTGCTTCGATATAAGCAAGATTATTTTCTTCATCTGTTTTGTAAATAATAGCATCAATAAATTTGTACTCTTTATCACCATTTTCTTTGTAAGTTTCTTTTACAACACCACGACTTCCATTCGATTCTGTTAAGTAATCTAATGGTACAAGCAACACTTTTTTCTTCAGAATCGATGAAGTAGGAATTTTAAGACCTTCTGCAGAAGTTAAAAGTATTTCAATATCAAGAAAGCGCTCATTTAAGTAACGAATCATATAACGGTCTAATGACAGTTTCCCAAAGTAGCTTCCTTCCTTTTTAAATGTTGTAAAGCCTGCTGTAGTAGAAATATCGTCTTTTTTAAAAACAATATTCACTGTTTCGTTTTCCTTTAGTTTACCATATTGTGCTTCATTCAATGGAATAATAATATTCCATTTTTCACTATTAATCATTTTGTAAACAGGGCTTCCAGAAGTAATCGGTTTATTTGTACGGAGCTGAACTCTTGATTCCTCCGATTCTTTAAATAGGCTGCTCGTAATATCAGACTCTTTTAAATCCTCTTTTCCGTCCATGGTATATGTTATGATACCACTCTTTTGTGCCGAAACAATGTCAAAATAATTTTTTGTATTTTTTCCTTTTTTTATTTTCGAAAGGTTAGTTAAAAGGTTAGAATTGTTTAATTCCAAAATAGCATTTTCCATTTCATATTTAAAATCGGATACTTTATGATAAGCACTGTTTTTATAATTTTTATGAAAGGAAGCAATACTATTCCTGATATGTTCTGTATCTTCTGTAGAAATCGTTGTTTCTTCTGTTTGTTCTGAAATCTGTTTGTAGATATCTCCACTTTCATCAATTGAATAAACAGTTGACTTTTTTCCTACTTTTTCTCCTTCACCAATATAATAGTTAACATAGCCGGCTTTTTCTGCGTAATATATCGTTTCATCCCTTAAGATAATTCCTCGAAACGTATTGTCATCAGAAATACTTTTTTCAGCTACCTCATAAATACTTATATGGTCTTTTTGAAAATAACTGCCTGTTATGCAGATAATATATATGAAAATAATTAAAAATACTACAACACCTACATTTAGATGTAAGGGCTTACGATATTTTACAACTTTCTTATTTCTTCTAGTCAATTAAATTGTCCTCCTAATTCCTACTAACCTATCTTTCTATTATACTGATGTTTTTCATCTTTTTAAAGTCCTAAAATAAATTTTTTAGAAAGAATGTATAATTATTTTTGAAAAGCTACATACTAGATGGTATAGAAATAGAATTCTAATGAACAAATAAATATCAAAGGAGGTACCTGAATTGAAAACGATTGACTATATTGCTTTAATTTTTGTTATCGTTGGTGCTATTAACTGGGGATTAATTGGATTCTTTGGTTTTGATTTAGTAAGAATATTATTTGGAGATATGACATTCTTATCAAGAGTAATCTATGCTATTGTAGGCATATGTGGATTATATGCGTTAAGCTATTTTGGAAGAATTAATAACGAGGGATAAAAGAAAAGGATGACCCAGAACTTGATATGAGTCATCCTTGTTTCTATTTTTTATAATGCAACTATAATGTCTTTCTGATATTCACTTGGTATTTTGTCTTTTGGCAATGATATGCTGAGAACAAAATTAATGTGGAATGTGTTAGAAACTTCGGATAACTTATTTAAAACAAGTTCGAGATTCTCTTCTGTTAAGCAGGCTATTTTAAGGAAACTATCTAAATAAACAATCTCTAAATCATGATCTTGAGATATAATACCACATATAAATCCTAAAAACTCGTTATAATTTGTTACCAAAAAATCATTTACATTAATTAGTCTTATTTTATTATTTAGTTCATACATATGCTTTGTATTTTTGTCTAAGTATACACTAGTCCCCGCTACCGACTTAATTTCGGTATTTACTTTGTCTAAAAGAACCTTTGTTTTGCCTTTCCCTTTTTCACCAGCAATAATCTGTATCATTGTAATCTCCTCCTTCATACCTTGTGAATATTCCATCTTTGTAGAATTCACAGAAAATTGTGTTAATTGCATATAATATATTTTATTATATTCTATATTATAGTATAGAATTCATGAAAAGACAATAATTATTTCTGAATTTTTTGTAGTATCATTTCGAAATAAATCGAAAAAAACAATGAATAAATTCTTAAATTTATCCACTGTTTTTTATATGTTTTCTTATGTTAAATTCTAATTATTTCGATTCATATTCTAGCAGACGAGTCATCTGAGCAAATAATTCATTTCCCGTAGAAGCATGAAAGATAATTGATATATAATCATGTCCATTGCTATTTTTACTATATAATGTAAGACAGGATCCTGCTTTACTTGTCGTACCTGTTTTACCTCCAATTACTGTTACATTTTCTGGAGCCTGCTCTCTTCCGACCAGATAACGATTGGTTGATGGAAAAAATGCTGTTTTGCTTTTACCATCTGCTCCTTTGTAATGAGCAGTAAAGCCTTTTGTGTTAATGATATCCAAAAATGTTTTATTTTTAATACACTCTTCAAAAAACAGATATATATCATAAATAGTTGTGTAATGATTATCATCATGTAGCCCATGTGGATTTACAAAATGGGAATCTACAGCTCCCAATTCTTTTGCTTTTTGATTCATTTTTTCGGCAAAAGCCTCTACACTTCCTGATATATGTTCTGCAATTGCAATTCCGGCATCATTGCCTGAATAGATTAAGAATGAATATAATAAATCTTTTAATTTAATCTGATCGCCCTCTTGGAATCCACACTTTTTTGCACCCCACTCAGTTATATTGGCAGCATTATGACTAATTGTAACCATTTCATTTAAATCACATTCTTCTAATGCAATTAAGGAAGTTACAATCTTTGTAACGCTGGCAGGATATAGTCGCTCATATACATTGTCTGCATATAATATTTTATGATCAGTTACATCAAAAATTAAAGAAGCCTTTGCAGTCATAAATGGATCTTTTTTGTTCTGATAATTTACCGGTACAACACACAAATCTTTTGCAAAAGAATCAGCATATTGAATCTCACTGCTATCAGGTGAAATAAAATCAATTATTTGTTGCCCATCTTCAAATTCATTGTACATAGTATTCGAACTGCAGCCCGTCAACAAGATTCCTGCCAGTAAAATACATAACCCTCTTTTATATTTCATTTTATTACTCCTAAGATTTATAAACTTCACGCCAGTCCAAATCTCCCCTGTCAAGGGCCTTGATTAATAATTCAGCCGTAGCCAGATTAGTCGCTAAAGGTATATTATGCGTATCACATAACTGAACTACATTATTGACATCCGGTTCATGAGATTTTGGATTTAATGGGTCTCTTAAAAAAATTACTAAATCAATCTGATTATGTTCAATCTGAGCACCTAACTGTTGTTCTCCACCTAAATGCCCTGCCAAATATTTATGAACATTTAAATTTGTTACTTCCTCAATTAATCTTCCTGTTGTTCCAGTTGCATAAATTTCATTTTTACTCAAGATACCTCTGTAAGCAATACAAAAATTTTGCATCAGTTTTTTCTTTGCATCATGTGCAATCATTCCGATATTCATAATGAAATACCTCCTTATTCTGTTATTTTATTATTATAGCATGGAGAATCCCCCGTATTTACTTCTAGATGTCTGAATTCCAACATTCAGCACAAGTCCAATTCCAAGCATACTGCTTAACATCGAACTAATACCAGAGCTTAAAAATGGTAATGGTAACCCTGTATTTGGTAAAATTCTAGAAGCTACCCCAATATTAGCAAATATTTGAAACATAAACATAGAAGCTACCCCAATTGCAATCAACATTCCTAACCTGTCACTTGCTCTGTTTGCAATTCGTAGGCACATAATAACTACAGTTGCTAATAATCCTATTATAACACAACTACCGATAAATCCAACCTCTTCTCCAATTACTGTAAAAATAAAATCACTTTCAATGACATCAACATAACGATACCCACGGCTATCAGAGGCATTATTCATAAATAATTTTCCGATTAAACGTCCAGAAGCAATCGCCTGAATAGAATAATTTTGCTGATACATAATAGAATTGTCATATAATTCAGGATTTAAAAATCCGACAATTCTCATTTGCTGATAATCAGATATAAGCTTTTGATATGGTTGCTGTATATACCAGAAAACTACTAAAAAAGCTGGTATTCCAACTGCTAATATAGGTGCTATAATCCTATAGCTTAGACCTGCAGCAAAAATCATCATTGCAAAAATAAACATCATAACTACACTAGAAGATAAATCGGATTGAACAAGTACAAAACTTGTCGGAATTGCCATAACAATTCCAGCAAATATAACAATTCGAAATTGATCCATGTAATCTTCATACTTGCATAAAAATACCGCCAGCGATAAGATTAATAATATTTTCATTAATTCTGCAGGCTGAAAATTAAGCCCGGGAAGTTTTAACCACCGATAAGAACCTGTTGAAAGGTCTGTTCCAAGTGGAGAAAATTTTGTTCCTGCAACTAATAAAGTACCAATTATATAATATACAAGTGAAAACTGCGTTATAAAATGGTAATCAACAAGCGACACGAAAATAGCAACAGCAAGTCCAATTATTAAACCAATAATCTGCTTTTTAAAATTGCTGGCACCAAATTCTGTGCCTCCGGCCTGCTTTACAAAATATGAGCTGCAAAGTCCTAAAATAATTACAACAGCAATTAAATAGAAATTATAGCGCTTAAAATTATATAGTTTAAAATTAAACATGGAAAATCATCCTTACATTTTTTGATTTTTTAAATCTTTGATTGGTATGTTAGCAAAAAGTGCAGGAACTGTTCCATTATCCCCTTCTATTTCTGTTTGGGTTATTTTAATATCTAAACCATCGACATCAATCTCCACATATTTTGAGATTACTTTGATGATATCATTTTTCATCTGTTCCATAATCTCGGGAGAACAATTTGCCCGATCGGATACCAAAACAAGTTTTAGTCTGTCTTTGGCAACATTGCTAGAAGACTTCCTTTTAAAGAATTCTGAAAATCCCATAGTACTCCCTCCTTAGTTTTTTTTGAAAATGCCAGCCAATCTTGCCATTAAACTATTTTTTGCATTTAAATCTAAAAATGGTACTTCTTCTCCTAAGAGTCTATGACAAATGTTTAAGTATGCCTGACCGGCTAAGGATTCGTTACCAACTAGTGGTTCACCCTGGTTTGTAGATATAACAACACTTTCATCATCAGGAACAACACCAATCAAATCAACAGCCAGAATTTCAACTACATCATCACTTGACATCATATCACCACGTTTTACCATATCGGATCTTAAACGGTTTACAATTAAATGTGTATTTTTAATTTCATTTGCTTCCAACAAGCCGATAATTCGATCAGCATCACGGACAGCAGAAACTTCTGGTGTTGTAACAACTAATGCTCTGTCCGCACCGGCAATTGCATTTTTAAATCCCTGTTCAATTCCAGCTGGACAATCCATTAATATGTAATCAAACTCTTCTCTTAATTCATCTGAAAGTTTTTTCATCTGTTCTGGAGAAACAGATGTTTTATCTCTTGTTTGTGCAGAAGGTAAAAGGTAAAGATTTGGATATCTTTTATCCTTGATTAATGCCTGTTTAATACGGCAGTTTCCTTCAACAACGTCAACTAAATTATAAACAATACGGTTTTCAAGTCCCATTACTACATCAAGATTTCTTAAACCTATATCTGTATCAATTAATACTACTTTTTTATTTAACTTTGCCAAACCTGTACCTACATTTGCTGTAGTGGTTGTTTTACCAACTCCACCTTTACCGGATGTAATAACTATTACTTCTCCCATTAATTTATATCCTCCTTATTCTTTCCATTTATTTGAAATATCGAATATCATTTACGACATCCTTACTAAATGGTTCTATATAAATATTTCCATCTTCTACATAAGCAATCTTTGGTTCTTTTGGTTCATGCTTTCTTGGTTTCTCATCCGAAGAGCGAGCAATAATATCGGCAATTCGAATCTGCATTGGAAGCATATCAAGCGCCATAACAAATGCTCCCTCATTGCCAGAAGCACCAGCATAGGCTGTACCTTTTAATGTTCCAAGTATTATAATATTCCCCTTTGAAACAATTTTTGATCCGGGATTTACATCCCCAAGTACAATAATACTTGTTTCTGATTCTAATACTTGTCCTGAACGAAGATTTCCCTTGTAAAATTGACCTGAATTGGTTGTCAGCTCCATTAGATGTTCATTTAAACTTTTCTTTAGTAATTCTTCTTTTTCTGCATTAGTTTCTACAACACATGCTATATTTAAATTTGAATTACTGTGAATAATGTCAATGACTTCCATCTGCTCTTTATCAGAAAGAGATTTTCCATCAAAAGTAAGTGCAAGTGTTGCATTACCAAGAAATTTGGAAGAACTTTTAAATTTCTTGGCAATTTCTGTCTTTAGTTCTTCAAAATCTGTTGTTTTATCTAAGACAAGAATGATACCAGATTTTGTTCCCTTTATCATAACTGGGCTGCTACTCATAACTACCTCCTGCTTCATTAATCTGTGTATGTCTGAGTACCCAATTCAGGTGTGTTAACTCCTTCTTCTTTTTCTTTTTCATTTTTTTCATCTGAATCGGATTTAAAATAATATTTATATACATTTCTTGCAACTTCTGCTGCATTGCTTGATGTATAACCATTTTGTATTACAACAGAAACAGAAATTTCAGGATCTTCATATGGAGCAAAGGAAACAAACAAAGCATGGTTTGGCTTTGATTTACTCTCCTGTGCAGTTCCTGTTTTACCGGCAACTTTTACATTAAGCTTACTAAATAAAGAAGAAATAGAGCTTCTTGGTCCATTTACTACTTTATAAGTACCAGAATGTACCGCATCCCATGTAGAATCCTTAATATTTACCTGATTGTGTACTTTTGCCTTATTATTTAATAAGACATTACCATCTAAGTCTTTTACCTTGTCTACAATTGTTAAATCATAACAAGTTCCTCGATTTGCTACTGTTGTAACGTAACGTGCAATCTCAGCGGGAGTATAATTGTTATTACCCTGCCCAATTGCAGAACGTACAGAATCTTCTGTTGAAATATTAGGTTTATATTCATAAAGTTCGATTCCTGATTTTGAATCAAGACCAAACATTTTAGCATATTTGCGAATTCTGGCAAGACCTTTCTTGCTATTATATTCTCCATTATCAAGACTCAATCGATACCCCATTTCATAAAAGAAATAGTTACAAGACACTTGAATTGCATCTGAAATATCTATCTTGCCGTGAGAGCTTCCACTCCAACATTTTGGACCATTATTTGCATCGATTTTTGTAAATTGGTGTTTGTCCAATATTTTTTCTGTTGGTGTCACAACGCCTTCTTCTAAAGCTACTACAGATGTCAACATTTTAAATGTTGAACCGGGTGCAGACGCTGACTGTAAAGGTCGGTTTAGCATTGGGGCAGATGAATTTGACTCTAGATAAGAATAATATTTTGCATCTACGCTGTTTGCCAATTTATTATTGTCATATCCCGGATAGCTTACAAGTGCACGAACCTCACCTGTATTTGGATCAGTCACTACAATTGAACCGGAACAAGGTTCTAATGCAAGTTGTGCCGGTGTAATTTCAAGCTTTTTAATCTTATCGCGTATAAAATTATAAGCAGAAATATTACCTGATTTTAACTTATTAATATCAGCTTCATTATATTTTAACACACCTTGGTCGTATAATAGAAGACAAATATCGGTTCCGGATAATTCAAAATTATAAATTAATGTGTGATATAACTTTTTGCTAAATTCAATGTCGGTTAATAAAAGTTCTTTCATATAATCGACAAGTTTTCCATACAGCTCTTTTGTACTATAAAATTCATCACCAATTTCAAGCTTTGATAAGTCAATCCAGTTATTGGATAACGCATACTGAAGAAATTTACTTAAGCTAATTTTAGAATCCGCATAATCCAGATACATTTTATCTTCTCTGTCAATTTTATCAGAAATTAATATTTCCTTTTTGATTAACATAGAATAAATATAGTTTAAATATTCTTCCATATTTTTACCAGAAGCTTCATTTGATTTATTATAGTCATGAGCTAGTGTTGTATTCAACTTATTTAGTACAGACTTTTGTTCCTGCTGGAATTTTTTATAAACTTTCTTTTCCAAGTTTGTAGCATCTTTATCATTTAACGTTGATATATCAATGGAATTATTGTCAATCAGAGAAAAATAAACATCATAGATTGGAATTTTAATATCTGCTCCAGAAGTCCCTTTGCTTCCGACATCCATTCCATTATTTATTTGTGATAAAAGGATACCGGCAATTTCTTTTTCCAGTATATCATAACATTGTTTTTGTAAATCAGCATCAATTGTCAGATATAAATCATTACCGGCAGTCGGTTCAACCCTCTCTTTTACACCTACAACCCGCTTACTTTCATTTACAACTACTGTTTCTTTTCCTTTTTCACCATGCAAATAGGACTCATATTCTTTTTCTAGCCCTTTTTTACCAATTTGGTCGGTAGAAGTATATTTTTTTCTCTCTTTGCTATCTAATGCCGCTAATTCTTCCGCATTTATTGTTCCAGTGTAACCAAGCATCTGGGCGAAATATTTACTGTCTTTATAAACACGATAAGTCTCTTGAGAAATCTCAACACCAGGCAAATCTGCACTATTCTCTTTGATTGCAGCAACTGTCTTATCACTTACATTTACCGCAACTGTTGTAGGATCATATCGATGATAACGATTTAAATAAAGGGAATACCGAATCGACATAATCTTCAAAGCATCCTGCTCACTGTAAGAATCATCTATTTCAAATTTAGGACTGGATTTTTCAGTAGAGCTTCGAATGTAATGAAACATTTCTTTTGCTGAAATTGAAATCTGTTCATCGCTTAATTTATCAGATGCCTGTAGAGAATATACATCTTTTTTAAACCTTAACAGAGAATTGCCCTCTACTGTAAATTCAAATTCATTATTTTCATTTAGTTTGATTGGAAAATCTGTATCTAATTTATCCCCATGCTCTTCAATCAGTTGAATTAGGTCATAAATCATACGATTTTTTTCTTCATTCGTTTCCAGCTCACCGGTATCTTCGATTGTTACCGAATACGATAATTCATCGTATGCCAATACTTTTCCTTTCCGGTCGAGAATATTACCTCTTGTGCTTTTTAATTCCCTTGGCTTTTCATCTCTATATTCACTTTCTTTTTCATATTGCTCACCATTTACAATTTGTAATACAAAGAGCTGATGAATTAAAATAGAGAACAAAAGGAAAAATATAATAGAAATAGGAAACAGGCGGGATTTTTTTACATCCTTTAGCCAGTTCATAAACGAATCAAACATTCTAAGCCTCCTTTTGTTCTGATTGTTCTAATAAGTTATTTATCGTATGTAGCAATTTATATAATAAGATAGAAATTAATACGGTATATACTAATTCCGGTATAATAATTCTTCTCAAATAAAAGAAAAAGTTTAACCGATTACGGAATAAAAATTCAATTATATAATAGAAGAAGTTATAAATCAAATCACTTAATGCTACTAGTGTAACAGTTACTGTTATGTGTTCACTATAATATAACTTATTACAAAGACCATTTAAGTATCCAACTACCATATAAATCAGACTACATATTCCGATTATATCTCCAAATACACAGTCAATGAGCAATCCACAAAAAAGACCAACGAAAATTCCTTCTTTTTCACCACGCATGTAACCAAATGCAACTGTTACTATGAGTAATAGGTTAGGAACTACGTCAGCTAAAGCAAGTGCCTGAAATATCGTAGTCTGTAATAAAAAACAGATTAATACGGTGAATAGGATTGTAATTACTCGTTTCATTTCTACACTTCCTTGCTTTAATAGTTAATTGCTTCTTTTGGTAATTCTTTTTTCAATTCTGTAATAACTAATACAGTATCCAAAGAATCAAAAGATACGGCAGGTGTTAAATATCCTGATTTTGTCGTGTTAGAAGCATCTACATCAATACTTTTAACATAACCAATTAAAATTCCCTGTAAAAATTTATCGCTAATATGAGATGTAACAATTTCATCTCCTTCTTTTATATCAGCAGCCTTATCTACAAGTTCAATTTCAATCAATCCTTTGTCAATTAATTCTAAATTTCCTTTTACATTACAAATATCAGAAGATTTTAATGACATACCACTGACGTTGCTCTGGTCATCAATAATTGTGCGTACTTTTGACCAGTTACTCCCTACCTCAGTGACAATACCAACCAATCCGTCACCGGCCAAAACATTCATGTTTTTTGAAATACCATCCTTTGAGCCTTTATCAATGCAAAATTGATTATACCAGTTATTGCTGTCTTTACTAATAACTCTTGCAGCAACTTTAGGATAGCTTGCATATTTTTTGTCAAGCTCATATAATTCTCTAAGATCTTCTAATTCATATTTTTCTTGTTTTAATATCTTATTTTCATAAGATATATTGTCTAATTCTTCTTTTAGCTTTTTATTTTCGCCAATTAATGTCTGCATAGACGTAAAGATTTCTTTTTTGTCAGCAATCCAAAGTCCGACATGGTTAATTCCTTTTTGCATTGGTGCAACAATTTCTTCTGCAAGCGTTTTGACAGGAGCAACTTTTTCTTTATATCGATAGGATATGATAATCAATCCAACACATAAAATAGAACATAGAATTAACAGATACTTTGGATTAATTGTTATTTTTGTTCTACGTCTCATTTATATTACCTCCTGCCAGGTTTATTTCTTTTTTCCATTCATAGTCTGGATAATATTAGCAGAAAGTTTATTTGTTCCCAGATTTTCAATTAATTCACCTAGACCATTTGCAACTGTATTTTCCGGATCATCAGATAGATTGACCTTTAATGCTGTTTCATGGTTAAACAAACGATCTAAATCTCTTAATTGAGAAGCACCTCCGGTCAGATATAAACCGGAACGATAAATGTCAGCTGAAATTTCTGGTGGAGTTCTTTCTAAAATAATTCTTACTGCTTCAATAATTGTAATTAAATGTTCTTTTACAACTTCATTCACCTCTTCAGAGGAAATTTCCATTTCACATGGAAGTCCTGTCACAACATTTCTTCCACAGGCAGATACCGTTTCCTTTTCACCTGGAAATGCAGAAACAAGGTTTTGTTTAATAAACTCTGCTGTTTTATTACCAATTACCAAATTATAACGTTTTTTAACAAATAATTTGATTGCCTCATCAATTCGACTTCCACCGATTGGAATAAGTTTACTTAATACAATTCCACCAAGAGAAAGAATTGAAATCTCCGTTGTTTCAGCTCCCATATCTACCGTTAAAATCCCATGGGCATTATAGATATCTAATCCCATTCCTAAAGCTGTAGCAAGAGGCTTTTCAACTACTCCGATTGTTTTTGACTTGACATTTGAATTATTGATTAAATCGTAGAAAGATTTCTTTTCTACCTCTGTAATATCAGTAGGAACTGCTATTAGGAAATCAACTGCATTACCAAAAGTTTTTTTCTTGCCAATCAGCTGATCAAAGAAATGATTGAGAAGCATCTGCATATGAGCGATTTCTGCGATAACACCAAATTTTACCGGATAAGATACCGAAATATTAACAGGAGCTTTTTCACACATTTCATATGCCTCATTACCGGCTGCAAATAAGTTCTTTTTATTTGCAATCGCAATGACATTTTTTTCATCTAAAACAATTCCTTCTCCTTTTTTATAAATCTTTAATTTACTTGTACCTAAATCTATACCAAACATCTTTTTTGACATTATAAAAATCCTTTCTCTCTTAAACTGACATATTTATTATCACCAATTATAATATGATCCATCAATCCAATTCCAATTAATTTACCAGCATCTTTAATCTTTTTAGTAATCTGTATGTCTTCTTTGCTGGGAGTCGGATCTCCGCTTGGGTGATTGTGAATTAATACAATATGCACGGCACTATTTTTTAGAGCACATACATATACCTCTCTTGGTGACAGGATGGAAGCATTCACCGTCCCAACGGAAATTCGTTCTTCTTTTACTATCTGACTTTTTGAATTCATCATAATTAGCAGTATCTCTTCATGTTGAAGATGACGCATATCTTCCATATAATAATCCGCTATTTGTCTAGGGCTGGTAAAACAACTTGTCTGATTTTTTGTTGCTTTTGATATTCTCCTAGCAAGCTCAAAAACTGCCTTTAATTGAATTGCTTTTACTCTTCCAATTCCATTAATGGTCATAAGTTCACGAATTGACATTTGATTTAAACCTAGAAGACCATTTACATTATTAGCAGTTTTTAATATTCTCGATGCGACATCAACAGAGCGTTCTCCATTTGTCCCTGTGCGAATAATAATAGCAAGCAATTCTGCATCGGATAATACTCCTGCACCATAATGTTCCATTTTCTCATAAGGTCGTTCTGAACTTGGCAAATTTTTAACTGTAATATGAACTTGTTTCATGATGTGCTCCTTACTGCACACTCAATCACTTGATATCCGCTCAAACTCCAAATTACATTTTATCACAAAACACTTTATTTGTATACATTACAATTTTATTAAATTTTCTTCATAAAGTTTCTGTAATGACATAAGTATTCCAAACTTTGCATGATACCATGTAAGTCCACCTTGAAAATAGACCGCATACGGTGGTTCAATTGGAGCATCCGCACTTAATTCAATGGAAGATCCTTGAATAAATGCACCAGCTGCCATGATAACATCGGAATGATATCCCGGCATCGCCCAAGGTTCCGGAGTAACAAAGCTGTCAACTGGAGCAGCACTTTGAATTCCTTTACAAAAAGCAATAATTGCTTCTGCAGATCCCAATGTGACTGCCTGTATAATATCATATCTAGGTTCTGTTCCATTTGGAATAACCGGAAAACCTAATTTTTCATAGGCATTTGCAGCAAAAATAGCACCTTTTAAAGCACCTGATACAACTTGTGGAGCCATAAAAAATCCTTGAAAAAGCTGACCATTTAATCCAAGGGAAGCTCCGACTTCTTTTCCAAGTCCCGGTGAAGTTAACCGAAAAGCTGCATTTTCCACATATTCTTCTTTTCCAACAATATATCCACCGATTGGTGCAAGTCCACCACCAGGATTTTTAATAAGTGAACCAACACAAAGATCAGCTCCGACATCCGTAGGCTCTATTGTTTCTACAAATTCTCCATAACAGTTATCTACCATACAAATAATATCTGATTTTATACTTTTAATGAATGAAATTAATTCACCGATTCGCTCAACGGATAAAGTAGGTCTTGTCGCATATCCTTTTGAACGCTGGATTGTTACCATTTTCGTTTTTTCATTAATTGCGTTACGGATTCCATCATAATCAAAGTTTCCATCCGGAAGTAAATCAACTTGTGCATAAGTAACTCCGTATTCAGCCAGAGAACCCTTGGAAGGATTAATGCCGATAACACCTTCTAAAGTGTCATAAGGCTTTCCAACAGGGGATAATAGCTCATCTCCCGGTCTTAAATTGGCAGACAATGCAGTACTAAGCGCATGAGTTCCACATGTAAGTTGTGGTCGTACTAATGCAGCTTCCGCATGAAAAGCCGAAGCATAAACAGCTTCCAACGTATCTCTTCCCAAATCGTTATAGCCATATCCGGTTGTAGCAGCAAAATGGACATCACTTACACGATTTTCCTGCATTGCTTTAATTACTTTAAGCTGATTGTATTCTGCGACTTCATCAATTTTTTGAAAACGTGGTTTTAAATCTTCTAAAATCTTATCGCAATAAGCCAATACTTTTTCGTCAATTGATAAATCCTTATACATAGTATTTAACTGTTCTTTCATTTTACTCATCCTTTAATATTAATTTCTTTTTTAATTCCTGTTTTAATATTGCAAGAATTTCATCTTCTGTTTTATTTTGTTTATCGACCCAAATTACTTCCTTTTCTCTTTTAAACCAAGTAATCTGACGCTTTGCAAAATGTCTTGTATCCCGTTTTAATATATAGACTGCCTCTTCTAAAGTACAATCACCTTCCAGGTAAGAAATGATTTCTTTATAGCCAAGTCCCTGTATAGATACCAAATTTTTCTGATAACCTTTTTCATACAAAGATTTAACTTCTTGAATCAAACCATGTTTTACCATATTGTCTACCCGTTTGTCAATCCGTTCATACAAAACTTTTCTATCCTGATTTAATACAAAATAGGCAAAATTATACGGAGATTCCTTACTTTGTTCTTTTTCATTGTGTTCTGAAATTTTTTTTCCAGTTAATTTATAAAACTCTAAAGCACGTATAACCCGCTTTATATTATTGGCATGAATTTTTTTAGCAGAAGCAGGATCAATTTTTTGCAACTGCTCATGAAGGTAAAAAGCACCTTTTTCCTTTGCCAGGCTCTCTAATTCCATACGATAGGTAGAATCGGTTTGGGTTTTAGTAAAATCAATATCATACAAAACCGACTGAATGTAAAAGCCTGTCCCACCAACTAAAATTGGAATTTTCCCCTTTTCATAAATTTCTTTCATTGCCTGTTTCGCAAGTGTCTGGAATAAAACAATATTGAATTCTTCATCCGGATTTAATACATCAATCAGATAATGTTTTACACCCTGCATTTCTTCTGGTGTAATTTTAGCTGTTCCAATATCCATATGCCGGTAAACCTGCATGGAATCTGCAGATATAATTTCTCCATTTACAAGCTTAGCGAGCTCTATGGAAAGTTCGGTCTTTCCAACTGCCGTTGGCCCTGTTAATACAATTAGTGGCTGTTTCATTTCCATCCTCCGCGTTCTATATAATCTATTATATAAAATAGTTTCATTTATACAATACGTTTAAATTTCTTTTCAATTTCATATTTCGACATTGATACAATTGTAGGTCTTCCATGAGGACAATGATAAGGATTTTCAAGTGTAAGCAATTCATTTATCAACTCTTTCGCCTCTGCATAAGAAAGAGTCTGATGCCCCTTAACCGCTGCTTTACATGACATAGATGCAACTTTCTCCAACAAGATATCCGGTTTATGCTTTCCATCCTCATTTGCTAAATTATCAATTACTTCAATTAATAAATCCCTTTGAGCAATATTATATAAATCATTTGGAACAGCATGTACAGAATATTCCTTGCCTCCAAATGGTTCAATTTCAAAACCTAGCTGTCTAAACATCTCCATATGTGTCATAAGAACCTCTTGTTCCCGAAGATTCAAAGATAATATAATAGGCGGTTTTAACATCTGAGAATTATGCTGTTTATTCTCAAGAGTCTTCATTGTTCTTTCGTATAATACTTTTTCATGTGCAGCATGCTGATCAATCAAAAACATTTTGTCCTGATATTCAACAATCCAATAGGTTGAAAATAATTGCCCAATGATTCGATGCTGTTTTACGGCTTCTTTACTTAACAATCTTTCTTCAAATAAATTTAATTGCTGAGGCTTTGCTTCATAAACTGCCTTATTTTCTTTTATAAGGTCTTCAGAAACATTATTAATATCCTCTCTTTTTATTGATTCTTTGGATAATATCTCAAATGGCGACATATCAAAATTCTTTGGTACATCTGAGATTTTTTCTTTATTGTTTTCCTCCATTCGTCGGTTTACCTCAAATGGTTCAGCTATTTTATTTTCTAATTTTATTTTTTCTTTTTTTTCCAAACCTAATTGAATCTCTGGTATTAATTCTCTTTGCCTTAAACACTCAGAAAGAACATCATATAGAATTCGGAACAATTCTTCCTGGTGGGTAAACCGTACTTCCATTTTCGTTGGATGAACATTAACATCAATCCGTTCACTTTCAATCTCAAATAAAAGGCAGGTAAACGGATATCGGTGAGCCATTGTATAAGGTTTATATGCCTCCTCAATTGCCTTATTTATTACAGAGCTTTTAATATAGCGCCCATTTATAAAATAATTCATGTAATTACGGTTTCCCCGGGAAATAATTGGCTTTCCTATAAATCCGGATATTTTTAAAAAGCCATCTTCAAAGAATACAGGAAGTAATTGGCTGGCAATCTCACGACCATAAATATGATAAATAACTTCTTTCATTTGTCCGTTTCCTGAAGTATGAAGCTTCAACTGATTATTGTTTAAAAATTTAAAAGAAATATTCGGATGGGAAACCGCCATACGTTCTACCAGATCAGAGATATAACTTGCTTCGGTCATCGAAGATTTTAGGAATTTTCTTCTTGCCGGCGTATTATAAAACAAATTACGCATAAGAAATGTTGTACCTTCCGGACAGCCAATTTCCTCTAACGATTTTTCTTCTCCGCCTTCAATTAAATACCGCGAACCTGTTAAAGAACCATTTGTTTTTGTTACAAGTTCAATTTGAGAAACAGCAGCTATACTGGCAAGTGCTTCCCCACGAAAGCCCAGACTTGATACAGTAATTAAATCCTCAACCGATCGTATTTTACTTGTAGAATGCCTTTTGAATGCAATAGGAATCTCACTTTTCTCGATACCAGTTCCGTTATCCGTTATGCGTATAAAGCTTATACCACCTTCTTTTATTTCTACTGTGATAACATTCGCTTTTGCATCAATTGAATTTTCTACTAATTCTTTTACAACCGCTGCTGGACGTTCTACTACTTCTCCGGCAGCAATTTTATTGATTGTATTTTGGTCAAGCAAAGTGATATGATTCATATAATTATCTCCTCTTTACCATCGTTCTTTTACTTTCTTCTGAAGCTCGTAAAGTCGATTTAAAGCATCAATTGGTGTCATTGTTGCCAATTCCAGTTCCCGAAGTTCTAATAGAATGTCTTCAGAAGCATTTTTATTATTCATTGTATCAAAAATCGACATTTGAACTCCATCTTCCAATTCATCTTCTTTTGCCATTAATGAATCATCGCTTGTATCATCCATCTCATTTTTGATATTAATTTTTTTCGCATTTCCGGCAATGTCGTTCTCAGATAATTGCTGGGCAATTTCTGTTGCACGATTTAACACACTTGATGGTACTCCAGCTAATTTTGCTACCTGTATTCCATAGCTTTTGTCGGCACCGCCTTTTACTATCTTTCTAAGGAAAACAATATCTTCTCCCTGTTCTTTTACAGCTATACAATAGTTATTTACACTGTCAATTTTTCCCTCTAGCTCCGTTAATTCATGATAATGTGTTGCAAACAATGTTTTTGCTCCAAGTAGCTTTGGATTACTTATGTGTTCGACTACAGCCCATGCAATACTCAATCCGTCAAACGTACTAGTTCCTCTTCCAATTTCATCCAAAATAAGAAGACTGTTCTTAGTTGCATTTCTTAATATATTCGCAACCTCTGTCATTTCTACCATAAAAGTACTTTGACCGGATGCTAAATCATCCGACGCACCCACTCTTGTAAAAATTCGGTCAACAATTCCAATATCTGCTTCACTTGCAGGAACAAAGCTTCCAATCTGTGCCATTAGTACAATAAGTGCTGTCTGGCGCATGTAAGTTGATTTGCCTGCCATATTAGGTCCTGTTATAATTGATACCCTGTTTTTCTCATTATCTAAATAGGTATCATTTGCTACAAACAATCCATTTACAATCATTTGCTCTACAACAGGATGTCGTCCGTTCTTTATATGTATCACGCCCTTTTGATTGATATGAGGACGGATAAAATTGTTTCGTTCCGCAACTAATGCAAGTGATGCATAGACGTCAACTGCCGCAACTGCTTTCGCAGTCTTTTGAATTCTTATCATTTCATCTGCAATCTGATCTCTTATCTGACAGAATAAATTATATTCTAAATTAAATAATTTATCTTCTGCACCAAGAATAATATCTTCTAATTTTTTTAATTCCTCTGTTGTATAACGCTCTGCATTAGCAAGGGTCTGTTTACGAACCCAGTTAGCCGGTACAAGCTCTTTATAAGAATTGGTTACTTCTAAATAATAACCAAATACTTTATTATATTTTACCCGTAAATTTTTGATTCCCGTCGCTTCTTTTTCCCGTGCCTCTAATTCTGCAAGCCAGGTTTTACCCTCTGTTTTTGCCTTTTTTAAAGTATCAACTTCTTCTGAGAAACCATCTTTTATCATTCCACCTTCCCGAATTGAAATCGGCGGATCATCAATAATCGACGCTTTGATTAACGAGCAGATATCTTCTAACGTATCTAAATTCTTATCAATTTCATGAAGCTCTTTGCTTTCCATACCTTCTAATAATAATTTTATTGGTGGTAACATTTCCAAAGAAGATTGAAATGCAATTAAATCTCTTGGATTAGCACTTTTATAACTGATTTTACTAATTAGCCGTTCTAAATCATAGATTGGATTCAAATATTCTCTTAGTTCTTCTCGGGTAATTCCATGCGTTTTTAACTCTTCAATTGCATCTAATCTTGCCGTTATCTGTTTCTTTTCAATCAATGGCTGTTCTATATAAGTACGGAGTAGTCTTGCACCCATAGCTGTCTTTGTTTTATCTAGCACCCAAAGAAGAGAGCCTCGTTTTTGTTTTTCCCGCAAAGTTTCTACAAGCTCTAAATTTCTCCTTGTGGAACTATCTAATAGCATATATTTACTTGTAATATATGGTGTCAGCTTTGTAAGATGGGCTAATGAATTTTTTTGGGTTTCGTACAGATATTGCATAATTGACCCGGCAGCAATAATACCAATCGTAAAATCTCCTAATCCAAGTCCATTTAAATGTTCTACATTAAAATGCTCTTTCAAACTGCGTTCACATAGGGAATCGTCAAAATACCATGGTTCTAAAGCTGAAATAGAAATATTTAGCCGTTCCCTTAAATCCTCAATATCAACTCCGGATACATAAAAAGAATCATTACAAATAATTTCGGATGGTACAAATTTGTTAATTTCATCAATCAGTTTTCTCTCCGAATCTAGTTCAGTAACATAATAATCACCGGTTGTAATGTCTACAATAGAAATACCATAAGCATTTGTCGTGTATACAACGCTCATTAAATAGTTGTTCTTCGTTTCATCAAGTGCCTGTGTATTAAGATTAGTTCCAGGCGTTACAACTCGGATTACTTCTCGTTTTACAATTCCTTTTACGCTCTTTGGGTCTTCAACCTGCTCACAGATTGCAACTTTATATCCTTTACTAATTAACTTACTTAAATAACTGTCTACAGCATGAAAAGGAACTCCACACATGGGAGCTCTCTCTTCTAAACCACAATTTTTTCCTGTCAGGGTAATTTCCAGTTCTTTCGAGCAAGTCAACGCATCATCATAAAACATTTCATAAAAATCGCCAAGCCGGTAAAATAGAATACAGTCTTGGTAATCTTTTTTTATTGATAAATATTGTTGCATCATTGGTGTTACTTGTGCCATATTTTTTCCCTCTTTTGTCTATTTAAATTTCATTTATTATGTCATCAATTAAATTGCAACCATCAGCTGCAGTAGTGGCAAGTTCATCACAACGTTCATTTTGTGCATGCCCATCATGCCCTTTTACCCATATAAAAGTTACCTGATGTTGTTCTTTTGCAGCAAGCAATCGTTTCCATAAATCTACATTTTTAACCGGTTCATTTTTTCCTCGTTTCCATCCTTTTTTGATCCATCCATCAACCCAATGTTCATTAAAAGCTTTCACAAGGTATTGGGAATCGGAGTATAAATGAACCGTACAAGGTTTAATGAGAGCTTCCAATCCTACAATCGCAGCCATTAATTCCATTCTGTTATTTGTCGTTTTTTTATAACCTTGGGAAAATTCTCTAATATGTTCTGTACCTTTGGAATCAATATAGCTTAAAATTGTTCCATATCCTCCTGGTCCATCCGGATTACCTCTTGCAGCTCCATCCGTATATATATTTACTAACATTACAATTCTCCATCCTTTCAAGAAAGTACATTCCAATTATTGTTCTTTATAAAATAACTTACTTCAGCATCTGCATCTGCAATGATTGAATCATCATAGCCTAACATTCCCAAAAGCCGAATTGCATTTCTGGAAGTAGCTCTGTTTCTATATAATTTATAATCAAATACCACTTCGTTATTTTTAATTTCCTCTTGAAAATGATAATTGGAATAAAATTTTTCTAAAATATAAGTAAGCTCAATATCATGAGTTGCAGCAAAACACATCGTATTCCTATTTGTAAATGTCTTTAAAATTTGTGAAGAAGCTGCAATTCGTTCTATTGTATTCGTTCCGCGGAGCACTTCATCCACGAAACATAGCATAGGAATATCACGATTGGTTAAATCTAAAATTCGTTTTAATGATGTAATTTCAACAATGTAATAGCTTTCCTTTGTCTGCAGACTATCCTGCAGTGCCATAGAGGAATAAACCATAAAATAATTTGCATGATAGGATTTACTTAAACTTGTAAAAATCGTCTGAGACAAAATTGCATTGATTGCAATTGTTTTTATAAACGTGGATTTTCCTGATGCATTTGAACCGGTCAACAAAACACATTGATTCTCTTTGATTGTATTTTTCACAGGATTATGAATAAGTGGATGATATACTTCTTCTACTTCTAAATGATTTGTTTTTTCGTTTTTCAACTGTGGAATGCAGTAATTACCATTTAAAGAAGCACGGAATGAAGCAGCTGCAAGCATGGAATCAAGAAAACCGATTATTTCAAACATTTCATTCAAGTAATTCTTTTTTTTCTGCACTTCTGATAACATAGTGTCGAATTTTATTAAATCAATGTGAAAGAGCATTCGAATATAATCGAGTATAATATCTTGTAAGCTTCCGCTCATATTACGCCCTGCGATTAAAAAATAAGAGTGTCTTCGAAACTTTTTAAATTGTTTTGCTATCTCGTTTAGACGATTTGTATAATCAGAAATCCCATCAAAAGAAACAGCATCTAAATCATCTACATTTGAAAGCATGCGAAGAATATAGGAAAACACCGAAAGATAGCGTTCTATTTGTCCTTTCCGCTTATAATAATATAAAATATTAAAAACGACAAATCCTAACATAACCAGAAACCCTATTTTTAATGCTCCGGGAATAAAAAGGAGTCCAGCTGTCCCTAATAGACCAAAACAACAAAAATAATGAATCCATGGTTTATGTGGTACAATCTCGTCTACAATATTTACATATTCATAAAATGAAATTTGATTCAATTTTCCCATTTTTGCAAAACACTTTTGCAGATTCAAGCGGTTTTTTTCTTCTGCTATAAAACATTCCATCAGCCGATTACGCTCTTTTAGCTCGGAATCTTCAAATTTTAATTGGTGAAGAAGTGCATAAAGATATTCTTCACCAATAGAACATTGTGTATTATTTATTAAGAGAAAAACTTCATCCATGTCAATATCGTTCCAAGTAATTGAATCTACATTTGTAATGGATTTTTTTTGCCGTTCATAATATTTTTTCAAAGAATTAAATTTTTCATACGAATAGTCACAATTAGGTTTCTGCCCCCATTGACTTAATAAACGTTTTTCAAGTTTCTTTTCATATTCTTTCTCATCTAAAACAGACTTTATTAATAATACAATTAATAAAATAACTGTAATTATTACAATTACCATAGTGATAACCCCTCCATTTCCGCATACCTATGTAGTAGTATACCATAAGTATTTTCTTGAAAACAAGTGTTAAATCTTAAAAAGCAAAAAGAACAGCCTAAAGATTGTCTTTAAACAATTCACTTAAACTGTTCTTGCCTTTTGTAAACAATTCTGCTTTATATAAGTTCTCTTAGTTATTTACAAATCTTCCCACTTTAATTGGTGTACGATAAAAAGCATTAGAAATTTTAATTCCTGTTCTGCGGTTACTTGCATGAATAACTAATCCATTACCAATATACATAGCTACATGACTAACATGTCCATTATTTCCATAAAAGAATAAATCTCCCGGTTTTGCCTCCGATGAATTAATTGTTGCAGAAGCCTGTGCCTGTGCACCAGACGTTCTAGGAATAGAATAACCAAAATGTTGGTAGATTCTCATTGTAAAACCGGAACAATCGATTCCATTCGTTAAACTTGTTCCACCATAGACATAACTGTTTCCTAAATATTGTTTTGCAAATTCTACCATAGACGCACGGACAGATGTAATACCATTTTCCTTGTCTTCTTTTACTTCTTCTGCTTTTACTGCTCTTTCTAATTTAAAAGAAATATCAACATAATCTTTCGAAATAAAAAGTTTTTCATCATCGACTTTTACACAAATCCAATTATCAAGGTTGTCTAACATCTCATTCATGTTAACACCTTTTTTAATTGATTTATCATCTTGCTTTTTGATATAATTTTTTACATATTCTTCGGTAAGATTTTCTTTTACAACATCTAACTCTTCATCCATTGGAACTAATGTAGATACAATAGAATCGGTAGATGGTAATGCTCTTACTTTCAAAGTTTCTGTATTGACAGTTGCCTGTTTGGTAGCAACTTTTTTTGCATACTCTTCAGCCTCTTTATCTGTTACAAGATAATCGGCGCTAACCCAGCCTTTTACTTTACCAGATACAATTTTAGCCCATCCGTTTTTAATTTTGTAAACATTGCATCCTGCATTTTTTGTTAATTTACCTACAATTTTAGAACTTTCATTTGGTTTTTTACGAACGTTCAAATAATTATTTACTTTTGCAACACCTAAACGATCATATACTAAATTTAATTTAAATTCTTCCTCTTCTTTTTTTTCTGCTTTTTGTTTGGAAGAAGCTTTTTTAGTTTGCGTATTTTTTACATTTTCTTCTACATAGTTATTTAAGCTTAGGGTAATACCAGCAACCTCCATACTATTTAATACATTGGCTGTGCTTGCTGAACATACATTATTAGACACTAATGCAGTTCCCACCAATCCTAATGCTATAAAACGAACTATATGCTTGTTCATTGGAACCTCCTAAAGATCATAATCTATCTTTTTGTATTATTTTCTCTTTTAATTATTACAAAATTATTAAATATATTACGTGGCTATTATAACAATATGTAATATATTTGTCAAGTACTAGGAATTAGTATCCAAAGTAAGTTCATATCAAAGAACAAAGTGGAGCGTTTTTGCTTTATAGGAGACGAAATTTCCTATAAAGCAAAAAAGTTCCCTACCATAGACATCATGCAATGTACTATAATTTAGGGAACTATTTGAACCTCTTATCACTAAAATAAAATTATATAATAATGCAAACAAGCCCGCCATTACTATCATTAATCACTTTTTGTATTGTTTCTTGTAATTTAATTTGGCTTTCATCTGTAAGTTTATTTACTTTTGTATGTATACCATCATCAACTAACTGTTTTATAGATTTTCCAAAAATATTCGTATCCCATATTCCGTTTTCCACGCTAGAAGAATTACTTTCAATATAATGAATTAAATCTTCCGCCTGTTCTTTCGTTCCTACAATAGGAGCAATTTCGGTTTCAATATTCGCTTTTATCATATGAATAGAAGGTGCAACTGCTCTAATTTTAACACCATATTTATTGCCATGTTTGATTACTTCCGGCGTTTCAACTGAAATTTCTTCCTGTGATGGAGTAACAACACCATATCCTTTGACACGAACTTCTTCGCAGGCATTTCCTACCTTTTCATATTCAGTCTTTTTTTTCGCCAGTTCCCGAAGAGTAGAAATCAATTGATATTCTCCATCAATTGGTACACCTATCATATCACTTAATATTTGATAATAATATTGATCATCAAAATCTACATGAATATCAACCTCTCCATTTTCAAGTTGCATTTTATCAAGTTTTAGACGTTTCATATACTCATTCTCTACCATGAGATTTTCTTGTGTTACATCTTTAATTAAAGTTAACTTTTCCAATAATATTTGGACCGATTCAATAAAGCTCTTTTTTAACCAATGTTCATTTGATAACATTTCTGCCCATTTTGGTAAAAAGAAATTTAATCTTGAAATTGGGAACGCAGACAATATTTGTTCCATTATCATATGAATATCATCTTTTCGCAATTGTTCACAATTTGTAGGCAATACTGTAACATCATACTTTAGAGCCAGTTCATTTGCTAAATTAACAGCTTCTTCCGAATAAGGCTTGTTTGTGTTTAACAATACGATAAAAGGTTTCTTTAATTTTTTTAATTCTTCAATTGTTTTTTCTTCTGCTGGTTGATAGCTTGTTCTTGGAATATCGCCAAAACTTCCATCTGTTGTAATTACAATTCCTATTGTCGAGTGATCATTAATAACCTTTTTTGTTCCCAATTCTGCTGCTTCTGTAAATGGTATCTCATGATCAAACCAGGGTGTTTTTACTAAACGTTCTTTATCATCCTCAATATGCCCACCTGCACCCTCTACCATATATCCGACACAATCAATTAAACGCACAGAAGCTTTTGCATCATTACCAAAGGCAATTTCAACTGCTTCTTTTGGAATAAATTTTGGTTCTGTTGTCATAATTGTTTTTCCGGCAGCAGATTGTGGCAGTTCATCAATTGCCCGCTCTTTATTATGTACATCTTCGATATTAGGAATAACAAGAAGATCCATAAAACGTTTTATAAAAGTAGATTTTCCCGTCCGTACAGGACCTACAACACCAATATAAATTTCTCCATTTGTCCTTGCCCGAATATCTTTGTATAAATGAAAGGTATCCATAAAAAATTCCCCCTTGCAATAAAATAAAACAATCTCTGTTTTTATATGTATATGCAAAGGGGCATCTATATATTAATTTTCTTTCCACATCTTTCGGAAAACAAAAATATAACCAATAAATGAAATAATCATAAAAACTGCACTAATCATTATCATAACAATTGAATAACTTTCTGGAATTGATGGAAATAAAATCAAAATAACCATAAAGAAATCGAAAATAGCAGTACTTACTTTTCCAAACCATTTCGCTCCATCTAGTTTTTTCTGCTTCTTTTTCAACATAATAATTCCCATGATACCCATAAAACTTTCTTTTATAATTACAAGTGCTAAAAAACTTAACATCCAGCGATAGCGAACAGACAGGCAGATTACTAGTGCAATATGTGTCAATTTATCAGCCACTGGATCTAATGCTTTTCCAAGTTCAGTTATCATGTTAAGTTTTCTTGCAATAAATCCGTCAAGCATATCTGTAATTCCTGAAACTGCCACAATAACTGCCACAATTCGATAATCTTTAACAGAACTTGCATGAAGATATTTAAAAATAATAACTGGTATCAAAAGAAGCCGAATATAACTCAAAATATTAGGAATTGTAAAAAGCTGTTCTCTTATTGAAAATTTATATAACTCTCCTTTTTCGTTTGTTTCTGTCATAGAACTCTCTCCATTCTGTTTCTCATATGATTTATAGCACTTTCCTTTATATTCCAAAAACTTTCATTTGTCAATTCTATAACTCTAAAAACCATATAAAATATTTATTAAATGTTTTAGTACTATTTATTCAAAGAAATATGGACATGCTTTTTATACATTTTTTCTGGTACCGCTAGTTGATAAATATGTTCTAATTCATGCTTTATTTTCTTGTCAGAATAATCTTTTTGAATCGGTAAATACAAAATATGATAAGAAACATCAAATGCTGTTCCTGTTACATTGGTTCTTCTTGCTCCATTTCGCTCATAAAATGCAATCCTGCGTTCACGTTTTATTCTATCAGCCTCATCTACTGCCTTTTCTGGCATTTCTGTTTCTAAAATAATGCCATCAAGAGGATATTTCTTTAGCGCAGTCAAAAATTTGCTCCCATACCCTCCATTCCGTTCCGATGGAATTACGGCAAAATAATCTAACATCGCACATGGACTTAAGTTTGAGCGCAAAAGATTTGCATATGCAATTAGCTTTCCTTTTTTCCAAATACCTGCACATAAATACTGTTTTTTCAGCAAAAGCAGTGCAATTGACCAAAATGGTCTGATTTCGTCCTTTGGAAAGTCACGGTTCATATCATGATAATATAATCTTACAAACTCACGAAACTTCATATTTCTAAAAGTAAGTTGTTCCATTGTACTGGCTCCCTTTTTATTTATTTTACAATATATCTTTTTATAGTATAACACTACAAATTACTTATTTCCATATATTCACTTTAATATTTTTAATAAATTAGCTCGTTCTTTTGCTCGTTTACTATCATTTAATTGCTCATATCTAAAAAACATATATCCATCTACCTGACCAGATTTTCGTCCAAGCAAAATCTGATCGCTGATAACCTGATTAGAAGTTGACCAATCGGTATCATTTTTATCAGCTTTACTTCCACACTTATACACGGCAAGTCCTATATATACCTTTACTGTATCACTTGTTCGGATATCAAGAAATTCATTCATTTTCTTTTCAAATGGTGCTGTTTTATGATGAATTCCCCAATAAATCTGAGGGCAAATATAATCTACATAATCAGATGAAGATAACCAAGTTTTTATGTCAACATAATAACTTTGATTTGATAGTAAATTACTTATATTTCCCTGTGGACTAATTCCAAACTCGCAATTGGAATCAGAAGCTTTTACTGTTTGATATACTGCTTTTACCAGACTATTTACATTGTTTCTTCTCCATGTAACGATATCAGAAGCTTTCTTTCCATTTCTTTTACAGTCTTCTTTATAATCCCTGTATTCTTCCGCATCAAACTTGCTGGCATAGGAAGAACCTAAATTTGGATAAAAATAATCATCAAAGTGAATTCCATCTACATCATAATGATCAACAATTTCTTTTACGCCATTTACAATTAAGTTTTGAACATCTTTCGTAGCAGGATTATAATAAAGTGCATTTGCATAAGTTATCACATTCCGTTTTTTATCTTCCTTTTGACGCCATTTTTTAGCTGGATGATTATCAGGTAAGCTATTTACATTCGTTCCACTTGTTGTAATACGGTATGGATTAATCCATGCATGAAACTCGAGATTTCTCTCATGGGCTGCTTCAACCATATATTCCAGTGGATCATATCCCGGATTTTTTCCCAATGTTCCAGAAGCATATTTAGACCATGGAAAATAGGAAGAGTCATACATTGCATCACTAAATGCACGCACTTGTACAACAACAGCATTCATATTCCATTTTTGGCAATTATCAAACATTTCATCTACCGCTTTTTTAAATGCAATTTCATTTTTTGCAATACTCTGGAATTCAAGATAAGAAATCCAAACAGCTCTAAATTCAACATTTATATTAATGGATTTAACTGTTTTGTTTCCAGCCCTATCTGTTGCAAGAACACTATATGTTCCTCCATCTGAAACTGTAAATTTATTATTTATAACCTTTTTCGCATTTTTTGACCATTTTGGTGAAGTGGTATCCGTCACTTTTCCTTTTAAATAGATAATAGAATCAATACCTGATTCTTTATCAACTGCTTTAACAGCTACGTTTGCTTTTTGATTATAAACAAAATAAGAAATTGATATCTTTGGTGATTTTTTATCGTTAGAAGTCGTTTTCGCGTAAATCTTTGGACTAATACATATCGTTGACAGCACAAAAACAGTTAATATCATTAAATAAATTCTTAAAGACTTTTTTTTCATAGTAAACCTCCTCTATATTATCGACCTGTCGGATATTTTTGAAAACATGTTAACGCTGCATCATAAATAGCCTTTGCCGCTTTTTCTTGAAAAGTATCATCTACTAATTTTGCAACATCAGAAGAATTGGAAATGAAGCCAAGTTCAATTAGGACAGAAGGCACACTATTTTTATATAATACTATTAATCGCGTTCTGTCTTTTACGCCTCGATCTGTCATATTCAAATCTTCTATTAACTGTTGCTTAAAAATCTCAGCCATTTTTTTGCTATTTAATCCTGACATTGTGTTTTTGTTATTAGAAGCATACAAAACTTCCAACCCTTTTGCGGTTGAACCTGCCGAATTCATATGAAGACTAATAAATAAATCTGCTTCTACACTTTTGGCAAATTCTGCACGTTTTGACAATTCTACAAAAGTATCATCTGTTCTTGTCCAGTAAGCTTTTATTTCAGAATCTTTTGCATTAAAATATGTTTTCGCTTTGTCATAAATAATTTCTAAATTTAAATTTTTCTCATAGGCAGCTTTTTTAGAGTTTACTGCCCCACTGTCTTTTCCACCATGTCCAGCATCTAAGACAACAATATTTTTATAAATTTTACTTGGATTTGCTATTTTCACACCTATATAGCTTCCACAATCCAAATACTTATATCCATATAATCTTTTGGTAGTAACAGTTACTTTTGTATTATTAGAAGAAGTTACAGAAACTGCTACTTTACTAACGATTGCCGAATCATAAGTAATTGGATGTGTATCAAAATATGATTTATAATTTCCCTTTATCGTAATAATAAATTTTTTATTATAATATTGATCCTGATCCGTTATTGCAGAAAAATCTACTGTATCTGGTACGGGTATCTTCAACTGATAACCACTTATTGATTGATTGGAAGAATTATTTTCGCAAATTATAACAGACAATGTATTTCCGGAACATGATGTATAATAGCTTGCTTTACTTGTCTTCTTTACTGTTAACCGAATTCCGGTTCCCTTTTTGGAAATTGTTAATGAGTTTATAAAGTAACCATCCGAAATAGAATGACTAATTTCTTCAAAATTTTGATAAATATTTGGAATATCAATATATAGTGTCTTTTTTGTATCAGATTGACTCACTGTATATTGAAAATTTTCTTTTCCTTTAATCACAATGCTATCTTTATAATCATTATATTTTGCGGATACACTAGTAACTATATTATCTTCCGTTAAAGAAGAACTCCAATCATAACTACAATAAGTTGTACTCTTTTTTTCGATAACCGATGTTTTTGTAGCTGAATTCCATGTATAAGAATATCCCAGTTCTTTTACAGTAAAGCTTCCCGGTACCATAATATAACTTTTATTTGTTGCCTTATTTGTAACAAGTCTTGCTTTTGTACCCATTGTTTTAGCTTTTCCATTTACAAGTGCCTGATTGCTATTCACTTTCATTTCAATCAAAACATCATCTTTCGAAATCGTTATTTTTTTAGTTCCACTGTCATATTTATATTCCGCACCAAGCGTATCTTTTATTACTTTACTTGCTCGTAATAACGTAGTACCATCAAGTACGATACTTGGCATATCTGTCTGATTGACAGATTTATTGTTGAATGTTACTTTTCCTTTTGTACCTTTGTAAACAATCCAATCTTTATCATATCTAATGATAAATGGAGAAACTATCTGAGCCGTTTTTTTAGAAGTATTCCATGTATAAGAATATCCTAACGTTTCAGCAACAAACCGAGATGGTACATAAATTTTAGTTACTTTTTTTGCATTAAATGTAACTTTTTTAGGTGCAACTTCCAGTGTCTTTTTTAAACCATTTACATAAGCCGTTTTACTGTCCAGTGTCATATGAATTGTTGTATCATATTGCCGTATTGTGATAGTTCCATTCTTGCTGTCATATTGACAGGAAGCTTTTAAACCAATTTGAAATACCTCTTTATACGATACCAAACAAGTTCCATCTATAATAATACCAGGTGTTCCTCCAAGCGATACCGATTTCCCATCCAAAGTCACTTTGGCTTGTGTTGATGTATAATCAATTGTTTTTCCATCATATTTTATAGAAAGCCCTGCCGCTGATACTTTTGCAATCGGAAACAAGACTAATAAAAGTAAAAAGAAAATGGATATGACTAATTTTGTAAAATTTCCTATTATTTGCTTTTTCTCTTGTGTACACATTAAACCAACTGTTTTGTTCATTTTTAACCACCTTTATCTAAATTTTCGTAACCTATCAATAATACTATTTGTAAAAAGTGTTAAAAATGTGTCATATTATGCTATGTATTGGTTTCTTTTCTGCCTAGTTTTTTATGTTGTTATGTAATGTGGGATTAATATTTTTTGCCCTACTTTAATATGTTCTGTAATTCCATTGCATTTTTTTATTTCTCTAATATAGAGATTCATCGTTTTATAATCATCTGTGTAATATTGTTCCGCAATCTTCCAAAGGGTGTCACCTTCTTTTATTTCAACGCAGATAATTACTTTTTCTTTTTCTCCAGAAAAAGAAGCAATTGCCGGCTCAGAAATAATAAATAGCGTAATAAAAAGAGCCGTAAAAAATATCATAATTAGGGTAAAAGTTATTTTCTTTCTCATAGTAAACCTCCAAAATTCAACGAATATATTTTCGGAACATTTGTTTGTTCTTAGTATAGCGAATGTTTGTTCCTCTGTCAAGATTATTTTGCAAAAAACAGAACATTCGTTTGACACGACCATATTCTTTGTGTTATACTATAGGCAGTATAGAAAACACATGGTTGGAGGTAGCATTATGAGCTATGGTAAGATAAGTACAAAGCAAAAAGAAATTTTAGAATATATCAAAACTGAAATCATAAACAAAGGGTATCCACCTGCTGTTCGTGAAATTTGTGAAGCAGTTAATTTGAAATCAACTTCTTCTGTACATTCTCATTTAGAAACATTGGAAAAAAATGGATATATTCGTCGGGATCCTACGAAACCAAGAGCAATAGAAATTGTTGATGATAGTTTTAATTTAACACGAAGAGAATTAGTTAATATTCCTATTATTGGAACTGTAACTGCCGGTCAGCCAATTTTAGCTGTAGAAAATATTGAAGGATATTTCCCATTGTTAGCAGAAGATACTCCAAAAGGAGAGTCTTTTATGTTAGCAGTAAAAGGGGAAAGTATGGTTAATGCAGGGATATTAGACGGAGACCATATTATCGTTCGCAAACAGTCAACTGCAGAAAATGGCGAAATGGTTGTTGCTTTAATTGATGATTCCGTAACTGTAAAAACATTTTACAAAGAAGATAATCTGTTTCGTCTTCAACCGGAAAACGATTATATGGATCCTATCATTGTTGAAGAGGTGGAGATTTTAGGAAAAGTAATTGGATTATACCGCCGATATCAATAGATAAAATAAACCCTCCAAATGACACGAGTTTCATTGGAGGGTAACGTCTATTCTAAACTTTTTAGTATCCGACTCTTTTTTAATTCTAACGATTTCTTTTATTAAATATTAAAGCTTCAATAAAAGGATTTTACAATCCAAGCTCTTCTTTTGTAACTACTTTTCCATCTTTCCAAATTCGTTCTAAGTCATAAAACAGACGATCCTCTTCAGAAAATACATGAACAATGATATCACCGTAATCCATTAGTACCCAACTGGAATTACGAATTCCCTCTATTCTTTTTGGTTCATAGCCATGTTTTGAAAGAGTTTCTTCTACATTATCTACAATCGCCTGAACTTGAGAAGCATTTGTTCCATTTGAAATAATAAGATAATCTGCAATTACAGAAATTGTTCCAATTTCAATTACTTGAATATCTTCACCTTTTTTATCTTCCATTGCGGAATATGCAAGTTTTACCATTTCCTTTGATTCATTCATTTTATAACCTCGCATTTCTATTCTTCATTTTGCTGTTCCATAATACCGCTTTTATAGTATTCATAAGCATTTAAAGTCATTTTGTCGATTTCTTTGTGCTGACCATTCGCAATCTGCTTATTCAAATATTTTAATGTATTTTCTAACGCCATATATACTGCTTTATCTAAATCATGAAATACAATATTTCTTATTTCAGATAAACCCGAAATTTCTTTTCTGCCTGCTTCTATATAATCTGCAATAAAGATAATTTTTTCTAATAAACTCATGTTAGGACGTCCGGTTGTATGATAAATGATTGCATTTAAAATATCAGAATCTTTAATTCCATAGTTTATTTTAGCATAATAAGCTCCCAACTTTCCATGAAGCAGATAAGGATTTCTCTCTTCCACATCTGTCATATCAATTTGGTATTCTTTGCATCTTCGTTTTATTTCTTCATCAGGCAGACATTTTGCGCAATCATGAAGAATTCCTGCAATAGAAGCTTTCTTTATATCAGCTCCATAACACATAGCTAGACATGCAGCAGTATGACAAACTCCTAGTGTATGCAGGAATCGTTTTTCTGTTAATATATCTTTTAGTTTTTCTTGAAGTTCATTTAATTGCTGATCCATTTTAATCACTTCTTTCCTGATATAAGTGATACTTTTTTACATATTGTTCCACTTCTTTTGGAAGATATTCATTTATTGGTTGTTTGTTAAAAATCCGTTTTCGAATATTCATGGAAGAAATTCGAATTGGTTCCATTGAAATCAGTTGAATATCCGCATGATATTGTTCCGATAACATGTCTTTTCTTTCTATTTCTTCTTCCTGTGTCATTGGATATCTTGGAGCAGACAATATATGAGCCAACTTCATAACTTTTTCTGGTGATTTCCACGTATGGATATGAAAAAGTGAATCTGCTCCTAAAATAAAATAAAAATAGTCGTTTGGGTAATCCTTTTCTAATTGACATAAGGTATCAACTGTATACGTGGTTCCTTCTCGTTCTAACTCAATTTTAGATAAGTAAAAGAAAGGAATCTTCTTTATTGCCAACTCAATCATTTTTACTCTATGGTCATCTGATATAATCTCTTTTTCAGCTTTATGCGGTGGATTTTTTGTTGGCATAAACCATACCTCATCTAACTGAAACTGTTTATAAGCTTCTAATGCCATTTTTAGATGACCATTATGAATTGGATTAAAAGTTCCACCCATAATACCTATTTTTTTCATCATTACTCCTTTTATGGAAGAATAATTTTTTTCTTCGTCTTAGATTCACGATATAATACAATTTTTTTCCCAATAACCTGAACGACCTGGGAATGTGTTCTTTCCGCGATAACTGAAGCAATTTCTTTTGGATCATCAATGCAGTTTTTCAATACAGCAATTTTAACTAATTCTCTTGCTTCCAATGCCTCACTTACCGCTTCTACAATCTCAGGTGTTAAGCTTGCTTTCCCTATATGAAAAATAGGGTCCATTGTCATAGCCAGTCCTTTTAAATAGGCTCTTTGTTTACTTGTCATATTTCACCTCGTATATGCACTTTTTCTATTTATAATAATCAAACTCTAATCCATACATCCGTACGGTATCGCCTTCGCAAATTCCAAGTTCTTCCAATTCTTCAATGATATTATTATCACGCAAAAATCTCTGAAAGAATTCGAATCCTTTTTCAGAATCTAAATTAGTATAACCGAGCATTCTCTCAATTCGAGGTCCCTCTACTGAATAAAGTCCATCTTCGACTTTTTCTACGGTATATGGTTCATTTGAGTAATCAACTTCATCTGGGAAATATTCTCTTTCGAATGTAATAGGTTCCTGATCTAATTTGTTTAATTGCTCTTTCACATAATATAAGAGTTCTTTTACACCCTTTCCACTGACAGCAGAAATTGGGAATACTTTTATTCCTTTTGGTTCAAATTCTTCCTTTAACAGTGTAATTACTGTTTCTTCCTCTGTTCCATAAAAAACATCACATTTATTAGCCCCAATAACTTGTGGCTTATTTGCAAGCTCAGGATTATAGCTTACCAGTTCCTCATTAATTGCTTTAATGTCCTGAATAGGATCTCTACCTTCCGTAGAAGCGGCATCCACCATGTGAATGATAACTTTTGTACGTTCGATATGCTTCAAAAATTCATGACCAAGCCCAACTCCTTCAGATGCACCTTCAATTAAACCTGGAATATCTGCAATTACAAAACCATCTGTACCCTCTAGATCCACCACACCTAAATTAGGATTTAGAGTCGTAAAATGATAGTTTGCAATTTTAGGCTTTGCATTTGTTACACGGGATAAAAACGTTGATTTTCCTACATTTGGGAATCCAACTAATCCAACATCCGCAATAACTTTTAATTCTAATGTTACATTCAATTCTTTTGATGGCTGACCTGGCTGTGCATACTTAGGTACCTGCATTGTCGGTGTTGCATAATGCTGGTTCCCTTTTCCTCCATTTCCACCTCTAAGAATAATTTCTCTTTTATTATCATGTGACATATCAGCTATAACTTTGCCGGTTTCTGTTTCTTTTATTATAGTTCCAGGTGGAACTTTTATTACTAAATCTGCTCCATCTGCTCCGTGGCAGCGTCTTTTACCGCCTGGTTCACCGTCTTTGGCACAATATTTACGAACATGGCGAAACTCGTTCAAAGTATTTAAACCTTCATCTACTTCAAATATTAAATCTCCACCTCTGCCACCATCGCCGCCATCGGGACCGCCTGCGGGTACATAAAGTTCACGACGAAAGCTGACATGACCATCGCCGCCCTTGCCAGACCGAATATATATTTTTGCACTATCTGCAAACATGTTAATCACCTCAATCAAAGGATTCACCGCAGGAAAGCGGTATGTCTAGTCAAAAAAGCCCCAATAGCAGTGCCATTGGAGCCTTCATTAGTTACAAATTATTTTGCTTCAACTGGGTATACAGAAGCTTGTTTCTTATCTCTACCCTTACGTTCGAATCTTAATACACCATCTACTAATGCAAATAATGTATCATCTCCACCACGTCCTACATTAACACCTGGATGAATCTTAGTACCACGTTGTCTGTAAAGAATATTACCAGCTAAAACAAATTGTCCATCAGCTCTTTTTGCTCCTAATCTCTTAGATTCGGAATCTCTACCATTCTTTGTAGAACCAACTCCCTTTTTATGAGCAAAAAATTGAAGGTTCATATTTAACATAGTCTTACACCTCCTCTAGTATAAGTAATTAGCTAAATTTAATATATTGCCCGCCATATTGTTCTTCGATTCCTTGTAATCCAAGCAATAAAGAATCAATCAATAAGCGTGATTCCCGGCTAATATCGGAAATCATGTTTAATTCAATTGTTCCTGTTTCTTCATCATTTCTTACCGTAAACTTATCATCGGTAAAGGTTTCAATTGAATTAATCGTATTTATAACTAAGACTGAAACAGCTGCACAAATAATATCTTTCCCATATTCATCATATCCAGCATGTCCATTTATTATCAATCCGTTACAAATACCTTTTTTATCAGTCCGAATGGTTATCTCAATCATGATTATGCATTAATCTTGTCGATTTTAACCTGTGTAAACTGTTGTCTATGACCGTTTTTCTTGTGATAACCAGATTTTCTCTTATATCTGTAAACGATTACTTTTTTACCTTTTCCTTCTTTAACTACTGTTGCAGAAACTGTAGCTCCGGAAACAGTTGGATTACCAACTTTTACTTCACCGTTATTTACAACAAGAACTTGATCAAAAGTAACAGTTTCTCCAGCTCCTACACCAAGTTTTTCTACATTAATGATATCGCCTTCGGCTACTTTGTACTGTTTACCACCTGTTGCTATAATTGCGTACATATGGCACCTCCTATTATCATTACTCGCCAGCTATGGTGATGCATCCACATACTTAAGACCTCGCTGTGCGGCACACGAGATATATTACAACATATTTCCATGTATTTGTCAACCATTTTTCGCAAACTTTTTTAAATTATTTTTCTCCATGAGTTCCATCTGAAAAACGTATGTTACGAACATCAAATTTATTCTTTTCCAGTGATTTTATTACTTTAGAAAAATCTTCCGCATCAATTCGTATATAAACTTCTTGTAATCCCATTACCTCTGTATCAACCTGAACAATGTTCTTAATATTTCCATGGGCATGCTCAATTACTTCTGCAATTTTTGCTAAAGCACCTTTATAATCATGACAAAGAATTGTCAAAGAATTATACTTCGTTCCAAATAGTTTTTGATATTGTTTGAAGATTGCCTGCTGGGTAATAATACCTTCTAATTCGCCCTTCTCATTTGTAACCGGAATAAAACGGACTTTTGATGAGATAAATAATGCCGCAGCCTCTTCGATTGGCATATCTTTAGAGATTGTTTGAATTTTACTTTTCATCATCTCTTTTACTTTTAAATTGAGAAACTCGTCTTTTGAACAATTATATTCTTTAAAATATGTTTCATAAGTATGTTGTTTTGACAAAACACCGATAAATAACTTACCATCTACAACAGGCATAGATAATAAATGATATTCATCAATTATCTTCATTGCATTACCAATTGTATCATCAATCGAAATACATTGAATCTCCTTTAGTGGCATCATAATTACTTTTACTCTCATAATTGGCACCCCCATATTGTGTTTTTGAGTTATATTTATTATACATCACAATTCATGTGTTGTATATATTACTTTTTACTTTCCTTCCAAGTTTGTATCAGCTTTTTTTCCTTTGAAGTTAACGAAGCTTTTTCGATCAAATCCGGACGGCGTTCTAATGTTCTAAAAATAGATTGTTCTCTTCTCCATGTTTCAATATTTTTATGGTGTCCAGACATCAATACTTCAGGAACTTTTTTTCCGTTCCATATTTCAGGACGGCTATATTGGGGATATTCTAACAAATTATCATGAAATGATTCTGTTTCGGCTGAAATATCATTATTTAGCACACCGGGAATTAGTCTTGAAATCGTATCCATCATTACCATTGCTGGTAACTCTCCACCTGTTAAAACATAATCACCGATTGATACATGATCGGTTACGATTTCTTCTAAAACCCGTTCATCAATTCCCTCATAATGACCACACAAAAATACTAAATTTTCTTCCTGTGCAAATTCTTCCGCCATTGTCTGATGAAAGGTCGCTCCCTGTGGAGTAAGATAAATAACTCTTGGTTTCTTTTTTACTTGCTCTAAAACAGCCTTATAAGCTCCATATACAGGTTCTGCCTGCATAACCATACCTGCTCCGCCGCCATATGGATAATCATCCACCTTTTTATGCTTATTGGTAGAATAATCCCTTATATCAATTGCAGTTAAATGTATTAATTCTTTTTCGATTGCTCTTCCAGTAATACTTGTATTCATTCCTTCCTCAATCATTTGAGGAAATAGTGTTAAAACATAATAATTCATTTAATCCACCAATCCGGGTAAAATTTTTGCGACTACTTTTTTTTCTTCTATGTTAATGTCTAAGATACATTCATCAATTACTGGAAGTAATACTTCTTTTTTATCTTCTGTTTCTACAACATAAACATCGTTTGCTCCAGTTGTAAGTACTTCTTTTAAAGTTCCTATCGGTTCTCCATTTTCATTTACAACTTCTGCATCTATAATATCATAAATAAAGTATTCATTTTCTTCTAATGGTACTGCATTTTCCCTTGTTACAAGTAAATCTTTTCCTTTATACTTTTCTATATCATTAATATTATCAATTCCCTTAAATTTCAAGATAACTAATTGCTTAAAAAAACGTACCGACTGTACTTCCAGATTTATATATTCTTCTCCGGTATCTAATATTACTTTTTTCAATTTTTTAAATCTTTTTGGATCATCCGTTGTTGGAAAAACTTTTACTTCCCCACGAACTCCATGTGTATTTGAAATAACGCCTACTCTTAATAAATTTTCCATCTTACTTACTATAGTATCCTTTTCTTCTTTATTAATATGTTTTATTCTTCTCATATTGTACAAGAAAATTAAAAAAGTGGCAAGTATTTGGATAAAAATATAGCCTACAAACCACTTTTTGGCTGTAGGCATACACTTTCCAGTTATTTAAATAAACAATAACAGTACTATTGAATTTCCACAATAACTTTCTTGTCATCTTTTGATGCAGCTGCTTTCACAACTGTACGAATACTTTTGGCAACCCGACCTTGTTTGCCGATTACCTTGCCCATATCATCAGCAGAAACTTTTAATTCAACAACGATTGTTTTATCATTCTCGGTTTCTGTCACTACAACTTCTTCCGGATGATCTACTAGGGATTTAGCAATTACTTCAACTAATTCTTTCATTACCTTTTACCTCCACTAACATACGCTGTTATTATTTTGTAATTCCTGCATTTTTGAATAATTTCCCAACTACTTCAGTAGGTTGAGCACCATTTGATAACCATTTTTTAGCTGCTTCTTCATTTACATTGAAAGCGCTTGGTTCTTGATTTGGGTCATAAGTACCGATTTCTTCGATGAATTTACCATCACGTGGAGATCTGGAATCAGAAACTACAATTCTATAGAAAGGAGCTTTTTTCTGTCCCATTCTTTTTAATCTAATCTTTACTGCCATTGTTTTCACCTCCTTAAAAATGTTAAAGCCTAAGCTTAATCTATATTTAGAAGCCAAAAGGCATCCTAAATCTACCTTTCTTACCTTTGCCTTTCATCATTCCAGGCATCTGTTTCATCATTTTTTTCATTTGTTCCATCTGTTTTACCAAACGATTTACTTCACTGATGTCAACGCCGGCACCAGTTGCAATCCTTTTCTTTCTGGAAGGATTCAAAATAGCCGGATTGCTCCGTTCTTCCTTTGTCATAGAGAAGATAATCGCTTCTACACCTTTAAAAGCATTATCATCAATTTCAATATCACTTGGAAGACCAACACCTGGAAGCATACTGAGAATACTGGACAAACCGCCCATATTTCTCATCTGTTCCATTGCATCAAGGAAATCATTAAAATCAAATTCTGCTTTTTTAATTTTCTTTCCTAGTGCTTCTGCTTTCTCTTCGTCAATTGTAGCTTCTGCTTTTTCAATTAATGAAAGCACATCGCCCATTCCTAAAATTCGAGAAGCCATACGGTCCGGATGAAACTGTTCTAAATCAGAAAGTTTTTCTCCCATACCAACATAGAGAATTGGTCGTCCGGTAACTGCACGAATAGATAAAGCAGCACCGCCTCGTGTGTCACCATCTAATTTTGTTAAAATGACACCATCAATGCCAATTTTATTATTAAACATTTCAGCTACATTAACTGCATCCTGACCTGTCATCGCATCAACTACTAAAATAGATTGATGTACGTCTATGTTTTCCTTTATCTCAACAAGTTCTGTCATCATATCTTCATCAATATGAAGACGACCTGCTGTATCCAAAATCACTATATTGAAACCATTTTTTTCTGCATGTTCAATCGCTGCTTTAGCAATATTTAATGGTTTGTGTCCACTTCCCATGGAAAACACAGGAACCCCCTGTTTTTCACCATTTACCTGAAGCTGTTCAATCGCAGCCGGACGATAAATATCACACGCAACTAAAAGAGGTTTCTTTCCTTTTTGCTTAAACTTCCCTGCTAATTTAGCAGTCGTCGTTGTTTTACCTGCACCTTGAAGACCGCACATTAAAATAACTGTGATTTCACTTCCTGGTTTTAAAGAAATCTCGGTTGTTTCATCTCCCATCAGATTTACTAACTCATCATTTACAATCTTAATAACCATCTGTCCGGGAGTCAGACTATTCATAACATCTTGCCCAATTGCACGTTCTTGTACAGTCTTTATAAAATTCTTAACAACTTTGAAGTTTACATCTGCTTCTAACAAAGCCATCTTAACTTCTTTCAATGCAGCTTTTACGTCTGATTCCGTTAAACTGCCTTTACTTCTTAAGTTTTTAAAAACATTTTGAAGTTTTTCTGTTAAGCTATCAAATGCCATCTGGTTACATCCCTTCTGTTACAACTCATCCAATATCCGATTGGATAACTGCACGATTCTTTGAATCTTATCTATTTCATCATGTTCCTTTATCGAAGCTGCAATGCTCTGAATCTCATGAACATCTTGCTTCACCGATTGAAACTTTTTAATTAAACTAAGTTTTTCTTCATATTCTTCTAACTCTTTTCTGCACCGTTTCACCGTATCATGAACTGCCTGACGGCTAATTCCCCGATCAGAAGCAATCTCACTTAAAGATAAGTCATTCAGCACATAGTCTTCGAATATCTGGCGTTTCTGTTCTTTAAGTAAAGCACCGTAAAAGTCAAACAATAAAGACAATTCTACAATTTCATTCAATGTATCTTGCTTTAACTGTTCATTTTTTACCAGCCTAGAAGATTCTAACACATGAAACACCACCTGTCAAGTTTTTTTCTTTACAGGTGGTAGTATAAATAGAATTTTCTTATTTGTCAAGTATTTTTTTATTTTCAAAATACTTTTTTGTCCATTCTAATACTTCAAATTCCATTTCAGCTTCCCCCTTGATGCAAAAATTTTCTTTATTTTGCCAAGCACATGTATAAATTTTGTTTGCTTTTTCTAAATCCTGATCTATTACAACCGCACAGGCATATCTAAGCTTTTGTTTATTTATCATAAACTTCATAGCTTCAATATATCGTATTAGCTCTTTTGTATATAAAGAATGAATGACTTCTTCTCTTTGAAATGAAACTAATTCAAAAAATAAAAGTTCACATAATAATTCTCGTTTTAATACATTAAGTATTGTAACAGAGGAATTTAACAGCGTTTCATAACATATTCTGGCTTCTTCAAATTGTAATTTGTCATAGTACCAATTTCCTTCTAAAATACGTATCGAAGCATTAATCGGATTACTTAAATCTGCTTCTTCCGGAAGCAAAAACCATTCATAAGGCAATTCTCCAATTCGTTTTCCTTTTACCTGTAACGCATTCGTTTTTAACATAACATAATAGGATTTTTGTACAATCCGACTCTTTTTTAGAGACATTATATGATACCCATCATTTACCATTGCATTTGAATAGTATGGAATTCCATTTGTTATTGCACAAAAAAAACCAGTCAAAGTTAATGCGAAGCAGAATAAGAGCATTACACTTAAATGGGTGTAGGATCGTGTCTGTTTTTCAATTAAAATGCTTATAATTGATACAGATAAATTAATAATGACACCGCCTAAATTATACCATAGATATGGAACAAAACCGTTTTTCAATTCTGGAGGAAGCATAATACACTGCCCTCCTGTTCCCTGCAATTTATATCGCCCTTTTACAATCTTTTCATTGTTCTTTATCCATATTATGTTTCCAATTCGAAATGAAATAAATTTGTATCCTGTAAGGAGACCGAACAACAAATGTCCGAGTTCATGTAATATAATTTGAAGTTGATAGCATAAAATAAGAAAAACAAAAAAAATTAAAACGGTAATCAATGGATTACACTCATTTTTATCTATATATCTTTCCAAAATATAACTTATGAACCAACCAAGTATTCCTCCAAGTAAAAAAAGAGGAAAAATATGTTTTATCTTTTTTAGAAATTTTTTCATATGTGTATGTTCCTTTGTTTTATTTTAATAATGAAATGGTGATGTGATTTGCAAAGCTTTTACGCATATTACGAATAATATAGTATTAGTATGCAAGATATAGGTAAAACACTTCTTTCCCTATTATATTAAATAATATACCTATTTTCCACTATAAAAGTAACTATCCTACAAATATGAGAATAGTTTACTATTTCAGCTGAAAATGAGACAATTATTCATTAATAGAACAATACGAAAAAACTGACCTTCAATCGTTAGATTTCTAGGTCAGTTTTTCTATCCAAATTATACCGGATAAGCCTTATTTTCTTTATCTGCTATACTTTTATCAACTTTCTTTTGTTGTGCTTCCCGATATTCAAAGAATTCAGTAGCAACTTGTGGGAACAAGGCGTAGGTTAATACATCTTCATCCTGTTGTTTATATCTTGCCATCTCTTTTTCAATTTCTTTTAACTGTGGTTTAATTAAATCTGCCGGGCGGCAAGTAATTGGCTTTGTATTACCAATACATTTCTTCTGTACTTCTTTATTAAATGGTTTCACTGTCTGTCCAAACTCTCCTGAAAGTAACTTTTTAGACTCTTTCGTGACCATCTTATATCGCTCGCCTGTTACTACATTTAATACCGCCTGAGTACCAACAATCTGAGAGGAAGGTGTAACTAATGGTGGTTCACCAAAGTCTTTACGAACTCTAGGTACCTCTTCCAATACTTCATAATATTTGTCTTCCTGTCCCATTTCCTTTAATTGAGATACTAAATTCGATAACATGCCTCCAGGAACCTGATACATTAAGGTTTTAATATTAACACCTAGTACTTTTGGATTTAATAAGCCTGTTTCTAAAGCATGTTCCCGAATTGGTCTGAAATATTCTGCAATTTCAGCTAATAAAGCCTGATCAAACTTAGGATCATATGGGGTTTCTTTAAACACTTCCGCCATAACTTCCGTTGCCGGCTGGCTTGTTCCTAATGCAAATGGTGACATCGCTGTATCAATAATATCACATCCTGCCTCTACTGCTTTTAAGTAAGTCATTGATGCAACACCAGATGTATAATGGGTATGTAAGTCAATTGGAATCGAAACACTTTCTTTTAATGCTTTTACAAGTTCTTCTGCTTTATAAGGTGTTAAAAGCCCTGCCATATCTTTAATACATAAAGAATTTGCACCCATGTCTTGAATTTTCTTTGCAATATCCGTCCAATAATCTAACGTATAAGCATCACCCAAAGTGTAACTAAGTGCAACTTGTGCATGCCCCTTCTCTTTATTTGCCGCTTTTACTGCGGTCTGCAAATTCCGAATATCATTCAAACAATCGAAAATACGAATAATATCAATACCATTTGCAATTGATTTTTGAACAAAATATTCTACAACATCGTCTGCATAATGATTATAACCTAGTATGTTCTGACCACGGAACAACATTTGAAGTTTGGTATTTTTAAATCCATCTCTTAGTTTACGTAATCTTTCCCATGGATCTTCTTTTAAGAAACGGAGAGAAGCATCAAATGTAGCTCCACCCCAACATTCTACGGAATGATAACCAACCTTATCCATCTTATCTATAATTGGAAGCATTTGTTCTGTTGTCATTCTTGTTGCTATCAACGATTGATGTGCATCACGCAATATAGTTTCCGTAATTTTTACGGGTTTTTTAGCTTGTTTTGCCATTATTCTACCTCCTAGTAATTGATATTCTCATAACTAAACTCCAAAAATTGCCATAAACACACCCGCTGCTACTGCGGTACCAATAACTCCGGCAACATTTGGACCCATTGCATGCATTAACAGGAAATTCGTTGGATCTGCCTCTGAACCAACTTTCTGCGATACACGGGCTGCCATCGGAACGGCAGACACACCTGCTGAACCAATTAATGGATTGATTTTTCCATGTGTTACTTTGCACATCAACTTACCAAATAGTACTCCGGCCGCTGTTCCTACAGCAAAGGCAATCAGACCAAGAAGTACAATTTTTAAGGTAGTTATTTTTAAGAATGCTTCTGCACTCGTTGTTGCTCCAACCGATGTACCAAGTAAAATAACTACGATATACATCAGTGCGTTCGAAGCGGTTTCTGTCAACTGTTTTACAACGCCTGATTCTCTAAACAAATTACCCAACATTAACATACCAATCAATGGTGCTGTCGATGGAAGAATCATGACTACAACAATAGTAACCGTAACAGGGAATAAAATCTTTTCCAGTTTTGATACCGGACGTAATTGTTCCATCTTAATTTTACGTTCTTTTTCTGTTGTAAGTAATCTCATAATTGGTGGCTGGATAATTGGTACTAAAGACATATAAGAATAAGCAGCAACAGCAATTGCTCCCATATAAGTTGACTGACCAAGCTTACCGGCCAAGAAAATAGAAGTAGGACCGTCAGCACCACCGATAATAGAAATCGCTGCGGCAGCCTTTCCATTGAATCCCATTAAAATTGCCATTATGTATGCTGTAAATATACCAAATTGAGCAGCCGCCCCTAATAAAAAACTACCTGGGTTTGCTATTAGCGGACCAAAATCTGTCATAGCTCCAACTCCTAAGAAAATAAGCGATGGAAGAATACTCCATTCATCTAAAAGATAAAAGAAATGCAGTAATCCTCCCTCCTCCATAATAGGAGGATACATATTAACTAAAAGCATACCAAAAGAAATTGGTACCAAAAGGAGTGGTTCGTATTCTTTTTTTATTGCCAGATAAAGAAAAATAAGGGCAATTACAATCATTAAATAATTTTTCCATGTAAGGGAGCAAAATGCTGTCTGACCCATTAAATTCTCTATCGTATTTATAATATAATCCATGTAATTTGATACCTCCCGGTTCGATTTATCATAAATCCTAGTTTAATGTGGCCAAAACTTCTCCTGATTCTACGGAATCTCCAACTGCTACATTAATACCGGCAATTGTTCCGTCCTCTGGAGCTACTACTTCATTTTCCATCTTCATAGCTTCCAAAATTAAAATAACTTCGCCACGTTTTACAGATTGACCGGCTTTTGCTTTTATATCAAGTATTTTACCCGGCATTGGTGCATTTACTTTCACCGTTCCTTCACCACCTGCCGGTTGTGTAACTTTTTTTGCAGGAGCTGACTTAACAGGAGCCTTTGGAATATTCACAGAACTTCCATTTCCTGTCCCCTCTTCTACAGTAACATCATAAACAGTTCCATTTACAGTAATTGTATAATTTTTCATATTTATACCCATGCCTACCACAAACTTTTGTGATACTGCCCTATAAAATCGGTTAAAAGAGCTGGGCAGATGCATATTTTCCTTTCCTTTGTTCTATTCTTTTAACCCTCTTTATTTTCATTTTAACTTTTAAAATTTAGTGTCTACGACGAATTGAACGCACAATCAATCCATCTTCAGGAGCTTCCTCTTCCATTGACGCCATAATTGCAGCCGTAATAACTGCTACTAATTCTTTGTCATTACTAAGCTCCTCTTGTTCCTTTCCGATTACATTCGAAGTCGTTGAAACTCCAATCTCCTCTTTCTTTTCAACTTCTTTCTTTTGTAATAACTTAGGAACAAATTTTAATAATGATATTAAAAATGAAATGAAAATTAATATAATAAATACCGTTCCCATTCCCATTAATGTGTTCGCAGCAGCATCTGTAAGACTTGCATTACCGCCAGTTTCAGCTTTTTCTACTGTTACCTGTGTAACTGCATTATACGCGTTTGTATCAGCAATTGTCTTATCAAAGCAAACAGTTAAAATAACACTTCCTTTTTCAAATTTTACCGTTTCCTTTACATAAATCGTTCCGTCTTTTTCTTCTACTGCAGTATCCGTAATTGAATCATATTTTCCAATTTCATTTTTTAAATTTTGCCAACTTGTAAACTGCTCTAATGTCTGGTCATCTAGTGAACCTGTGTCAATATATTGTTGAAAATCTGTACTATTCCAATTGGATACATATTGCTCTGCAATATAAGTAATTTCCTCTTCATCATAAGCGTAAACAGTCACTCCAAAACCGACAGACATTGTAAGAATCATGGCTAGCATACATAATTTTAACCAGAATTTCTTCATATTCGCCTCACCTCATCTAAATCGTTCCATGCTTTTTGCCGGGACGACTCTCTCTTTTTGTAAATAACATATCAAATGCATATGCTAAATGTTTTCTTGCCTGCTCTGGCTCAATAATGTTATCAACATAACCACGTTTTGCCGCCGATTCTGCACTGCTTTGCATTGCACTATATTCTGCAGCTTTTTCATCTATTAGTTCAGAAGCATTTTTTGCCTTTGCAATTTCCCCTGCATACATAATTTCTACCGCATCTTTTGCTTCCATCATTCCAATTTCTGCTGTAGGAAGAGCAAAGACTAAATCTGCTCCAATATGTTTCGAGTTCATTGTTATGTAAGCACTTCCATATGCTTTTCCTGTAATCAGGTTAATTTTTGCAACTGTAGCATTAGCAAATGCAAATGTAAGCTTTGCTGCCGCATCAGCAATACTTCTTTCATCGTGCATGGTTGCCTTATATCCGTTTACATTCGTAAGTGTAAGGATTGGAATATTAAAGGCATCACAGAAGTTTACAAATCCTGCTGCTTTTTTACATCCCTTTGTTGAAAGACCATCAAACTCCTCAATTGGCTTATTTTCTTCATCCAGACATGCCAAACGATTCGCAACTACTCCAACCGTCATGCCATTTAAACGAATAAAGCCAACAACCATATCTTTTGCATATTCTTTTTTTACTTCTATAAAATAATTGTCATCCGATAATTCTCGCAATGCCTTTTCTGGATCTGCTGTTAACATTCCAAAAGAAGGCACTAAACGATTTAGACTGTCGGTACATTCTTCATAAGAATCATCATCTTCGTTGTTCGTCGGAAGAATCGTAATTAATTCTCTAACTTTTTCTAACACTTCTTCTTCATCCGCCCCAACAAAATCAACGGTACCTGATTCTGCTTGAAACTTTGCGGAACTCGTATCACACTTTTCTTTATAATTACCCGCCAAAGCGTTTGGTGAGTTAACAAATAATCTTCCATTGCTCTCTTCCATAATTGTAAAATCACTTAAGGAAGATGAAATAGCAACACCGCCACCGCATGTTCCAAAGATTGCTGTAATCTGTGGAATTACACCAGAAGCCATTGTTTGTTTTAAATACAATTCACCAAATCCTGCCAATGCATCAGTTGCTTCTTGCAGACGAAGTCCCGCACAATCAATTAATCCAATAACCGGTGCACCAACTTTTAATGCTAAATCGTAAATACGAGCAATTTTCTTTGCATGCATTTCACCAACAGATCCGCCAAGTGCTGTAGAATCTTGACTATAAACATATACCAAATTACAATCAATTACCCCATATCCTGTAATAACACCATCTGCTGGCACCATTTTTTCCTGCAAATTAAAATCTGTACTTCTCTTTGTTACTTGAGCACCAATTTCAACAAAACTATTTTCGTCTAACAATGCCTCAATTCGGCTCATCGCAGACGTTTGTGAAGTCTTACTCATTATCAGCCCTCCAATTCAATTTATGGTAAAAATAAACCAATTTTTCGCAATTTTAATTGTATACTTTTTGATGGCAAAGTGCAACCTGTTTTATTTGCAATTCCACATAAAAAGTGAAATATTATAACTTCTTTTTTTAAAAAATCTATATTTTTGATAGTTTCTAAGTATAATTATTCAACCTTTTGTACACTTTGACAATTTTTTAACTAAAATTCAACTTTCTAGTATTTCTTTTTACATATAATGCTAAAAATATTTTGTGAAAAATAGATAAATTTCACTTGATAATTTTTTATCAAATCTGCTTATTATCCATCCTAACAAGGACGCAGACAACAGCAATTACAAATTGCATTTATTAAACACAATTTCCAACAAAATCCACTTGCATCCTCAATCGGACTGCCATAAACATTTCCCCTTGTCTGATACCATTGTCCACCATTTTCCAGCTGATATAAAAGTTGACGGTATTGAAAATTGTCCGGTTCCATGGCAATTGCCTGTCTTGCATATTCTAAAGCTTTAATCTGATTTCCTAACCCATTTTGGACAATTGCACTGTAATAATACCAAATCGCATTTCGTTCTTTTATTTCAGAAAGTACATGGTATGCTTCATTAAAATATCCATTTCGAATATAATTTGCTGCTGCCTGATATTCAACAGATTCTGTTTGTCCTTGCTGATAGGTATTCTGACTTCCATAAAAGTCAGCTCCACCATACCCATGTTCCTTTTCTTTCATAATTTGATCATATGCCTGCTGAATTTCTTTAAATTTTTCTTCTGCTTCGCCAGCATTCGGATTATTTACATTCGCGTCAGGATGATATCTCCGACTAAGATTCCGATACGCCTTTTTCACTTCCTCATCCGAAGCACCTCTTTGTATACCTAGTATTTCATATGGATCTTTCATCTTTTTTATCCTCTTTTTTCTTTCGGTAGTGTCAAAAACTACCCGTATTTTATTTTAAAAATTCTTTTAAAACCTTAATTTATTGGAGGTTTGCAAATAAAAAGAGCATTTACCTCCCATTTTTGATATAATGTCCTCGACCAAAATTC
>NZ_VUMT01000016.1 GCF_009696045.1 Velocimicrobium porci | reverse complement strand
TGTCAATGAGAAAGAAAAGGTTTGTTATTAGCTTGCGCCCAATTCAATACTTGGAAGAAATCTTAGAAGCTTAAAAAATAGTGAAAAACAAAATTGGTAAAGGATACTCATTCATGCGTTTGTCGTGGGAAAACCAGCCGAACCCATTGACATTTTCAAGGTTCTACGTTATAATTTTGTGAATGTGAAATTGTACGATAATTGATTATGATATATGGAGGAAAACTTGATGGCTGAGAAGAAAAATATTTTAACATATGAAGGTTTAAGACAATTAGAAGAAGAATTACAGGATTTAAAAGTTAATAAACGAAGAGAAGTTGCTCAGAAAATCAAAGAAGCAAGAGAACAAGGTGATTTATCTGAAAATGCAGAATACGATGCAGCGAAAGATGAACAGCGTGATATTGAAGCAAGAATTGAAGAAATTGATAAGATTTTACGTAATGCAGAAGTCGTTGTAGAAGAAGATGTAGACGTAGACAAAATCAGCATCGGCTGTAAAGTAAGAATCATGGATTTAGAATACGATGAAGAATTAGAATACAAAATCGTTGGTTCTACAGAAGCAAATAGCTTAAAAGGAAAGATTTCCAATGAATCACCGGTAGGAAGAGCTTTAATTGGTGCAAAGGTTGGTGAAACAATCACGGTAGAAACACAAGCTGGTGACATTCAGTATAAAATTCTTGAGATTCAGAAATCAAATTAACTTAAATAAAAGAATGGATGGCTTTTGAAAAGGATAAAATAGATGATAAACATTAGTCTGATTTAGTATTCGAGTTATAGGCACCTGAATCAAATAATATTTAGGAAGAGAAAAAGAGAATAAAAGAACAAAATGGAAAAGGAGTGTAAGACTTGGCAGAGAATAATCAACAACAAGAAAAAGATTTGAGCGAATTATTGAAGGTGCGCCGTGCAAAATTAGCGGAGCTGCAAGAAAATGGGAAAGACCCATTTCAAATTACAAAATATGATGTAACTCACCATTCTAAAGAGATAAAAGAACACTTTGATGAATTAGAAGGAAAATCCGTATCTGTAGCAGGACGTATTATGTCTAAACGTGTTATGGGTAAGGCGTCTTTTTGTAATGTAGCGGATAAGCTTGGTAATATACAGAGCTATGTGGCAAGAGATTCTATTGGAGAAGGATCTTATAAAGACTTCAAAAAATATGATGTTGGTGATATCGTTGGTATCAAAGGTGAAGTATTTAAGACAAAGACAGGTGAGATTTCAATTCATGCATCTGATGTTGTTTTATTATCCAAAAGTCTTCAGATTCTTCCTGAAAAATATCACGGCTTAAAGGATACAGACATCCGTTACCGTCAAAGATATACAGACCTTATCATGAATGACGAAGTAAAGGAAACATTTATTAAACGTTCCCAGATTATCAGTTCAATTCGTAGATTTTTAGATAAAAAAGGTTTTATGGAAGTAGAAACTCCAATGTTAGTAGCTAATGCAGGTGGTGCAGCAGCCAGACCATTTGAAACACATTATAATGCTTTAGATGAAGATGTAAAATTAAGAATTTCTCTTGAACTTTATCTGAAGAGATTAATTGTAGGTGGATTAGAGCGTGTATACGAAATTGGTCGTGTATTTCGTAACGAAGGTCTTGATACAAGACATAATCCAGAGTTCACATTAATGGAACTTTATCAGGCATACACGGATTATAATGGCATGATGGATTTGACAGAAGAAATGTATCGCCATGTTGCACAGGAAGTTTGTGGAACAACGTTAATTCCATATGCAGATGCAATGATTGATTTAGGAAAACCTTTCGAACGTATCAGTATGACAGATGCTGTTAAGAAATATGCAAACGTAGATTTCTCAGAAGTAGCAACGTTAGAAGAAGCAAGAAAACTTGCAGATGAACACAATGTACATTATGAGGAAAGACATGGAAAAGGTGATATTTTAGCATTGTTCTTCGAAGAATTCGTAGAAGACAAGTTAATTCAGCCTACATTTGTAACAGACCACCCAATTGAGATTTCCCCTCTTACAAAGAAAAAACCGGATAATCCGGAATTGACAGAGCGTTTTGAGTTATTTATCTATGGACGTGAAATGGCAAATGCTTATTCTGAATTAAATGACCCAATCGACCAAAGAGAACGATTCAAAGCACAGGAAATCGCATTGGCAGCAGGTGATGATGAAGCACAGACAACAGACGAAGACTTCCTAAATGCACTTGAAATCGGTATGCCTCCAACAGGTGGTATCGGCTATGGAATTGATCGATTAGTAATGCTTTTGACAAACTCACCGGCAATAAGGGATGTGTTGTTGTTCCCGACAATGAAAAGCATCGATAAGTAAGAATGCCGTAAAATCAAGGGTTTCAGGGCTTTGTAGGACGTAAAAATTACGCTTACTACAACGCTTACTACAACAAATTTCTAAGTTGATATGAAGAATTATGATGTCAACTGACGAATAGCTTTAAAAACTATAGATTGATATTTTATGAAAAATGAGGACTTTTCTTCAGATTTTAATCTGAGGAAGGGTCCTTTTTTCGTTTTCGTATATTCAGTTTGGTATACGAATTTCTGCGATATGGTATACGAAAAAGTTACGAATTTTGAAAGGAGATTAAAACAATATGAATCACACAGCGTTAAGTGCAGCTCATATGGTGGACATTTCATTGAGAGACCCTGGAGGTGGAGAGATGATCAAAGTGAGATTGCAAGGCACCAAAGAGGATATGGATTGGCTGGAGAAACAATTAAAGTCATGTTCACAAGTCAAAATTACAGAATCCTCAGATATGTATCAGAACAAAGGAACCAATAAATATTTTAGAAAATACTTAGAAATCAGCAAAAAGAAAGAAAAACAGTAAAGGAGATTAGACCATATGAGTAAAGTAATTATTTGCGCAAATCAGAAAGGTGGAGTTGCCAAGACCACCACAACAGTCAATCTTGGCATTGGACTTGCCAGAGAAGGCAAAAAGGTATTAGTGATTGATAACGATCCGCAGGGATCTCTTACAGAGGCATTAGGTTATCAGGAACCGGATAGTCTGGAGATAACATTGGCTCAGATTATGGACTGGGTATTGAATGAGGAACCTTTTGATATTACGGCGGGTATTCTTCACCATGAGGAAGGAATTGACCTTATGCCAGCGAATATCGAGTTATCCGGAGTTGAGACGTCTTTAGTGGGTATTATGAGCAGTGAAACTGTATTAAAGGAATACATTGATATGCTTGGTAATAAGTACGACTACATCATTGTAGATTGCTCACCTAACTTAGGTCAACTTACATTAAATGCACTTGTTGCTGCGGATGAGATTATTATTCCGGTACAGGCTGCGTATCTTCCTATTAAGGGCTTGGAGCAGTTGCTTAAGACCATTAGCAGGGTAAAAAGAAAGATGAATCCAAAGCTTCATATTATGGGTATCTTGCTGACTATGGTGGATTACAGAACTAATTATGCTAATGAAATCACAGAAGTTTTATATCAGGTATATGGAAGTAGTATTCATATTTTTGAAAATGTGATTCCGATGTCTGTAAGAGCTGCAGAAACTCCTGCGGAAGGTGTAAGTATTTATAAGCATGATGCAAAAGGAAAAGTTGCTATTGCGTATGAAGAGTTAACAAAGGAGGTTATCAGTCATGAGTAAAAGAAATTTAAGTGAAAAGATTAAATTGCAGTCATATAACGACATGTTTGGAGAAGATGAAAATACAGAGATTGTTGTACAGGAACAGATAAAGGATGTGGCTCTTTCTGAGCTATATACCTTTAAGAATCATCCATTTAAGGTAAGTGATGATGCCAAAATGGAAGAAATGGTTGAAAGTGTAAAACAGTATGGCATTTTAGTTCCTGCTATTGCAAGGGAACGCGTAGAAGGTGGATACGAGCTTATATCAGGACATAGAAGACATCATGCTGCTACCCTTGCAGGGCTTGAAACTATGCCGGTTATGATCAAGGATTGTAGTGATGATGAAGCCACTGTGATTATGGTAGATGCTAATATTCAAAGAGAGGATATCAGTATTAGCGAAAAAGCAAAAGCATATAGAATGAAATATGATGCCATGAAGCATCAGGGAATGGCTGGTGGTGTTACGCTTGATGAAATGAGTGAAACAGCTGGAGAAAGCAGTAAGACGATTCAGAGACTTATCTGTTTATCGAATTTATCAGATGAATATTTGGAACTTATTGATAGTAAGAAGCTTGGTATAGCCCAAGGAATAGATCTTTCTCATATACCGGAGGAACATAGAGAGGTTGTTCTAAAGGTTATGAAGGATATGGGTTTAATTATAAATATGGAGCAGTCTGCAAGAATAAAGAATGCTTCAAAGGAAGGACTTTTCAGTGAACAGTGGCTCAGAGAAATCTTAAATTATAAGAAGCCTGTTGTAAGAAAGGTTGTATTTAATCAGAGTCGTTTGGATTCTTATTTTGAACCTAATATGACAAATGAAGATATTGAAGGAATTATTGTGAAGTTACTTGATGAATGGAAAGCGAAAGGGGGTAGAGGTTAGTGGAGAAGCTAGATTTAGATTTTTATTATGGAAAAGAATCAGAACAGTTTACATTTTACAGATTACCTAAGGCGCTTATCACAGATGAGCGTTTTAAGGCAGTCTCGAATAATGCGAAGCTTCTCTATGGACTAATGCTTGATCGTATGTCACTTTCCAAGAAAAGAGGTTGGCTTGATGAGGACAATAAGGTCTTCATCAAGTATTCCCTTAATAATATTGAAGAAGATTTGAATGTAAGTCGTAAAACTGCAGGAAACATTTTAAAAGAGTTAGAAAGCATTGGACTTATAGAGATGGTTCAGCAGAACGGTATTGCCAATATAATTTATGTAAAAAATTTTGTGTCTGAATCTCATGAAAGCACTGGAAAATCAAGGGTTCCAAAGGACAAGTGTAAAATAGCAACCGGTGAAGAAATGTCACTAGTAGAAAATATGCACCAGTGTAACAATGATACCAGTGAAGATTTTACACCGGTAGAGAAAGTACACCAGTGCAATGATTACACCAGTGAAGATTTCACACCAGTTCAAAACTTACACCAGCGTAACTTTAACACAGCAACCAGTGTAGAAAGTGAACCGGTACTAGGGGAAAATCTACACACGAATAATATAGAATCTGATAATAATATGATTAAGAATAATCTTATCAGTCTATCTTATCAGCAGGTGGATCCGATGGATGAGGCAACAGCCTATATGGAAATTATCAGAGAGAATATTGAATATGACATTATGATGTCTAACAAGAATTGGAATGATGCAGAAATGTATGATGAGCTTTATCAAATTATCTGTGATGTGGTATGTGTTCCTCGTAAGACTATTAGAATTGCAGGAGAAGAATATCCATATAGCTTGGTAAAGAGCAAGTTCTTGAAGCTTAACAGTAGCCACTTGCAGTATGTAATTGGATGTATGCAGAACAATACTACTAAGGTTGCTAATATAAAAGCTTATTTGATTACAGCACTTTATAATGCACCAAATACCATGAGCCATTACTATAATGCAGAGGTGCGACATGACCTTTATGGCATTGATTAGAACTTTTGGTCAAGTTGACCAGAAGTAAATAATGGTTGTCGATATTGTATTTTATCGGTAAGATATTTATGAGAGAAAGAAGGTTTGGATTATGGCAAAGTATATTGTTGAGGACAGTTACAAGGCCTCATATGAAAAGAATTATAAGTTTCCATTAATCAATATTATTCCTGCAGTGGTATGGAGCATTCCGGTTCATCAGAAGCTTTTCCCTGATGCGGGATGGTGGGTGACATTTGGATTGTGTGCCTTGTTTGTAATTGCCTATGTGATACTCAGTTATCTTCCGATTATTGTTGTTGTACCAGCGGTTGCAAGTGTTATTATTTTTTCTGGATTGTTCTGGGTGTTTGCTGATTATATAGGTAATCAAGTGGTAAGAATTATTGTAAAGGTGGTTATAGTAGCTATTTTTGGATTTATGGAACTGGCGATATTTGCAAATGCAACAGTGCCTTGGTTAGAAGGTAGAGAAGCAAATAAGCCGCGGATTAGGGTGGAGAAATAAAGAACATCTATATTCTAGGATATAATCAAATTGGGAACCAGGATGGGCAAGGAGCTCTGATAGGTTCCTTTTTTGTTGTATACAAAACGTTTGTTTGTGCAACAAAGTATGGACAATGTCACACTAAGCGATGTATAATTTTTAATAATGGAGGAAACGGAAAATGAAAAAGTCGATATCAATAAGTATAAGAGTAAGTGAGGAAGAATTGGATAAATTTAAGCAAGCTGCAAAGCTTGAGGCATATGCATCATACAGTGAATTTGTGAGAAGAACCGCCTTGATTGAGGCATCGAGGATTATTAAAGAAAATAATGTTGAAGGCGAAAAAATGGATGAATGCAATTAGTTTTTTCAGAAGATTATTGAAGGAAGTGAGAAAATATGAATAATACATTTCAGAAGCTTACACCGACGGATAAGGTTGATCTTTTGGTGTATGAGGATGCGTTCAAATATATTTTTGAAAATGATGATATAAAAAATGTGGCAATATCAGGACCGTATAGTGCTGGAAAAAGTAGTTTATTGGAAAGCTATAAGAAAAATTGTAAAGATAAGAAATTTCTTCATATTTCATTGGCGCATTTTAGGGTGGAGCCAGAAAAAGAAAAAAGTATAGAAGAAAACGGTGAAGATAAAAATATAGAGGCAGTATTAGAAGGAAAGATTTTAAATCAGCTGATTCAGCAAATTGATGCAAACAATATACCTCAAACAAATTTTCATGTTAAAAGAAAAGTGAGTGCTTTTAAGTGTTTTGGAGCGGCATTACTGATTGTAGTTTTTGCTGTTTGCTTTTTGGCTACTGCTAAATTTGCTACTTTTTCTAGCTGGATAGAAGAATTCCATAATTATAATATATATAATTTCCTTAAATATCTAATTGATCCAATTGCGAGATTTGTTTATGCAGTAGGCGTAGTAGGAATATCAATATTTGGAATTTTTGAATTGATTAAAACACAGAAAAATAAGGGCATATTTAGAAAACTGAGTGTTCAGGGGAATGAGATAGAGATATTTTCAGATGCAGAAGATTCATATTTTGATAAATATCTAAACGAAGTGCTTTATCTGTTTGAAAATACAAATGCAGATGTCATAGTATTTGAAGATATAGATAGATTTGATATAGGTACTGTTTTTGAAAGACTGCATGAAGTTAATCGGTTAGCAAATGCGCGCATGAAAAAGGATGGTAAAACACTTAGATTCTTTTATTTATTGAGGGATGATATCTTTATCAATAAAGATAGGACAAAGTTCTTTGACTTTATTATGCCTGTTATTCCTGTAGTGGACAGTTCTAATGCATTCAACAAACTAAAAAGTTATCTGGAAGAAGGCAATGTCTATAATTTGTTTGATGAACGTTTTTTAAGAGGAATTTCATTATATATTGATGACCTAAGAATTTTAAAAAATATATGCAATGAGTTTATGATTTATTTTAAGAAACTGAATAAGATTGAATTAAGTCCAAACAAGATGATGGGCATCATTGTATATAAGAATATTTTTCCAAGGGACTTTTCTGAGCTACAGCTGAATAAAGGATTTGTATGGACTCTTTTCTCGAAAAAAAATATGTTTATAGAAGAAGAGATAAAGGCTGTTACCGAAGAAATTGAATCTTATGAACATCAGATTGAGTTATGTGAAAAAGAGCATCTTAATTCAAACGATGAAGTCGATCTTGCTTATTCTCAAAAGTTAAGTGCTGCTAGAAATACGTACTACAGCAGAAGGGAACAAGAAGTTCAAAAGATACAAGATGAAATCAGAGAGCGCAAACAAGCCATTGAAGATAAGAAAAATAATAGAGTTGCTGAGTTCCATAAAATTATCCAAAATCTGAAAACCAAAAGAGATCAACTATCAGAGAGCGCATTATGTGAAATTATTACGAGAGATAATATAGATGTTATTTTTCATACGACGGACACGGACGAGTTGGGTAAAGAAATATGTTTTAATGACGTCAAGGGTAATGAGTATTTTGATTTGCTAAAATATTTGTTGAGAAACGGTTATATAGATGAATCCTATAATGATTATATGTCATTTTTCTATGATAACAGTTTGACTGTGAATGATAAAATGTTTCTGCGTTCGATTACTGATAGAAAAGCAAAGAAATATGATTATCCAATTGATAATGTTGCGTTGGTATTTTCTAATTTGAATCCAGTAGATTTTACACAGGAAGAAACGAAGAATTTTGCGTTATTTTATGAAATTCTTAATAACACAGGAAGAAGTAATTATTTAGAGAAATTTGTATCCCAGTTAAAATCCAGTGATTGTTTTGATTTCCTATATCAATATCTTGAAACAGGGAAAAATACAGATGAGTACATAAATAAGCTGGCAACCGGATGGCCGGAGTTTGTTAGTGTCATTTTGAAAAATGAAAAATATACAGAGCAGCAAATACATCAGTTCTGTGTTTGCTTTGTGAGCTATTTATCAAATGAGATGATGGCAGAAATTAATTTAGATAGTTGTCTACTTAATTATATTTCGAATACAGCAAGCTTTTTAGATATAGAAAACCCGGATGTAGAAAGTATTGTAAGAAATTTCGAAATGCTCAATGTTAAATTTGTTGGAATAAATCCGCAACAGGCTGATACCGAGTTATTAAGACAAGTGTATATACATAATATGTATGTTATAAATTTGCAGAATATAAAAATGTGGCTTCAGCTTTACTATATGATAAGTATAATACCTGAAACAGAGGGGAAAATACTTTCTATTGTATTTAATAAAGAGGAAGAACCGCTATCGCGTTATGTAAAGGAAAATTTAGATGGATATTTAGAAATTATTGCAAATGAAGATATTCCAAACAGTGATGATGAGGATGTAGTTCTTTATGTCTTAAATGAAGAAGTTGAAATTGAGCATAAACAGAGTTATATAGAGAGAATGACTTATAAGTTATCTGAGCTAAATAAAATTGATTCAGTTGAGTTGAGAATTGATATTGTAAAGCTGAGAAAAATGATTTTTTCATTAGACAATTTGCTTTCATATTATAGAGACAATGGATTAGATGGTGTACTGATAGAATTTATTAATAACAATGAAGAAGTATTAGTTTATAATGAAACTGAATCAGAACTGTTGGGTAAATTTTGGCAAGATATATTGTCTTGTAACGATTTGACTGATGAGAAATATTTGGAAATATTAGATGCAATAGGATATGAATGTGATGTGTTTACTGAAGCTGAATTATCTGTTTCTAAAGTCGATAGTCTGATTGGAAGAAAATGGATTTTGATGAATGAAGAAAATCTTATTTTCATTAGACAGACATATCCTGAAGCAACCATAAAATATGCACAGACATATCTTTCTGAATATATTGAACTTTCTTCAAATGGATTGGCTGATGTTAATGAAATATCGGAAATGTTAGAATTACCAATTGAAGATCAGAAAAAAATAGAATTATTAAATACAATACCTGGTGAATCTGTTTCGGTAGTAAATAAAAATATAAGTTCACAGGTGTTTAGATATATTATTGAGAATAATTATGATAGTTCTGATAGTCCAGCTTTATTTGAAGATTATTCAAGATATGATAATGAAGTAAAAAAATGCATATTAAAGATTGCATTATCAGATTTTGCAGCTATAAAAACTGCACATGAAAAGGTTGATTTCAATTTGCTTGATTTGATATTAAGAAGTGATGAAATAGCGATGGCCTCAAGAAAAGAATTGATGCTATTAGTCATGGACAGAATTTCTCAGATTCGTTGCAAGGAATACTTGACTATTTTGGGATTTGATGAAATTGCTAAAATATTTGAATCAAACCGTAGACCTAAGATTTCTATAACTCCAGAAAACAGGAAAATTCTAGAAGCTATGAAAAATAATCATTTTATACAGGATTATAACGAGGATGCAGAGAGAGAGGTATTTAAGGTTACGAGGATAGAGGAAAGAGAAAATTCGTTGCCATCACATTTGTTATAACATATGTTTACTGTAGGGACGGTTGTGCTAAGCTGTCTCTATGCGGAAGGCTCTGATTGTCAGATTTATTATGTCTGAGGGTGGGAGCCTTTCTTTATGCCTTCAAGCGCAACCGTGGGTTCATGCAGTCAACATATGAGTGACAACTTCTGGTCAAGTTGACCAAAGGTTTGGATTGGGTCATAGGGATACCCTATAGTGTACGACATAGGAGTACAGGATTTTCTGCCTGTAGTTTATGCAACTATAGGCGTATCCTGTTATTTGTTTTATTAGTAGAGCATTTCAACGCTTTTGAAAAAGTTTCAATTCCTGTGAAGTGGCTTGTTTACTGGGGGTGGAGGTTTCAAGAGAACTGAAATAAGGAAAAATTAAATAGTTAGTCTAAAAGTAGGCATTTCAAGGTGTTTGAAAAATTTTCAAGTAGTTTGAAATGCTTTTTTGTTTGACTTTTCTGTAATCACGATTTTCAGGCTCCAAGTAATTATTAGAGGTCAAGGAAAGGAGTGAGAAAGAAATGAAAGATAAATTAACGGCCTTGGAAAAATATATTGAGGTATATCACTTAGTTGGGACAGATCCAATAGATTTTGATTCCCTATTTCAGAAGGTAAAGGATGCTAATTTGGCAAAATCCTATAACACAAACAAGAGTAAAGCTGAAGCTCCATTTAAGGGTGAATGCCCGATGCTTGAAGTAAAGGACAATAAGACATCTTTGGATATTGCATCATTTCGAACCTTTATTGAGGACCTGTGCAAGTATGTTGGAACAGATGCAGCTGTTCTATTTACTGGCCCAGCTCCTGCGCCTAAAGGAAGGAAAGGCGAAGATCCTTTGGCGGTGAAAGTGCCTAATAAAGTAGAAAATCCTCAGTTTGCAGAATATAAGAAGCGAAACACTGAACTTAAAAATGAAGTGGCAGCACTTAAGACTGAAAAGGAAGAACTACAAAAACAACTTCTAAAGATTAAGTCAGAGAATATTCTTGCTGTTATGACGGAACCGGTAGTTCGAATAGATACTGCTTGTGTAGTGGGGAAGGATGTAAAGGAAGATATTTTTCTTCATAACGTGAGTGATATTTTTCCGGGAGAGAGGGATTGTAGTAAAACTGGTGGACGTAGAGAAAGCTTTTATCGGAAAGATGATGATAAGAACCATCTGCTTTCAGTAGAAAATGCGAAGAGTAGAATTGCTGGTCTTTTGTGCAGGTGCAAGTTTTTTGAAAAGCTTTTGGGTGATTGTGAGAATCTTGAGAAAAAGAAATCCGTTAAGGGAGAGATTACGTCAGAGAGAATAAGTGCAAATAGAAAAAAATCCATAGAGTTGTTGTTGGCTGATAAAACACTTTGTAATCAAGCAAAGTTAGCACTGTATGCCGGATGGCATGAATATCATGGAACTGAGCTTGAAGATCTTTTGAATTATGCCGGTGATCATGGACTTAATGCAGAGTATGTTATTAGGCTCTTGGAAATGCCAAATGTTGCAAATAATTATGAAAATGTTAGAGGCTTTTTGCGTCAGATTTGTAAGGCAAGTGAAGCAAGAATGAAGCGAGAGGCTGCAAAGGAATTGATAGCTGGGGAATGGTTTGTGGTTGCTGAGTATAACGATAGGCCATGTCGTTTTCAGATGCTGCCAATGGATGAGCTGATTTCATTTGAGAGGTATTTAAAGCAGGGATTGTATTCTGAAGCAGTGGCAGAACTTGATAAGTTACTTGGTACTTATAGAAAGTCTGCTTTTTTAGATGATGATCCTGAAAAGAAGCTTGTGGTAAAAAGTGCAGGTTTTCATGAGGTAAATGATGATTATTATGCAGATGCCTCGGAGATGATTCATCAGTATGAGGCGCTTACTGGAATAAATGCCAATGTGCCTATTGAAGATGACAGTACATCTGATGATTTCAAAGAATACGAGGAGGGTAAGGATGGCAGCAAATAAGAGATTGTTTTTGTCACTTTCTGAAGACGATGTGTTAAGGCTTGATTGTTTAAGGGAAGAGCTTGGAATGAATAGGTCGCAGTATATCCGTTATGTTCTGTCTGGCCAGCAAAAGTTAATTTGCCCTTCTATTAAATATATGGATGCGGTAAAGAGGCTTTCAAGTATTGACTTGTCGCTTCGGACAATTGTACTTAAGGATTCAGTTTCAGAAGAAGATAAGCTTGCAATATACAGTGAGTTACAGGAAATAAAGAAGATTTTAAGTTCGAGGGACACTTTTGGTCAAGTTGACCAGAAGTTGTCGAAGGAGGAATAGATGGTGGAACAAGAAATAAATGTAAGGGACTTATTCCGCTTTATGAATAATCATACGGAGGAGTTTTTTATACGAGTAGATTTTACAGAGGAAGGAGATATTCGTGGAGAGTCAGATAGATGTGGTATCAGTGAGGTTAGTGAAGGATGCGACGCTTATGAGCAAGAAACCGATTACGATGCCTATGGACGTGGTGGAGTTGCTTGGGCAAAATATGTGTGAATTAGATAGGGAAGTTGTTTGTGTTATTAATTTGCGTTCAGACGGTATACCGGTTAATTGTAATTTTGTCAGTATGGGGGCTGTAGATGAATGTGTGGCGCATCCAAGAGAGATATTAAAGAGTGCTATTTTATCAAATGCCAATTCTATGATTTTACTGCATAATCATCCATCGGGTAATTTGAGTCCGAGTAAATGGGATTCCATGATTACAGATAGAATGCTTAAGGTGGGTGAACTGATAGGAATACCACTCAGAGATCATATTATTGTGGGTGGAGACAATCGTTCTTATTTTAGCTTTAGAGAAAAAGGGTTGATGGAATTTGAACATGCCAAGTTGGAGGAAAATTATCAGAACATAGATCGTGATAGATTTGCAGTAGCGGAGCAATCAGCTGATGAAGCAATAACCCCTGTAAGAAGAAAAAGAAGTAGATAGACATGAAGCTCGGAGAGAAATCTTCGAGCTTTTTCTGTAATCACGATTTTTGGGCTCCAAGTACATGATGTAGATAATTTCTACAAGTCTAGGAAAGGAGGAAGTTGCTTTGAGTAAACCAAAAGTCAGTAGGGAAGAAAAAATGAGCATGATTCAGGAAAAGTTGGAGAACGGTGTTCGGGCCATATTTGAATCTGAAAATTACAAGGACTACATAAGGACGATGGCGAAGTTTCCAAATTATAGCATCAATAACTGTATTTTGATTGCATCGCAGAGACCTGATGCTTCTTATGTATGCGGGTACAAGACCTGGCAGACGGAATTTAATCGAACTGTTAATAGGAATGAATCTGGAATTGTGATTATTGCCCCGGTGAAATACAAGGCAGATGTGGATGAGCCTGTATATGATGAAAATTCGCATCCGGTGCTTGGAGAAGACGGAAAGCAGAAAACGGAAAAGGTTACTAAGGAGTTTCAGGGATTCAGACCGGCTTACGTATTTGATGTGGCACAGACAAGTGGAGAGCCACTGCCAAGTCTGGTGCATTTGCTTCAAGGCGGGGTAGATGATTTTGAGGTGATTAAGTCTGCGCTGATTGAGATAAGTCCTGTGCCTGTAACATTTGAACCTATTAATAGCGGTGCCAATGGATTTTATAGTCCTAGGGAAAAGCGGATTGTAGTGAAAGAAGATTTGCCAGAGTTACAGACTATTAAGACATTGATTCATGAAATTGCTCATGCGGAATTAGGGCATGGAAGCGAAGAAGATAAGTTTGATCGAAAGACTAAAGAGGTCCAGGCAGAGTCGGTAGCTTTTTGGGTGGCGGCCATGATTGGTGAGGATGGCGGACTTGATACGTCTGATTATTCCTTTGGTTATATTTCGGGATGGAGCAAGGATAAGGAAGTGACAGAACTCAAGGAAAGCTTGGATTTGATTAAGGAAACAGCAGATAGTATTTCAAGCAATCTTGAAAATGCTCTTGTTAAATTGCAGGAAAAGCAAGAGACGGAAGCGAAGAGCGAAGAGTCAGTTGAAACGATGACAGAAAATAAAAGAAAAAAAGTGAGATAAATTTTTCATTATTTTCTGTAATCACGATTTTCAGGCTCCAAGTACTAAATGTAAGGAACAAATCCAACAAATAAATGAAAGGAGAAAGCGATTATGGATTATGTAACTAACGGCAATGTAATCATTGCAAAAGAAAGCAGATCAGATAAGGCAGGTACAATTCTGGCTTATGACATGTATCTTGCAAAGAACAGAAAAAGCGGTAAGAGAAAGGAGAAAGAGAAACATGCTTAATTTTCAGGAATTTCAGGAGTACGTTCAGATGAACCTTCACGAGGTTTTATCCGATGAGTACAAGAATGTGGTAGTAGCACTTAATGAAGTATCAAAGAACAATGGTACAGTCCTTCACGCGGTAACAGTCAGACCGGAGGGGTCAAACATTGCACCAAATATTTATCTTGAGGGATTTTTCAAGAAGTACGAAGAGGGTGCAGATCTTGATATTGTACTGGGTGAAGTCGGAAGAGTGGCAATGGAACATATCAATGCTCCAGATGAATTTGCTTCTATTGGAAAGGATTTTCAGAACTTTGATTTTGTGCAGGATAAGATCATCATGGTAGCGGTAAATGCTGAAAGAAATAGAGATCTTCTTGCTAGCGCGCCTCATATGAACAGAGAAGATTTGGCTCTCATTTATAAGGTGATGCTTGGTAATAATCTTGATGGAATGGCTACAGTCACCATCAAAAATGAGCATATGGCTATGTGGGGAGTTACTGCAGAAACCATTCATGAGCTTGCAATGAAGAATACTAAGGAAATTCTTCCTATTACGGTTCAGTCGATGAATGAAGTTATGAGAGAGATGTTTTCCAAGGATGGAATGCCAGACGAGATTGCAGAGGCGATGTTTGCAGATATGCCGGCAAACCAGCAGATGTATGTAATCTCGAATACAGCAAAGGTTAATGGTGCAGCTTCCATGTTTTATGAGGATGCATTATCTGGACTTGCTGAAAAGGTAGGAACGGATCTTTTTATTCTTCCATCATCTGTGCATGAGTGCATTGCAGTATCTACAGATATGGGAACACCGGAATCTTTAGCTGAGATGGTTCAGGAGGTAAATGGTACTCAGGTAGCTACTGAGGAACAGCTTTCAGATCATGTTTATAGATATGATGCAAAGGCAAAGACAATTTCCCTTGCAGATACAACTATTGAACAGCTTGAAGCTAAGGTATCTGAGAATACTCAGAGCTATGAAGCAACACAGTCACAGGCAGAGGCAGCACGTCCTCGCCACCATAGATAGAAAGGAGATTTTAATTATGCAGGTATCAGAAGTTAGATTAAATCTGTTAAAGACAGATACTGCCGTAAAGGCAATTGGAAGTTTTGCTCTTGATGGAGCATTTGCGGTTAGAGGTGTTCGTGTTATGGAGGATAAGAATGGTCATAATTTTGTGGCCTTCCCTTCCAGGGAAAAGCAGGACGGTTCCTATGAGGATATTGCATTTCCATTAAGTAAGGAATTATATGCATCCATTACCGGTGCGATTATTGACGAGTATAAACAGCAGGTGGAAAAGCAGGAGCAGGCGCAGAATCAGGAGGCTTCACAGGAACAGACCCAGACAGAGGCAGAGAGCGCAGCCGCACCTGCTCCGAAGAAAGGAAAAAGCAGATAAGGAGAGTGTTTTATGCAGGTAACAGAGGTTAGACTTACAAAAGCACCGAGTGAAGATAGTTGCTTAGCTTACGGGAGCTTCACGTTGGATGGTGATTTTGTGGTCTGTGGAATTAGGGTGTTAAAAACAAAGGATGGAAACCTCTTTGTGGGTTATCCTTCCAAACAAAATAGCCGTGGTGAATATAAAGATGTGTGTTTTCCTATGGCGAGATCACTTAGAGAGGACATTTCCGTAAGGGTTCTTGAAGAGTATGAGAAACTTTAAATTAGGTTATTGTTTTATGATTTGTCATATGTATTTTCCTCTATCAGGTAGCCGTCCAGTAATGGGCGGCTGCTGTTGTATATGGGGAAAAAGAAAGGGGGCGACATGGCAGAAGGTATAGTAATTAAAATTTGGAATGTTAAAGCAAGTAGCAGTACAAGGTCAGGAGCGTCACAAATTCAAAGTTCTATTGATTATATTGAAAACCCGGAAAAGGTTTGCATCAGGATAGCAGACTCATCTCAATTTCAAATGGGAAATGAGCTTACTTATGTGATGAATGATATTAAAACGGTGGATGGTCTATATGTTGGAGCAAGACATATTACAGACATTAAAAATGCGACAGAAGAGATGATGCAGATTAAGGAGTTTTATGGAAAGTTAGATGGGCGAGTTGCAACTCATGGTGTTATTTCACTTGATGTTACAGAGTCTGATCCGAAAAATGCAGGGAAGCTGATGTTATTACTTGATGAGCTGATGCAGAAAGTATTTCCGGATAACCAGGTGGTGTACGCGGTTCATACCAATACAGAGAATCTTCATATTCATTTTATTTTGAATACTGTAGGGCTGTATGGAAAGAAAATTCATATGGACAATGATTTTATGAGTAAGGTATTGGAACCAGCGGTTAATGAATTGGCAGAGAAATATGGATTTACTCCTAATGAAAAGTGGAATAGGAAGAAGAGGCTAGAGGATATTCCGCTTCCACAAAGAAAGATGATTCTTAGAGGGCTTATAGATAATGCCATTGAGCAGACAGATGATTTTGCTGCTTTTATTGCATATCTTAGAGCGGATGGTCTTACGGTTAATGTAGGTAAGAATCTGTCACTACAGATGGATGGAATGCAAAGGGCAATGCGAACAGGACAGCTTGGTAAGAATTATACGATAGAAGGTATATGTCAAAGATTATCTACGAAAATGGATCCATTGGTATGGAAGTCTATATCTGAGGAAGCCCATTATATTTCTGAAAAAGAGATGTTGTTATTTACTCCAAGTAAAATGAAAAACTATTCGGATATGAATCAGGACGAGAAGAAAGAAGCTGTGCGTATGCTTCGTCTTGGTAGAAATCCGTGGGAAGAAACAAGGAATGATAACTGGCAGATTCAAAGAATGAGTAAGCAACTAAATGAGATAGGTTATGTTTATGAGCTGGTCCATTATTATTCAAGAGGTGTAGATAATGCGGAGCTTGCTCTTTCAGATATCATAAGTAGAAGAAAAAATTTATCAGAAGAAAGAAAAGAAATCCGTGAAAACTTAAAAGCATATAAGCCTATTATTTCTATTTACGAGGAAATGAAAAAGTATATGATTCGGGCATATTTATATGATGCTTATGGAAGGACTGAGTACATTGAAGACTTCAAAAGATATCAGGAGCTGTCTGATAGGCTGATGAATATTTATGGAAAAAGTGTAGAGGAAGTAGCAGATTATATTGCTGATCAAAAGGCACAGTTAATTTACGCAAAAGCGCAGGATACTGAGCTAAATGACCAATATAAGATTATCAAGAATTATTTAGATAATAAGAAGTTTGAGGTTGACGAGAGAGGTTTATCTTTCTTTAAGGCGGTTGGTCATAGCGAAGCAAAGCGTGAAGCGAGAGAATATGGAATCTTTGCAAGTGATATGAAATATATTACCGCTAAGGATGTAGAGGATATTATTGTCCGAGTTGTTACAACCCCTGATGTAATTGATGGGAAAAATACAGTAACAACTACAGTGACGGTTCTTACAAATGATGAAAAAGTAGTAAAAGAAATATCTTCAAAATACCTTGATGCAAAGGCTTTTAATGATGCCTTGTTTGAATTATCAACTGAATATGATTTAAGGGAGTGCCAGACGCACAGAAAAAATATCAGAAAAAATGCTCTTTAATTCTGTAATCACGATTTTCAGGCTCCAAGTACATTGTAGGAGGCGAGAAAAGAATGCAGAAATTAGATTACAAGAAAAAGGCATTAGGGGCTCCGGTTTTGAAGTCCAACATTTATAATGTTGATTCTTTATTCCGAAAAGATGAGCTTACTGATATGTTTCTAAAGCTGAAGGCAAACGTATGTGATTTGAATCCTGCTTTAGTAACGAAGTGTATTACCGGTACTGAGCAGGATTTTATTATGCTCATGAATCGTGCTAAGGAATTTATTGAATTCAATTTTGAAAGAGCAGGTCCTGAGGTAAAGAGGCAATTGCTAGAAATGTTTCAGCAGTGTGTATTTGGTTATTATGTACTGACACCGTTAATTATCGCTAAGGATGTTTCGGATATTAAGGTGCTAGGGTTTGACCACGTTGTAGTAAAGGCTAATGGTGAAAGATATGTGACCGATGTTAGTTTTTTTAGCGAGGATGACTATAGATCTTGGTATGAGAGAATCCATAGAATTCACAGGCTAGGACGAGCAGAGGAATTTGCGCTTGGGCATTGTACTGATAGAAAAGGTGTAGATGCATTTTATCTTAGAATCGATGTGCAGCATTCCTGTATTACTTCTACGGAGAAGAATAACATTCATATTCGTAAAATGCCAAAGGAAAAGCTGACTTGGGATTATCTTAAGGAAAATGGAATGCTGGATGATGAAATGATGGAGTATCTGGCTGACAGAATTAATGCAGGATATGGTTTTCTGATTTCAGGACGAGGTGGTTCAGGAAAATCCACATTGCTTAACAATATGGTTGACTGGATTCCGTTCAATCAATCCATTCTTGTTTCTCAGGAATCAGACGAGCTTTACAGCAATGTTCACCCTCAGATTCAGTTTGAGCATACCATGACTGTCAGAAAAAATGATGTGGTTACAGATTTCACTCTGGAGGATGAGCTTAGGTTAGGACTTTTGCAGGATATTGATAATTTCATTATCGGGGAGATTAAAGGCGGAGAAGCACTTCATGTGTTTACTACAGCCATGAGTACCGGTGCAAGATTTTTTGGAACAATTCATTCCAATGATGCAAGAAGTTCTGTAACGAGACTGGCGCAATGTGCAAGGTATGTGTCGGATTATCCTATGGAAACATTGGAAGAGATGCTTACCTGTATGCCATTTGTATTAATTCACATGAGCCATTTTTCCATAGATGAGATTGTTGAGATTGATGGATGGGATGGAACTAATCGTAAATTAAAATTCGCACAGGTTTATAGAAAGGAACAGTTATGAATGTAGTGATTTTTGCGGTGCTAGCAATAGTTACCATTGCTTATTTGATTGTGGCATCGGTTATGGATATAAAGGAACGAATGATATATGTGTTTCCGGCGATGGTGTTGCATATTGCGTGGAGTTTTTATTTGCTGTTTGCGAGTGAATACAGTGCAGATTTTATAAGCATATTTTGGCTTATAAATTTGATTGTATATCTGATTTTGAACAAATTTAAAATCTGGGGAGCTGGAGATAGCGATATGTTTTTGCTTTTTGGAAATATATGTCTTGCGTCTGGTCTGATGACAAACGGATATGTAGCTGCAATAACTGAATGCTTGTATCTATGTGCAGGTCTTGGTGTGTCAATTGGTATCAGTCGAATTGAGGCCGGAATCAAAAAAGAAGATATAAAACTGAAACGTGAGGTGGCAGTTGTGCCAGGAATTGCACTTATTATGTGTGTTCTTTTAATGAAAGGGTTTATTTGGAGGGTAATGTAATGGATGAAATACAGCTTATAGAAAAACTACTCCCACAGATGGCAGAGGTTATGAATATTCTGCCGGGAGAAGAATTTCGCATGAAGGATAGTGATACGCTTTTGATTCTTCAAAGGCGTATGGAAAAAAGTGATCTTTGTATGGAGCTTTGTGCATTCAATGAGCTTTTTACAGAAAAAGGAGGTTGTACTCTTCATAGAATACGTGTGGCTGCAATTGCATATGTCAAAATCAGACTTCTTGTTGAGCAGAAACAGGTAAATTTTGATAAGAAGAGCCACAGATTATTGTTCAAGGAGCTCAAGGTTCAGTACACAAAGATTGAAAATATTATTCATCTTTCTGAGGTTAATGCAATGATGGCTAGTGATTATCAGAAGGAAAAAATAGAACTTACCCTGGAAAAGCATAAGGCATTGTTGGATGCTTTGAAGATTGAAATTGATTCATTAGAAAGCAGATTTGAACGTATGCCTGTTGAAGAAGATGAAGCAGAGTCAGCAGGAACTAGTGAAAAAAAGCAACCAAAGGAAAGTGTCAATAATTCGCATAAATTGACGAGGAGCAATCCGCTTAGTGTCATTACAAAAAAGATTCATGACGCTAAGGACAAGCAGATTATTGATGAACAACTTAAAGAAGTTGAGAAGGAACAGTCGGAAACAAGATGTGAGGAAATACCTTTTTATGATAGGAGCCTCACATTCACGGAAAGATTTGAGTGTAAAGATATTCCGGCATACAGCATTTTAAAGCGGAGAAATAATTATTATTTTGGGCTCACGAGAAACATTAGTAAAACCACCTATGACAATGAGGATGCATCTCTGATTGAGCTGACGAAAGCGAATGAAGAGTTTTTACAGTTTATGACAGAGAATCTATTGTCTGAGGAATATGAGCTTTCTGTTTTTAATGAATCTGAAAAGGAAGCTTTGAAGATGTATTTCAATTTTGTTTCTGGATGCTTCAAGAAACATATAGGTGTAACGCTTACCGTGCAGGAGTATCTGGAATTTAAGAGATATTACAACAAGCTGATTTTACGTATGTTCGAGTTAGAGAAGAAGCAGAAGGAAGACTATTACAAAGCATTAATATTGGCAGATTGCTATATGTCCTACATGGATGGATATGACCTGAAATGTGTGGATGATGAAGAGACAATTATCGCCAATATAGTAAAGGAGAAGCATGGAAATTATATCGATGACCTTAATCTTATTATGGACAATCATATTTGTGATGAAGATGCGAGGGCTGATTTAGCAGAACTAAAAAGGAAAATCTCTGAGTTCAATCTGCCTGAATGCACGGAGGATTTTCCTGTAGAAAAAAATAGTGAAGCAGAAGTACTTCCGTTGCAGACAATGGATATGTATCACTTGACACAATTTGCTCAGATGCCGCGGATGTACGGTATGCCTATGATGCCAATGGGTGTCAATCAGGGTGTGATGCAGATTGTGATTCAGATACTGAATAAGGACAGAGAAGTGGTAGATGAAGCCCTTTATGCAGGAAGTAACATAGGACAAGCTCTTTATGATTACCAGAGTAAGAGTGGATGTATTAAACGTCTTGGCTTTAGAAACAATGGTCAGGACATATTTTGCAAAGAAGAAAAGGAGATGGTTTAGATGAAGAAAGGAAAGATAGTAATTATGATGATAGCAATTGCAATCGTATTTATAACCGCCATTCTTATGGCAACTTCGTATGATAATAAGAAGAAGACAGAGGTTAGTGGGCCAGATGATGTAATCATTGATGATCTCGTATATCGAGAGGAAATTAAGGATACTCCGGAGAAGGTATTTGCTAATTATGAAAAAAACTTAAATGAAGCATCTAATGTTCTTGTGGAAAAAGTTATTAGAACTTCAGTGGAAGAAGCTGATGGTAATTATAGTACAAATTATGAAGTGTATGTAGTGTCTAATGTTGATTTAGTTAAGAGAAGTGATGACACAGAAGATTTTACAGAAGCAGTTTCTGCCAAGGAGTATGATGATGAATTGATTAAGCAGGTAAGCTTTAGTGATGGCTTTGGATTTTCTTATCAGGGTCTTAATGCGGTTGGTATCTATGAAACTTTGATAGATATTGAAGGTTTTGCTGTAAATGTAAATGATGTTTTTTTGGACGAAGACAGAACAAAATTAACCGGTCAAAATAATTATATTATTAACGATGATAGCCACATTATCGAGAAACTTTTACCTGATTATGAGAGTAAAGACGTTATTGAGAAAAAGGCATATTTTCAGACCATTAAGGAAGGAAACATGGAGATTCCGGAATTTTTTGTAGCTGTAATCAAATATCGTGAAGGAGATCAGATTATCGAGAAAAGCATTTATCTTCAGATATCTGCCAATAAATGGGAGGTGGTATGATGAATAAGTTTATGAAAATTATAGCAGGGGCAGTGTGCAGTTTGGCACTGCTCCTGTCTGTAAGCACAGTTGCATATGCAGATGATATTGGAGCTGGAGGAACAGGAGAAGGCGATGGATCAGGCGGAAGTAATGTATACACATTTTCATATTTGTATGATGCGGGGAGTGATTCGATACAGCTTCGAGTTGATACAAAATATCCTTTAAAATCATTTGGAAATTCGACAACTCATACGTATACAAGTCCTTCGGATAATATCACCTTGTATACACAGTATCCTCAACTGGGAAGTTCCCTTGATGGTGCTATCTCTAGTATGATTTCTCAAGGCGGATATAACTTTACGGTAGCAGAGGTAAAGTCAAAATTGAATGACCTTGGTTATTATGATAAGGGTAATGGGGTATGGAAATATAGTGGTGGATACTTAACGTATATATCTGCAACGAAGATTAGACCAGAGCCTAAGAAACATACAGTTGCATATAATGCAAATGGTGGAACTGGTTCCCCAGGGAATCAGACTAAAATAGAAAATGTTACTTTGACGTTGTCATCAAAAAAGCCAACAAGAACAGGATATAGTTTTCAGTATTGGACAGCGAGTATTGGTGGCACTTATTATCCAAGTGGTTCCTATACTCATGATCAGGATGGTGGAACTGTTACCATGTATGCGAACTGGAAGGATGATATAGCTCCAAATTGCAGTTCTTTTACAGCAGTTCCTAATTACTGGAGCGCAGGAAATGGTACGGTAAGCTTTACGGCAAGAGATCAAGGAACCGGCTTGGCATCAGTGAAATTACAACGCTATTCGGATGTCAGCAAGTCATGGTCTGATATAAAGACCTGGAGCTATAATGGCACGACTGATGCCCAAAGTGGAAGTTATACGGAAACCTCAGAAGGTGTATTTTATTATAAGATTACAATAAAAGATAAGGCTGGAAATACTACTACTAAGACATCAAATTATATCTATCTTGATCATAGCAACCCTGTAATTCATGGAACAGAAAATACGGTAACTAGTTGGACGAAGACAGCACCTGTTATTAGTGTAACTGCAACAGATTATTTGTCAGGCACAACATACAATGGGTCAGGCCTAAAAACTCTTGTAATAAAGAATTCATCAGGAAGTGTAATGGCGTCAGGAGTCAATAGTGCCAGTTATACACTTAGTGATGCTTACCAGGGAACTTATACTTGGACTATTGTAGCAACGGATAATGTAGGACATACTAGTAGTAAAACTGTCACAACGAGATTTGATAAAACTGGACCTGAGTGCAGTAGCCTTGTAGCGGTTCCAAATAATTGGAGTGCGGGAAATGGAACGGTCAGTTTTACCGCAAGGGATCAGTGGTCTGGATTGGCATCAGCTGTATTACAAAGATATTCCTATGTGACAGGGACTTGGTCTAATGTTGCTAGCTGGACATTTGGAAATACGACAAGTTATGTATCAAGAACTTATACGGAAACCTCAGAAGGTGTATTTTACTATAAACTTGTACTTACAGATGCCTTAGGGAACACGTCATCACATACATCAGCTACGATATATTTGGATCATAGCAACCCAGTGATTTATGGTGTAGAAAACACAGTAACTGATTGGACGAATGTGGCACCGACAATCAGTGTATCGTCAACTGATTATTTAACTGGAACAACTTATAATGGTTCTGGTCTTAAGAGTATTGTCATTAAGGATGATGCAGGAGTAACGGTTGCATCGGGAATTGCAAGTGCTAGTTATACGTTAGAAAAGAAGTATGAAGGAAAGCATACATGGACAATTGTTGCTACGGATAATGTAAATCATACGACAACTAAAACCGTGACAACAAAGTATGACTGTACGCCACCGGGTATTGATGGTACTGAGATTACTTTTGTAAAACCGGATGGAGTTACTGTTTCTGGGTATTGTCAGGACAATATTATAGAGCAGCATATTGATGATGAAATTAGTCGTAGTTCAAATGGTGCAAACTTAAGCTCTGGGGTTAAGAGTGTGATACTTTATAGAGTAACTGGCAGCAACAGAGAGGTAATTCGAACGGACAGGACGCAGAAAACATTTGCAGCATCTGATACGCATTCATATTTTGATATGTATTACGAGATTACTTCTGATGAAAAGACAGTGAGCTATTATGAGATTATTGTTACCGATTTTGCAGGTAACAGGGTTAAGAAGAAGCTTACTAGTCAGTATAGTCTTCTTAGCTGGTTCCATACCAGTATTGATAGAAGCACTTATGAATAAGACCCAAATTGTAGAGTCCCCTCCTGGGAGTTCGGGCAAGGAGGGCTAGGGTGGTTCGGAATGGTACCAAAAGAAAACAGAACAAAATTTGTAAGATTAAAAAATAATAATGAACCTTGAAAGTGGCGAAAAATCAATGCTTATGAGGTAAAGGTCTCCAGGAATGTAAAAATTCTTGGAGATTTTTTTATGTTTTTTCTGTAATCACGATTTTCAGGCTCCAAGTACTTAATGTAAGCGATGAGAAATGAACTTAAAAACTTCAAAGAAGTCGCCTGCAAATACGTAGGAAAGGAGAAAAAGTCGTATGAAAAAGCTTAGAAACAAGATTGATTCTGCAATCATCGGAGCAAAGTGCCGTCTTATGGAAAAGAGAGAAGGAAGCGACCAGCTTATCGTAATGTTCATCATTATCGCAGTAGCAGCAGGTATCGCAGGACTTCTTTATATCTTTGGTAAGGACACATTACTTCCAAACATTCAGAACAAACTTACAACTTTGATCAATCAGTGGTTTAACCACGCATAAGGAGGACTCATGGGAAAGAACGCAGGTGAAAGAGCAATTCTCCGCGAAGAAAAAAGACTTGCAAAAGAGAAAAAGCGCCAAATAGAACAGGCTAACAAAATGCTCATTCCAGTGAGCAAGAAGACAAATCAGTCATTGGGAATCATTTCATTTGATCCAGAAGGAACCTTAAGGCTTCAAAATAATCGCTGGCTTCGAGTGTTTGAGGCAACGGAAGACACCTTATGTCAGATGGCAAAAGCAAGCATCAAATTAAGCGGAAGAATGCGAATTACCATGCACATGAGCGAAATGAGTGGCAGGGCAACCTGCCACATTTCCCTTATGGAAACCGGAGAAATTTATGAGGAAGTCAGACAAGATTTTAAGAAGGATGAGGACGTTCTTAGATGTATTTGCAATATGAAGCAGTTATCTGTGGATGAAATTATGAGTGAAATCGCAGCAAACTTCCTTCTTGATATCAGGTTTTCATATGCATCATATGTGCGTGGCAACAAGGATTGGGAGAAGGAATGCTTCGCGAAAGTAACAGAAAATACTTCCTTTTTTATTTCTGGAAGAAATTATGGGGAAAGCTTTATTACGCTTTCGTTACCAACAAAAGCAAGGGCAGGACTTGTAACCAAATTAAAAAAATTAGGATGTGAAATATTTCTTGGGGTTGATATGAACGCATTATCTGTAGAAGAGCAAAGCGATTTTAACAGAAATCTTGAGAAGAAATATAACCAGAGATTATCTGGTGGAGATACGGACGATTATGTGAATGGATCCGTAATGCTTGTTATTATCTGTGATTCAGATGATGCAAGAAAGATTGTAAAGCAGACAGTTTCTTCAATACTTGAGGGGCACGACTTGATGCCAGCATCAGCTTATGGAATGCAAGGACTTGTGTATCACAGTCTTCTTGGATTTGGGATAAAAGATGCCAAGGTAATGAGAAACGTCAATGTAAATGTATTAGAGGCAATGTTTGGAGGTGAAGATGATGAAAATGCCTAAGTCGAAGTATGAACAGACAAAGGTTCCAGATGAACCACTTGTAAAGGAAATGACTTCAGTTCAGGATATTTTCTCCATTATTAGCATTGATGAATCAGGAATTTTTGAATTGCCGGAGAGAAAGTTTTCCAAGCTTTATGTGCTTAGTGATATCAACTTTGCCGGAGTTACCGATGAGGAGCAGAAAGCAATTATCATAAACTTCTCTAAGGTACTTAAAACCATACCATGCCGATTTTCTTATTCTGTAGCAAATGAGCATGTGGATGAAAAGAAATTCCATGAGAAGATTCTATATCGTATGAAACACGATGAATATGATTCCTTAAGAAAGAGCTACAACAAAATTATTAAGGATAAGGTTAGTGATGCAAAGCAGGGATTATATCAGACCATATATTTGACGCTTACGATTAAAGCAGAGGATATGGTGGATGCCAAGGGAAGCTTCGGTTCTATTGAAAGTGCTGTAAGAAGCGCCTTTGTTGGAATTGGTGTAAATGGTATTCAGGGATCTGTTATGAGAACCGTTGGTATTAATGAGAGAATGCAGCTTTTATTCAATCTTACTCATGTAGGAATTGATTCAGAGTATGAATTTGATTTTGAAAGTGAAGTGGCTGCGAAGCATGATTGGGTAAATATCTTATCACCGGCAAGTATCCGTTTTGAAAATGAGCATTTTGTAATGAATGGTCAGGTCGGAAAGGTTTTCTATATTCATGAATATCCTAAGAGCTTGGAGAGTGATATTATTTCCGCTCTTAGTAAGATGAACTGTACAAGCTATATATCCGTAAATAACGAGCTTCTTGATATCTCTGGTTTTAAGCAGGAGATTGGAAGAAAGTATATGGCTGTCGGTATGAAGATTGAAAATGAGAAGCAGAGAAATCGTAACAACAATGATTATCTTGCAGATGCCAGCCAGAAGCTACTTAACGAAAAGGAAAAGTTAGATCAGTTTTCGAAGGAACTGGATACCAATGATGATCACTATTTTAATACAACGATGATGATACTTATCCTAGCTGAAAGCCAGGATGAGCTATCAAGAATCGAGGAAAAGCTTATGAATGCTGCATCGCTTAAGTCAGTGAAGTTAAAAAGCTGTTTTGGAAAGCAGAGAGAAGGACTTAACTCAGTTCTTCCTTTGGGAATTCAGGAATTTAAGAGAGTGGTGAATTTGTCATCAAGTTGTCTTGCGATGCTTATGCCATATAAGACGCAGGAGTTAAATGATGAGGGTGGTATCTATTATGGAGTAAATCAGCTGTCTCAGAATGTGATTTTTGCGGACAAGAAGAAGCTTAAAAACCATAATGGGTTGATACTTGGTCAGTCTGGCTCGGGAAAATCTGTATTTGCAAAATCGGAGATTATTTGTACTTTTGCAAATTTTGAAGAAGACCAGCTGATTATCATAGCACCACAGCTTGAATATAACGATCTTGCGGATGAGGTGGATGGAACTGTTATTTCCTTTGACAGCAATAAGGAAGCATATGTAAATCCTATGGATGTTGATTTTGAAGGTGTTGATTATGGAAGGCTTAGAGAAATCATATCTGACAAAGCGGATTTCATATTGTCGCTGTTATCCAGTTGCTTGAAAAGGGATATGTTGCCGGAAGAGCAGGGAATTGTAGATAGCGTAATTGAAAAGGTATATTCAGAGAATTATTCCATGAGAAAAAGACTTAATGGTATCTCTGAGGAAGAATCAGAATTTAGTGTGCCGGGATATATGAGAAGTGATGCAGTAACACTTGCTGCAGAAACTGATATGTCCAATGAAGAGCAGATTAGAGCGTATTCGCCAACATTGCAGGATGTATATCAGGGACTTTTAGATGAAGGAAGCAATTTGGCAACGCATTTGGCAGCTGCAATGGAAATCTTTGTTAATGGTTCTTTGAATCTTTTTAATCATAGAACAAATGTAGATTTGAGTAACCGTTTTATTGTCTTTGATTTATCTGGCTTAAAGGATAACCTTCGAATAACAGCTATGCTTATCATGATGGAAACAGTAAGAAGCAAGATTAAAGAAAATGCCAAGCTTGGCAGATGGACACATCTTTATATTGATGAGTTCCATGAGCTCCTTGCGGTAGAGCAGGTAGCAAGTTTTGTCCTTAAACTCTGGAAGGAAATCAGAAAAATGTCTGGTATCTTAAATGGTATTACCCAGAACATGTCGGATTTATTAAACAATGATAACGGCGGTAAGCTCCAAGCGATTTTGTCAAATACAGAGTACTTTGCACTGCTTAGTCAGTCTACGCTTGATAAGAATAAGCTGATGCAGTTTTTACCGAGCATTAGTCCGGCAATGTTTAATTTTGTGGATAATGCATCATCCGGAACAGGGCTTCTTAAGATGGGATCCATAACGGTGCCATTTGATATGAGAATGGATAAAAACAGTGAAATTTACCGCATTGTTAATACGGATGGAGGTGGAAGCTATGGGGTTTAAAGAATCCAAAGTAGCTTTCTCGTCTAAGAATAATTTCACGGATGATATGAAAAGATTTGTGGTTGATGAGGCAGCAAGATTTACTACTGACAGTAATGAAGCTGCCTCAGCTTCGTTAGACGAGATGGCAGAAAAAGCAGTTCGATTCTCAGCTGAGAAGAACAAGAGATCTGTTAGTGAACAGAAACAGATAATAGCTGAGATTAAGGACAAGAAGAAAGAACTTAAGGAAAAATCAATCCATCCATCAGAAGGTGAGGTTTCTGGTAATCCGTCTTACTATCAGGAAAAGGTGGATGTTTCTCATTCTCGTTCTTTATCAGATGAAAATGCAAGGCTTGAATCTAGTAATACAAAGCCTGATAAGGTGAGCTTTGAGGAAAAAGAGGAAGTGTCTGAGAAAACCTTTAGCAGAGATAGCGAAGATAGATTTTCAGATGATTCAAAATTTGATAAGGAAGCTAAGAAAAAGGATCTTGATAAAAAGCAGGATTTGGCCAAGAAAGAAAAGGCGAAGGAGCAGAAAAAGGCAGCATCAAAGACGTCTGTTGCTACATTACTCAGAGCGAAAAAAGACATGTCTAATGATCTTGTAAATGATAAGTCTACAGGTAATGCATTTGCAGATGGAGTGTCTGGTCTTTTAAAGACCTTTGTGGATTTTATTAATCCTATGCGCTGGGTGAAATCACTTATGGCAAAGCTTGCAGCGATAGTTGCACCATATCTTGCTATTTTTATGGTAATAGCAACTGTGGTCATGATTATTGTGATGTTTATCTTTTCGGTATTACAGCCTTTAAAAGCAGTTAGTGATGCGATTACCGGATTTTTATCTTTCTTCTCGTCGGAGCCAGATGTATTTATCAATAGCTATATGACGGATGATGAGATTAATGACATTGTGGATTCAATTACTTGTGATGAAACACAAGAAAAGGTTGTTAGATATGCATTGAGTAAGGTGGGATATCCGTACAGTCAGGCAAATAGAACAAGTGGTTCTGCGTATGATTGTAGTTCGCTAGCGTACTACGCATGGAATGATGCGGGTACAGATATAAGCTATGGTTCAGGCTATCCTCCGACAGCAGCTGAAGGAGCAAGAGTTTTAAATGAAAAAGGTAAAACATTAGACACGATGGATTTAAAGCCCGGAGATCTGATTTATTACGGTGGTAGCAGTAATGGAAGATATATGGGCATTTATCATGTGGCAATTTATATCGGAAATGGTTATGCAGTAGAAGCATTGAATGAAAGTAACGGAGTTGTATATCAAAAGCTTCGTACAAAGAATGCCATTATGGTCGCAAGACCGAACAAGTAGAAAGGAGAGATGAATTTATGGCAGATGAAATTTCACAGGTAGTAGAGATGGAATATAAGGGAGTTTACTATCTTTTTAAGGGAAGCAAGGCGATGATTGCCCTTATGGCAAAGGCTATTAAAGCACTTACAGATCGTCATCATACTAAGTATTTGAATAAACCGGGAAACTGCGATTGGAAGAAGATGCAGGAGATTTCCAAAGGAGTTCCTCCTATTTTGGAATTTCCAAAGGAAATGTTTGAGGAAAAAGTTATCCGTATCGAATCGGACGGAACCAAGATTATGAAGTCCGATTTTGATTTGTATTGTGAGAAATATAATCTCAGATACTGCATCATGCCAGACCTTAACCCTAATGATGATTATATTCCTGTAGCGGTACCTGCTCAGGATGTAGGAATCCATAAAGAGCAGATTAAAGCAGTTATGGAGAGACGAATTAGTGGGGAAGAGGATAAGGACAAGGTTCTTGACGCAAAGATTGTTATGGCAAAAGAAAAGATTGCTAATGCAACCAGTGATGTTGAGCGTGAAGCTGCAGAAAAGGAGCTTGCGATGTTACTTGATGCTAAGAGCGAAAATGCAGATTTACTTAAGGAATCCAAGGAAAAGATGGAGCATGAAAATGAAATCGATTTTGCAGAGTACTTAAAGCAGGGAGAAGGAAGTCTTTTTGAAAAAGATCCTGAGAAGGCTTTAGCACAGGAAGAGGTGTGTGGCATCGTTCGAGAGTATACGCCGTATGATTGTATGTGGCCTGTAAGGGATGAAGATCATGTGCCGGAAAGTGGCGAGGTATTTTACAGTCAGACTACCAGCGATGAGAAAATCCATATGATTAAGCGTGAGTTTAGAAAAGACGATACAGGTCATATTTATTCGGAGTACAAGGTGCGTATGCCTGGAAGCTCTGAAATTAAGATTTTCTCTGATTATGGTCTTAGTAAAGAACAGTGGAAGAAACAGATTCCGGCAATGCTTAAAGAGGCTGGTCTTGAAAATGGTCAAAAGACTGCTGTTGTTCAGTCAGAAGAACGTTTCAAGAAGTATCAGGAGTATGTAGAAGCAAATTTTAGAAAGGCTTCTGAGGGTGAGACACCAAAAGAAGCAAGTGAGTGTAGTAGCGAAGAAGCGAAGGAATTTGTTAATGCTCATAACAGAAGTGTCTCAGATAAAACGGATTATGAGGAAACCTTATATTCTACAGTTGCAGTTCCTGTAGCAAAGCTTATGCCGGATGGAGAAGAAGTGATGTGCATGGAAATATCAGAAGGTCTTGTAAAGGGTGTAATGATTGAGTCAATGGATTCTAAAACAGCCAAGGTTTTTATTAAGGACGACGCAACATATTCTGTGACAAAGCATGATGGAACCACAAAAGAAATGAAGGGTTCTGATATTGCAAAGAGTGTAACAGATTCTGCAAAGGAAGCGATTTCGAAAGTCGCAGGAAGGGGAAGATAGTCTATGGGTAAGAATAGTGGAACATCCCTTAAGAAGCATACCAGAACATTAAAGGAGACATTGATTATCTATGGAATAGGTACGGTTATTTGTATTTATCTTGGATTTTTATGTGGAGCTGTATGGATGCCGGAAAATGACTTGTGGGAGTTTATGGCAAACTTTAATGATTTCATTATTCTTAAGCACCATTTCTTGGTAGGGGTTACGAAAGCGACCCCTATCTTTATTGGTGTCTTTTGGGTAATGTTTTCCATGATTTTTATTATTATAGCAACCAAATTTGAACATCCATTTGCTGGTCAGGAATATGGTGTTGCCAAGTGGGGGAATGCAAAGGACTTTACAAGGCAGTTTGCGAATCATGACCCAGATAATGAGATTGAGGTTGTAACAGGCGATGCGGGTATTTCAGAAAAACTTACAGTAAATTGTAAGAATTACTGGCTGGCGGAAGGAGTGTATTTATCAATCGATAATGTTAAGACATCAAATCTTAATATGCTTGTGGTAGGACCTCCAGGTTCAGGTAAGTCATTTCGACTTGCACGTCCGATGCTTAGTCAGCTCTGCGGTAATTTTCTGGTCACGGATCCTAAGGGCGAGCTCTATAAGCAGACAGGGCAGTATTTTGAAGATAACGGATATGAAGTAATGGTCATGAATGTTGAGTCGGAAGAAGGAATGCCTATGAGTATCCATTTTAATCCATTCCGTTATATCAGAAATGAGTCAGATATTATGTCCATTGCAGGTATTCTTATGAAAGCAACAACTCCGCAGGATGAAGCTGGTGGCGGAAATGACCAGTTCTTTGAGCAGAGTGCGGAAGTACTTCTTACTTCACTTATCTATATCATGAAGGAATATATTGTAGAAGACGAGCGAAACTGGGCAACCTTTGTAAAGCTCCTTAATGCAACTACAGTATATACAAAAGCGGATGGATCGATTGATAACAGACCTGGTGGAATTTTAGATATTGCAAAGAAAGCTCAGCTTAAGTGGAAGAAATCTCATGATTCGGATTTTCCTGGCTATGTTGCAATTGAAAAGTATTATAACGGTGCAGCGGAAACAACATCATCCATTGTTGCCAGCCTTGATGCGCATTGCAGATATATGAAATTGCAGTGTGTTATTGATTTGTTATCTGAGGATGAAATTAAGATTAGTGAAAGCTTTGGCTATTCAAAGCCGACAGAGCAGTCAAGTACTGGTAAGAGAATATTATTCATCGTTACATCAGAAGATAAGCGATACTATGACTGGATTCCAAGTATGGTGTATTCGTTGTTCTTTGATGAGCTATATCACCTTACAGCAATTGATCCCAAGCTGCATGAGACGTTGCCTCATCATCTGACTTTTCTTATGGACGAATTTGCCAATGTTACATTGCCGGATTCCTTTGTAGAAAAGCTTTCAACAATGCGAAGCAGAAATATGTCGGCTGTGATTATTGTTCAGAACTTGATTCAGCTTAAGCGAAAATTTCCTAAGTTTGATATGGACAAGGACTTAATTGGTAACTGTTCAATTATTGATATTTTAGGTGCCCCCGATATGGATTCCTGCGAATATCTTAGTAAGCATTTTGGAACGCAGACAATTCATAAAGCCAGTGATTCAGATGCGAAGGATTATAAGGGAAGTAGCTCACGGTCAGAAGATGTTATGCAAAAGCCGCTGTTATCTGCAGAAGATATCTTTGCAATGAAGAAGGATGGAGAGTGTGCCATTGTTATAAAGGGTGCTGATCCATTATTTGAAACAAAGTGTCGTATGGAAAAGACACCGTTTGTGAAGCTTCTTTGCAGAAAACATAATCCGTATGATCCAAAGAAGACCAGACAGAAAAGAGAAATGTTTAAGGCGGAGAACTCATCCTTTTTCCTTTGCGGGGAGGTTGCTGAAGCTCAGGCAAAAAAGATAAGGGAAGCAGGTAGTCCAATTATCAGACTTACTGAAGCCGATGTAAATAATCTTATTCTTGCAGGGAAGATGGATGCTCCGGTAACAACATTAAAGCTTACAGAAGCAATGCAGAAAACCTTGCATGAAAATTATGAAAAATATGTAGATGAGCATTCTAACATTCCTGTGGATTTTTCAATTTACAAGGATAAAGATGATGACAGTATGGAGGCAAGAAACAGATATGTCAGACGAGCAGAAACGGTTCAAAACCTTATTCAGGCGGGATATACAAAGGCGCAGATTAGGTTTTTATATGAGCTTATTATGGCAGACTATGGTGCAGACAGAATACAGAAGATGTTCCCGACTGATTGTACCATCGATGAAATAAAAAATTTTGCAAAAATATTATAGATAAAATTTGATGACAAACCAAGTACAATATGATATACTATATTGCATCAAATTAACAAATAAGGGCATATATTATACCATAAAATTTATAAAAGTCAATACTGTATTTTTTGCTGGCTGTTGCATATAATGTATGTAAAGACAGTAATGTCTTTTGGAGATTCACTACCGTTAAGTGTGAGCGATAATATTTTGGAGATTCACTGCCGTCAAGTGTGAGCGATAATATTTTGGAGATTCACTACCGTTAAGTGTGAGATGAAGGGTAAAGTGTTTTGCTTTGCCCTTTTATTTGTTTGGAGAAGATATGGAATTATATGAAGTTACAGAAGCGTATGTATCGTATTTGAGAAAATTTGAACCTAAAAAGATATTATCAAATGCGGATCAAAAGAATACAAGAAAGTTCATAGGTTTAATAGTAAAGAAGGGAAAATACAATTATGTTGTTCCTTTAAGTTCACCAAAGTATGGAAAAGATTTTGCTATTAATGGATATACGGGAGATAAGCTTCCAGCAGATTACTCAACCAAGAAGTATAAAAAGGATATTTGTCTTTTGAAGGATACAACAGAGCCTGTTGTGTTTATGTACTCTAAGGACACAGATGGAATTGATTTTTATAGCAAAATACAATGCAATAATATGATACCAGTTCCTGAATCTGAATTGATAAAGGTTGATGTCAATGCAGAATCAGATGTAGCATATAAAGCATTGCTCCAAAAAGAAATTAATTTTGTAAGAAAAAATGAAACAACAATTATAAAAAAGCATATTAATCCTGTATATAATAATCGTATAAATAATCGTATGAATATAGGATATATTAGAGCTGCAACACCAGATTTTAAGTTGCTTGAACAAAAATGTGATGAGTGGGAGAAGAATCATCCTAAAATAGAAAAATAGTACATATGGCATCTATCAGAAATGATAGGTGCTTTTTTTATGCAAAAATATGCCAGATAAATAAAAAAATTACTTATTTTTCTGTAATCACGATTTTCAGGCTCCAAGTACTTAATGAAAGGGTTAAGGAATTACCCCTTATCAAGAAGGAAAGGAGAACGAAAATATGGGAAACATGGTTTTAGCAGCAGCAAGTTACACAAAGGCAATTACAAGTTTAAAGTCTGTACTTCTTACACTTGGTAGTGCAATCGGAGCGGTTATGTTGGTCTATGGCGGCATCAAGTTTGCTATGGCATTCCGTCAGATGGATCAGCAGGGTGAACATCAGGCTGTTTACTCAGTAGTGGCCGGTGGTGTGCTTGTTGGATTAAGTGCTCTTATTACAGCACTTACTTAAGACGTAACCCGGCTCCAAGGTATTTATAGGAGTCGGGGTTTTTAATTCAGGAAAGGAGACGTTATGGCGGATATTGTAAAGGCGTTATATAACTGTGCTTTTACTGTCTGGAATGCTCTTATGAAGATTGCCATGACACTCTTTACAACAAGCCCAAAGCTTGCAGGTGGTGGAACCCCGTATTCTACGGTACATGCATTTTACAATGCGATTGCAGACGCTACAGTACCGATTGCAACAGTATTTTTTATCATTGCAATTTATAAAACTGTGGTATCAGCCCCACCTGGTCAGCAGGCTCAAAGGTTTCTGCAGGATGCACTAAGATACTGCATTATTTTATACATCGCTGCAAACATGTGGAGCATTATGGGCTACATCATTGATTTTACGGATGGAATTACAGGAAAGATTTCGGCAACAAGTGGTTACACATTATCCGTTAGCGGAGATATGGAATCCATAATCGATAGCTGTTTAGAGTTACCAAGCTTCGAGTTGTCGGGAGAATGGCTTGAAAAATTCTGGAGTACGATAGGTTGCTCGTTGCTGTTTTTGATAGGAGGAATTGTACTTTTATTCATAATGGTTGCAAGCTGCCTATCTATTATAAGTAGTGCATTTCAGCGAATTTTAAAGCCACTTATGATACTGCCATTTGCAGGAATTGCGATTGCACTAGGAGCAGGTGGGCATGATATTTCAAGGTCATTGCTAACTTATATAAAGACCTTCTTTGGTTTTTGTATATCAGGTGCGCTTATGGTAGTAGCGGTAAAGACCGGAGTATCGCTTTGCACTAATCTTGTGAATTTCAATCTTGCTGGAGCATCGAATGTATATAAGTGCATTTTGATTACCGTGCAGATGGCAATTACACCAATTGTAATCAGTGGTTTAGTAAAGGGTAGTGACGCAATAACATCAAGAATGTTCTAGGAAAGGAGAGTATAGCTTATGGCGCAGATGAACAGAAACGTAAATTTGGAAGAGATTGATTCTGATGCATTATTTGGTATTGATGCTTTAAAGAACCAGACTATTTTTCAAAAAATCGTATTTTTCGGAAGTGTAATTGCTGGAGTTTTGCTCAATGTGTTACTGCCGCTTTACTGTGACACCCCAAGAATTGTTTGCATACTCATGTTTCTTGGGTTGTTACTGATTGGAGTGGCTTTTGGATGTAATTACACAGAGGATATGACCTATGGAAAATATTTATACTGCTTCTTTTTTAAGCCTTCCATTACGCTTTTTTATGAGTCCACTGAGGATGTAGAAAAGATAAAAGAAAAGGCAATTGTTTTGAAGCGAGAAGAAGATATGAAATTAAGACGTCAGCAACAGGCAGATCCTGTGGCACAGAGAAAGCTTCTTATAAAGCTGGTTTTATTTGTGGTTGTTATCGCAATCGCAATTGGCTCGGTATTTATATACAAAGGAATCAACGAAGATAAGAACCTTCATCATGAAGTTGAGAGGGTAATGGAGGAAGAAGATGGATAAGAGAAAAAATGAATATGTAGAATTGGCAAGACTCATTGAAGCAGAATTTCATGCCAGACAGGACGCTGGGATTCTTGCCAATTTGAATAAGAAAAATGTCGAAGGGCTTCATGTCACCAGAGACAAAATATTAAAAGACATGAGAGAACAGTTAAAGGATTATCAGGATGAGACTGGTAAGGAACTTACAGAAGAAGAGAAAGATTTTGTTGTTGACCTTATTAAAAAGGAGCTTTGGGGTTATGGAATCATTGATGACTTAATTCATGAAGAAACCATCTCTGATATTAAACTGTATGGACCGGAAGGTATTCGTATTAAGAAGACTGGTAAAAGAAGCGGTTCGGATATTAGTTTTTCTGATGAGGTGGCGTATAAGGTCTTTGTGACAAAGCTTCTTGAGAGAAACAAGGTAAATCTTGGTACGGCAAATGCTATTCAGACTTTTACGGATGCAAGCCAGGATGACTTTATTCTTCGAATAACAGTTATTTCCGGGCTTTTGGTAGATGGTGGAAAGCCAGTGGTAGCAATCAGAAAGATTCCTAAGAACAAGTATAATCTTGGAACCTTAGAGGAAGCTGGAATGTTTCGGCATAAGGATTCTAGTAAAAAAATCAAGATTAGCCAGAGTAAATGTAAGAAATATTTCTCTGATGATAATGAAGATTTTAATCAGCTTATGAATTGTATGATTTCATCAAAGGGGATTCTTTTTACCGGTAAGGGTGCAAGTGGTAAAACAACGCTTATGAATGCGATGATTGCTGAGATTCCATATGACGAGTCGGTAATGATTTGTCAGGAAAATGCGGAGCTTTTTGATTTGGTACATCCTGATTTATTTAGCTGCCATGTAATGACAAATCAGGGAGATTCAAAGATTAGTTATGAGCTTGGAGATCTTACTAGAGCCGCGCTTCTTGTGGACTTGGACAGAGTGATTGTTGGTGAGGTAAAGGAAGGCTCTGAGGCTGCAGGATTATCAAAAGCATCTATGACTGGTCATAAATGCTGGACTTCCGTTCACGGTGAATCTTGTGAGATGGCAGTAGATAAGATGGCAGATTATATCAGTCAGGCAACTGGATATTCGACAAAGGATTCTTTGAAGCAGTTACAGGGCTTTGAGTATGTAGTGCATCTTCGTAATTTCAGGGTGGATGAGGTAATTAGAATCGCAGGTTGGGACAAGGAAAGAGATGCCCTTATTTTTGAAAAGGTATATCCATTTACCGTGAAAGGAGTTTGCGATGAGAATGATAAGTACAAATACGATCCTAAAGAGAGTTTGTAGTTTGGGCCTGGTATGTGCAATGGCTTTATCATTAACAGGTTGCGGAGTATTTGATACGTTGCTTGGTTTATCTAATGACAAGCCTACAAGCTTTAGTAGCGTAAATGATCTTGAAAGTGGTAAGGCATATGTATGGCATCACGATGGTGGAAAGTTAGAAGAAGATTTAAAGAAAACGGCTGGCAAGGATGTATTTTTTACCTGTATTACAGGAGATTACAACTTTAAGAAAAAGGAGCTTGAAGAAGTAACAGAGTATCCAAGGAGCATATGGATTGATTCTGATACAGATTCCAAGATTCCTACAGTAAAGTCGGGGGATTATCTGATTTATGTGCATGATGAAACGGTACCGGATTCCATCGTGTTTGAACGATTTGCAGATTATGGTTACACCATTGGTGTTTCCAATCTGCAGGCGGATATGGGCGGTCATTATTATCTGGTTTTTGCTGATGTAGAAGATGATGATTACAAGTATTACATTGACATGAAATCAGATGCTTCCGCCCTTACGGAACTTGGAGCAATATCCAGACTGTATTTAGATAAGGTAGGAAGTATGAGGGTGAATAAGGACACAGTATCAGATGGTGGAACAGTCATTAAGCTGAAAAAGGATAAGACGTATACCTGCGAGTTTTACACAGGAACTTTCTATCAGGATTTTAATCTGCAAGCCAACATTCACAGCTTTGGAAGCTTTGAAAGATTCGTAAGTTATGATTATGAATTTATGCATAGCAACTTTATAGCAGTAAAAATCCCAGATTATTTTGTCAGCGGATATTATTTCGTAAATGGTGTAGGGCTTTTCAGATATGTCTCTGATAGTGATGCAGGTAAGTACAATGGCGAAGCATATGATGAAAATATCAATTGGAATGAGCCTATGATTCTTTATAACGAAGATGGCACGGTTCTATTTGATCCAAGTGATCCAGATAGATTTGAAAAGGACATTGACGATATGTCAGATCCCGGTGATGAAGGGGATGTAGATATTAATGTTCCTATAAATATTGAAGAAAAGGAGGAGGATACGAGTGGAGGCAGTAGTTAAAGTACTTCCCTGGGCGCTTATATTTATCTTTGCATTCTTGTTTATGTATTTACTGCATAGACGATTTGTAGAGAACAATGTCTGGGGAAAAGTAGTCAAAAAATACAAGGACAATGTGGATGCAAAGGTATTATCGGAAGCAGCGTTTGTAACCCGATTTGGTTCCATTGAAAATAATTCCATTTTGTATAAGCTTGACAGGCTTATGCTTTTAAGCGGAATTAAGAATCGCTTCAAGTTTATAAATGGAGAAGTGTTTCTAGGAGCTATCATTTTAGCTTCAATAGCAGGTTTCTTCGAAGGAACTCTCATATGGAGCAATGGTTTAGTAGGCATATTCTTGGCCTCTGCACAGGCAGTAGTGCTATATGGTATTGCTATGGTGCTTGCAGGAAAGACCTATAACCAGATTGAAGACAATACAGCGATTTTTATATCCATCTTATCTAATCATGCTAAGGGCAGTAGTGATATTGTAACTATCTTTCAGAATACAATTCCTTCGTTATCGGGTCCTTTAAAGAAAATAGCAGAGAAGTTTGTGGCAGATGCGGAAAGCACGGGAAATGTTGATATTGCCTTTGATTATATGAAAGAATCCGTTGATAACAGGCAGCTTCAGACGATCTTTGTGAACTTAAAAAACTGTATGCATTATCAGGCAAATTATGAAGAAGTATTAGCTCAGATGATGAGTCAGGTGGCTGCAGGATTATCGGCAAGAGAAGACAGAAAGAATATTTTGTTTTCCATGAAGCTGACACTGATTGTAATCAGTATTATGGCGGTAGTGATTGTATTAATCATTGGAGCTGGCCTTGACATTGATGTTGCAGGAAGTCTTACAGGAACAATGATTGGACAGATATTGCTTCTTATTACAGGGCTATTGTATTTGATGGTTGGAATCAAGATGTTTAAGACAGATAAGTAGGAAAGGAGGACGAGGGATGATTAAGATTTTATATGCGCTTTTGTTTGTCATTGTATTTTCTTTAGCGCAAGGAATTGTATATCTGATAAGAGGAACAACTTCTGCAAAGGAAGCAAAGAAGAAGCTTTCAAAGGTGAAGAATTCATCTTTTGTTACAAGATTTGTGGCAGAAAAACAGATTGAGCTTAAAAAGCTTGGAGCCGGAGTTCTCCTTAAGGATCAGATGACTGTCAGCCAGTGGTATATGTATAAGGCTCTTATGGCAATGGCATTTGGATTTATTTCATTTTTTATACTATGTGGATTGATGGATTTGGAAGTCGGAAAGTATATCACAGGTATAGCAGTGGTTGCTGGATGGTTTTTCCTTGATTTGATTTTAAGACTGCAGAATAAATCATCAAATGATGAAATGATGCCGGATATCATGGAGATGAGTAGATCTGTATTGTACGGAAAAAGAGGTGGTCAGTATATTGCAGACGCATTAAAGGATTCCGTAATCGTAGTAGAGAACAAGCGACTTAAGACGGCTCTTATGAAGCTTAGAAGCGAGCTTGATTCTGGAAGAAGTCTTGATAGCTGTTTGGATGAGCTTGAAATGAGCTTTTCCAATGGTGAAATCAGTGCTTTTTGTACGGTAATCAAATCATTACAGTCTACCGGTCAGGTGGATGAAGCACTTAGGACACTGGAGAGTAATATTGAAAGAGAGCAGGTAAGTGTCAATAAGAGACGTTGCATGATATTAGAGAAGAAGACCATGATGTATGTGATTTTTATTGCTATGGATATTTTAGCGATGATTCTTTACTGCATTGTTATCAAGCTTTTAGAACTTACGGCAGGATTTTAGGAGGTGGCTATGATGGAAATTATTAAGAAAAAGAAAAAAGCCTCCGTCATTGAGAATACACTGGTTATGTTTGTAAATCTGATTTTGGTATGTGCTTTTCTTGTGATTGTTTTTGGAGCATTTTCAGGAGTAAGCGACAAATGGGGAATGCGTCAGGCAGCAAGAGAATACATGCTTATTATGGAAACAGAAGGATATTTAAAGCCAGCCGATCAGGCAGCTCTTAAAGCAGAACTTGAAAGCTGTGGGCTATATAATATCAGTTTTTCCGGAACAACAACCAGGGAAGTGGATTATGGCGAGAGAATATATCTGTGTATTAGTGGTACATATGATGATAATATCCTCTCTTTTGCAGGAGCGATATCAAAGTATACCACACATCCAAGCAGAATCACGATTAATCGTCAGACCACAGCAAAACAGTAGGGGGTGTGTCATGAAGAGTATGGCTTTACAAAAAAAGAAAGCATCTGGAGCTTTTGGATATCTATTTATGTTTATGACTGTAATGATTGTTGTGATTATTACGCTTTATATGGCGCAGGTAAGTAAGCTTATGACCCATCAGCATCATGTGGATGACTCTTTAGCAGACGCAGTGCTTGCAAGTCTTGTAGCGGATGATGTGTATTATTTTGAAACCTATGAGACATTAGGAACTCCTATTGTTAGGTTTAAAAATACGGACGAGTCTTGCAGAATATTCAGGGCCTGCATGATGGATGCAGTGAGAGAAACTGATGGTTTTTACTATAATTTCAGCTTTGATACTTTTGTGTGTTATGAAGTAGAAGGCAGTAGGATAACCATTACTGAGTATTTGGGAAACGCAGCAAATAAGCGTGTTACAACCGGAAGAGTTGGAAGTGAGAGGGCTCCGACCGGAGAGATAGTCAGAGAGACATCGGCATATGGCAGAGTCAGATTTGATATAAAGAGCGTGATTAATGGAGATATGGTAACAAAAACCAAGGATATCTATTGCACCTTGGAAATTAACAATTAAGAAAGGAGATTTTTGTTATGTTTGAGAAAAAAGTAAGCGAAGAGCAGAAGAAAAAGATGAATAAAGAGGCAAAGCAGGCTAGTAAGAGGGAGAGAAAGGCGGAGGGTGACAGTTCAAAGATTGTATCTACACTGAAGGTGATTGTGCTCCCGTTACTGTTTGCTGGAATTGTTGTGTGTGCGATTTATCTTGCCATGCAGCAGAAACAGGCTCAGGATGATCTTAAGACCACAGTTGTATGTATGAAGGAAGATGTTGCTGCTAATACCTATGTTTCCGTGGATGATATTGATAAATATTTTACGACTGTGAAGGTTCAGCTAGAGGCGGTTCCGGAAAATGCAATAAAGTCAGTAGGAGAGCTTTCAAAGGATGGTTTTTACATTGAGGATGCCATGAAGAAATCGCAGATGGTATTAACGGATAATCTTGCCTCTAAAGATGAAGTTATGGATAAGTATTTATCTGGGTACGAAGTGACATCATTTGATGCACAGAATTTTGCCGATGGTGTAAATGGTTCTCTTAGACGAGGTGACATTGTAGATGTATATGCCCTTGATCCAGCGACAGAGCTATTAACGTTATATGCAGAGAATGTATATGTTGCAGAGGTATATGATAATTCTGGTAATAAGATTACAGAACCTGATGGGATTGCAACAGCATTTACTGTATGGGTTACACCGGAAGAGGTTGAAAGCTTAAATCTTGCCGTGGTATATGGTGGAGTGCAAATGTATTTGAAAACTGAATAATAGTAGCAGAAGGGCGTAGGATAAAAACTTATGTCCTTTTTGCTGTAACATTTTGTAACATTTTAGAGAAAATGTTATGAATTATCTTGACTTAGATGTTTTTTCAGATATAATACTAGTTGAAGGGATAACTATGTCCACTAAAGTAGGAAAGGAGGACTTATTGTGAGTGAAAATACCATGGCAACAAATGCTATGGAGGAGCTTCTGACTAAGGCAATTGGTGGAAGGAGCATGACGGAGTATGCTAATTCTTGCGGTGTATCTCCAATGCATGTTTCGAGAATCAAGTCTGGAAAGTACAAACCATCAAAAAAAGTATGCTTAAAGTTTAGTTCAGATCCGTATGTAAAATCACTTGGATTGACCAGCCGGGATTTCCTTGAGGCTGCTGGTTATACTGATGAGAACGAGATTCAAAGCGTATTTACTTATGAACAAATATTGGCTCAACAAATGGATACTTTAGCTTATGGTTTAATATCTAAAAAATTATTGGAAAGTCAATGTACATATCAAATCAAGTCCTCTAATCAACATGAGGATTTGGATTTTGAGGTTCAGATTACAGATGGTGATGTTTCTACATGGCATGTTGTCTTAGACAAATCGAGCCAGGCTATGCAAGAGCAGGCGAGAAGAGTTTCATATTATTATTATTTGGGAAGGCTACTTTCCTTTGAAGCCAAAAAAGGAAGGCAGTATTCGATGATTTTAAGTAATGATGAACTTTATGAGGAATTGCTAAAGCGCGTAGATGAGAAGATGGTAAAGGCAAACGTATCGGTTGCATATTTTGATGCAAAAAAAATGCAAATTCTTAAAGAAAATCATTACGGAAAAAGCGAATTTATCTCGCTAGTTGATGACAATTGAATAGAGTAAAATTTCAAAAGAAAGGCTGGATCTAAAGATGAAGAGATACCAAGAAGAATGGTTCCAGGATAAACTTGACGATATCAATGAAGTTGAGAGTCACGTAATGGAATCAAAAGAATTCTTGGATGCGAAGAGACAGCTAGAGGAAATTAAAAGTAAAATTAAAGCACAAGTTCCGGAAGCTGAGAGAAGTGCAATTGATTTGCTATTTGACTCTATGGACGAAATAAATCTGTCCGTATATAACATGCTGATGGAAAAGATAGTTTGTGCAACAAAATTTGATGATTTTAATTTAATCTAGTAGCATCCAAATTTCCGGAATGGGAAGTCACATTTTATGTGGCTTCCAGGTATTCGGGAAAAAGGGGTAGACTACTAGAAAGCAGATTATAATACATAGAAAGGATGGTAGAGTAGCAAAACGAGAATTAAGAAACGGAAACTGTACATATGTTTTGTGAATAGAGGTGATTAAAAATGAACAAATATCTATTTAGTAAATTACGAGCGAATCAAATATGTCTTGGGTTTAAGCAAATATGTAAATGATTTTTAATATTATTTTTTGGTTGATATTGGGTTAAGTCCCGCGATAAATTTTGAATTGATAAATATAATGTCTTGCTTATAAGACGAATGCGAAAAATATAATTGAAAAATTGGGATGAATAGTTTTTAGAAAAATATTGATGTTTTAGTTTAAAAATCTCAAGCAAATGGGAAAAGATTAGAGTATAGATTATTGGAGCAGTATTAGTGCGTGAAAAATTGCAAATCTATATTTCTAATCTTTTCTTTTTTTGGATAGATAAAGAAAAAGCTACCTGCAATTAAGCAAGTAGCCTGTTTTAGATATATTATGATCATCTTTGAGATTTGAGAAATAAAACATATTTAGTGAGCTGATCAATTTCAGTTTCGGATAAATCACCAATATATAAATATTGTGATGAATCAAATTTTGATTCTGATGGATTTTCTAGATAACCTGCAGCTTCATATAAATCATTTACGTTAACATTGAGTACAGCTGCGATAGCTTTTAATGTCTCTGGTGACGGTTGTTTACGAAGTCCTGATTCGATTCGTGATATTTCGGCATTACTTAGATTACATTTTATTGCGAGGTCTCTTTGCGAGAGCTTTAAATCTCGCCGTTTGTTTTGTATAAATTCTCCTACCTTCATATGTGTCACTCCTTTGTGATTTGATTATATCATCACTGTTCCCTAAAGGCAACACTTTTTTACTTATTGGTAACATAAATATTGACTTGCTGGAAAAAGATGGTATTATAAGATTAAAGATGTTACCAATGAGTAACAAATAAACAGAAGGAGGATACAGCCATGCTTAATAGTTCGTATCTTAAAGAACTAATGATGGAACATGGAATGTCCTTAGGCCAGTTATCAGTTAGAACAGGGATATCTAAATCTCAGTTATCTAGAATTCTCTCTGGAGAAAGAGGAATTGGAGCAAAAACTATAAAAGGGCTTAAGAAGGCATTTCCTAAAGCAGACTTCGAAGTTCTTTTTATTTTGCAGTAAGTGTTACCAATGAGGAACAAAGAGGGATCTAATTTTTGAATTCTAAAATGTAGCTATTGCAAATCTCCGAAATGTAGGGTATTATACAAATAGAACATATGTTTGCTTTTGGAGGCATATGGGATCAGCTAGAGTACTCTGCAGTGGGGACACGGGCTCGGTGTTATCGGAAAACCCACTTCATTAGCCGCTAGATCAACGGCTATGGCTACATTTGCACGAGAATGACAATTCCCTTTTTTCTCGATGAGATGAACGTTATTTTATCTTTTTGGAGGTGAATTCTGTTGCAAGAGATCGTTTTTTATTGCAAGAATTGTAAGAAAAGCTTGCATATGTCTTATTTTCTTACAGGAGAAGATGATGCGCCGGTTTTACCGAGCGTAGCGATTAAGTGTACATGCTGTAAGCGAGTGCTTCAGTTAAAAAAGTACACTGAAAAGAAATTATTAGAACATGCTGTTCATGATAGATTCTATATCTAGGCAGCAATAAGAACACAATTGAATTAGTGCTCATCACGATACACGGGCATGACCCAAGAGAGGCGTGAAAAACTATACCAGCGAAGACTGGGCGTTTTTCACGTCTTATTTTTTGAATATGGAATACGGAGGCTTTCTTCCTGGTATGTAACCGGGAGGGAGGCCATTTTTCTTTTAGCCAATTAAATACCAGAGGATGTGTGCGCTTCCTCCCAAGACAAATTTTTAAGTCGCAGGAGGAAAAAATTATGCGTACAACATTCACATTTAACAGTAACTTAGAGTCTTTTTCAGATTACATGACAAGGGTAATTGCTATTTTAAGAGCAATCAGAGATCATGTTCCAGCAGCTGATGGTATTGATTATAGTATTGAACTTACTTACAATGGCGATTGATGAGATGGAGAAGACAACAGGAAAACATTGTCTTAAGAGACACAAATTCGGACAGGATGAAGAGGACTTTATTAGTAATTTTAAGATTGTGATATCTGATAATCTTCTTAGTTTTAATGATTCGGCGCATTTAGAGGATGAGGAGAAACAGTATCAGTTTTCTACATTTCTTAAGCATCTTTCATCAGAGGCACTTGTCCTGACATATGCAGGTATTCATGGGGTTACAAGAGATGTTGAAAAGAAATTTCATCTTATTCTTGGTATTAGAAATAGATTGGCAGCCAGATATCATATTGATGTTTATGACGTGACAGCGGAAATGATTCATGAAGAAAGACAAGAGTTGACGGTTAAAGATATAAAGGCTGCATTGGATTTTTTGGATGGCAGAATGTCAATTGATCAGATGATGGAAGAAGATGGTATTGAAGGGGAAGCGTTTGAAGATAAGAACAATGAAGGTCCGGAACTTAAAAATGAGGTCATGGACATTAATGTTCAAAAATTATTTGATTTGTTTCTTGATAGAATGAGTGATATTGAAAAGTTCTTTGCATTAATCGAGATTGGCTGTTCTGAAAAGTATGCATCTATGACAGTATCGCAATTTAGTGTAGATCCAGTGTTTATAAATATAGTAGAGGCAGATTCAAGATATGCAAAGAATATTAAAATGGGAGATGTAGTTATTAAAAGACCAGATCGTCATTCATATACAGATAGAGATATTGAACTTAAGGATGTTAAGTTTGTTGGAGGTACAGTTGTGAGATATCAGAGAGAACAGACAAGATTCCGTTGGGCAAAGCTTAAAGAGGTAATTAGTGAGGATGATATTCTTGGAAATAAGAGTGTGGAATATTTTCAGGAGAAGTGGGATGAATTATTGAATAAATACAATTATTAGTATTTATACCAAGCGTCCGGGGTGGCATGATACCACTTCCGGGCGTGTTTTTATTTCCTACAGGTTAATAAAATTGAATATTATTTAACAACCGCTCAATTGTTTTTATGACGGATTGTTGTTATGATTTATTTACAAAAGCTTTTGAATTTGATTTAGGAGATGATGTAAATGAATATTGGTGCAGTGATTAAAAAATACAGAAAAGAAGCAGGAATAACTCAGGAAGAAATGGCAAATAGATTAGGTGTGACCACGCCTGCTGTTAATAAGTGGGAGAATGGAGTTTCCCAAAGTTAAAGATACCACATCAATCCCACGCGGACTTTTGCTCAACCGATACAGCCGGAGGGCTGGATAACAAGAAAAGGCGGTATGCGCCCCGTGGAGGGGTAGCGTACCGCCTTTTCTTGTGGGGGTTTCCAAAGGGGGCAACGCCCCCATTTGGCACACGACTTTGCGAAGCAAAGTGTAGTGTGTTATACGCTCTGCCGGCGTTGCCGTGAAAATGCCGTTGCCGCCGGGGAGGGCAAGGGCATTTGAAGCGGCAGGAAAACAGGGCTGTGCTTGCGTGGCGTGGAGCCGCAAGCGCAGGTCTGGACTCATCAGCAGACAGGGCGTATATGAAAGCCCCAGTTCCTCGTCCTACGCTCCAACTTGTGGACAAAGTGTCCCGAAGTTGTGGCCACACTCCCGGAAAAGTAGCAGGACAACGGGCAACCGTCAAGGCTGAAATGAACGGGTTTACACCCGGCCTTGACCTCCGCCCGCTGTCCCGCTGGATGGGTGGACAAGGCGGCCAATCCCTCAAAGTGCTTGGCCGCTCTCTTTCTGATTTTGAGGTATTCAGTTTTTCAAAATTGAATAATCAAAATAAATTTTTTCGATTGAAAAAATTTTATTTGTTATCATCTTCAATGCCATATTTTTTCTTTTGCCGAATCACATAATTACTGATTTTTTCATCATATAGTGGATACTGGTAATCCAACTGGCATGCCACTTCTGACGAAACCTCCCGGAACAATGCCATACATTGTTCAAAGGATTCCCACATATGGGGATAGGAATCCATATTATAAGTGGACATAAGTCGTTCCCACAATTCCTCTGGGACATATTGCTTCATAAATTTATAGTTTTTTCCCAAACTGAAATGAAATCCCTGTTTGATACCAATCAGCCAGGAAATCATGCGAAGCAATTCTTTTCGTACTATATCATTCATATGGTCAATAGCAAAAAGAATTTCTTTGCGGCATAAGCCCTTTACTACATATGTTGTAGTATTCCAAAATTCATTACAGCAATCGTCAAACATTCTTTGAGTAGGCTTCTGCAAGTGGTAGTCTATATCCGTTGGTATTGGCGGCTTTACGATACGGTTGTCTTTATCCAACAGTAACTTTACCAGTTTATCCCATGTAAAATACTCGTCTATCAGTTCCAGCGGCAGCAAAGTTAAATCTATCTTAACATCATCAGTAAACAGCATTAAATATGAAAATCCCTTTTCTACAGCTGGAAATAATTCCATATCTTCCGGCTTTTGCAGAATCAACCTTTCACCAAATATATCTAGCCATTTATCATCACTTGTGAAGCTGTCCATATCCGTAACAAAAAAAGTAATATCAAAATCCTGAAAATCATCAGGCGGAATATTTGTATTTGTTCTAGATCCTTCCAAAGTAACCATGCGAATGCGTTTGTCTGTTTTTGCAAAATTCAAAACAATATCATAAACTTCCTTTTCTGATCTCATTTTTATCTCCTCCAATTATTGAAATAGGTGTGAAGCCATTTTAGGGCTTTCCCGCCTTGATTACCCTTTAGCAAAGACGGGCGGGACTGTCAACGGCGGCGCATGAAATGCGCCGTTCATCTTGACCGTTGACTGGCTCGGCTGGCTTTGCTATCTTCCTGACAAATGGGAATGTCTAAGATAGTAAAGACGTCCCACATGCAACTCTTTCTTTTATTGCGGAAACCGTATCTTTAATTGTGAATGTAGTTGTGTCTATGACATTTGATTCATATACTCCCAAACCGGAAAATTGCTCCCACATTGTTTCCACTAATTCAATATTTGTTTTTCTATCTAATTTTGAGCGTTCCACAGCTCGCTTCATAGTTTCTTTTTTACTCGCTCTTAATACAATATAGTGTACCTCGTAATCTTCTTGGGCAAGAGCTTTCCATGGCTCCAAAAACCATGGCCCGACAATCCCATCTACAATTACATCATATCCGCCACGAGCATATCGCTTTGCAGCTTCTAAAAAGGCTTCAATGACAACCAGATTTTGCTCGTTGGATTCTGGCAAATGTGGTGGTATTGCGCCTTTGCTTAAGTAATGAAAAAAGTCATCGGTGTGCATATGCACTGATTTATCCATATCTGATTCCTTTGCGACAATTGACGCAGTTGTTGTTTTTCCTGTCCCCGGTGAGCCTGTAATCACAATAATTCTTCCTTGATTCATCTGTATTTTCCCTCACAATTCAAATTTATCACTTTGTTCCTGCCTGCTCAATCATCTTCTTCGCAAACTGCTGGAACATTTCAACAGTTTCTTTATCCATCGGTGTAAGCTGTCCGATCTGTCCAGCTATCATCGCCGTTACATCGTCAATGGAAAGTGGTTTTTGTTTCTGTTCCGCCAGTGCGTCCCGCATGGCTTGGAACATAGCGGCGGTCACAGCTTCTCCCGGCTGTTCCCCGTTGTCAATGTCTTTCTTAATGTCCCGCAGGATAGCCAGGAACACATTTTTGATTTTTTCAATCTCCGCTTCATGTTCCCCTATCTTTTGGGCGTTCAAAAGCTGTAAATCCTGCTTCGCTTCTGCCCGGTGTTCCGGGTGTTCTTTCATCAGGTCGGACAGGGAAGCCGTTGCCATCTCGATAAGCTGGTTTCTTGCTGTTATGCCCTTTGCCGCCGTATCCTGAAAATAAATCCGTATCAAATCTATCAGCTTAGGAAAATTCCTGTGTTCCAACAGGCGGTTGAGGATTTGCACATCAACAGCACCCGTCACAAGCCCCCTCACGGCTCCCTCGGACAAGCCTAATTCAGAAATATCGTAGCTTTTACGAACGCTCACGGTAGACAAGCCCAGTATGTAGTCTGTCGATACCTTAAATTCCTTTGCCACACCTATGAGAATATCACTGCTGACCGTTCTTGTTTCGCCGCTGACAATGCGGCTCAACTGGGAAGCGGAAACGCCTATCTTCTCCGCAAGTTCCTTTTGTGTGATGTGGTTCCCGTTGCATAAATCGGAAATCCGCTGTCCGGGCGTTCCGGGTAAAGCCATAGATACGCACCTCCTCCGCATACTTCCATTATACAGAATGATTGCAAAAATGCAATTTCCAAAGTGTAAACTTCATCAAAATGCAATTCTCGCAATATTCCGGGAATTGCATTTTTTTCGTGTAGACTTAGGGTAGTTCATCGATGGACGGCACCTTGAAAACAGAATGACCGTCCGAAAAGGAATACCCCGGCTGGGGAAGCACCGCAAGGAGTCGGACTTCGGGACAAAATGTCCCGAAGTTGCGAGGAGCGTGCCAACGCCGGAACACGCCGCAGGAATGGGGCAGGAAACCTTTTCGGGGAGAACGGCAACGGAAAGCAAAATGGAGGGAACGCATGAGAGATAACCCCTATAAAGACTTGCCGCCGCTGGAACGCAGGCCGGACGGTTCCCTTTACCGCATGACCCCGGCGCAGAGAAAACAGGCGGCCAGCCTGATACGCCGGGAGTGCTGTTGCTGTGAGGACGGCAACTGCATTGTCCTTGACGATGGGGACACCTGCACCTGTCCGCAGACGATTTCTTTCTCGGTCTGCTGTAAGTGGTTCCGCTGGGCGGTCTTGCCGCTGGACGGGACGCTGGAAGCGGAGATTTTCCGGGATAAGGACTTGAAACGCTGTGAGGTCTGCGGCGGTGTGTTCGTCCCCAAATCCAACCGGGCAAAATACTGCCCCGGCTGTGCCGCCAGAGTTCACAGGCGGCAGAAAACAGAAAGTGAACGGAAAAGGAGGTCTGCTGTGGACAGTTAGGAGCGAAAAAAGCCTTGATTTATCAGGCTTCGCAAGCCCCAAACCGGGGCTGGTGGTATAAAGTATCGCCCGCCCCGGAAAACGGGCTTCTAACCGTCCACAAAACGCACTATGACAAATACCATCTATATCCATCAGCCGGAAAAGGCGTTCAGCTTCACCCGGCTCCCGAATTTCCTCTTTGAAGCCCCCACATTCAAGCCCTTGTCCAACGAGGCAAAGGTTCTGTACGCCTTTATCCTGCGCCGGACAGAGTTATCCCGCAAGAATGGGTGGGCGGATGATTGCGGACGGATTTATCTGTACTATCCCATCTGCGAGGTGGTTGACCTGCTCCACTGTGGGCGGCAGAAAGCGGTAAACACCCTGCGGGAACTGCAATACGCCGGGCTGGTGGAGATCCAGAAGCAGGGCTGTGGAAAACCCAACCGCATTTTCCCAAAATCCTATGAAGCGGTTCCAAACACCGACTTCAAGAAATCCGGTTCTGGTACGCCGGAGGGCTGAAAACCGTACTTATGAAGTGAGGAAATCACTCCCCGGAAGTACGAAAACCGGACGGTATATAGAAATACAAAGATTAAAAAGATTTATTTATATTCTATCCATTCCAATCCTATCCGAGCTAATTTCTGCGGGATTTTCCCTGTGGAAAACCCCGGATAGGAAAGGAATGGGGAAAGGAGCAGAATGGCACAACACGCAATTTTGCGGTTTGAGAAGCACAAGGGCAACCCGGCAAGGCCGCTGGAAGCCCATCACGAAAGACAGAAAGAACAATACGCCAGCAACCCCGACATTGACACAAGCCGGAGCAAGTACAACTTTCATATCGTCAAGCCAGAGGGCAGGTACTATCATTTCATTCAAAACCGCATTGAACAGGCCGGGTGCCGAACCCGCAAGGACAGCACACGGTTTGTCGATACGCTGGTAACTGCCAGCCCGGAGTTTTTCAAGGGGAAATCCCCAAAGGAGATACAGGCGTTTTTCCAGAGGGCGGCGGACTTCCTCATTGGCCGGGTAGGACGGGAAAATATCGTGTCGGCGGTGGTACACATGGACGAGAAAACGCCCCACCTGCATTTGACCTTTGTTCCGCTGACAAAGGACAACCGCCTGTGTGCAAAGGAGATTATCGGCAACCGGGCAAACCTGACGAAGTGGCAGGACGATTTTCACGCCTATATGGTGGAGAAATATCCTGACTTGGAGCGTGGGGAGAGCGCCAGCAGGACAGGCCGGAAGCATATCCCCACCCGGCTTTTCAAACAGGCGGTTTCCCTCTCCCGGCAGGCAAGAGCCATTGAAGCCACACTGGACGGCATTTATAAAATGTCAAGACCTAATGTACAAAAAATATGATATAAAAATGTACAATTAGTCTGTCTGTTTTAAGTGATCTTTTAACCTGTATGATTTTCCTGATATTGGTATTACATGTGCATGATGTAGA
>NZ_VUMT01000015.1 GCF_009696045.1 Velocimicrobium porci | reverse complement strand
CTTGCTCCACTTTGCGTGCCAGATGCGTGTTGCATGCTTTTTGCAACAATACTCCTTTCGCATCTGTGCACATCCTCGCGGAGCGTTTTTGCTTTATAGGAGACGAAGTTTCCTATAAAGTAAAATAATAATTTGTTGGATTATACAAAATTATATCAAAAAGCTTTATCTTTTGCTATAATAAGTTTATAAAAAATGGATTTAAACTAGTAAATTTATATACTCTATTAAGAAAATTGAAAAGGAGCCATTGCTATGTTAAAAGCTGTTATCTTTGATATGGATGGAGTTATTATTGACAGTGAACCACTCCACCTTTTATCCACGCAACGCACATTATCTGCTTATAATGTCGATTTACCTATGGATTATCTCTATCAATTCGTTGGTTCAACAACAGCCAATATGTTTGAAACGATTCGATCCGATTATCAGTTATCTGTTGATTTAAACGAACTGATAGAATTAGATTCCAAAAACTGTAAGGCTATTTATGAAGAAAAAGGAATGATTCCGGTCGATGGGATACAAGAGTTAATAAAAAGCTTATACAATCAAGGAATAAAGCTTGCTGTTGCCTCTTCCTCACCTTTAAAAAGAATTGAGGCAGTAACCAAAAAGTTTGGAATTCAAAAATATTTTACAAAATTAATATCAGGAACAACCGTTGCAAATCCCAAGCCAGCTCCTGATATTTTTTTAGAAACACTAAAGCAACTGGGTGTCAATAAAAAAGAAGCGGTTATAATCGAGGATTCGAAAAACGGGACTCTGGCAGCAAAAGCTGCTGATATTGCATGTATTGGTTTTATAAATCCAAGCTCCGGTAATCAGGATTTATATGCAGCAACTGCCGCCACCGATAGCCTTCGTGCGTTAAATTACAAATATATCAGTGATATATTAAATCGTGCTAATAAAATTCCGCTCACAATAAAGGAAACAAAACGTCTTATTATTCGTGAACTATCTGTTGACGATGTTCCTAAGCTTTATCAAATCTATCAAAATAAAGAAGTACAACAATACATTGAAAAGTTGGATGAATATTTAGAAATCGAAATTGAAAAGCAAAAAGCTTACATTAAAAATGTCTATTCCTTCTATGGTTATGGATTATGGGGAGTTTTCGAAAAAGGTACAAATACATTAATAGGACGTTGTGGAATTCAAAATCAGACAATTGATAAAAGACCAGAAATTGAACTTTCTTATCTTCTTGACCGCGAACACTGGGGATGTGGATATGCAATCGAATGTTGTAAGGCAGTATTGGATTATGCAACAAATGAGCTTAATATGAACCGCATTGTCGCTGCTATTGCAAAAGAAAATGTCCGCTCAATAAATGTAGCAAAAAAACTAGGGATGAAGATGGAAAAAGAAATATTCTACCATGGTTTTCCATGCTATCTTTATGTATTTTCTTTGGATGACACAAAAAAAAATATTTCAATCGCAGAAAAAGTTAAAAAAACTATAAAACCAGACACTTCTGTATATGGAAAACGTTATCATAAAAAGGAAGAAGAAAAGTAAAAAAGAAAGCCGTTGCTTTGTTATCAAATAGGCAACGACTTTCTTTTTTATGACAAATTCTATTATGGATTTGTTGTTTTTGTAGTTGTAGTATTGTTATTTTCTGTTGTGTTCTTTGTAGTTTTATTGTTATTCGTCGTAGTGTTATTATTATCATTATTACCATTTGTAACACCGTTTACGATTCCTTCACCTACATCTTCTACACCATCAATAACACCTTTTCCTACATCTTCTACACCATTTACAATGCCCTGACCTACACCACCATTGTCGTTTGCATTCGTTTTATTATTATTGGCATTTGTATTCGTTGTATTTGTGTCATTTGCAGTTCCATTTGTTGTGGCATTATTAGTAGCATTGTCTGTCGTACTGTTTGTATCGGTTGCATTCGTACCTGCACCATTCGTTGTGTTTCCATTCGTTCCGTCATTATTAGACCCACATGCTGTCATAACGGCAACAGAAAGGCAACACACTGCTGCTAATAAATAAATTCTTTTTTTCATAGAATTACCCTCCTATAATATATTTACAAGGGTAGTATTCCACGCTTCTTATACTTTATTCATATTTAATCAAATCCTTTACCACTTCACCAGCTAAAATAAGTCCCGCAACCGATGGAACAAAAGCAATGCTTCCCGGCACTGCCCGCTTTCCTCCTGCATTCAATTCTTGTTGACCATCATAGTTTGGTGTTAATGCTTCTTCTGTTGAATATACAACTTTTAAACTATCAATTCCACGCTTTCTCAATTCTTTTCGCATTACTTTTGCTAATGGACAGATTGAAGTCTTATAAATATCTGTTACTACAAATTTGGTAGGATCTAGTTTATTTCCTGCTCCCATTGCACTAATTACAGGTATATTCGCTTTCTTTGCCTGTTCAATAATCTGAATTTTTCCTGTCACCGTGTCAATCGCATCAATTACATAAGAATATTTAGAAAAATCAAATTGACTGGCAGTTTCCGGTAAAAAGAAACATCTGTGAGTATGAACAATTACTTCCGGATTAATATCCAAAATTCTCTCTTTCATTACATCTACTTTATATTTTCCAATTGTAGACCTAGTCGCAATAATCTGCCGATTCAGATTGGACAAACTAACCGTATCATTATCAATTAAATCAATTTCTCCGATACCACTTCGTACTAAAGACTCAACAACAAAACCGCCAACTCCACCAACTCCAAATACAGCAACTCTGGCTTTTTGTAAATGCTCAATCCCCTTACTTCCAATTAAAAATCTTGTCCTTTGAAACTGTTCTGCTAATTCCATCTTCTACCATCCTCTTTTCTCATTATTCTTATTCTTTATAATTTTCTCTTCTGCAACGTATCATACTAGATGAAAAAAAGAATGTCAACCAAACCGATTTTTTAATCAAATTCTTTCATAAACTCTTGAAATCTTTTAGGTAGCATTTGTTGTCTTAATTTTTCATTTTCTCTCTCTGAAATCCCAATTGAATTAATAAAACTTTTCCACAAATGCTGTAAATATGTTTCTTCATCAGAACACTGAAAAAACGCTTCATTTGTAAAAAAGGAACACTCCACAATCAAATAATCCGATCTTTTTTTATGAAGTGCTGCTATCCCTCTTCGCTCATCCATTATAATCCAATCTTCATTTTGAAACCGATCAGAAAAATGGGGCGATAGCAATGTTAATATATTATTAAGCGGACAGATTTTTGCACATAATACTCCATTTTTCAACTCTTCAAAACGTAAAAACCCCATATAATGTAATACTTCATTCGTAACATTCTTATTCATTTTATAAATAGGATACACATATGGATGCGCTAACTGTTCCAGCACAGAAGCTCCGACAGAAAAACCAAGTAACAAAAAACGATAAACCGCATCCGAACGACCTTTTTCCTTCGATAAACAAGCCTTAACAACAAACTTATATCCTACATTTGATAAGCGCTCTTTAATTGTCTTTGCTACCTTATAAGAAATTTCCTGTTCTGGTTCTATGTCTATATATTCACTAAAAAATTCCAATGTTTCATTTTCATCCCGCTCTATTAGCTTAATATTCTTATGACCATATTTACTTTCCCATGCACGGTAGATTGCTGTAAAAATACCGTCAATACTTCCATCAGTAACATAAATTCTTTGCAGCATATTCACTTCTCCTCTATCCATTTACACAGATAATCTCCATCTTGTGTCGGTATCATCAAACAAAGAAATTTGCTGATAAACTCCTGTTCCACCTATCCCATTCGGAAGCTGTTCTTTTAAATCAAGCATATGATTGATAATAAAATCTGGCTCTAATTTTACTGGATACATCATTCTTCCATTACAAGTGATAAAATATAATGCTCTTTTCAATACGACACCCATTTTTTTCAAGTCACTAAAATCTAACAGACAGCTCTTTCTAGCCAAAAGAATTCTTTGTGCTGACTTTACACCAATTCCCGGAACACGAAGCAGTGTTTTATAGGAGGCTTTCGTTACTTCTACAGGAAACTGTTCTAAATGATTTAAAGCCCAATTGCACTTCGGATCTAACAAAATGTTAAAATTCGGTTTCTGTTCCGATAACAATTCTGATGCTTCAAAGCCATAAAAACGAAGTAACCAGTCTGCCTGATAAAGTCTATGCTCTCTGAGTAATGGAGGTCCATCCTGTAATACAGGAAGGTGAGTGTCAAATGTTGTGTTAACAAATGCAGAATAAAAAACTCGTTTTAAATCAAAATTCTTATATAATGCCTCTGCAACTTTAATAATCTCATAATCGCTTTCATTTGTTGCACCAACAATCATCTGAGAACTTTGCCCTGCTGGCACAAAGGTCTTGTTCTTTTTATATGCCATCAGCTCATTTCTTTGATTTCTAGGTACAAGCTCTCCCTTCATTCCAATCCTATATTGATTATCTTCTCTTTTAATCTGAATCTGCCGCATTGGTTTTAAAATGGCAGTCCTCTTTTTATTCGGAGCCAGAGCTTTCAGACCATCTGCCGTAGGAAGTTCTAAATTAATACTCATTCGATCTGCTAAATATCCGGTTCGTTCAATTAAGAGCGGATCTGCTCCTGGTATTGCTTTCACATGAATATATCCATTAAATTGGTATTCTTCCCTGAGAATTCGTAATGTTTCATATAACTGCTCCATCGTATAATCCGGACTTTTATAAATTCCTGAACTTAAAAACAGCCCTTCGATATAATTTCTCCGATAAAACTGAATCACAAGTCTGGCAACTTCTTTTGCAGTAAATGAAGTTCGTACCACATCATTTGAACTCCTGTTAACACAATATTTACAATCGAAAATACATTCATTTGTAAACAAAATCTTAAGCAATGAAATACATCTGCCGTCTGCCGCAAAGCAATGGCAGATTCCACCTGCAATTGTATTGCCCATTGTTGCAGATGTTCCCTTTCTGGCAACTCCACTTGATGTACAGGCGACATCGTATTTTGCTGCATCAGATAAAATAGCTAATTTATCCATGATACTCATATTTTCCTGACCGTAAACCGTCTGCTTCATAATTGCCTCCATTCGAATATATGTTTGTTTTCATAATATCATACATTTGTTCGATTGTAAAGTAATTCTTTCTTTCAACAATTGAATTTTTCTATTGTTTATGTCATAATAATTATATTTATTACTTATGTTTCCGCACATAAGTAAATTATCGGAAAGATCCAAGAAAAAGGAGATTATTTATGCAGAAAAATATTGATAAGCTACTACTTCTGACTTGTAGCTCATCTCTTTATTATCTTACAATTGATGAATTTGATGTACTAATTCCATTTGGAATTATAATCTTTTTGTCTGCCCTCAATCAACTAACCAACAAGAAACTAATCCATCTTGGAAGCTTTCTTATATTTACTGCACTCTGCTGTGTCTTTCCTTATTATGCTCTTTTTTTACCTGTTACCGCATATGATATACAAACTTCTTTTTTTAGAGGTGCTTCTATTTTAGCAATTATTCCATTTATTATTAACTGGTCGTCCTATAACTCAATTTTCCTATTATTTACCTGCCTATTCTTTTCCATCAGTTTATTACTAAGCTATAAAACACAAACAATTGAACTTTTACAAGAGGATTATGAGGCTTTTCGTACTACTTCAAGGGCACTTACAATTGCTCAGGAAACTAAAAGTAAAAGCCTTCTCGAAAATCAGGATTATGAAATAGAAACAGCCATTTTAAACGAACGCAATCGCATTTCAAAAGAAATTCATGACCACGTAGGACATGTGCTATCTCGCTCTTTGCTCCAGATTGGTGCACTTCTAACCATCGCAAAAGAACCGGAAATAAAAGAGGGGCTTACTTTATTAAAGGAATCAATCTCCGAAGGAATGGATAGTATTCGGGCAAGTATCCACAATATTCATAATGAATCAATTAATTTACACACTAATCTGGAAACACTTGTAAGAGAATTTACCTTTTGTGAAGCAATTTTAAATTATTCAATTAAAACTGTGCCTATGCTAAAATTAAAATATTGTTTTATCGCTCTGACAAAGGAGGGTCTTTCGAATGTTGCGAAACATTCCAATGCTACCAAAGTTGTTATTACTTTATCCGAAGACGAAACATATTATTACTTTTCTTTTTGTGATAACGGTACGATTAGCGAAACCGCAAAACTATCCATATTGAAATGTCAGGCTCGCTCCGAATATACAGATGGCATGGGATTACAAAGCATGTATGACCGTACAAAAGGGGTTCAAGGTTCATTTCAAATTGATATGGAACACGGATTTCATATATATGTAACGATTCCAAAGGAGGATACCAATGAAGTTATTAATAATTGACGACGATAAGATTGTCTGTACATCTTTAAAAACCATTCTTTCTTCTGATTCAGAAATTAACGTTGTGGAAATGGGATATAGTGGAAAAGATGCTATTGCTCTTTATGAAGCAACAAAGCCCGATGTTCTTTTAATGGATATTCGAATGGAATTCATGTCAGGCTTAGAAGCAGGAGAACACATTCTTTCTAAGCATAGCGACGCAAAAATCTTATATTTAACAACTTTTTTAGATGATGAATACATTATAAAAGCTTTAAATATCGGTGCCAAAGGCTATATGTTAAAACAAGATTTTGAAGGAATTATATCCGCGGTCAAAGCAGTAAATCTTGGGCATAATATTTATGGTACAGAAATCGTTAATAAACTTCCTAAGCTTTTATCTCAGCAAGAAGAACACTTTTCATATGAAACATTTGGGATTACAGAAAAGGAATATGAAATTATTTTAAAAATTGCAGATGGGCTTTCTAACAAGGAAATTGCAGAAGCGTTGTTTTTAAGTGAAGGAACTATTCGAAATTATATCAGCTTAATTTTAGAGAAGCTTTCTTTAAGAGATCGAACACAGATTGCTATTTTTTATTATAAAAACAGACACTATTAGTAATGTGAAGATGATTGCAGATAACAACACAAATGTTGCTGATTTGTATGCTTATCTGAAAGAATGCTTCAAAGATATTTTGCAAGAACTTTTGGAAGCTGAAATGAATACAACACTGGGATATGAAAAGTATCAAAAAAGCGAAACAGCATCCACGAACAAACAAAAAATGCTGTATCTGGCATCAGAAAAATTTACGCCCTCCTTCTTCCATTCTGTCTGTAAATAGAATTGACTTTTTCTCTTCTACTTTACAAACCTATAATTCTAATGCCTTCACTTTTGTTTCAATGCTTTTATTGCATATAGCCGATTACTTTCCTCTTTAAGAGCCTGTTCTTTCGCTTGATAATTCTTTTCTAACTCGTCAAATTCATCTTGTGAAATTGCTCCATTTTCTAACAGCTGTTTTAATTTTTCTAAATTCATTTATTTCATTTTCCTTTCGAGTTGTTATAAATCGCCCACAATTTGAGTGATGTCAACCTGTCCCACAAATTAGTTTGCCCTCATTTCGGAGCATAAAAATAAGACGTATTTCTCAACGTCCTAATCAGTTTCATTAAATGCCACTATTTCACTTTTTTTAATGTACGCTTTTAAACCATCTTCAAACTGAAAAGGTAAAAACGTATCCTCTTTTATAAAATTATCTTCCAATAAGGCTCTAACATGTTCTACCGTTGCGTCCAACTCATAAAATACATTGTTTTTCAAATATATTTCAACCATTATACATTACCCTTAAAAATACCACTTAATCTCTTCTTTCTTCAAACTCAATACAATATCCTTTTTTATAATCTACTTTATTCTTTTCATCTCGACAATTCTCACACCAAAATTTATTACAATTACCACATAATAATTCAGCTACTGCCATATCTATGGCAGTATTTCTGGGAGCATTATATTTTTCTTGTAAAGTGTCTATATACAATTTCACTTTTTCTTTTTACTGATAAATCGCTCATATAATCACCTTCACTAAAATACATACTTGATTTTTTTGTTAATTTCCACTTTCTTTATTTGATAAGTCGGATTATGTAATATCATTTCACTTTCCATTCTGTTTTCTGTAATAAATGCATTTGTCCCTTTTGGGATTTCAATTATTAGCTTATTTTCTTTATCGTCATAAACATTATTCTTATTTAGGCTACAGGAAGCAAATTGTTTTTCTATACTTACATGAACCCAAACACAGAGAAACTACGCAAAAAATATATGGATAACCCACCGGAAGGAATGACATCCGAGGACATTCGCCGAATGAGCGAGGATAACCTTCTAGATATGGATTATTTCTTAAATGAAGACGACTTATTTGATGACGAGGCTGGCGTTGAAGGTTTCTATATCTCCTAAGTTGCGTCGTCTTGCCACCATATCCAAACACCAGTTTATCTGACGTATGTTTGGCGAACTGTTGTTCTTTTATTACTTTTCCAAAATCGTAATTTCCTACAAAGTCAAAAAAGACACTCCGAAGAGTGCCTAAACTACTTGTAAAATTTATTTCCTTGTGTTATAGTTAAATTAGAAACGGGAAAACCGCCCACAAAGTGGTTGACCTCTAAAATTGGTTCAATAACTGCCCAATTCCGCCAAGAACAGGGGCAGTTATTTTTTTATTTTATTTCCTATCTAAATAGGAGATAAGTGCTATAATAAGTAACCCAAAGGTCAACATAATCATTAACGCTTCATATGTACTCATTTGCACCACCTCCTCTCTTTTTGTATGAGAAGAGGTCAACTACCCTGTACACAGTTATTCCCTGTGTTCTATTGTAGCATGGTTATTTCTTCCATGCAATTATTTCTTAATATTTCTTACCGCCTCAAACGCTCCTCTGCTGTCTTGTCTGTTGTGGTTTCCAAGACTAATGTCCCGTTCTGGATTTCTACTGTTTTGCATGGTAATGTTGTGTTGTCTAATAATTTGATTTTTGTCATACGTTATTTTCCTTTTTTTACATTCTATTTACACGCATATATAATTACAATCAATGCAATAAAAAATTCCTATATCTTGGGAAGGTATCCAGTCATTAAGCCAAATTGTTCCGTTTTTGCATGTCCTTATTTCGAATATTTTATCTCTAAAAAATTTTTCTTCTAATACTTCACTAATGCAAACATTTTTCCGAAACATCAAAATGTCACCTATGTTAGAAGCTACCGCTCCCATATCATCTAAATGCTTTTTTTCTTTCCATTCTGGGTATTTCATATCTTCAGGAATATAATGCGTTTTTCCGTCTTCCCCTCGTGCAGCTCTAACTTCGTCTATATTTTCGACTGATTCCACATATTCGCTTTTAGATTCTGAATTGTTATTTGTTTCGTTTTCTACGAACAAATCTTCTATTTCCAAATCTTCTATTTCCAAATCTTCTATTTCCAAATCTTCCAATTCATACTTCAAGAAACAACGCCAATGAATATCGTTTGCAGCATCTCCACTATTACCATTTGCAAGACCTACACCAATTTGCTGTTTAATATCATACACAACATTTTTACGATTTTTTTCTAATCTGTCTTTTAATGTCAGACCCAAAACAGGATTTTCAACTGCCCTTTTGATTACTTCAAATCTACAGGTTTCTATTCCCGCAAAATTAGCATGTAATTTTTCTGCTGTATTTGCTTTTGAACCGCTGGAAGAATATCATCCACCTTTTTCTGTATCGTATCCATGAAATTAGCATATTCATTTTGTTGTTGCAATATAACATAAGTTAATGAATCATTCTTAGGTGAATTTCATAAATAGTACAATCTTCCCCTATTATTTCTTAGGCAGTCTTATGGCTGCCTTTTCTCAATTACTCTCAAAAAAGTGCTAAAATTATATACTGGGTATGGCAAATAACAGTTGAACCTAGTGGTTACGGAATAAGTTGGAATGAGGATTTAGATTGGTCTGAAAGTGAACTTTGGGAGAATGGAACGGAGACTCCTTTATCTATGTGTGACTTTGTGAATTTTGTAAAATATAATTAATACAAACGAATCCGCTGAAATTCTTAACTGTAGTAGGAAAACTATTGAATCAAGTGTTAAACGTGGTAGATTTCAAGCAATCAAAAAATATTAAGTAGTATGCTAAATGACTCTGTCAAATGGCAAATGATTGATAGTAACCCATGTACAAAGATTTCACCACCTAAACCAAAAAATAGAGAAATACAGCTTTTTTATTTTTCCTAAAATCGCTGTATTCCTCTATTTACAAGGGTTTTTATCAAGCTTTCGATGGGACTCGAACCCACGACCCCTTCATTACGAGTGAAGTGCTCTACCAACTGAGCTACGAAAGCAACTTAATAAGAGTGACTTGCACCACTCTTATTATTATACTAACTTCCTATCTATAACGCAAGTATTTTTTTTAATTCTAAAAATTTTTCATCAAATAGTAATTCTTAATATGCGATTATAATTCCTCCATCATTCGCATAAAGCGTGCTGACCCCTGCTGTATCTGCAATTGTTACTTTTTGAAAAGGAATTTTTTGCAAGATTTGTTCTCTTACGAATTCAGCACGTTCTAAATTATTGCAATGTGCAATTGCCAGCATCTTCTTTTCCGGGTTCTTAACATTTTTCGCAATTATGTCAACCATTTTACTTAATGCACGCTTCATACCTCTTCCTTGATCTAACTGAGTAATTGAACCTTCATCTGTCGAACCCATAACTGGCTTTATGTTAAGTGCATTGGCAAGCAATGCTTTGATATTAGAAAGTCTTCCATTTTTACGAAGGTTATCTAAAGATTCTAAAACAAACATTGTATTCATTTCATCTCTATAACAGCTCACTTGTTCCACAACCTCATTAAAAGACAATCCACTGTCAACAAGCTCTTTTATTTTGCCTGCAATTAATGCCTGCCCACAAGAAGCAGATTTTGAATCAATAATTGCAATATTCTTTTCATGCTGTTCCAAATATAAGTTCTTTGCCAGCTCGGCACAATTATATGAGCCACTCAATTTAGAAGATAATGTCACCACATAAATGTCATCTGCCTGTTCAAATAATTCCATATATGCTTCTGGTGCAGGACATGCTGACTTTGGCACTTCCGGATAAGCTGCCATTTTCTCTATAAATTTTTTCTGGTCAAATGTTTCGTCATCAATGAAACTGTCTTCTCCTATTTCCAACGTAAGTGGTACCAAATAGTAATCTCCTGATTTCCTCTGCTCTCTTGTCAAGTCAGTACAGCTATCTCCTATAATTCGATATGACATGAAACGCACCTCCTATAACTTCTTTTACTATCACATGTAGTATTCATTACCATATATGATAGCATACTTAAATACCTAAGTCAATTTTTTATTCTACTTCTTTTCGACAAATAGAACAACAAAATCTGATAAAAAACAAAGAACTGCCACAAAATACTATTTTATAACTTAGTATCTTGTAGCAGTTTTTATCCAGTGTTTAAAGTCTATCTCTATTTTGCCAAAAGCATCATGATCTTATTACTTCTTGCAATAAAATTCGTCATTGCTTCTGCTGTTAATGGTTTATTACTTAATAATGCCAAATCATATAACTGCTGACAGAACATGTCAACATTTTCACCATCTTTATGCTCAAAAATGTATTGAACAAGTTGGTTATTAGCATTTAAAACTAACGTTTCGCCTTGACCGCCAAACATTGCCGGATCCATTCCTCCCATAGCATACATTTTCATCATATCCTGCATTCTTCTGCTTTCTTCAGATAATGTAATCATAGAAGCAATTGATTCATTTTTCAATTTTTCAACCTTAACTAATAAATTCTCTTTTCCAAGTGCTTTTTTAAATACTTCTGTCAATGTATCCGTTTCTTCTTTTAATGCTTCTTCATCCACATCTTCTTTTAGCGTATCTGTAACATCGGCATCAATTCTCTGGAAGCGAACTTTTAAGTCACCCTGCTCTAACTGGGTAATAAATGGCTGATCAATGTTGTGTGTCAAAATCAACGCATCAAGTCCCTGTTCTTTAAACATATTAATATACTGGCTCTGTTGTTGTAAATCGGTTACATAGTATACAACTGCCGGTTCTTCTTCTTTCTCAGCCTCAGATTCATTGTTATCTGCTTCATTAACTGTTGCGTCCTCTGCCTTTTGCTCTTCAGCTTCGCCGTCTTTCTGTGCTTCTACATACTCAGGCAAAGTGATATATTTTTCTTCCAGGTTTTTAAAGATAATAACCTCTTTCATCTTATCACGGAATTTATCATCTTTTAAGCAGCCATATTTAATAAATGGACTAATATCATCCCAATATTTTTCATAATTTTCACGGTCTACCTTATACATTCCAATTAACTTGTCGGCAACCTTCTTTGTGATGTAATCTGAGATTTTCTTAACAAAGCCATCATTTTGCAATGCACTTCTTGATACATTTAAAGGTAAATCAGGGCAATCAATCACACCTTTTAATAACATTAAAAATTCTGGGATAACCTCTTTAATGTTATCTGCAATAAATACCTGATTATTATATAATTTAATAACACCTTCTAAGTTATCATATTCGGTATTTAGTTTTGGGAAATACAAAATACCTTTTAAATTAAATGGATAATCCATATTCAAATGAATCCAGAATAATGGCTCTTTATAATCATGGAATACATTACGATAAAATTCTTTGTATTCCTCTTCCGTACACTCATTTGGATGTTTTGTCCATAAAGGTGTTGTATCACTTAAAGAAACCGGACGTTTCTTAATCTTTGCTTTCTCTTTTCTAGGAGAAACTTCAACAACTTCCTTTTCTCCATTTTCATTTTCTTTTTCTTCTGTCTTCGCTTCTTCCACGATATTTTCAATTACAACATCATCTTCACGAACTTCACTTGCATCAATTGTTTCATATTCCGGCTCTGCATTTGCCTTTGTCAAGTAAATCTCAACCGGCATGAAAGAACAATATTTTGTTAGTATTTCACGGATTCTGTATTCATTGGAAAATTCATAACTGTCTTCATTTAAATATAATGTAATTGTTGTACCAACTTCTGCCTTCTCGCCTTTATCCATTGCAAATTCAGTTCCACCTTCCGACTCCCAGTGAACTGATTCTGCACCTTCTTTATAAGATAGTGTATCAATTGTAACTTTATCTGCTACCATAAATGCAGAATAAAAACCAAGTCCAAAATGACCAATAATCTGATCTTCACTTGCTTTGTCTTTATATTTTTCTAAAAAGTCAGTTGCTCCTGAAAATGCGATTTGATTGATGTATTCTTTTACTTCATCAGCAGTCATACCAACACCATTGTCAGTAAAAGTAAGTGTTTTTTCTTCCGGATTTACCTCTACATCTACTTTAAATTTAACATCTTCCGGTATGGTAGCCTCGCCCATTAACTCTAATTTTTTTAATTTTGTAATTGCATCACAGCCATTTGATACTAATTCTCTTACAAAAATGTCATGGTCTGAATATAACCATTTTTTAATAATAGGGAAAATATTTTCTGAATTAATTGACAAGCTTCCTTGTTCCATTGACATAAATACTCACTCCTTAATTTCTTATATATTATTTTTAATTATTTCTTGTTTTTCTTCGATAAACATAATATTAATACCGTTTGTTCCGAATGTCAAGAAAAAATTAGCACTCATTTTTAGTGAGTGCTAACAACCCTTCGTTCTTCTGTTTCTCCTACGAATGAAACTTGATATGAAATTTCTTCGTAAAACTTATAAAAGTTATCCAATTCTTCCTTTTCTTTAATTAAAACTGTTTTAAAATGATTTGCCTTACATGGAAGAACGGAGAGTTCCATATGCCCGTCTTCTTCAATAACCACTTTCAAAACAACCGTTTTTTCTATTGTCGTCCCAAAAATAAAATTCCCTAAGCTATATACGATCGGCTTATCCTTATAAAATTCAATCCCCTGAAGACAATGTGAATGACTTCCAACAACAAGATCCGCCCCTGCATCAATATATTGTCTTCCAAGATTTCTCTGATAATCTTCTGGAATGTTCTTTCGTTCTAATCCCCAGTGTACATATAAGATTACAGCATCTGCTTTATTTTTCGCCTCACGAATCAGGTCAAGTACATTTGCCGGATCATAAGTTGTCAATAGCCCCGGCTTGTCAACTCCTGCATTCCAGTCTACGACAGGAATTACACGTGAAGCAGCAATAAATGCAATCGTTCGTTGATTAATTGTTCGATACTTAATCTCTTTTGCTTCTTCAAAATTTTTCCCTGCCCCTAAGTATTCAATTCCTGCATTTTTTAAAGTTTCACATGTATCAAGCAAGGCATCCACTCCAAAGTCAAGGGTGTGATTATTTGCAATTGAGGCAACATCAACGCCAATCTTATTTAATATTGATACTCTGTTTGGATCTACCCGAAAAGTAAATTGTTTATCTGCAGCCTTTTTTCCCCGATTACTGAATGGAAACTCATTATTTATAATTGTAATGTCTGCCGAACTCAATTGCTCTGCTACTGAAGATTCCAATATTCCATCAATTCCATCTTTATCATAACAATCTAAAACACCATCCGAAAATAATATATCGCCGACAAATGCAAGTGACGTCCTCTTTTCTTTTATTTTTTGTTCTTGTTTTTCATCTTGCTTCATCAACTTCTCTTCTTCATTACTATGCTCTTTTTGTATCTCTATACGATTTCTTTTTTGCATATTCTCTGTTTCCCGGTTATTCAATCTGTTTTGACTTTTCAGCTGTTCAAATAAAAAAAGAAAACATACAACTCCTGTCAGAAACAATATAATTTGAAACATTAATTTTTTCTTGTTCAATCCCATTCTCCTATCTAAGCAAAAGTTATTACATCTCTTCAAAAACAATTTCTTTCGCTTTTAAAAATACTTTTACCTTTTCATCCCACTCTTTTTCCAACGATTTATCCATTGAAAAAACAGCAATCGAAGTTCCCGTTACAATTGTAAGATTATTATTTTCATACCGGATATTCAAAAATAATCCTTCAATCTGATCCTCTTTGAACGAACTTTTTATTTCTTCTAAAAAATGAAAAATCCCTTTTTTAGGATACATAAACACAACTTTTAAGACCTGAGGGGTTTTATTCCCTTTTATAATTTGAAATGCCAATGGCTTCATTTCTTTCCATTTTGCATATTCTCTTGCTCCAAGTAATTCCAATTCTTGTTGGTCATACCAACTTTGATTTAAATGCCCATTAATTTTATACTGATTGGAAGTTAAAATTTCCAGCTCTGTCATCCAAAACGTGTCAAAAACTTCCCCGATCAATAACTTTGACATAAAATCCTTCACATCTAAAATTTTTACTGCAACCATTTTATAAATCCTTTCCTTATTTTCTATGCTTTTTCACACATATCAAAGCTACAACGCTCATTATAGCATCTTTTACTATAGAATTCTATTTTTAGTAAAAAATAGAAGTTTTTATCTATACTTCTTGTCTTTTTTTTCAAATTCTTATATGATATTCCTATGGCCTTGGGCAGTTTAAAATTCTTTCCATGTATTTTAAACTTATTAAATATAGAAAAGAGGGATTCAATTATGAATGCAAATGAACAATTACTGTCATTTTTAGATTCAGCAACTTCGCCATTTCATGCAATTATGAAGAGTGCTTCTATGTTAGAAGAAAAAAGTTTTGAAAAATTAGAAATTGGAAAACCATGGACGCTAAAAAAAGGTGGAAATTATTATGTAACTCTATATGATTCCACTTTATTTGCTTTCCATATCGGAAAAAATATAAAAGAAAATGTTACATTTCGAATTGCTTCTTCTCATACCGACCATCCTTGTCTGAGAATCAAGCCCCATCCGGAATATTCTGAAAAAAACTATCTCCGGGTAAATGTCGAAACTTATGGAGGACTGGCAAGAAGTTACTGGCTTGACCGCCCACTATCAGTCGCAGGTAAAGTAGCTTTAAAAAGTGAAACTATCTTTGAACCTGAAATCCGTTTTATTGATTTCAAACGCCCACTCCTGACAATTCCAAGTCTGGCAATTCATATGAATCGGGACACCAATAAAGGAATTGAACTAAATCCACAATCTGATATGCTCCCATTAATCGGAATGATGAATGAAACATTAAACAAAAATGATTATTTTTTATCCTTTATTGCAAATGAATTAAAGGTAAAAAAAGAAGATATTTTGGATTTTGATTTCTATGTATACAATCAGGAATCTGCATGTATATTAGGAATGAATGAAGACTTTATTTCTGCACCAAGATTAGATAATATGACTTCTGTATTGGCATGTTTAAACGGAATTGTAAATGCCTCTAACGAATCGGTTATACAGATAATTGCATTATATGATAACGAAGAAATTGGAAGCCGTACAAAACAGGGTGCCGATTCGGTTATTACTAACATTTTACTTCAAAAAATCTTTGATGCTCTTTCAATGACAACCGTTCAATTATACGATTCCATTATGAACAGCTGTATGATTAGTATTGATGTAGCACATGGATATCACCCTAACAATCCATCTAAAAATGATCCAACGAACGTTACACAATTAAATGGCGGTGTTGTATTAAAACTTAATTCCAGTCAAAAATATGCAACTGATACACAAGCAACTGCAATTATTCAGCAACTTTGTGAAAGTTATCAGATTCCATATCAAAAATATGTGAATCGTTCGGATATGCCTGGCGGAAGCACACTCGGCTCTCTGTCTTCTTCTTGGCTTCCAATGAAGACAATTGATCTTGGCGTACCTCTTCTTGCAATGCATTCTGCAAGAGAACTTATGGGTGCTAAAGACCAAGATTCTATCAACCGACTTGTAACCGCTTTCTTTACGGCCTGATTGTATATTTTTTCTCATCTAAGGAACAATAAAACAGTAATTTATTTTACAATTATGTTCCACAGAAAGGAGATTCTTTATGCGTTCAGATTCAAAAACCTACGAAAAAGTAGCTGAGCATTGTTCTTCCTTTGATCCAAAGAAAGACAGTGACACATTTAAAAGTCTTTACAGCGATAATGTAGATATTTCCTGCACAAACTGTAAACATTTTTCAAAAAATGCTTACTGCAAGCTCGATTTATACGATCAAATCGTAGCCGAACACAATTATCAATAATCCCAATCTTAAAATGACACCAGCCTAGTTCTCTGGTGTCATTTTTGATTGAAATATAACAATACTTCTTGGTTTTACCAAATAAGACGTCATTTTTACCTCATGTACCGCTTCTACTTCTTCGCTTGTATCTAATAATTTTCCCCAATATTTTTTTCCAAAAAGCCGTGGCAAATCAAAGGTATGTGATTCCCAATGCATATTATATGCAATATAAAAATCGCAATCATTTTGTCCATATTCTGTATAAGCATACTCTCCACACAGCATAATTCCCAAAACCCGGCTATAATTACTTGCATCCAGATACCATGCTTTTGTTCCGTGAAATGAAATGTCCGGACATCCAAGCAGAGCATAATCCATAACTTTCAATTCTTTTTTCATGTGAAGAATGGGGTGTGTTTTTCTTAATAGGATTAGCTTCTGTATAAATTCAAACAAATCACTATTTTTCTCAAGTAATTTCCAATTAAGCCAAGATGTTCCATTATCCTGACAATAAGCATTATTATTGCCATCCTGAGAATTTCCAAATTCATCACCAGCCAGCAGCATAGGTGTCCCCTGACTTAATAATAGCATAACAACTGCATTTTTCATTTGCTTTTTTCTAAGAGAAAGTATCGACTTTTTCCGTGTCTTTCCCTCAACACCACAATTCCAGCTATAATTATAGTCTGTCCCATCTCTTCCATCTTCGCCATTTTTTTCATTATGTTTCATATCGTAAGAAACCAAATCTGCTAAGGTAAATCCATTCACATTCGTAACATAATTAATCACCGCAAAAGACTCCGGATTACGCTTCATCCGATATATAAAAGGATTAACCTGCCCTTCATCACCTTTTAAAAATCTCCGACTATCATTCATAAAACCATCATTATACTCTGCAGCCAGCTTTTCATTTGCAAATTTGCAATTCTCTTCTGTACTTCCATGATTCCATGAAGTAGCAAAAAGCTTTGCACTTCCAATCACAGGATCCTGCATAATAAACGAAACCGGAACTACATTGTCATTCACACGAAATCCATCTACATGATAACAAAGAATCCAATATCGAAGGCAATCCAAAACCATTGTCATATTCGTTCCTGCCTCGAAAAACATGTCTAAAATAATTTCCATATCATTTTGATGCAATTCCTTAATAAGAGATTTTAGCTCAACATCCGGCTCTTCCTTATCAAAAGCATAAGAAGTCTTTGGTGCAAAATAATTCGAATTTTTTGTATATCCCCAATAATTTAGATGAATATTATCCAAATCATGCGGTGTTTCTTTAAACTCTGCCGGCATTCCATAAATCTTTCTGCTCTCCCGTTCCATTCGCTCCTCAAATTCGTAAATCGGAAGAAAAAATAACGCATTAACACCTAATCTTTTTAAATAAGGAATTTTCTCCTTCACCCCTTCAAACGTTCCACGCCCGGTCACTCCGGAAGAAATATGCTTTGTAAATCCCCTTACATGAATCTGATATAAAATCATCTCATTATACGGAATATGAGGTGCCTTATCATTTCCCCAGTCAAAAAAATGAGATTCTATTCTGCCTCTCTGCTCGTTCCATTTTTTCGATGCCCAATGCTCTCTTCCTGTTATTCGTTTTGCATAAGGGTCTGGTATAATTTTTCCGTCTATTTCATAATCATATTCCAAACCGTCAAATGAAATTCCCGATAAAATAACAGAGCGTACCATACCGATACAAACTTCTTGTCCTAAAAAAATTTCAAATGCTATTTCTTTTTTTCCTCTTCGATATAATAACAGTTTACAAACTGAATCTTTCGGAACTACCGTTGCAAACTGCATTCCCCTCTCAGTTTCAGTCACTCCAAGTGGAAACGCATTTCCTTTTCTTATTTGTAATTCCTCTTTCTTCGCCACATCTTCCTCCTATACTATGATACGAAGCCATTTTCTTTTTCAGCTTTTATCTGCTCAGCCAAATCATTCAGATACACCCAACGTTCCATTTTCTGTTCAAGCTGAAGTTCCAATTCTTCTTTTTGCTTCATAAGCTCATTTAATTTTCCATAATTACTTGCTTCTTTTTCAATTAGAGGCTCTAAATTTTCTAATTTTTCTTCTAGTTCCGCAATGCAATCATCAATTGTATCATATTCCTGCTGTTCCAGATAAGAAAATTTAAGCTTTTGACTGGTCTTTACTTTTTCTTTTTTAGGTTGGGAAATCTTTTCCTTTTCCTGCCCGCTAACAGATTTCTTATCTCCTGCTACACTATGATAATCAGAATAATTTCCTTCATATTGACGAATCTTTCCATTTTCTTCAAATGCAAAAATTCTTGTTGCTAATTTATCTAAAAAATACCGGTCATGGGATACAGCAATCACAATCCCTGAATAAGTGGATAAATAGTCCTCTAATATTGTAAGTGTCTGAATATCCAAATCATTTGTCGGCTCATCCAAAATTAAAATATTAGGAGCCTCCATCAATACCTTTAATAAGTAAAGTCTTCTCTTTTCACCACCAGATAACTTCTTAATATAAGAATACTGTAACGTACCATCAAACAAAAATAACTCACACATTTGAGAGGCAGATTTTGTTCCATCTGTTGTCTGAATCGTCAACGCAGTATCTTTGATGTAATCAATTACTCTTTGATTTTCATCCATATACTCGTTTTCTTGTGAGAAATATCCTATTTTTACAGTTTCTCCAATTTCAACTGTCCCCTCATCTGGCTCTACAATTCCATTTATAATTTTTAGCAACGTAGATTTTCCACATCCATTATGACCAATAATTCCAACCCTATCCTCTCGCAAAAATATATAACTGAAATCTTTGATTAGCTGTCGTTCTCCATAGCCTTTGGATATATGACTTAATTCAATTGTTTTCTTGCCAAGTCTGGTTGACAGTGTATTTACCTCCACTGTACTATCCCCAACAATCGGTTTTTCTCTATCTCTTAACGCTTCAAAACGTTCAATATGGGCTTTTTGCTTTGTAGACCTTGCCCTTGCCCCACGCATCATCCATTCTAAGTCTTTTCGATAAAGACTTTCTTTTTTCCGCTCTGTCGCAAGTAACATTTCTTCCCGCTCTGCTTTCAATTTAAGAAATCCTTTATAATTAGCAGAATAACGATACAAATTTCCCTTGTCAATCTCTACAATACAATTTGTTACTTTATCAAGAAAATATCGGTCATGCGTTACCATAATGTAAGCCCCACGCCATTGATTCAGGTAATTTTCAAGCCACTCTGCCATCTCATTGTCTAAGTGGTTCGTCGGCTCATCCAGTACCAGAATATCGGCAGGGGTCATTAATGTTCGCACTAATGCCGCACGCTTTTTCTGCCCTCCGGACAAAACAGAGACCGATTCATCTGCATTGGCAATCCCAAGCTTCAATAGCATTGCTCTTGCCTCTCCTTCAATATTCCAATGCTCCTCCTGCCCCTTTTTGTTACAAATCACATTTTCCAGAATCGTCTTTGTTTTGTCAAACTCTGGATTTTGTGGCAAATACTCAATTCTAACTTTATTTCCTTTCGTTACCGTTCCCTCATCCGGCAGTTCAAGTCCCGCAATTAACTTTAATAATGTTGATTTTCCTGTACCATTTATTCCGATAACTCCGATTCGGTCTCCCTCATTAATTCCAAGTGTTACTTCTTTTAATAAGATTTTATCTGTAAAACTTTTTGATATCTTTTCTGCAGTTAATAAATTCATAATTCTAATATATTATCGCCAATCTGCCTGCGATACTATCCTTTCTTTCTCTCTCAGTTCTATAAGCACTATTATAGCTAACTGGTACTTCAAATACAAGTTATCACGGAAATTTCGAAAAAAAGCTTGCAAAATATTGAATTTACGATAGAATATGATTTGGTATGTATATTTTCGGTATCAAAAAAAGTTTAGATAGAAGATAAGAACACAGAAAGGATTTTATTATGATTCAAGCTAGCAACATTACATTACGTCTTGGAAAAAAAGCATTATTTGAAGACGTAAATATTAAATTTACAGAAGGAAACTGTTATGGTTTAATTGGTGCAAACGGCGCTGGAAAATCAACATTTTTACGAATTCTTACCGGCGAAATTGAACCTACAAAGGGTGATGTTATTATTACACCAGGTCAACGACTCTCTTTCTTAAAACAAGATCATTTCCAATATGATGAATATCAGGTTCTTGACACTGTTATTATGGGAAATCAAAGACTTTATGATATTATGAAAGAAAAAGAAGAAATCTATGCAAAAGAAGATTTCACAGAAGAAGACGGAATAAAAGCAAGTGAATTAGAAGGTGAGTTCGCAACTTTAAATGGTTGGGAAGCGGAATCGGATGCTGCTACTTTATTAAACGGATTAGGAATCGAAACAGACCTTCACTATGCTCTTATGAAGGATTTAAATGGTTCTCAAAAAGTAAAAGTACTTCTTGCTCAGGCTTTATTTGGTAATCCAGATATCTTATTACTCGACGAACCTACCAACCACTTAGATTTAGATGCAATTCGCTGGTTAGAAGAATTCTTAATCAATTTTGACAATACAGTTATTGTTGTATCCCATGACCGCTATTTCTTAAATAAAGTATGTACTCATATTGCAGATATTGATTATGCTAAAATTCAGCTTTATGCAGGTAACTATGATTTCTGGTACGAATCCAGCCAGTTGATGATAAAACAAATGAAGGAAGCAAATAAAAAGAAAGAAGAAAAAATCAAAGAATTACAAGATTTTATTCAGCGTTTCAGTGCCAATGCTTCAAAATCAAAACAAGCTACCTCCAGAAAACGCGCATTAGAAAAAATTGAATTAGATGATATTAAACCATCAAGCCGTAAATATCCTTATATTGATTTTAGACCAAACCGTGAAATTGGTAACGAAGTACTTACTGTATCCAATCTTTCAAAAACAATTGACGGGGTAAAAGTATTAGATAATGTGTCCTTTATTGTTGGTCACGATGATAAAATCGCATTCGTTGGAAGCAACACACTGGCAACAACTACTTTATTCCGTATTCTTGCCGGAGAATTAGAGCCAGATGAAGGCTCTTACAAATGGGGTGTTACAACCTCTCAGGCATATTTTCCAAAAGATAACACAAAAGACTTTGACTGTGATGATACAATCGTAGATTGGTTAATGCCATATTCTCCTGAAAAAGACGTGACATATGTTCGTGGTTTCTTAGGAAGAATGTTATTTGCAGGTGATGATGGTGTTAAAAAAGTAAGAGTTCTTTCCGGTGGTGAAAAAGTTCGTGTTATGCTTTCTAAAATGATGATTTTAGGCTCAAATGTTTTGATTATGGATGAACCTACAAACCACTTGGATATGGAATCAATTACTGCATTAAATAATGGAATTATCAAATTCCCAGGGGTCGTTTTATTCACTTCTCAAGACCATCAGTTTATACAGACAATTGCCAACCGTATTATCGAAATCACACCAAATGGTCTGATTGATAAAGTATCTACCTACGATGAATACTTGGATAACGATGAAATGGCACGGAAAAGACAGGTCTTAAGTGTACAAAATGAAGAAGATGAAAACTAAAATAATCTGCTTATAAAAAAAGGTTGTCGCAAAATGAAATTTTCTAAAATTTGCGACAACCTTTTTTAACTTACACCTATTTTCAATTGTTTCAAACTCCTAGGCTAAAACGATTGCTTTTTGAGTTTTAAACTCAAGTAGTTGAAGAATCGCATCTACCACTTTATGACAAAGTTCTACAATATACTCACAGTCCGATTTTACTGCATTGATTAAATTTAAATATTCTTTATGCGTACTCTTAATAAAAGAAATAATCTCTTCCGAATTTTTAAATAAGCCATTTTGCTCACGAACCCGTTTTGCCTCATCACTTGCAACATATTTACGAATCGCATGTTTTAAATCTTCTTCATATGCACAGTGATCTTTTATATTTCCCGGATAAGTTTTATTATGTGGAAATGTAAAATAATCTGCAACATAATGCGTAATAATTCCTAAATGTCTGCAAAAATAAGAACTAAGCCCTCTTTCGCTATCGTAATTTTCTGTAATTTTATCAATCTCTTTTTTTAATATATCAATTGTTTCTTCAATCGAATGTCTTCTTGTAATAAATGATGGGATACAATCTGGAAGGATACTACCTATATAAAAAGCCTTTTTATGAAGCTGTAAACATTCCATTCCATTGCTATTCATTAGGTATTTTGCCACTGAAATATGTGATTTCTTTCTCATAAATTAAACGCACCTCCAAAAACAAGGTTACCAGTTTCTCATATATATTAATTAATCTATACACGCTTCGTTCTCTCCCAAACACCATTCATTTTACTCTCACTTTTATGTTTGTGCAATCTTTTTTTCTTCTTAACATAAAATTTAATTTTTTATTCACATTTTTTTAAAATATGTACAGCCAACAAACGATCAGAATAAAAACACTGCAATTGCACATCCTAATTTGGAAAAACTATAAAAATACTACTTTTATATAATACGAGGTGCTAAAAAAATGATAAATAATAACGAACTTCCAATCGGTTTTACTATGGAACTTGCAATGCATTCTGATATTTTAACACAGTTTGCCACACTGCCAAAGTCAGAACAAGAAAAAATTGTAACTGGTGCAAGACAAGTAAGAAGCAAAGATGAAATGAGAAGCTATGTAGAAAATATGTTTTCTTCTTCGTTTCGACCATAAAAATATAAATTAAAAAACAAAATGGCGGACAATAAAACAATCTCTAGTTTATCTTATGTTCGCCATTCCAACTAGTAATTATTATTACATAATAAATCTCCAGTATATCTTGACAATAATTGGCTTCCTATTGTAGAATAGCTTAAAGATTGGAGATGATGAATTTGGACCCTAGTGATGTGACGCAGATAATAATCTTATTTCTTTTAATCTCATTATCTGCATTTTTTTCTTCTGCTGAAACAGCCCTTACTGCTGTTAATAAAATAAGAATTCGTTCTTTAGCAGAAGAAGGTGTAAAAAGCGCAATAATTGTCAACAAATTAATTGAGGATCCGACAAAAATGTTGGGAGCAATACTGATAGGTAACAATATTGTTAACCTGACTGCCTCTTCGTTATCAACCACAATTGCCATTCATCTGTGCAATAAAATGGGTATGGGAAATAACGCAAGCATCGGTATTGGTATTGCTACAGCGATTGTAACTATTTTAATTTTAATTTTTGGTGAAATCACACCAAAAACACTGGCTACACTGAATTCCGAAAAGTTAGCCTTAAGCTATGGAAAAATAATTTATTTTCTTGGGCAATTACTAACGCCAGCAATCTATATTGTAAATAAATTATCCTTAGCTTTATTATTGCTATTTCATATCGACCCAAATGAAAAAGTTGCTTCGATGACTGAAAATGAGTTAAGAACTATTGTAAATGTCAGTCATGAAGAGGGGGTTATTGAAACAGAAGAGCGCCATATGATTACAAATGTTGTAGACTTTGGTGACTCATTGGCAAAAGATGTTATGGTACCCCACATTGATATGGAATTTACAAATGTAAATGCAACCTATGATGAATTGGTAAGTGATTTTGAAGAAGAAAAATTTTCAAGACTGCCAGTTTATGAAGATTCCAGAGATAATGTAATTGGTATTATCAACTTAAAAGATGTTTTCTTCTACAAAGGAAAAAAAGAAGATTTTCATATTCGTGATTTTATGCGCGATCCTTACTTTACTTATGAATACCAAAAAACTTCTGAACTTTTACTGGAACTTCGAAAAGCTTCTTCCTCTGTTGCTATTGTATTAGATGAATATGGTTCAACTGCAGGTTTAATTACATTAGAAGATTTACTGGAAGAAATCGTCGGGGATATTAAAGATGAGTACGATGATGATGAAGAAGACCAAATTCAGCAGATTGCCCCAAATGAATATATGATTGAAGGAAGTACAAAGCTTGATGATATCAATGATTCTCTTGGTCTTACTTTAGAATCTGATGATTATAATTCAATTGCCGGTCATATTATTAATCTTTTAGAACATCTTCCTGTCGTAGGGGAATCTGTTACAGAAGGAAACATAACATTTACCGTTCATACTATGGATAAAAATAGAATTGATAAGGTTCATGTAAAACTTCTTTCCAACATAGAAGAAGAACCTGAAAAAGAATAAAGAAAAGACATCAGAACTCAAAGGTACGAATTATTTTTTCGTACCTTTTTAATTTAATTTTTTATCAAGTCATATTATCCGGCTTACATTCTTCAAATGTACAATCTTTGATTATACATCTTCCGGTAGAATCAATACCTCCTCCACTATAAGTAGAAATACAGCGAACAAACATACAATTCTCTATCTGCCCGTTACCTCCATATACAATAATTCCTGCACCACTCTTTCCCCTACAGTTAATAAATTGACAATTACGAATCTTTCCACCCTGACAATAAATTCCACCTTTTTGACAAAAAGAAAAAATACAATTTTCAATAATGGAAGTATACGCGTCAAAGACGCCTCTTCCTCCTGCCGTATTTCGAATAATACAGCTTTCCATTTTTAATCTTGTTCCAGATGCACGAAAAATTCCATATTGGAGGTTGCCGTCAAATTCACTATATTCAATCGTTGCTCCTCTAGCCCACTCAAGTAAAAACATATCTCTTCCATTTATTTGCAGTCCTTTTACTTTACTATGACGAATTTCTAATGTGCCACGACACACAATCGGACACATTAAATAAACAAATGCGCCGTCCATTCTCAATGTTCCTTTTTCTGAAACAAAAACAGTTTGTTCTAGCAACGTATTCCATATAATATTATATTCTTTGTCAATGATTTTCTCAGACTTTCCTATAATATGCTGAATTATTTCTTCCCCTCTTGGATAACAATGGGTATAGTAGCAATTTCTAATCTTCTCTTCAATCTCTCCTTCGTAAAAAATTACTCCACCATATTCCAATGCTTTACAAAAATTAAATATACAATCCAAAATCTCTATCCCGTTTTTTGTGTAAATAGCACCACCAAGTTTTCCTTGACAGTCATAAAAACTGCAGCCTTTTATTTGTCCAGTTTCATTTTCAATACAAACTGCACCACCATTCTGATTTGAAAGGCAATGTTCAAAATATACATTCTCAATTTTAAATTTATCACCTCGAAAGATAACTGCACTTCCCAAGGTTTCTCTAATATTACTATCTTTAAAAAACAACTGTCCATGTTCCATTACAACTGCACTGCAGCAACCTTTGCACCAAAAATTTCCATCAACAATATCCAATTGGGAGTAACTCTTACTTTGAATCAATGGCTGACAACTAAAATTCCTTTTTCTTAACTGGCTATTTCTTATCTGGACAATTCCACCATCTAAAATAATGCTTCCATACATGGCAACAACTGCATTAGAAATAATTAACGTCTGACCATTTCCAACAATAATATCATCCTTAATCTCACATTGGTCATACAACTTTACCATTGAACTTTTTGTAAACACTGTATGGTCAATTTTTGTTACATAGTCTACATCTGAAATATAATACTTTAATTCTGCAATCGTACAGCTAATTCCATTTTTAGGCATCTCATTCATAATCTTTTTCGCTCTATTTTTATCATGTAAAAAAGCCGCAACTGCAAATTGTTCCAATAATTTTACCTGTTTATGGGAAATGTGAAATAATTCTGCGAATAAACCAATCGATTCCTTTTCTTCATTTGACATCATATCCGATCCCATTGATACACTGATTAAATCCATTAAAAATAATTCTTTCATAACAGGTGTAGTTAACAGGCGAATAACAGCATCGATTGCCTTTTGCTCATTTCGAGCGACACGAATAACTTGTGCTTTTTCCTTTTGATTAAAATCCAATCCTTTTGTCAAAAGTCTTTCTAACTCAAAATTATTTAACGTATTTACTTTTTTATGTAATCCAGCATGAATAAAAACCCCTGCTGCATAAATTATTTTGAATTCAATCGATTGAAAATAAATCGGATGCTTTGGAGTCGTCCACATCTTTTTTTTATTCTGTAGCCTGCGAAGTAATTCGTTCCCCATATTAAAACACCCCTTTCTCAATCGAAAAGTCATTATAAACTATATTTTCATCCGGTTCACAATTTTTAAACGTACAATTTTTTACAACTTGCCCGTATTTTTTGTAACTAAAATAAATCGCTGGTCCGATAAATCCAGCTCTGCAGTTTGTAAAATTACAATTCAATATTTGTACATCTTCTGTTGTATCAGAATGAACTCCACCACCATGTTCCGCTGTACAGGAAATAAACTGGCTCTCATTTATTATCAAACGACTGTTTCCTTCATTACGAATTCCACCATTTTTACAATCTTTCAAAAGTACCCGCTTCATTGTGAGTGATTTTCCAGTAAACTCCACTGCTGCCATTTTATCGGTATCCCTTAACTCGGAATCCCGAATAATAAGATGACCTGCATCCTGACTTATCAAACCACAAGAATAATTTCCAAATATCAGACTCTGTTCAATAAAAATCACGCCACAATCTTTCACCTGAATTGCTGCTCCTATTCGCTCCTCCTGCTTTATTTGTATTCTTGAATTGCGGATATCCAATTTTCCTCCATCAATTATAATTACTCCATACAGACTAACTGCTCCTCCATGGATAAGTAATGTTCCTCCACTTTTTACATATATAGTTCCATAAATCGAAGTCGGCTTATCCATTATAACTGTTTCTCCAGCTCCGATCGTTAAATCTTTGTATCTCTCTTTTAAAATAATAGAAGGATACATATAACTTAATAATTTAAAACTAATATAGTAACCATTTTTACGAAATTGATTATAGCAGGAAACAGCTTGCTCTGATTGCTTATGAATACCAAAATTCCAAAATTCCTTTAAAAAAGTAAGTTCTTCTTTTGATACTTCAAACACTTCTGCAAATATCTCTATGATTTCATCGCAATAAGTTTCTCCCCACAAAGTCAATTCTTTCATTCGAAGTAAATCACTCAAAAAACAATATTGTTTTTCCTTTGTGTCCATCGCCTCAAAAACATCATAGATGCGCAAATCAAAATCTTCAACGACTTCTTTTAAGATTCGTATTTTGTAATGTTCATGCATCTCAAGTGCATCTAAAATTGCTTCATAAATTAGTTTTACATCCTTATATATCTTGTCATTTCCGGCCACCAAGATACCAAGACCAAAGCAATATATGTATTTAAAAGAATCCTCTTCTGATGCAAATGGGTGAATTCCAACTTTTGTTTCTTTTTTCTTTTCTTTTAATAAATCTAACAAAGCCATTCATTCTGCCTCCTGCAACATATAATCTAGTGTTATATATTATATCGGCAAATGATATTTCTAAATTAGCCTGACTACAGCTCATCTTATGGTCTGCATATTTCACATGGATATGCACCATTTAAAGCACACTCCTGTTTCGTCGAATATTTAAGCTCTCTTCTTCCTCTTTTGGAACATTTCTCTTTGTGATAATAAAGTTTCCGATTCTCTCCCAGCGAAACATAATAGGCAGAATGTTTCCATATTCTTGCACCTCCAATTGCATAGCGATTAAAATAACCATTTCCAGAACGCCATGGATAACCTTGAAAAATCACCAGCATGCTAACATCATCAATTGTCCGATACCAATCTTCCTTTGCAACTGTTGGAAAAAAGAACTGATAAGAAACCCCTAACATCTTTGCAACACTATTATGTAGCCTTAAACCATCCTTCATCGCTTCTTTCAGATGTCCAATAATACATTTTCTTCTTATTTCTTCAAATATTGCCGGACGATTTAAAATTTTACTTTTAGGATATTTCCCTGCAAAGTCATGATAATCGCCCTCTATTAGCAATTCTTTCTTTTTATTATATAATTTTATCTCATTACTTAATGTAAATTCATAAATATAATCCCTGTCAGTATATAAATACGGCTTTTTTTTCGACCAGCACTTTTCAATCACCTGTACTCCATTCTTATTCTTTTTTAATCTGCTTACATTGATATAAAAACCATCTTTATCTGTAATCAATAATAATGGTACACATTGTTTCATTCTTTCTTGTTGGAACCGGTTAGTAGGTATCCCAAAATTACAATAAAGCGACTGATAAAAATTTTCCTCCGCTTTCTCTTTATTCAGTACGATTTCCTTTGAAGAGTCTTTTTCAACTAACTGAAATAATCCATCTTCCACTGCATTATCTAAGTTTCGATTATATCTTAGCTGTTCCTTTCCTATTTCAACCACAGACATGCCATAATGATTCATTGGAAGGTAAAATGCAACACAGATACTAAAAAAAAGCAAAATATAATTACTCATTTTCATCGCGAATTAATCCTCCATATGTTATATGAATTGTATTGACTGCATTTCTTCCAAATATAACTTTTTGAAAACGCTCTGCCCACGTTTCACTTACATTTTGCACTTCGACTGAAAAATAATCTCCTTGACAAAATTGATATTCTCCATTCTTTTCATAGATATTGTCTAATATCTCCTGTTCATAAAAATTAATGTAATCCGTTCGAACCTGTTCTGTAAAAACTCCATTCAAGTCATACACCGGATAAAAAACTTTATGTTTATGTGTCATATGAATGGAATAAATCTGATTTGTCACTTGAAGATTTTTAAGAAATCTTTCATACATGCCTTTACTAAGATATCCATTATTTTTAACCATTTCAGAAAACTCAGCCGTTTCTTCTAACACATAAGACTGAATATACAAATCTTGTTTTTCAGCCAAAATATACACCGGTATTATAAAAAATACAATAGAAGCAGTTAAAACTGCTACAACATGCCCAAAACTCTGACTCATCCAATTTCCTCCTCATACATCACACAAGTACCATGGTATAAGTTATAACGGATACAATTGATTGTCTCTTCTGTAGAATGGAATAGAAAAATTAGTATCGTAACTCCTAAAAGAAACAAAATGGTATTACTTATTTCATTCATTGTCTATTATCTTCATCCTCCGATTTAACCTGCCTGAACAAATTTAAGTCCAACAATCGTGTTGTTTACATCTCTCAGTACTGTACAGATAAATTGTGCATTTGGATTTATATAAGAAGCATGACCAATTTTTTGAGCTGCTTTTATATCGGTCTTAACAGAGCCTCCAAGAGTAGAAGAATTGGTTCCCTCCGATATACTATATCCATAAAACGACTTATTTCCAAGCTTATTAACAACAACAATGCTAATTGTGTCATTTTTAAATTTATTTACAACATTAATTACCTCACTTCCTGACACAGACATCCCATCATACATAGTTTTATCACTCTCGTTAAATTCTGCATTTAACTTTGCAATCTGACCAGTTGAATTAGCAGCTATATCTCTTGCCTCCCGCGCAATATAAAAACCAAGACCAATCACAATACATGAAATTATAACCCCTGCAGCTAATAATAATCCTTTTAAACTATTCTCCATTTTTATTTCCCCTTCTTTCTCTTTACACCATTGTATTCATTTGTGACATATAACCGGATAGTTTGGATAAACTTTCTAAAACAAACGGAAGAATCAAATACAATCCAATCACTAAAATCATTGGTACATATGCTACAATTTTCCCAATTGCTCCCTTATTTGATATCATTATCTCATTATCCTGCTTCCTTTTTTCCAAATAATAGTTTCTTTGGCCTGCCAGCTCATCAAACGCCTGGAAAATACCAACCCTGTCACAAGCTTCTAAGTTCTCTATAATTCGTACAAAAGGAAGAAATGGTTCCTTCTCTTTTAATTTTTTTAACGCCCCCTCATTGTCAAACGAATAATGGTCTACACATTCCATAATCGACTGTTGAAAAATCACGCTAAACATTTCTAACCATTCTAACAATATTTCTACATTCATTCTTGGAATCTCTCTCAGCATCAAAAGAATGGAATAAAACTGCATGACTTCTTCTTCCATTGACGCCAAAAGGAAAAAACCTCTTAACTCTAATAGGCATCTTGGCATAATTCCCATAAGTGCTGCAAAAAAAATTGAAATCAGCATATAATACCATCTATACCCTGTTTGTTTATATTCAAGTAATCTTCGTTCTATCTCCCGATATAACTGTTTTTGCTCTCTTTCACCTCCCTTACACGAGCTTTTTGTCATTTTCCTTTTCAATGCCTCATCCCATTGCATCAATGGAAGCTTTCTTATTTCATCTACCGTACTCTCAATTAGACTTTGATTATATTCTAAATCTTCTTTATTGATTACTGGTGATGCCCCTTTAAATTCTTTTGTGTAATGTATCAAGTTATGTTTTGTTATTAACGTTGTATGAATAAACAATAAATTTACTGCAACCATGGTTATAACAAACAATAAACTGCATTTTATTAAATATTGTTTCACAGTTAAACTTTCCATATTTCTTTTTAACATAAAGTCTAATTTATGTACTTTGTTTGGATGAGAATACATCCATTTTGTTAAAAATCGTTTTGTTATTTTTTGTTTCTCCATCCATTCAAGGAAACGATGTCGTGTTCTCAAAATTTTTCCATCTTGCCGGAGCTTGCAAATTAATATATAAAATAACATTGTTACAATAAAAATAGTTACAGATACTATAGTTCCATATTTTCCGCTATAGAACTTTTCTAATTCCGGAAGGTTGGCAATTCCCCACTTTTCAATTGGTTTTAAAAAAAATACAGGCAAAAGTTCTAATAAAATCAGTCCGGAAAATGTATATCGTATTTTATCTCTTTTTAATAGTTCCATATGGATTTCTTGCTTTAAATGATTGAGATTGGCAAGAAATAAAGAACTGTTATTTTCCATCGTATCCCCATATTGCATTGTAATCTGACAAAGTGCCACAAATGTTGTAAGATATTTGTTTGGAGCAGTGTCTTTGTATTGTTGCAACTCTTCTAAATCCTCCGCTACTAACAAATCATAAACTTTTTGCATATGAAGAGAAATTTCATATGGTGCTTCCTCTAACGAATCATAAATTGCTTCTTCAACAAGCCCACCCACATGATAATAATGTCTCACATCTCCCAAATATTTTTCCAGTTGCTTTAGCAAACGATAGTCTTCTTTATCTATATGCCATGTTACAATCTGATTGCAAATAATATATAAAAATCCTAAACCGCTAAACCATATCGTTGTCAAAGTTACTCCAAAAAAATTTAGTAAAATTATTAATATGGCAAATGAAATCACGCACTCATTTACAATATAAATTGTCTGTATTTGAACCTGAACCTCTGTTGTCGGACGTATTAAAATAAGCATTTTCTGTATATCAAAGACATATTGATTTATAATCGGACAATCCATAAGCAAAAAATATTCTTTTCTAAGCCACAATTCGATTGTTTCATTCCATCGTTTCACCTTTTGCACCACTCATAATTCCTCCATTTTCTGCTTGTCTGTTGATATTCTTCCACTTCTTCCTTATTCCAATGTTCTTTCATTCGTTTATATCCCTCTTTACTTATATCTTGAACCCATACATATTGATTTTCTTCAAATCTTATAATATCTCTTGTACAAAAAGACTTTTTAGAACCATTTTTCTGTGTATGATATACTTTTTGATACTCCTCTTTTATTGGTACAATTTCCGTAATTCGTTCAATATATCGATGTCCTTCTTTTGTCTTTTTCATATGAATATCAAAATTAATTGCTTCCACTACTTGTTCTTCTGCTATTGTTTCATTCTGAAAACCCCCCTCCATAAGAAGAGCATTTCTCATAGCTATGACTAAATTGTCTGTTGTTTTCGCATGATGTGTAAACAGCGTAAATAACGAAGCAACCTGCGACATACTAATTAACCAGCAACATACTTCATTTGTTGTCACTTCTCCCAATATACTTACTGTCCCGTCACTTTTTTTCTGAAAATCCAGACTTTCACGGCCGGAAATCGTATCTGTTTCCCGAAATGTTACAATATTTCTTCTTGGATATATTTTTCTTAGATGAAGTTCAAATGATAATTCTTGAATTCTTAGATTATAAGATGGGTGAATAAATCGAATAAAAGACATCAGCAATGTTGTTTTTCCAGAACCCTGTTCTCCGGTTATCGCAATTACCTGGCACCCTTTTATAAGCCATTTTATTACTTCAATTGGAAGATTATAATTTAAATCTGTAATTAGATTTGTAATGTCTTCTTGTAAAACCATATCAAATTTTCTTATAAAAAACACCCATGATTCACAAAACGGTGGTCTTGCAACAGCAATTCTTGCACCATCTTTTGCCTCAGCAACAAGATAGCCTTTTTGTTCAGTTAATTGTTCTGGATTGTCATAGCGATAAATATTTCTACATACCCGAATCAGCTCTTTATAACTATGAAATCCCATAAACGATAAATGAATTGATTTTCCCTTATAAAAAATCCAAATGCTGTCATAAGAAGCCGGCAATGTTTTTGTATTAAAAAAGTTGTCCAATCCAAAACCTTCCGGAATTCCTGATACTCCGGCACTAATTCCATCAATTTTCATATCTCGGATGCTATCAATAACCCCATTTCCTTTATAGCGTTCATATATTTTTTGTGATAATAATGTCAGCTGGTCATGAAAGCTTAAAATAAGTCCTCCATACCTATCATATACGTCTGTAATTTCTTCTTCTGTTATCTCATAATAATAATTGCCCTCCTTATCTTCTTTGGGCATATCCAGATTATATTCTGTAATAAACCGCTCCAATGCGAATATGTTATATTGCTTCTCATATACAAAAAGTAAAATCTGAAACTTGTCCTCAGCAGACAACAAATTAGAGTTATGAAACGGAATATAATCAAAAATATTCTCCTCATTGATTTTGCATTGTTTTATCAAAATGTCTTTTATCATATCTTTTACATACATTTTTGCCTGTTTATCTCCATATACACAAGTTCGTAAAGCCTTCCTAAGTATTTTTTTATGTTGAATCCGCTCATTTACCTGGTCATTATTCAAACCCCGCTCATACGGATTTTCTCGAAGCATTTTTGTAAACGTATCAATTACTTCATCCAATAAAATATGAATTGACATGCTATCCCTCCTATTCTTCTCTAAATCTCTCTATCATTTTGACAGCATTTTTCACCTCCCGCATAAAATAATAGTCTTCACATTTCTTATTGCACTTATATGTCTGATTTATAAAACCAATGACTCTTCCATCTGTCATGGCATCTTGAAAATGTACATTATAGGGAATTACTGCGATTTTTTCTCTTTCAATTCGGTATTTATGAAGAATATATTTAGAATTATATTTTGATTCAGGATTATAGTTCCCGATTAGATAAACAGCTTTCTTTGCTATAGAATTGTAATTATCAAAAAAATCTTCCAATATGTATGGATTCTGTGTCAAATTTACTACAACTAAATCTGCTTCCTCCAAAATGATTTTAGAACTCAAATTACCATTTACAGCAGTATCAATGTATATATCTTCTCCTTCCAGCTCTAATAGCTGAAATAAAGAATAAATTACTGTATTTAGCTCATAATCAAATATTTCCTGATTAATCTGGTTGTTCTGCGGTAAATAATAAATCGAATTATTCATGAGACTTAAAGAACTGCTCTTTACTGCATTATTCAATCCATATCCCGAATGAATCTGCCGAATCAGCTGTTCAATTCCAATCCGATAATACAAATCATATTCTCTCACCACCTCATGAAACATAGACTCATTAAGCATGCGTTCTAAGTTGTTAATATTAATATGGTTTTCCAGCAAAATACTTTTCCTTCGATTGAGTAACACTGACATTACACTAACACAGGCTAAATTGCTAGTCACCCCGCTTTTTCCATGTACATTGCTCCAAAAAGCAAGTTTCACATTGTATGCCCTCCTTTGTTCGATCAATATTTTATTTCTAAATAAAATGGATTATTTATTCGAAATACGAGAAAATTAAGATTATTTTAGATATAAAGATTATTTAGAATTATTTTAGAAAATTTGTCGTACTTCTTATTGTCAATGATACATCAACTTACATCATTTGTAAATACCCTTTTTTATTTTTTTATAAAAATGAAAAAACAACCAGAAATTGTATGAAGAAATTGAATTATAAAATGAATATTTTGGTAGAGGTATTTTGCATTTTATAAAATTTCATTCTTTCTAGTTGTTTTCGTGTCTAATTTATTATCAATTCTTGATGGTGTTTTTATTTTATCAAGCATTATACGATATTAAAATAAAAATATTGCTCTTTATATTGCAAATAATGCTCTTTTCATGTATGATAAAAAAGCTTCTTTTCGTCAACTTGTTATCGAAAGAAAGGACACAACAGAATGAGCCTATATGAAAAAAAAGGATATCTAAACGAAGATTTTCAATTGTTCCACCTAATCGACCAATCAGTAAAAGAATTTGAATTACATTACCATGAATTTGATAAAATTCTTTTATTTTTAAAAGGTGATGTTTCTTACCAGATTGAAGGAAAATCCTATGATTTAAAACCATATGATATTGTCTTAGTAAATCATGGAGAATTACACCGACCCATTATTCAGAGCAACCAGCCTTATGAGCGGATTATTATATATATATCATCAAAATTTATGAATGATTACAAAACGGATTCTTATAACCTTTTAAACTGTTTTGAAAAAGCAAAATCAGAACATGCTAACGTTTTAAGACTCTTTTCTATGGAACACAGTAAGCTTTATCTTGCAACAAAAGACCTAGAATCCAGCTTTCAAGACAATGGCTATGCAGCATCACTTAGAAAAAATATTCTGTTTCTTGAATTTATGATCCAGCTAAACCGGTCAGTTTTGACCAATTCGCTTGAATATATAGAAACCTGCTCAAAAAACCCGAAAATCCAAGATATAATTGATTATATTAACTTACATTTAACCTCCCAGGACTTAACAATTGATACACTTTCTTCCCTGTTTTTTATGAGTAAGTACCATATGATGCGACAATTTAAACAAGATACCGGCTATACAATTAATAACTATATTCTTCAAAAGCGCTTGCAATTAGCAAAAGAATTACTTAAAACTGCTGTTCCGCTTACCCAGCTATGTTATGACTGTGGCTTTAAAGACTACTCTACTTTTTCAAGAGCTTACAAAAAACAATTTCATGAATCTCCAAGAAAAACCCGGCAAAATTTAAAATTATCGAATGAATCGAAAGAATAAATCAAAGTAAGGCTGTTACAGAATGAAAAACTCATTTTGTAACAGCCTCATATCACTTCTTCTTCGTTTTTTCTACTAGAACAACACTTCTGATTTTCGTTTTAGCAGTTTTGCACCATTTACAATAATGTAAGTTCCTGTAGCAATTCCAACTACCATAACTACAATCCCAATTACCAGATTCCCAATCCCTGCCGATTTCATCGTACGATATACTTTTTCTCCCATATTATAACCTCCAAGTATAATAATGATATAGTCCCAGTGACTATATAGTTAATAAAAATCACTGTTATGAATATATTTTATCAAAACAGCAAAAGAGATTTATTCACAGGCTCTTTAACCGAACAGTCATTATTTCACACCATACTGCTCATAATACGAATCAATTGCCGCCTTTAATGTATCATCAATTATAATTTTTCCTTTATACTCACGATTATACAAATGCTCAATTACTTCTTCCATTGTAACAATTGCAGTCGTTTTTATCTGATATTTTTCTTCAATTTCATTTAGTGCACTCTTCGTACCTTGCCCACGTTCCATTCGATCCACTGAAACAACTAAACCTAAAATATCTACATTTCCTTGTGCTTTTATGATTGGAAGTGTTTCCTGCATGGAAGTACCAGCAGTTGTAACATCCTCAATTACTACTACCCTATCATTGTCTTGTATCGGACTTCCAAGTAAAATTCCCTTATCCCCGTGATCTTTTACTTCTTTTCTATTTGAACAATATTTAATTTCTTTTCCATACATTTCACTCATTGCCATGGAAGTTGCCACGCTCAAAGGAATTCCTTTATATGCCGGTCCAAATAATACATCGAAGTCTGTTCCATATTTTTCATTAATTGCCTTCGCATAATATCCTCCAAGCTTTCGAAGCTGGGTTCCTGTACGATAAAATCCTGTGTTTACGAAAAATGGAGTTTTTCTTCCACTTTTTGTAACAAAGTCTCCAAATTTTAATACTTCACAATCCACCATAAATTCAATAAATTCCTGTTTGTACTGTTCCATTTTAGCTTAAAACCTCCTACTTAAATTTCATGCTTTTTTTATATTAATAATTATTTCACACACCCAATCAGCTCATTAATATCTTCAATTCCATTCTTACTCATATATTCTTCCAATCCATCTACAATATCTACCGTAGCCATTGGATTTGTAAAGTTCGCTGTTCCAACTGCGACTGCACTTGCTCCTGCCATTATAAATTCCAATGCATCCTCTTCGTTTATAATTCCTCCCATACCAATAATAGGAAGATTTACTGCATTTGCAACCTGATATACCATTCGTACCGCAACCGGTTTAATTGCAGGACCTGAAAGCCCTCCTGTCTTATTGGCAAGTACAAAAGCACGCTTATTTACATCAATTTTCATACCTGTCAATGTATTAATAAGAGAAAGTGCATCTGCTCCTCCTGCCTCTGCTGCCTTTGCCATTTCAGTAATATCGGTCACATTCGGACTTAATTTCATAATAACTGGCTGTCTTGCTATTCTTTTTAATTCATTTGTTATTTTCTCAACAGCCTTTGGATTCTGACCAAATGCAATTCCTCCTTCTTTTACATTTGGACATGATATATTGATTTCTAATAAATCCACATCACAATCCGCAAGACGTTCTACAACTTCACAATAATCCTCTGTCGTCCTTCCACAGACATTTACAACAATTTTTGTATCATATTGTTTTAAAAACGGAATATCACGCTCTAAAAACAGGTCAATCCCGGGATTCTGAAGACCTACTGCATTTAACATTCCTCCATAAGTTTCTGCAATTCTTGGTGTAGGATTTCCCTGCCATGGTATATTAGCAACCCCTTTTGTCACAACAGCTCCCAGACGATTTAAATCGACAAATTCACTATATTCCACACCTGAACCAAACGTTCCAGAAGCAGTCATAACCGGATTTTTTAATGTAACTCCTGCAATATCTACTGACATATTCATGCTGTTTTCATTCCTTTCCCTTCTTTATAATTCAATATCGTCGATGTAAAATACCGGACCATCTTTGCAAATTCTTGTATTTTTTACATTGGTATGATGATCCTTTTCTTTCTTTCCACATACACATGCTAAGCATGCTCCGATTCCACATGCCATTCTTTCCTCCATGCTAATCTGAGCTTTTATTTCATGAGAAATGGCGTATTCTTTAACTCCACGAAGCATTGGCGCAGGTCCGCAGGCAAAAATAATATCTGCATTCAAATCATTCCCTTTGATTGCATCAATTACATTTCCCTTTGTCCCAATCGAGCCGTCTTCTGTTGCTACATACACGGTTCCATATGGTTCAAATTCTTCTTTTAAAAAGGTGTCACTGTCACGGTATCCCAGTACAATCTGTTTTTCACATGAAAGTTCCTTTGCAAGCTCTAACATAGGTGGAATTCCAATACCGCCACCAATTAAAATAGCCTTCGTTCCCTCTAAAGTAAATCCATTTCCAAGCGGTCCCATCACGTCAATAAAATCACCTGGTTTCATTTTTGCAAATTCTTCTGTCCCTTTTCCTGCTACACGAAATACAAGGCGAACCATTCCTTTCTCCTTATCTATTTCGCAAATACTAATTGGACGTGGCAGTAATCGGCTTCCATCTCTACAGTATAATGATACAAATTGACCTGCTGTTGCTTCAAATGTGATTTCTCTGTCTTCCAGCCATATACTAAAAATCCCTGCACCAATTTGTTCCATCTTTTCAATTTTAACAATCTTTTTGTACTTTTTGGACATGTCAATCTCTCCTCATTCTTTTTTCTGAGCAAATCTGATAAACGAATTTCTCTTATTTTACAAAACTATTAAAGCTTGTCCTGCTATTTATTTTCATAGGAAAAGATGCCCCACTAACACTAGTATAAGACATCTTCTCTGATTTAATGGGACACTAATACCCGATTAATATCTTCTCTCATATCAATAACTGCCTGTCGGGAAGCATCTGCATAAGATGTTTCACCATACTTTGCATATTCTGGTTTCTTATATGCAGCAATGATACCTCTGGAAGAATTTATAATCGCTCCAAGTCCGTCTTTATTAAAATATGGTGCAAGATCTTCGGCCTTGCCCCCCTGCGCACCATAGCCGGGAACTAATATATATTGCTTTGGCATAATCTCACGTAAAGCTTTTCCCATTTCCGGGTAAGTCGCACCAATAACACAGCCAACATAGCTGTAGGAATCTCCCATACATTCTTCTCCCCATTTTGCAACCTTTCTGGCTACTAATTCATAAAGTGGTTTTCCATCAACCAATTGATCTTGAAATTCGCCACTTGATGGATTCGAAGTTTTAACTAAAATAAAAATTCCTCTTTTTTCTTCCTTGCATACGTCTAAATATGGTTTAATTCCATCAATTCCAAAATAAGGATTTACTGTCATAAAATCTTCCGCAAAAGGAACGTAAGAGTTATTACCGATTTTAATTTTTCCAATATGTGCAGTCGCATAGGCAGTAGAAGTAGAGCCAATATCTCCACGTTTCACATCGCCAATTACTACAAGATCTTTTTCCTTACAATAATCCACGGTCTTCTTAAAAGCCTCAAGACCCGGAATACCGAACTGTTCATACATTGCAATCTGTGGCTTTACAGCTGGTACCAAATCATAAATCGCATCAATGATTCCTTTATTATACTGCCAGATCGCCTCCGCTGCTCCCTCTAATGTTTCCCCATATTGTTCCCAGGCTTTCTTTTGTAAGAACTCTGGTACATACGAAAGCATTGGATCTAGTCCTACTACAATCGGAGCCTTATTTTCTTCAATTTTTTTAACGAGCTTATTTATCATTGTTATCCTATTTCCTTTCTAATCTAAATTAAATTCTGTCCTTCCTTATATACGACTGTTCCGGATACCATTGTCATTACTACCTTTCCTGTTACTTCTCTATTGTGAAATGGTGTATTTTTTCCTTTCGAAGCAAATTGAGAGGAATCAATCACATATGTCCTGTCCGGATCGGCAATTGTAATATCTGCCATCTTTCCAACTGCCAGTGAGCCTTTATTAATACCAAGAATTCTTGCAGGATTATAACTCATTTTTTCTACCATCTCATAAGGTGTTAAATATCCTCCCTTTACCAGCTCTGACATAGTAAGTGCAAATGCCGTTTCCAGACCAACAATTCCAAATGGTGCATCTTTTATTGATTTTTCCTTTTCTTCCAAACTATGAGGTGCATGGTCAGTCGCAATCACATCCATAATTCCATCACGCAACCCTATTTTCAATGCTTCCCGATCTGTCTTCGTACGAAGTGGCGGATTCATCTTATAATTGCTGTCATCTTCGAAAATGTCATCTTCCGTTAATGTAAAATGATGCGGACACACTTCTGCACTTACTAAAAGTCCCATTTCTTTTGCCATTTTAACTAAACGAACGCTATCTTCTGTCGAACAATGACAAAGATGTAATTTTACGCCTGACGCTTTTGCAAGGAAAATGTCTCTCGCCGCAATAATATCCTCTACTGCATTCGAAATACCTTCAAGACACAGCTCTTCTGCTTTCTTTCCCTGATTTAAAACACCATTTCCTACCAGATGCTTATCTTCACAGTGAGCTAAAATAACCATATCTTCACCGGCAGCAAGCTTCATACCCTGAAAATACAATGAGGTATCCATAACTGACTTTCCATCTTCGCTTAATGCCTTTGCACCGGCCTGCTTCATTCCTTTTATGTCTGCCAGCTTAATACCTTTTTGTCCATCTGTCACAGCACCGACCGGAACAATATGAACAATGGATTCTTCTTTTTCCTTTTTCATTAAAAATTCAACCATTTCTTTGGAATCAATACATGGATTGGTATTCGGCATTGGACAAATCGTCGTATATCCACCTCTGGCAGCTGCCTTTGCACCAGTTTCTATCGTCTCCTTATATTCAAATCCGGGTTCTCTTAAATGTACATGTAAATCAATAAATCCAGGCATAACAAAAAGACCCTCAGCATCAATTACGTTATCTGCCTCATCCATTAGATTCGGCTCGACTTTAATAATCGTTTCATTTTCAATCAAAATGTCGTATCTTCCATCCTTTTTTGTTGCCGGGTCAATCACTCTTCCATTTTTTATTAATATCCTCACGTTTTAACCTTCCTTTTTCATATCATTCCAGAATCTACTCGTTACACTGTTAAAAACTAATTCTTCCAATATAAAATTCCTTAGTTCTTTATTCTTCTGTAATAATCTGATAAATCTCGTTATAGTTCTCTTCTACTTTCTCAAAATTTTTCCATATTTTCTCCTCAAGTTCTTTCTCTGTCTTTATATCATCTCCACATCTTAATTTTTCAACCAACATATTTACTTCCTCATAAAGAGGTGTCAAACCAAGATTGCCGGCTACCCCTTTTAGCGTATGCGCATATTTGAAAGCTTCTTCATACTCTCTCACTTCTAATGAGTTTTTTAATCCGGCAAAATTTTGATCTTGTATAAACTTATGTAAAAAGCGAATATATAAGTCTTCTCTCTGCATAAAACGTTTTAACGTACTTTCTACATCAATACCCATGTTTTGTAACTTCTCTAATATAACTTCTTCCATTCTGATACCTCTTACCTGGCTTCGCCATTTTTTTATATTGTAACAGTAATTCTATGATTTTTCTACTTCTTTTTTGTCAAAGTACTTACTAATAACACAAAATAGCTTCCAATGCAAGCTGTAACGCCTGAGAAAAAACAGAATATCCCCAATCCCTTGCATCATGTTTCCCATCTGCCAATGTATCCGCGGTAAATAAAATTTGCCCAAAACAAATTCCTCGAAATTCCGCTACCGCTGCCAATGCAGAACATTCCATATCTACTACAATACATTCTTCTTTTTTTCTCTTTACTACCATATCAGTAGTTTCCCTAAAAAATCCATCGGTTGTCCATACTTTTCCATACCGGAAATGAATATCATTTTTTTTCATCATAAACGAAATCGCATCGACTGCTTTTTTATTTAATTCGATTTCTCTTCCTGCTTCTATATAATGATACGATGTTCCTTCATCTCTCACTGCCCTCGTTGGAATAATAAACGCATGCTCTTCTAACTCTACTAATGCACCACAGGTTCCGCATGCAATTATCTGCTCTACCCCATTTGCAATTAAATATTCCATAACCGATACTGCAGCAGGTGCGCCCAATGGAGCTTGACAAATACAAACTTCTTCCCCCTTATAGTTTATTTTATAAACCACAAAGGTTTTCATAATCGTAACAAATTCTCCAATTTTCTCTCCCCCATGCGATAAAGCATAGCGTTCCGTTTCATCTTCTAAAAACAAAAATGCTGCCTTTTTCGGGAATGGCTTACTCTCTTTTTCCGGCATTAATAATGCCTCTTTCTTTGTGTCCCTTTCCAAAATTGGTAATTGATATTCTATTATGCTCATATGTACACTCCTTCACATTTTTTATTTAAAACCTCTTCTCGTAATCACAAATAAAGAAATTTTCTTACATTTTCTTTTCTTTTTGCAAAGTTTTTACCATTTTCATCGTATTAAGAAATATTTTTTCATTTTTTTGCATTTTTCTCTTTACTTTTTACTAATTTTGTAGTTTAATATTAGTAGAGAATCAAAAAACATTTTATTCCCCAAAATGTTAATACCTAATTCTCTTTATAACCCCTCTCTAAAAGAGAAGAGCTGTTTCCCCTCAATCACAGCTCTTCTTTTTTACATACTTTTTCTTAAATATAAAATGGCTTGTACCAAAAATCTCGCATGGTCAAATGCAATTCCATTATTTTCCGCAACATAGTAACTTGTTTCTTTAATAATAGAGTCTTTGTTCTCTTCCACATCTACATAGGCAGTTAAATCTACCTGTTTATCTTCATTATATACATGGACTTTATAGCGATTTTTAAGTTTTTTTAAGCCTCTTTGTTCTACTTCTTCTTGCTTTTCGTGTTTTATTTCTAAACTTAACCAGGCAGCATCGGATGCATCATCGTCTGCCTTTATTTCTGCCACTGACTCATCGACAATTGCAAGATAAGCAACTGTAATCACCCGATATCTGGGATCTCTGCACTCCTCTCCCCATGTTCTTAGTTGTTCCATAGGAATATTAGAAAGATGTGTTTCTTCTTCTAATTCACGCTTTGCAGCAGCTTCCACATCTTCTCTGATATTTACAAAGCCACCTGGAAGTGCCCAAGTTCCAATACATGGATGATTTTTTCTTTTTACCATCAAAACTTTAAAATCATTTTCCGGATTTTTAATCGTTCCGTTATGCTTCAATACAATAATATCCGTTGTTACACTTGGATTTTCATAATCTCCGGGATGATAGTTTTCTAAAAAACAAGGCAAGTCAAGTCCCTGCTCATTTTTTTCCCCTGTCCCATAAAAGGAACTATAATCTGCTAAAAACGAAGGCATCCTAATCTCTCCTTTTTATTTTGTCGGTATAATCTCAATCCAATATCCATCCGGATCACTAATAAAATAAATACCCATTGTCTTATTTTCAAAACAAATGCAACCCATTTGACTGTGTTTTTCATGAGCAGCTTCCATATCATCTGTCTCAAATGCCAAATGAAATTCATTATCACCAAGATTATATGGACGTTCCCAATCTCTAAGCCAGGTAAGCTCTAATGCATGGCTTGTTGAATCATCACCTAAAAAAACAAGAATAAAACTTCCATCCGCAGCTTCTTTTCTTCTAATTTCTTTTAAGCCTAGCGCTTCTTTATAAAAAGCAATTGACTTTTCTAAATCAATAACATTTATATTGTTATGATTAAATGCAAACTTCATATCATTTACCATCATAGCCATTCTCCCGCTTCTTACTCACAAAAGGCTATCTGTATCCTTTCTTTTTTCCTAATTTTATCATATGAAAAAATAGAATACAATAAAAAACGACAAATGCTTTTTATAACCTCTGTATTCTAATCAAAACTTTGCTTTTCATCATTCTTATTTTTTATTTCGTATCACCTTATTTCTCTGATTGTTCCATGTTCTACTCTTATTATCATATCATATTTATTCAAAAGCTCTTTCGTATAATTATGAAGAACATGTATTACTGTCAAATCCGTTTGCGATAAAATATAATCTTGAATTTTCTCTGCCATTTCACGATTTAAATTTGAAGTTCCCTCATCCATAATTAAAATCGGTTTATGTTTTAGCAATTCACGAATAATACCAATTCTTTGTTTTTCACCGCCTGATAAATTCGTAGAATTCTCATCTATCATTATGTCTTCCATATTCTGTTCATTCTGAACAAATTTAGATAATTCAAATTTTCTGATAAGCTCTTTCGCCTCTTCAACCCGCTCTGACTGCTTTAGCAAAAGATTAAATTGCAATGTATCACAAAATAAGTGAATGTCTTGAGGAACATACCCTATCATGTTATACAAAGCCTCTTCCTTTATCTCTTTTAGCTCTACATCGTCAAATTGAATTCTCCCTTCTGAATAAGAAAATTTCTTTAATAGCAAATTAATAATCGTTGATTTTCCTGAAGCAGAATCTCCAATTATTGCATATTTTTTGTTCCTCTCTAGTTTTAAATCAATAGAATTCAGTATTCGCGTTTTCCCATCATAGGAATATCCCACCTGTTCCCATATAATTTTATCAAATTCTTTTATTTCTATTTCTCCCTTATCCCATCTACCTTTATCAGCTAAAATTTCACCTAATTTATTTACAACCGGCTTTACTGTTGTAAACTCACTAATTTGAAACGAAAGCTCTGAAATATTTTGAAAGACACCTGAATACAATTGTAAAATTGCAACCAGACTTCCTATCGTAATCTTATTCTGAATCACAAAATATGCTCCACATACCAAAATTGTTATAATTGCACCTATCGATAAAATTTTTAAACTACTATTTAAAATATTGCTAATTAACAAATATTTATATTTTTTCTTTTCCGTTTCTTCATTTACTATATTAAATTTTTCTAAAATTATATTTTGAAGATTTGATATTTTAATATATTCAAATCCCTTAAAATAGTCGGTTAGATTTCCATTCATCTTTTCATAGGAATTTAACAGTGTTTTCCGTTTAATTTCAATACTTGATGAAAATAAAATCGGAAATGCCAATACAAACAATCCAATAAAAATCACTATAATTGTTAAATAAAAGTTTAAATAAAGTGCAACAAGAACCTGTAAGATAATTCCCAAAATATTGGAATAAATTTGGAATAAATTCACAAAATAATCCTGTTCTACCATATCAATATCATTATTAAAAATAGAAACATATTCTCCAATCTTTTTTTCTCTAAAGCTCTTTAAATCTCTATCTAAAATACACGCAAAATTATTTTTTTCTTGCTTTCCCCTTCCCATACTGCTAAAATAAAATTTATCTAATTTTGTATATGAGGTGATTTTTATTATGATACATCCACAATCACAGAAACGTTACGATTTTCCAAATGATTATACTGTTATTGACTTAGAAATGACCGGGCTGTCACTTGAAAATGATTATATTATTGAACTTGCAGGTCTTAAAATAAAAAATAATACAATAATTGATACATTTGAAACACTAATTAAACCACCCATTTCTAACTTATCCCCGCATGTTATTTCTTTAACAGGCATTACAGACACTATGCTTGAAACTGCTCCTTCTTTTTCAGAAAGTATTTCTTCTTTTCTACTCTTTCTTGGGGATGTTCCAATTGTTGGTCACAATGTTATATCTGATCTTTCCTTTTTAAATAAAGAACTAAATGAGGCTAATTTGCCAATTTTAACAAATGATTATATTGATACACTGACAATTTCCAGAAAGCTATTTCCAGAATTTATTCACCATAAATTATTAGATATGGCTTCTTACTATGAAATTGATTTATCTGGAGCACATCGTGCATTAACCGATTGTTATATCACCAATTCCTGTTTTTTGAAACTGAAACAGACAATGCTTGCCTCTTTTCCTACTGTCAAAGATTATCTTTTCAGTTTTACTAATACCGGAAGGAGATTAAAAGCCGAATCCATTTTTCCATCTGCCGAACCGAATGGAAATTTTCCCAATGATATTTGGCAAAAAACATTTATTTTTACCGGTATTTTAAAAACAATGTCCAGAAGAGAAGCAATGCTTAAAGTTGTCAATCTGGGGGGACTTCTTTCAGATAAATTAAATTCTTCTGTCGATTACCTCGTTGCCGGAATCGGAGAAGAAGAAATTCTTGTCGCAGAAGGCGGCATATCCAGAAAATTAGAAAAAGCAATCAAACTACAGCAGAAAGGTCACCCTATCAAAATCCTATCAGAAGAAGAATTTACAATTCTTCTTAATAAAAATCATAATCTGCAATAATTTTTATTTAATAGTTCCACCTAAAAAATGTCTTCCAAATGTATTTCATAATTTTTATACATTGGAAGACATTTCTATTCTTTTTCTTGTTTCAATACGCTATTCGATTTCTTTTCCTGAAAGTTTTAATAACTCAATCACTCGATTGATTAACTCCTTTGATGGCGGTTCTGTGTCTGCCAGCTGATAATTATAACCAAGTTCTTTCCACTTAAACTCACCCATCTTGTGAAAAGGAAGTAACTCAATTCGTTCTACATTTTCATATCCTTTTAAATATTTGGCCATACTTTTAATTGTATCCAAATTATCTGTAAGTCCCGGAACTAAAACATAACGAATCCATGTTTTTATTCCTTTTTCTTTCAAATAATCCAAAAATTGTAATGTTGGCTTAAGTGGAACTCCTGTTACTGTTTTATATACCTCTGGGTCAAAATTTTTCATATCCAAAAGAACTAAGTCCGTAACCTCAAGTAATTCTTTCACTGTCTGATTGAATATAAATCCTGATGTATCAATTGCAGTAGAAATCTCTTCTTTTTTACAAAGGGTACATACCTCTCGTAAAAACTCAGCCTGCAATAACGGCTCTCCTCCTGTGAAGGTCACACCTCCGCCAGAAAATTTCATATACGATTTATATTTTTTAATTTCTTTCACCAACGCTTCCGGTGTATAGACAGTCCCACCTTTTGTGTCCCATGTATCTGCATTGTGACAATACTGACATCGCAGTGGACACCCTTGTAAAAATGTGACAAAACGAATCCCTGGTCCGTCAACGGTACCGCAACTTTCCAGACTATGAATTCTTCCTTCCATTGACATTAATCCCTTTCATGGAATGTTCGATTAATAACATCCAATTGTTGTTCTCTACTTAATTTAATAAAGTTTACTGCATAACCTGATACACGAATTGTAAGCTGTGGATATTTTTCCGGATGATCCATTGCATCTAATAATGTTTCACGGTCAAATACATTGACATTAATATGATGTCCTTTATCGTGGAAATATCCATCTAATAATGCAGCTAAATGTTCAACTCTCTCATCCTCTGTCTTTCCTAATGCTTTTGGTACAATAGAGAATGTATAAGAAATTCCATCTTCTGCATCCTTATATTTCAATTTTGCCACAGAAGACATAGATGCCAAGGCACCGCTCTTATCTCTTCCGTGCATTGGGTTTGCACCTGGTGCAAATGGTTCTCCACCTTTTCTTCCATCTGGTGTACTTCCTGTTTTCTTACCATATACAACATTTGATGTAATTGTAAGAATGGATAACGTAGGTTTTGCATTACGATATGTTTTTACCTTACGAAGTTTATTAATAAAGGTATGAACTAAATCAACTGCCATTTCATCTACACGTTCATCGTTGTTTCCGAATGCAGGATAATCACCTTCTACTTCATAATCCACTGCTAATCCCTCTTCGTTACGGATTACTTTTACTTTCGCATATTTAATTGCAGATAAAGAATCGGCAACTACAGAAAGTCCGGCAATACCACATGCTTCTGTACGGAATACATCAACATCATGAAGTGCCATCTGAAGTCTTTCATAGCAGTATTTATCGTGCATGTTATGAATTACATTTAATGTATTGATATAAAGTACAGATAACCAATCCATAACCTGGTCAAAGCGTGCCATTACCTCATCATAATCTAAGTAATCACTTGTAATTGGAGCAAATGCAGGTCCTACCTGTTCTCCGGATTTTTCATCTTTACCACCATTAATTGCATAAAGAAGTGCTTTTGCAAGATTTGCTCTCGCTCCAAAGAACTGCATTTGTTTACCAATACGCATTGCAGATACACAGCATGCGATTCCATAGTCATCACCCCATACATCACGCATTACATCGTCATTCTCATATTGAATTGAACTTGTATCAATTGATACCTTAGAGCAGAATGTTTTAAATGCCTTTGGAAGGTTATTGGACCAAAGTACAGTCAGGTTTGGTTCCGGAGCCGGTCCTAAATTGTATAGTGTGTGTAAAATACGGAAGCTATTTTTTGTAACTAAAGTTCTTCCGTCCATACCCATACCACCAATAGATTCTGTTACCCATGTAGGATCTCCTGAGAATAATTCATTATATGCCGGTGTACGAAGGAAACGAACCATACGAAGCTTCATAACAAATTGGTCAATTAACTCCTGTGCTTCCTCTTCTGTAATCACTCCGTTCTTTAAATCACGTTCAAAGTAAATATCAAGGAATGTGGATACACGTCCAAGACTCATTGCTGCTCCATCTTGTTCTTTGATTGCTCCAAGATAACCAAAATAGGTCCATTGAACTGCTTCTTTTGCATTTTTAGCAGGTTGGGAAATATCGCAGCCATAAGATAATGCCATTTCTTTTAACTGCTTTAAGGCTTTAATCTGCTCCGATAACTCTTCTCTCAGACGAATGTCTGGTGTTTCCATAACATCACGTTCTAACAACTTCTTTTGCTCTAAACGTTCTTCAATTAAATAATCTACACCATATAAAGCAACTCGACGGTAATCACCAATGATTCTTCCTCGTCCATAAGCATCTGGAAGTCCTGTGATAATTCCAGAATGTCTTGCCTTTCTCATTGCTTCTGTATACACATCAAATACACCATCATTATGTGTTTTTCTATTATTTGTATAAATACTTTCTGTTGTTTTATCTAATTCATATCCATATGCAGACAGTGCATTTTTCACAACACGGATACCACCGTTTGGCATAATTCCACGTTTTAATGGTTTATCTGTCTGGAATCCAACAATAACTTCTTTTTCTTTATCTATATAAGCAGGACCGAATGTAGTAATTGTAGAAGGATGTAATGTTTCAGCATCTAAAATCCCTCTTTCATTTTCTTCTTTCATAAGCTTTAATGCTTCGTCCCATAATTCTTTTGTACGTTCTGTAGGACCAGCTAAGAATGAATCATCGCCCTCATAAGGAGTATAATTGTGCTGAATAAAACTTCTTACATTAATATCGCTTGTCCAGCTCCCTGGTTCAAAATCATACCATTCTGTTCTCATTTTCTCTTCCTTTCTTATCTCGTCTTCACTTTGATTGTTGCCTTTTTAGGATATGTGGAAGTTGCCATTTTGTCAAGCTATTTTGCCTTTTCAAACCATGTAAAATAAAGCAATTCTGCCCTTTTTACAACTTGCATTTTTTTTTATTTTACGAATCGAATGTCAAAGAATAAATATACATTCGTCAACATGCCAATTCTTCATTGCTTTTTTCGTTTTCAATTCAGCAAAATATCTTATTTTTTTTATTTTTTTTACTATATTTTATTCATTTTGTAGAAATTGCTAAATTTTTAACAAATGAAAAAGTTTATCAATGTTTTCATTCTACTTTTCGTTCTTTAAAATAGGTTTTGAAATCAGAAAATAAGGTACTGCTACGAATAAAATTCCACCTGTCATATTACCGGCTGTGACAAAGAAAAGGTTATAAAGATAATCCCAAAAAGTTATATCAAGACCTGAAGGATTCAAAAGTCCTACCAAAATTACAGTCATATTTGCAATGCTATGCTCAAATCCACAAATCATAAATATGTAAATACACCAAAAAATCATAATTAATTTTCCAGCTTCACTTTTCATTCGTATCCCGCACCAAACCGCCAGACACACAAGCATATTACAAAGAATTCCTTTTACAAAAAGAGTTCCGGGGCTTCCAGTAATTTTTGTATAAGCAATCTCAGCAAAAAAGTTCCCTACAATTCCTGTCGGCATCTTTGTGAGGAAAAATAAAAAAGTCCCCAATACAGAGCCAAGCCAATTTCCTAAAAAATTAATTCCCCACAGCTTCCATGTATCCTTCATTGAAACCTGTCCTGCCAAAGTTCCAACTGCCATAACAAAATTATTTCCGGTAAATAGTTCCGCACCAGCCATCATAACAAGGCTGAGCGCAGAAGCAAAGGAAAATGCCATAATAACTTTAACCGGAGCATATCCGGCATCTGTAAGATATGCTCCCATTGTGAATGTAACAAAGCAACCGAAACTAATAAACATCCCGGCTAACAAAGATGCTATAACGTATCCGAACGGATTTGATATTAAAAATCGTATCTTTTGTTTTGCAAAATTTACAGCAGTTTTAAACTCTTCCTGATACATACTTCTTCTCCTATTTTTATAAGTCACCCAAAACTTATAACGTATTTTTTTAACTAATTAAAACAATCCTGAAATCTTACCGCTCTCATCGACATCAATTCGTTCTGCAGCCGGAATCTTTGGAAGACCAGGCATTGTCATAATGTTTCCAGTAAGTGCTACAATAAAACCTGCTCCTGCAGATACTTTAAGCTCTCTTACTGTAACCTTAAATCCTTTTGGTGCTCCTTTTAATGTCATATCATCCGAAAAACTATACTGTGTCTTTGCAACGCAGATTGGCAATTTATCAAAACCTAACTCGGTCAATTTGTCCGCTTGTTTTTTTGCATTTGCAGTTAGTACGACACCATCACCATGATAAATTTTCTTTACAATTGCATTTAATTTTTCCTCAATGCTCAAATCAAGCTCGTAGCTTTGTGAAAACTCATTTGGTTCTTCACAAAGTCGAATTACTTCCTTTGCCAAAGCAATTCCACCTTGGCCACCTTTTGCCCACACTTCAGATAATGCAACATTAACGCCTAATTCATTACATTTTCGTTCCACCAAATCAAGCTCTGCCTTTGTATCGGTTGGAAAGGCATTAATCGCTACCACGCATGGCAGTTTATATACATTTTTAATATTCTCTACATGTTGTAATAAGTTTGGAATCCCTTTTTCTAATGCTTCCAGATTTTCTTCATTTAACTGCTCCTTTGCCACGCCACCATGATTTTTCAATGCTCTTACCGTGGCAACAACAACAACCGCTGATGGCACAAGTCCCGCCATACGACATTTAATATCCAAAAACTTCTCTGCACCTAGGTCTGCGCCAAAGCCTGCCTCTGTAACTGCATAATCCCCTAATTTCATTGCCATTTTTGTTGCAATAACAGAGTTGCAGCCATGAGCAATATTAGCAAATGGTCCGCCATGAACAATCGCCGGTGTATGTTCAAGTGTCTGCACTAAGTTTGGCTTTAACGCATCTTTTAATAATGCTGTCATAGCACCTTCTGCATGCAGGTCGCCGGCTGTTACAGGCTTTTCATCGTAAGTGTAACCAACAATAATACTTGCAAGACGTTTCTTAAGGTCAGTGATATCATTTGCAAGGCATAAAACTGCCATAACTTCGGAAGCAACTGTAATATCATAGCCATCTTCCCTAGGCACACCATTTACTCTTCCACCAAGACCATCCGTCACAAACCGCAACTGACGGTCATTCATATCTACGCACCGTTTCCATGTAATTCTTCTTGGGTCAATATTTAAAGCATTCCCCTGATAAATATGATTGTCAAGCATTGCTGCCAAAAGATTGTTAGCGGCGCCGATTGCATGCATATCTCCTGTGAAATGAAGATTAATATCTTCCATTGGAACTACCTGTGCATAACCACCTCCGGCTGCACCGCCCTTAATACCAAAAACAGGTCCCAAAGAAGGCTCTCTTAACGCCACCATAACGTTTTTTCCCAATCGTTTCATTCCGTCAGCAAGACCGACTGTAGTCGTTGTCTTTCCCTCTCCTGCAGGTGTTGGTGTAATTGCTGTTACAAGAACCAATTTTCCATCTTCAAGATTTTTTGCTTTCAGTAAATTGTAATCAATTTTTGCTTTATAGCGACCATATTGTTCCAAATAATTTTCTTCAATTCCCGCAGTCTTCGCAATCTCAGTAATCGGCTCCATAACAGTTTCCTGTGCAATTTCAATATCAGATTTGTAATTCATAATAAAAAATCTCCTTTCCTTTGTCAACTGGCATAATGCTCAATGGGCAACCATAGAAAGCAGATTTACTTATCAGCGTAATAACAAAATTGTTATCCGATTTATAAATTTTACACTCGCAACCTAGATAAGTAAACATGCAATTATTTCCTATCGTTCCCTTCACAATAAGCTGTCCTTATTTTATAAACTGCGACTAAAACAATAGCATTTACAAATTCAATCTAGTTCACTCATTTTTTCATAAAAAAAGGACAACATTCTCCGCAAATGTTGCCCAGACGGTCGGCATAATAGCAATTTCTGATTCCCCTGTGGTTCTCCACATTACCCGTCAGTAATCAGAAACCTTTGAATGAATTTATCTTACCATACCAAAAGACTCTGTGTCAAGAAAAGAAAGCCATTTTTTCCACTTCACTTTTCCTGAAAAAAATTCTGCAATTGTTAAATATTTATCGACCGTTAAAACAATATAACTCTCTTTAAATTTTGGCACTTTCCAGATTGTAAGAGGAAACATGTGTGTAATAATAATATCCGAACATTTGTCATCAATTTCGAAATATTTTCTTGCATTCCGTTCTGCAACTACTCCATGCGTAAACCCATGAGGCAGAAAAAACTCTTTTTCTCGTTCCTTATCTTTAACATGCCAATCATATAAGAAAAAATCATGAAGTAATCCTCCAATCGCACAATCTTTCGCATCACAATGGAATCGCTTTGCTAATTTGTAACTATAATAAGATACTTTTAAACAATGCTTATAGGTTGTTGTATTACCATGCTGGACATATTGTTTCATTTCCTTTACTTTTTCATCATTTAAAAAATCGATAATGTAATCAATATATTCCTGATCTACACTACTCATGCTTTTCCTTCTTTCTTGTATTAATCGAACAAATGATAGTTTTCACCTTATTATTATCATAACATATCTATTAAGAAAAGTGCAGTGTTTTCATTGTATTTCAACTTAATTCTTTAATTTGGGGAGTAATTTTCTTTCACATAATCATCCCAAGTGTGCCTGCTATAATCCATACAAGTCCAAGAAAAGATTTTTTGGAAAGTTTTTCATGAAATACAATGTATGAAAATAATACGGTAACTAATATACTTAATTTATCAATTGGTACAATTATGCTAACAATTCCATCCTGTAACGCCCGATAATAGCATAACCAGGAAAGGCCGGTTGCAAAACCTGATAAAAGGATAAAAAACCAGCTTTTTTTATTGATTTCTTTTATTTTTGTATGTTTTTTTTGTAGAAATACAATAAGCCATGCCATTATTAATACAACAATTGTTCTTATAGCCGTCCCTAAATTTGAATCTATGTTTTCGATTCCTATTTTCCCTAATATTGATGTTAAACTTGCAAAGACCGCTGATAATAAGGCATACGCTAGCCAGCCTTTCCGTTCGTTTTGTGTCTGCTGCTTTTTCTCAATCATCAGATAAGTTCCTGCTCCTATCAGTGCTATTGATAGAACTTTCATTATACTAATTGGTTCATGAAAAAATAATATTGCAAGGATAACCGTTAACACAGTGCTTGATTTGTCTATTGGTACTACTTTATTAACATCTCCGATTTGTAATGCCTTAAAATAGCATAACCAGGATGCCCCTGTCGTGACTCCCGATAGACACAAAAATATTAATGTGTGCAGTGAAAGCCGGCTTAAGTCGGAAGCTGCTCCTGTCACAAATACCATAAGCCATGAAAATATCACAACAACAATCGTCCGTAATGCTGTGCATAAGTGAGAATCAATATCTTTAATACCGATTTTTGCAAATATCGAGGTAATGCCTGCAAAAAAAGCTGAACCTATCGCAAATAATAACCACATTTTACTCTTCCCTCTTTTTTCTATTACTGGTTTTTCTATAATACTTATATAATATGATACCAGGGTCAAAAGGTCATGCTTTTCATGCTGGCATGAAAAGCATGACTTTGAGCCCCGTAAAAACTTATCAATGCAAAGGTCTTTCCTATTTTGTAACGTCAAAAGCCTTAGACACTCAAATAAATGAAGTATCTAAGGCTCTAAATCTAAAGAACAAAGTGGACAAGTCTACCTCAACTCCCTGTATTCCTCACTCATGAGGGACTTGCTCCACTTTGAGTGCCAGATGCGTGTTGCATGCTTTTTGCAACAATACTCCCTTCGCATCTGTGCACATCCTCCGGAGCGTTTTTACTTTATAGGAGACGAACTTTCCTACAAAATAAAAAAAGCGCGAGACGGGACTCGAACCCGCGACCCCGACCTTGGCAAGGTCGTGCTCCACCAACTGAGCCACTCGCGCATATCTACCATTACCGATATTTTTTATATGTATCAATATGAATTTTTCTCACAAGCGCGAGACGGGACTCGAACCCGCGACCCCGACCTTGGCAAGGTCGTGCTCCACCAACTGAGCCACTCGCGCATATCTACCATTACCGGTATTTTTTATATGTATCAATATGAATTTTTCTCACAAGCGCGAGACGGGACTCGAACCCGCGACCCCGACCTTGGCAAGGTCGTGCTCCACCAACTGAGCCACTCGCGCATATCTTTCGTTCTTCTTTTTCATCGCCGAACAAAAGATATTTTATATCATTATTTTCTATTTGTCAACAGTTTTTTTTAATTTTTATATTTTTTTCAATCCACTGCGATACAAATGCCTCTCCTCTCTCATATTCCAGCTCATAAATCAGTTTTTTTAGCTCCAAAATAAATGGTTCTAAATTTTCATCTGCCTCCCAGGTTTCTAATTCATTAACCAATAACTCTAACTTTTCGATATCATAATTCGAAAAAGCTTCTTTAAATTGTAAAATTAACTGATAAAGTTCAGACTCTTTCCTGCCGATTCCTTTATCCTTCCGTTCTATTTCGTTTTCTCGTACTATTACTTCATCAATCTTCTCTAATAAATGCTCCAAATTCTGAATAAATAATTTTAAGTTATTTTCAACAAATTCTGTTTCTCCTTCCTTCGCTCTGCTCTCTATTAGTTCTGCTTCGTTTCCTATATTGATTGCACCTATATTCCAACTGCTTCCTTTAATTCCATGTATTTTTACATTAAAAAGATCTCTATCCTCTTTCCATATATCAGACAATTCATCTTTTAATTTTCCTATTTCCTCCATATAGGTTTCAAGAATTCTAATATACTGTTCCTTTCTGCCTCCTGTTTGCCTGATTCCACTTCTCATATCCAGCATAGTTTCTAAAAACCACTCCATCATAATTTGCTCTAACTCTTCTATCTGAACCGGCTTCGCTAAATTCGAAGTAAATCCGTATTTTGTATACTTCTTAGCTTCTCCATAGTTTCCTTCTGCAGACATCATGATAATTGGTAAGTCTTTAAAATAATTGCCCCGTTCTCTTCGAATGATTTCCACAACCTCCGCTCCATTCATTTCCGGCATTCGGCTGTCCATAAAAACTAAATCAAATAACTGGCTTTTCATTAATTCAATTGCTTTTTTTCCATTCGTAGCTGTTGCCACACAAATATCATATGGCTCTAATAGTCCTTGCATCACTTTTAAATTCATTAAAACATCATCGACAACAAGAACTCGCCTCCCAGGAAATTTAAGCTGTTCTTCCCGTTCTTTCCCCTTTTTCTTCAACTCTCCAATCGTCTTCTTCGTATATTGTTTCTTACCAATCATTTCACATTCTTTTTCTTTTTCCTGAGAAACAATAACCGTAAATACACTTCCCATACCATATGTACTTTCAACCTGAACCGTTCCATTCATTAGCTCTGCCAATTCTTTCACAATAGAAAGCCCCAAACCTGTTCCTCTTGCTTTTTCAGATTCTTCTCTAATCTGTCCATATTCTTCAAAAATCACATCCAAATTTTCCTGTCGCATTCCAATCCCTGTATCACTCACCTGAATTGTTAAATTTTCCTCTTCCGAGAATTCTTCCCACGAAATATTTAAATTTATTTCTCCATCTTTTGTAAACTTTGTGGCATTTCCTAATAGATTCATTATAATTTCCCGAATTCGGATTCCATCTCCAATAAGAAATTTCGGTATTTTTGTTTTTATATTTACGTAAAATTCTATTGGCTTACCCATAAGTAAAATATAAATCATCGCAGAAACTTCATGTATAAGTTCAGACATATCATATTTTTCTTTTTTTAGTACTAATTTTCCTGCTTCTATTTTAGAAAAATCTAAAATATTATTGATAAGCCCTAATAAACTTTGGGCAGAATATTCAATTTCTGAAAGCAGTTCCTTTTGCTTTGCTTCTTTTTCTTTCCGCACTGCAATTTGACACATACCAATAATTGCATTCATCGGAGTTCTAAGATCATGACTCATATTCGCCAAAAAAGCACTTTTCGCATGATTTGCCTCATCTGCCTTTTCTTTCATACGAATCAAATCTTCCATATATTCTCTTCTTTGTGTAACATCCGCAATACAAAAAGCATATCCCTCTATCTCATCTTTATTGCGAACAATTGTTGTACTACATTCATAGTAACAATTATTATAGACAAATTCTTGTGGATAGTCTTCCACTATATTGTCCAAATCAATCAAATCAGATAATTTTTCTTCCTTTTTCTTTGCCTGCAAATCTTTAAAAATCTGTTTCGCTGTTTTATTCGCATGAAGAAAACCACCTTGACTGTCAACAATAATAATTGCCTCTTTCATTGTATCAATCATTCTGTCTTTTACATTTTCTATAACATCAAATAATTGATATTTATAAGTTCCTGTCATAAGGAATACTCCTGAAATAAATAAGGCAATGGGCATTGGATTATATGGCTTAAAAAGATAGTAATAAAAGAAAAAGGAAAGTAAAGGAACAATCGTAGAAATAAACAGATAAATTTCTCTTTTTCCTCTCTTTCCCTTTCGATTTTCCATAGAATTTTTAAATGTAACAAAATTAATAATTACTCCCAAGAGGAATATCATCCCATAATATCCATATGCACCCACCCCATTTTCAAATTCCAAATGAGGATACGGACCTGTTTTCACAAATTCAATCTTCTTAAAAAACCACCGGTTCGTCTGGCAAGTCATAGCTCCGGTAACAACAACAATGTTTACTATAATTAAAAGTGCCTCGATTCCTTTTGTTAGTTTTAAATTATAATATTTTACAATAAATAAAAACATCAAAAATAGAGCATGACAAATCGCTATTGCTTTTATCTGAAAAATAAAGAGGGCGGCTTCTTCGCCCTCACATCCAATTTCAAATATGCAGCTTAAGTTATAAACAAATACATAAATCATCCCGGTTAACAATAATTTATATTCATTTGAATTCGTTTGATAATTTAATATTGATACTGTTATAAAAAAAGAAAGAATAACACAAATTACCTGTAAAATTGATAGCATTATAAACATATAGCTATTCCTCCAATGCTAATACAATTCTTGCCAATACATAGACTGGTTTGAATGGCTTTACAATATAGTCTTTTGCTTTCACTTTTCTGCATCTTTGTACTGTTTGTTCATCCGCTAATGCAGTTAAAAATATAACCGGTATTTGCGTTCCATATTTTTCTTGAATCTTCTCAACCGTTTCTATTCCATCCATATCCGGCATATCAATATCCATCATAATCAAGTCCGGCATCACACGCTCTAAAAAATTTAACGCCTGCTGTCCTGATTTTACAATTGAAACCTTATAGTCATTTTCCAGTATTCCCTGCATTGTCTTCAAATTCGTTACCATATCATCAACAACAAGGATATGTTTTTTCCCAAAATGTCTTCTGGCCTCATGTTGAAGTAAATCTTCTCCTACCGCAATCTCTTCGCCCTGAATACCTATAATTGTAATATTACGATTTTTTGTTTCGTCACTCAAATTAATCTCTTCTCCTGTAGTAAGACGAACTTTTGGCCGAAGCGTACTATGTTTATAGTTTTCAACTACAATTGCTTCTCTTCCATCTGAAAGTAAGACGGTAATTCCTTTTGGATACACTGGTACATAATCCAAAAATGTTTCAACCACTTTTCGGTCAAATAAAATATCACATCCACCCATTAAATATTCAATTGCCTCTGCCAGTGAAAATGCTTTTTTATAAGAACGTTTTGTAATAAGAGCATCGTATACATCAGCAACATGAATAATTTTCGCAAATGGATGAATGTTGTTTTTTTCCAGACCAAGTGGATAACCGCTTCCGTCTTCGTTCTCATGATGAAATAATACACCATTCTTTGTTTTTGCCGATATATTCCATTTTTCTTTAATCAAATCATAAGAAAGTCTGGCATGGGTTTTTATCACATCATATTCCTCTGATGTAAGCTTTCCCGGCTTATTTAAAATGTTTTTATCAATACATATTTTCCCAATATCATGTAAAATAGCAGAAGCACATAAATCCACCAATTCCTGGGAATTCATTCCCATACCACTTCCGATTACAGTTGAAAGTACAGCTACATTTACGGAATGTCTATAAGTATAATCATCAAACGTTCGCAAATCTACCAAATCCAGACTTATAACCCTGCTATTCATAATCTGGTCAACAATCGCTTTTGCAATATCAAGTGTCGCATCAATATTGCATTCTTTTAAGCTTCGCACTGCATAATTTCTAAGTTCAGCCGAAATTGTTTCCTGGATAATAATATCCTTCGACAATTCATCTTCTATATAAACTCCTGGAAATCCTCGTTTCGCTAATTTTGTTATAAAATCCTCTGTAAGCTCATTATAAGCACCTACCAGTACCCTGTCGGCTTCATCATAAACTGACCTTGCCAGCATCATTCCCGGTTTTGCATATTCAATTGAAATGTAACGCACCTGCTCACCTCCAAATTAATCATCTGTCATATTATAAGTGAACTTGACAGTTTTTGTCAATGTATCTCCCCCGTTCTTCACACGAACTGTACATTACATATCCCCACTATAATTCACTTATCAAAACTTTTCCACTTTGCGTGCCAGATGCGTGTTGCATGCTTTTTGCAACAATACTCCTTTCGCATCTGTGCACATCCTCGCGGAGCGTTTTTGCTTTATAGGAGACGAAGTTTCCTATAAAGTAAGAAAGAGGAAAACAGATTCTATTCCTGCTTTCCCCTTTTTTCTCTCTTCACAGATTTTTTCTATCTCATCAGCTTTAATGTAGCAACATATTCATTTTTACGAAAATGTCTTTCTAAAATATTTTCTGATTTCATCAGTTCCGATAAAAGCCACATCTCTTCTGCTCCAATGCACAAATTTGCCAAAATAATTCCCATGTCAATTTCATGCAATGCTTTCATTTTCTTAAAAGCAATAACTTCTTTTCTGCAAAACAAGTGAATACGATTATCATAAACAATTAATCTCCATGGCTGACTATTTAAAGATGAAGGTGCCATTCTTGCTGCATTCAATATTTCCTGAACTTCTTTACAAACTTCCTCTTTAAAAATGCAAATTTCATTTAATTTAAGCCTTTTCACTTTTTTTGCTTCACGGTAAATATTTTTGTTGCTCTTGCCAAAAGCAATTTGAAGAACAGGTTCATACCCTTCATGCTTTTTAATACTTCCTACATTTTGCATAAAACAGGTTGCAAGTCCCTTTGTTGTCATATAAAGGCAAATATGCTCCAGCAAATAACCGGCATTCATTAAATAATTTTCGCCTATTTTACTATATAATACAAAATAATAAGGAGCTTTTATCCAAAGAGAACCATTATGTTTTTCCTGTTCTGTCACTTTATCTATTATTTCATATTTCACTTCCAGCGAATCATCCAGACTTTCCAGATGATTCGCAAAATTCATTATATTATTTAACAGCCTCTGCTCAATCGGCTCTAACTGAAAGCTTCGCACAGATTGCCGCACAAATATCGCATCGTACAAATTCATCGTTACACCACCTACTACGAACTAATAATAAGTGTATCACAACTTTTCTTTTTTTACTTCACAATTTTTCTTAATTTTTTCTTATAATTTTGTATATTTTTCTGTATACGGGCAACCTTGTCCTTTTCAGTATAAATTAGAGTGTCTTGAAACATTTCAAAACTTATCGAAAATATTCCACACCTGCTTCAAAAATGTGCTGATTCTGATTTCCTGATATATTCAGTGCAACTCCATCTCCCCGACGCTCGGAATGTGCCATCTTTCCTAATACACGACCATCCGGACTTGTGATTCCCTCAATTGCCATATAAGAACCATTTGGATTAAATGCCTCGTCCATTGTTGGGTTGCCATCAAGATCAACATACTGGGTTGCTACCTGTCCTTGTTCAAACAATTGTTTCAACCATTCTTTGTTTGCTACAAACCGCCCCTCTCCATGGGAAGCAGGAATTGCATAAACACCGCCAAGTTCTGCTTTTGAAAGCCATGGTGAATGATTTGTTACAACCTTTGTATAAACTGACTTTGAAATATGTCGTCCGATATGATTTGTTGTCAAAGTAGGAGCATTTTCATCGATCTCACAGATTTCTCCATATGGAACCAATCCAAGCTTAATTAATGCCTGGAATCCATTACAGATACCCAAAATCAAGCCATCTCTCTGCTTTAGCAAATCATTTACTGCCTCCATAATCTTAGGGTTACGGAATGCAGATGCGATAAATTTAGCCGAGCCATCTGGTTCATCTCCTGCTGAAAAACCACCAGGGAACATAATAATATTTGCCTCGCGAATTGCTTTTTCATATTCGTTTACTGAATCCTTAATATTTTGTTCCGTCATATTTTTAAATACCACACTTGTTACTTCTGCTCCAGCTTCTTTAAATGAACGTGCTGCATCATATTCACAATTTGTCCCTGGAAATACCGGAATAAATACCTTTGGTTTAGCAATTTTTTGTTTTGCAGTATAAATTTCTTTTGCATCATAAACAGATGTCGGAAGAATTTCTTTTTCCACACCAGAGTGGGTTGGATATACCGACTCTAATGTCTGCTCCCACGCCTTTTGTGCTTCTTCAATAGAAAGCTTCATTTCTCCACAAATAAATGCCTTATCATTGATTGTCTGTCCAATAATTTCATAATCAACACCAGACTGCTCCAATTTCTCCATATCTAATTTTGCAACTTCTGCAATAATTGCGCCATACTGTTTTTCAAAATAAAATTCATTTGCTCTTTTTCTACAAAGCTCAGCACCAATTTGATTACCAAATGCCATTTTGCTGACTGCCTCTACAATTCCTCCATTCGAAACAGCATAGGCAGCTTTTATTACCTTTTGTTCCATCAGCTTGTGAATTGCATCGTAGTTCTTCATCATAGTCTCATAGGCAGGCAATTGATATTTATCCATCTTGCATGGGAACAATACTAATGTATCTCCTGCTTCTTTCAATTCAGGTGTAACGACATCTTGAACATTTGCTACATCCACAGCAAATGAACAAAGGGTAGGAGGAACATCAATATCATTGAACGTACCGGACATACTGTCCTTACCACCGATGGAAGGAAGTCCAAACTGCATCTGTGCTTCATAAGCACCCAAAAGTGCAGCCATAGGTTCACCCCAACGTTTTTTATCTGTTCCAAGACGTCTAAAATATTCTTGAAACGTAAATCTGATTTTTCTAAAGTCCCCACCGGAAGCAACAATTTTAGCTACAGATGAAAGTACTGCATATACTGATCCATGATATGGACTCCAGGACGATAAGTATGGATCTAATCCATAGCTCATCATTGTTACCGTGTCTGTTTTTCCGTCTAATACCGGAAGTTTTGCTATCATTGTCTGGGTTGGAGTCATCTGATATTTACCGCCATAAGGCATTGTTACTGTTGCTGCACCAATTGAACTGTCAAACATTTCAACCAGTCCTTTTTGAGAACATACGTTTAAATCTTTTAATGTATGAATCCATTCGTCTTTTAAATTCTCTATCTCTTTTTTGCGAGCAAAATAAGACTCTTTCGAAGGCATTGTAACACATACATCCGTTTCCTGATGTGCCCCATTTGTATCTAAAAAGGCTCTTTCAATATTTACAATTTCTTTTCCCCGCCAAAGCATTACAAGTCTTGGCTCTTTTGTTACTTCTGCTACAACTACTGCTTCTAAATTCTCTTCTTCTGCAAATGCAAGCATTTTTTCTACATCATTTGCTTCTACAACAACTGCCATTCTCTCTTGAGATTCTGAAATCGCAAGCTCTGTTCCATCCAGTCCTTCGTATTTTTTTGGAACTTTATCTAAATCAATCCGAAGCCCATCTGCCAGTTCTCCAATCGCAACGGACACACCACCCGCTCCGAAATCATTGCATTTTTTAATAATTGAGCTAACCTCTCCTCTTCGGAATAACCTTTGAATTTTCCGTTCCGTTGGAGCATTTCCTTTTTGTACTTCCGCACCACAGGTATGAATTGATTCCGTCGTATGTACTTTCGAAGAACCTGTTGCTCCACCACATCCATCACGACCTGTTCTGCCACCTAATAAAATAATCTGGTCACCCGGGTCAGAATTTTCACGAATTACATTTTTTCTAGGAGCTGCACCCATAACGGCACCGATTTCCATACGTTTTGCAACATAATTTGGGTGGTAAATTTCATTTACAAGACCGGTTGCCAGACCAATCTGATTGCCATAGGAGCTATATCCGCTTGCAGCACCTTTTACAATTTTTTTCTGTGGAAGCTTGCCTTTTAATGTTGCTTCTACCGGAGTTGTTGGATTAGCAGCACCTGTTACACGCATTGCCTGATATACATAGCCTCTTCCTGACAACGGATCACGAATTGCTCCTCCAAGACAAGTAGCAGCACCACCAAATGGCTCAATTTCTGTTGGATGATTATGGGTTTCATTTTTGAAAAATACAAGCCATTCTTCTTCCTCTTTTGTTCCATCTTCTTTTTCAATCTCCACTGGAACAATAATTGAACAAGCGTTGATTTCATCCGATTCTTCCATATCTGCAAGCTTGCCTTCTTGTTTTAATTTTCTCATTGCCATAAGAGCAATATCCATCAGAGAAACAAACTTGTCCGGTCTATCTTTAAAAATTTCTTTTCTATCATTCATATAACGCTCGTAACTTGCTACAATCGGTTCATGGTAATATCCGTTTTCAAAAGTAACATTTTTAAGCTCTGTTAAAAATGTCGTATGACGGCAATGATCTGACCAATAAGTATCTAAAACCCTAATTTCTGTCATAGAAGGGTCGCGTTTTTCTTCTTCTGAAAAATATTTTTTTATATGAAGGAAGTCTTTTAATGTCATAGCAAGGTTTAAAGAATCATAAAGCTCTTTTAATTTTTCCTCATCCATATCACAAAAACCATCAAAAATCAAAACGTCTTCTGGACGTTCAAATTGAGTTACCAATGTCTGTGGTTTTTCTTCATCTGTTAATCTGGAATCTACCGGATTTACACAATATGCCTTTATCTCTTCTAACTCTTTCTCTGTAATTGTACCAGAAAGTACATATGTAGTAGCTGTATGAATAATCGGATTTTCTGCTTCATTTAATAGCTTTACACATTGTTCTGCAGAATCTGCCCTCTGATCAAATTGTCCTGGCAAGTATTCTACTGAAAATACAACATCTGTATCTTCCGTTTCAAACTCCTCTTCATATAAAATATCAACAGGAGCCTCGGAAAATACAATTTTTAAAGCTTTTTGATAAGTTTCATCACTTACATTTTCCATATCGTAACGCACTAATACCCTTACATTTGTAATATGTTCCATTCCAAGATAACTGGACAACTCTTCTTTTAACTCTTTTGCACGTACAGCATAAGGTGCTTTTTTTTCTACATAGATTCTTTTCACGTTGCTCATAATTTACCTCCGATTTCAGACTGTTTTCTTTCTAATTATCATAGTAACACAACTTTTATTATAAATAAAATTAATATATTTTATTTTTTCTATTAGAAAAGCTAATAAAAAAGTGTCTTCGACACTTCAACTCCCCTGCCCTCAATCTTGAGGGAATTTAGGGGTTTCTTTTTGTTAATTTTTCCTGCATAATAGGGTTATGAATATCTTACAAAGAATCTTTACCGACTA
>NZ_VUMT01000014.1 GCF_009696045.1 Velocimicrobium porci | reverse complement strand
GAATCGTATCATGCGATGGCACCCCATTCTTCAATTCGATATACTTTCGAAGATAATCCTGATAGTTTTCTGCAAACAATGCCATTTCGACCCAATCATCTGCATTTGCAAGTGTGGCAAAAAGCACAATTACGAGAATATCTTTTAGCTTGTGACGAACTTTTCTCTGTTGACGGTTATCCTCAATGTATTCCATCCAATCTAATAATTCCTGCATTTTCTAACACCCCTTTTCTTTTCATTTTACCAGAAAAGGGACGTGTTCACAATTTATTTACTCATGCGTTTGTCGTGGAGTTACCACTTAATGGGATTCACATTTTGCAAGAAATTGTTCTACAGCTGTAATCGCATTAGCTCCATCCGATGCAGCCGTTACTACCTGACGAAGTGGCTTTGTACGAATATCGCCTGCAACAAAAATTCCCGGTACATTTGTTGCACAATCTTCATCAGCTACAATATATCCTTTTTCGTCCATTTCAATCATTCCATCATAAATTGCAGTAATTGGTTCTGTTCCTACCGCAACAAATACTCCTTCAACAGGAAGTTCTCTTTCTGTTTTCGTTTCTATATCCCGTATTTTTATTTTCTCTACTACATCTTCCCCAACAATTTTTTCTACCACGCTATTCCGTAAAATTTCAACGTTATCCATAGAAAGTAGTGTACTAACAAGACTCTTCGCTGCACGAAATTCATCTCTTCTATGGATGACATAAACCTTTTTCGCAATTCTTGCCAAAAAAATAGCGTCTTCTATTGCAACATCACCACCACCAACAACTGCAACTTCTGCATTTCTAAAAAATGCGCCATCACAAGTTGCACAATAAGATACTCCCATTCCAGTTAATTTTTCTTCTCCCTCGACACCTAGCTTGCGATGCACTGCACCACCTGCTATAATAATTGTCTTCGCTGTAAAAGCTTCTCCATTTTCAAGCGTAACTACTTTATTTTTTCCATCCGCTTTAATTCCTGCAACCTCGCCCTCAACAAATTCTACGTTTAATTTGTCACAATGCGTACGAAAACGATTTGCCAATTCAAAGCCACTCATTCCCGGAAGTCCCGGATAATTGTCTACCTCATAAGTATTAACAATCTGACCTCCACTCATTGGTGCTTTTTCTATAATTATACTCTTAAGCTCTGCTCTTTTTGCATAGATTCCTGCTGCCAAACCGGCTGGACCTGCCCCTATAATAATCGTATCATATAAAATTCCCATGTCTTCACAATCCCTTTCTTTTTACTTTACACTTATTATACGCCAATTTTTATTTTTTCTATATGACTAACTCACAAAAAAAACTATATTTACAATACTTCTACACCAATCATAATAAAAATACAAATCAAACTTCCCAATACTAACGGCAAAGTGAAAAATGGCGCCTGCACTTCTTTTTCTTTTCCATTATTGAAAAAAAGAGCATTTAATTCTTCTTTTCTTCCTTGATTCTTAGCAATCTGTTTTAACAGGAAAAATGCCAAAATTCCGAAAAATACTACTACAATCCAATAATTGCACAGATACATTTTTAATTGTTCTTCTTCCAAAACCATTTCATTTGGAGCAGTTACAAATGCCATTTCTGACTGTATATATGCGGTTACCACAGATGTAGTATTTATTGTAAAATGCACAATCATAGATGCTATTATTGAATCACTGGCTTCTACCAGAACTGCAAAAATCATTCCCATTACAAATGCATAAACAAACTGATTCCAGTTCATATGCATCAATCCAAATAGAAAACCACTTATTAAAATTCCTTTTCTTGGATTTATTTTTCGGTATTCATTAAAAAAGACCCCTCTGTATATCGTTTCTTCCAAGATACAAGGTATCAGACCTACTGCAATAATTCCAACTGCCATTGGATAATTTTTTACAATTCCGTCAATTGTATTTTGAATCATATTTTTTGAAAATAACATTGACACGATATTTAAATATGTTAATAACGGAGTAATAAGATAGGAAAATAAAATCAAAAGAATCATTGTACTTCCTTTGATTCGATTAAACCGCAAACGTTCTTTTATATTCCCGCCACTTGATTTAAGATATAAGATTGCAGGTATCACATATAAAAGCTGTGCTGCAAGCAGACTAAATAATTCATTATCTTTGCCAACAGAGAAGGCTCCCATAAATAAGGAACCTCCTACTGCAAACATAACTGTTATCAAAAATATATTATTTACTTTTTTTATCTGACTCATTACTCTCCACCATTTACCATAAATTTTAGAAGTTTATCTACATCTTCCGGTTCATATGCAATTACTTCTAATTCACTGATAGAACCATCCGAAAATACTTTTGCAAGAGAAATATACTGCGACAATTTAGATTTTAAGTTTAAACGATCTCCTTCATCCGATACTAATTCCACTTTTCCCTTACAACTATCGATTACTTGAAAAAACTTATCAACATCTTTTATGTTTTTAATCTTCATATGATAACCTCCTAATTTTTTTAAGATGTTGGGGTCAAAAGATATTTTACCCCCTGATAACTACGGACGACTACGCACTTTGTGCTCCTGTCATTTTAATTTATTATACTATTTTTTTCCTGATTTCACTAGTTTTTTTTTCTAATAATGCTATAATTAGCTAAGAGTATTTATATCAGGAGGTTTTTATGTATACACTAAACAGTAGAATTCGTTATAGTGAAGTGGACCGCGAAGGATTCCTCACTATGACAGGACTCACCAATTATTTTCAGGATTGCAGTACATTCCAATCCGAAGATTTAAATATCGGGCTTTCCTATCTGAATAAAAACAATCGGGCTTGGATTCTCACCTCATGGCAAATCGTTGTTGAACGCTTTCCGCAGTTAGGCGAGCACGTAACTGTTGGAACATGGGCTTCCAAATTTAATGGTTTATATGGTAACCGAAATTTTATATTAAAAGATTCCAATGACCAGACATGTGCTTATGCTAATTCTATTTGGATTTATATGGATATGAACCGTTTACGTCCCGTAAGACTAACAAATGAAATCACATCCCCTTATAGCATTGAACCTCCATACCCTATGAATTATGAAAACAGAAAAATTACAGTTCCGGCTGATTGTCAGACGCAAACTGTAATTCCCGTTCTCCCCTCCTATATTGACACAAATAATCATATGAATAACGGACAATATATCAGAATAGCAGAAAGTTTCTTGCCTAATGATTTTCCAATCAGGCAAATGCGGGCAGAATATAAAAACTCTGCACATCTTGGAGATTTATTAGTTCCAAAAATCTCACAAGAAGACTCTCTCTTTACTGTAATACTTGCCAATAAGGAAGGGAAAATTTATGCAACTGTTGAATTTAAAGAAAGGAAACATATATGATAGAATTAGGAATAATACAAGAATTAGAAGTACTAAAAAAGACAGGTAATGGCCTTTACCTCCACCCAAAAGGTTCCACTGACCAAGAAAAAGTACTGCTTCCAAAAAATCAGGTTCCAGAACAATGTCAAATTGGAGATCTTTTATCCGTATTTATTTATAAAGATTCCGAAGACCGTTTGATTGCAACAACTCAGACTCCTCTAATTACACTTCATGAACTTGCAGTTCTGGAAGTTATTGAAACAAGCCAAATTGGTGCATTTTTAAACTGGGGACTTGCAAAAGACCTCTTACTTCCATTTAAAGAACAAACTCGTCGTGTAAAAAAAGGGGAACATGTATTGGTTAGTTTATACATTGATAAAAGCCATCGTCTGTGTGCTACAATGAATGTTTACAATTATTTAAAACCTAACCATCCATATAAGAAAGAGGATCATGTTACCGGAACAATATATGAAACAAGCAAAAATTTTGGTGCCTTTGTTGCTGTAGACAATCAATATTCCGGACTAATTCCCAAAAAAGAGCTTGTTTCACCGTTGGTACCCGGCGATATTGTACATGCCCGAATTACCTCTCTTCGTGAAGATGGAAAAATGAATTTAAGTTTACGTGAAAAATCTTACAAGCAAATTGGAAGCGACAGTGAACTTATCTATCAAGAATTAGTTAACCACAATGGTTTCCTTCCACTCCACGACAAAAGTTCACCAGAAGAAATAAAAAAAGTACTGCACCTTAGTAAAGCTTCTTTCAAGCGGGCAGTAGGTCATCTATTAAAAGAGAAAAAAATCGAATTGACAGAGAATGGAATTTGCCTTATTAAAAAGTAATCTAATACTAAAAAGGATAGCTGCATTGTTTTATTTAAACAATACAGCTATCCTTCTAATCTTTGGCGCAAAACCTTAACCGTTCTTTTTTAATAATTCCAACGTTGCAAGTAAAACGTCTTCATCTAGTGGTTTCGGAATCAAATATTTTAATCCGATACTTTTTACCTCTTCTAATGTTCCGGAATCACATAGTGAACTTAACATCATAATTTTAGCCTTTGGGTCTTCTTTTAACAAAATTTCGGCTGTTTCTAATCCACCGATTCCCGGCATTATAATATCTAATATAACAAAATCAGGATGAATTTCTTTATATTTTTCAATTCCTTCTTCTCCGTTTCTTGCATAGTCAATAACTTCGTAACCATGTTCCTCTACTACATCTTTAATTTGTTGAGAAGCAAATGGTGAATCATCAATAACTAAGATTGTCTTCTTCATTCTTAAGTCCTCCTTTGATTATCATCTTTCACTATCATAATGATATGTGATAGAAACATTCATCTTTCCATATTCACTATCAAAAAACAAGTTTTCCTGTTCGCCATCCAAAAACGGCTCCTCATAGGTTACATCACGAATATACTGTGGTACCGTCAATCTGGATGATTTTCCTACTTGATTGTTTATTTCTGACAATGCCCTGCCACATACAATATTTAGATATTCCATTATATACAGAATTCTTTCCGTTTCATCTAATTTTTTCCCTTTACTGATTGCATTCACTATGCCTCCCAGCAAATGGTCCTCTATCGCAATCTGGATATAGGATTCAAAAATACCTTTTGTACGAATAACAAACATTTTATAATCCTGTATAGTATCTTTATCGTCCAAACAATGCTCTAATATAATAGAAGAAAGGCTTTCTGTCAGTAATATAAACGCTCCATCAAAAGCTTGAAAAACATTGACGACTTTAGTTCTTATCACTGCCACCTCCTAATCCAATCCCAATACAACCATTTCTAATTATTTAAAAATCTCATCTTTGGATTTCCATCCGTCTTTTTCTTTTGAGCAGGTGCAGCATGGGTAGCACTTCCATAAGCACTTCCTAGTTGATTTGCTACTTTCTTTTTACATTCTTCACAATAGCGACCACTTAAAATTGTCTTTCCGCAGCACTCACATTCAATTCCAACTGCTGAACCTTCTGCAAATGTTAATCTTTCTTCGCGAACCCATTTTTTAATCATGTTAATTGATACATCGTTTTCTTCGGATACCTCTTGAATTCCTACACCCGGATGATCATATATATATTGTTTTACTACGGCAAATTTTTCTTCTAATTTTTTCGCACAGGCAGGACAAATTGGTGAACCACCTGATGTATAATTAAATAATCTGCCACATTCTCTACAATTCCTAACATCCATTTCTATTTCCTCCTTAAAATCCTTTTCCTATACAAACACTCAGAAAATATACCTGCTGTATCCCATGTTCTAACAATACATTTGTACATGCCTCTATTGTACTTCCTGTTGTATAGATATCGTCGACCAATATAATTTTTTTCAGAAAAAAGATATCCTTTTTTACCTGAAAAGCTCTTGCTAAATTTTTACGCCTCTCCACATCATTTAGTTCTTTCTGTGGCATTGTGTAATGCTGCCGATACAAAATATCTGTCCTCACCGGCACTTTTATTCTTGCACCGACTTCCTTCGCAATAAGCTCTGCCTGATTATATCCTCTGGCTTTTTGTTTTTGTTTATGTAATGGCACCGGAATTAACGCATCTGCATCAATTGACTGTACCCAATTACCATATTCTTCTGCTAAAGCTTTTCCATAAAACTTACTATATTCTTTTCTTCCATGATACTTAAAATCACCAATGGACTTTTTCATTATATCATCATAAATCCACAAAGCCATTCCTCTATCATAATGAAATAATCTTTTTTCACAATCATAACAATATTCCGTTTCTTCATTTAAAATAGGCTTACTGCATTTCATGCAACGGGGTTCTTTTATCGAATGTAATTTATTCTTACAAGTCTTACATACGTAATTGATTTTATCATCTGTAATATTGCCACATATTGGACATCTTGGTGGATATATTAAGTCCAATAGTTCCTCTACTACACTTTTTTCCAAACCTTTCTCCCTTACTTACCTTCAAATAACTGCTTTGGATATGCACCTTCTTCTACTAGTTTACGAAAAGCTTTCACTACATATTCCTTATCTTCTTTATATGTAACACCAAACCACTTGTCTTGTGTATCCAACACAGATACCTGTACAATATCTTCCTTAATCATATCACCAATAATAATAGGAAGTAAATATTCAGAATTACAACTATCTTTTTCACCAGCTCTTATTTCTTCCAAAAACTGTTGGAAACGAACTTCTAATTCATCCATAAATTCAGGAGTAAAGCCCCACATATTCATTGAAACCGGCTGTTCAAATGGAATTTTAAATCCATTCGCTTCTGCATGATCCTTTTTCTTTTCAATATTTTTTGTTTCCTCAATATCAATTAAAATATTTTTTTCATTTACCTTACAAACTCCTCTTGTAACAGTACCATGCTCACTAAGTGTATTTCCTAACCGAAATCCTGCCATACAAAAATTATACTTTTTATCGGAACTTCCTGGATTCTCCAAAAACTCCTTTATCCGCACAAATGCTTCTTTTCCATAATAATCATCTGCATTAATAACTGCGAATGGCTCATGAATCAACTCCTTACAACACAAAACTGCCTGTCCAGTTCCCCATGGTTTTGTTCGCTCTGCTGGTTGTGTATATCCTTTTGGAAGATCGTTAAGCTCCTGAATTACGTATTCTACTTCCACATACTTTGCCAAACGATCTCCAATTATTTCCTTGAAATCTTCTTCAATATCTTTTCTAATAATAAATATAACCTTTTTAAATCCTGCTTTAATTGCATCATATACAGAATAATCTAATATAATCTCCCCGCTTGTACCAACTGGCTCTAGCTGCTTTACTCCACCATACCGGCTTCCAATACCAGCAGCCATGACAACCAATGTTATTTTTTTCATAATACTTGTTCTCCTTATCTCTTCTTTCTAACCACTCTATTAATGAGATATTATTATAGAGTTATTATAACTCAATTTACGTCAAATTGCACTAACAATTTAGCTAAATCATTCCATTCATTTCTTCAATTCGCTTGTCTAAGCTTGTATATCGCTTCTGATTGTTCACATTTTCTATCATATATTTTATAACTTCACTATTTCCAACTAAAGTTACACAACTTTTTGCCCTTGTCACTGCTGTATATAAAATATTCCTTGTAAACAACATTCTGGGACCTGACAAAACCGGAATTACAACAGCAGGGTATTCACTTCCCTGCGATTTATGAACCGTAACTGCATATGCCAATTCCAGTTCATCCAAATCAGTAAAACGATATTCGACAAGCTTTTCTTCTTCAAATTGAACCGTCACAAGCTCTGCAAAAAAATTAATCTCTTTTATAATTCCACAATCTCCATTAAATACTCCTGTCCCCTTTTCAACGACAATTCCATAAGAGTTTGTTAGCTCCCATTCAAGCTGGTAATTGTTTTTTACCTGCATCACTTTATCACCCTCACGGAAAATTCCACCTGCAATTTCTTTCTCTTTCTTGCTTTCATCCGGAGGATTTAGGTACTGCTGTAATATTCTGTTTAACCGTTCCACCCCTAATTCACCTTTTCTCATCGGTGTTAAAACCTGTATATCATAAGGTTCCGCATGAACATAACGCGGCATTTTTTCTTGTATTAACTGAATAACTACACTTATAATCTGGTTCACATCCATACGCTGCAACATAAAAAAATCCATACTTTTATTATCAAGAGCAATTTGTTTCCCCTCGTTTATTTTATGTGCATTTAAAACAATGTCACTTTCCGCCGCCTGTCTGAAAATCTTTTTTAACTCTACAACCGGAAAACTTTTTGAATCAATAATATCCCTTAAAACATTTCCCGGTCCAACGGATGGAAGCTGATTGATATCCCCTACCAAAATCAAACGGGTACCGACAACAAGTGCCTTTAGCAAAGCATGAAACAGATAAATGTCAACCATCGACATTTCATCTATAATAATCACATCCGTTTCCAGTGGATTCGTTTCATTTCTCTCAAAGTGCATACCTTCACCATCTTCAACAGAAGCCTTTAATTCAAGCATCCGATGAATTGTCTGAGCTTCGTATCCTGTTGTTTCTGACATTCTTTTTGCAGCCCTTCCTGTTGGTGCTCCGAGCATAATGTCCATTCCCTCTGATTCAAATAGACGGATTAATGTATTAATTGTTGTTGTTTTTCCCGTTCCGGGACCTCCGGTAATAATAAGAACACCATTTCTACTTCCCTCCACTACTGCTGCCCTTTGCATTTCATCCAGCTCAATTTCATCTAATTCTTCAATCCCCAAGATTCTTCTTTCCATTGCCGGTATATCTACCTGATAGCTCAGATTAAGATCCAAAAGCATTCTGGCACAATTCATTTCCATATAATAAAGCGTTGAGTTATAAATGGCTTTCCCCTCTTCTGTTTCTTTCATTACTAATCTTTTGTCAAGTGCCATGTCGGTCAGGTGCTTTTCTATCTCCTCAATGGTAAGTCCCAATAATTCTGAAGCTTTCCGAATCAATAAGTCCTCTGGTACATACGTATGCCCGGATTGACTCGCAAGGCTAAGCGTATATATAATTCCAGCCTTCACACGAAAATCGGCATTCACATTGATTCCTGCTTTCCGTGCAATTTCATCCGCCAGCTTAAATCCAACACCTTTTATGTCCTCCGCAAGTCGGTACGGATTTTCTTTTAAAACATGGTATATCGTAGGTCCATATTCATTATATATTTTAAGCCCAAGACTATTTGAAATTCCGTACTGCTGCAAAAACATCATTGCATTCCGCATCTCCCGCTTATCTTCAAACTGCTCTGCAATTTCCCTGGCTTTCCTTTCACTGATTCCTTTTATTTCTGCAAGACGCTCTGGTTCTTCTTCAATGACCCGAAAGGAATCCAGCTTAAACTTTTTAACAATTCTTGCTGCCAAAGCCGGACCTACCCCTTTAATTGCCCCGGAACCTAAATAGCGTTCCATTGACACCGCATCTTCCGGCTCTTTCACCTGATAGCTTTCTACCTTTAGTTGCTCACCATACAGCTGATGTTCTACCAAAGTTCCGGTAACTTCTATATATTCCCCTTCATTAATAAAAGTAAATGTTCCAACACAAGTTAGTTCTTCTTGCTCTTGTGAAAGACTTAACACTGTATAACCGTTTTCTGCATTGCGAAATACAATCCGCTCTACATAACCTTCAAAGCTCTCTGCCACGTTCTATCTCATCCTCACAATTTTATAATTTATACTGAAAAAGCTGCAAAAGAAACCGTATCAAATCTGGTTCTTTTTGCAGCCTTGTTTATTATTGATTCCGTTTCATAGACTCATATAAAAGTTGCGCAAGTCCAAGCTGTCCGCTATCTGTTACTGACTCTGAATAAGTCTGTGTCAGCATATCTCCAAAATATTGCATATATTCATTGTCATCATCACTGCTATGTACGGTCTTTTTCATTTCCTTAAAAACCTGCTCTACAAAATAGGATTCAAAGCTTTTACACACTTCCATTAACTCTTCATCGTCTGCATTTGATAAATCTGAATTCGTCAGTGTGTCTTGCAATTTATCTGTTTTTGAGGAAATATCTGAAGCACTGTTTAAATAACTATTATATAATGTATTGCTATTAATCGAAATACTCATAGCCAATTCCTCCTATCAAGACTTCCACTAGCTTCTCAGATTATTTGCCTGTTGAAGCATTGTATCAGAAGCTGTAATAACCTTTGAATTCATTTCATATGCTCTCTGTGCAATAATCAAATTAACCATCTCATCGGCAGCCTGTACATTTGATGCTTCAATATACCCTTGACGTAATTCACTTTTCTTTAATACCGCTTCATTTGCTTCCCATCTCGCTGTCCCTGAAGCAGGTGATTCCTGATAAATGCTATCCGATACCTTATTAAGACCTGCCGGGTTATTGAACTGTACCAATCCGATCTGAACTCCAATTGGCTGAGCATTTCCTGTTGCATCAGGATACATTAGCCTTCCATTTGTATCCACCGTCAATTTACTTGGGGACATAGTAGAATCTAATACAATCGGTGCTCCATTTGTGTCCAATACCGGACGTCCACTTGAATCACATAGCGTAGTTCCAGATGTTCCTATTGACATCTGAAAATTTCCACTTCTTGTATATCCAGTACTTCCGTCTTCCATCTGTACTGCAAAAAATCCTTCCCCTGCAATTGCAAAATCCCAAGTTCCACCGGTTTCATTAATTGCCCCCTGTGTGAACTGAGAAGTGATTGCCGAGTTACGTACTCCAAGACCTACCTGCACACCAACCGGCTTTTCTTTTCCATTACTGTCAGTAGAAACTTCCTGAATTGTCTGATATAACAAAGACTTAAATTCAGCAGCTTCTTTTTTATAACCGGTTGTATTAATATTAGCCAAATTGTTTGCTATTGTATCTACATTTGTCTGTTGGGCTATCATACCGGATGCACCTGTCCATAATGAACGTACCATAAGCTATTCCTTCCTTTACTCTATACTACTATACTCTACCTACTGTGTTGACAGCTTTATCAAGCATTGTATCTACGGTTCTTATTACTTTCTGATTTGATTCATATGCTCTTGTAATTGCAATCATATCCACCATCTCGGATACCGCATTCACATTAGACTGTTCGGTATATCCCTGACGAATTAAGCCGGTTGCATCAACTTGAACTGCACCATCTAGCGGTTTATAGGACACATCTCCAACTTTCTCGAGATAATCGTAGTCTTCAAAGTCATACAGGTTTACTTTGTCTACTGCTGCTCCGTCTGCATAGATTGTTCCATCTTTTCCGATTACAACTTCAGCAGCATCAATCGGCACCTGAACATCTCCACTTTCTCCTTGGAGATAATTTCCATCTGCATCTGTAATAAATCCATTAGAGGTCATCTTAAAAGCACCATCTCTTGTATAACGAATAGTTTCTTTTCCATTCTTATCTACAACACGGACTTGAAAGAAACCTTTTCCTTCAATTGCCATATCATAAGTATTCCCTGTTGTTCTCAAAGAGCCCTGACCATAATCTGTATATACTTCACCAACTTTCACGCCTAAGCTCATCGTACCAATTGGCTTATCAAGATAACTTTCTGAACCATCTCTTATTTTAATTGTCAGCATCTCATCAAAAGACTGGTTCGTTACATTCTCTTCTTTGTAACCAACCGTAGCGGCATTCGCAATATTATTTGATATAATATCTAAGCGTTTCTGTTCATTTGACATTCCGGTAAATGCTGTATACAGACCTCTTAGCATAAGCCGTCACCTCTTATTCTTTATCTTTTTTACCATTACCACTCAAAAACTCTACAAATTTTCCTGTTCCGATTGCTACACAAAGCATTGGATCTGCTGCTGTCATTGTTGTAATTCCTGTTTTACTCTCAATTAATTCTTCCAATCCACGAAGCAAGCTTCCACCACCTGTTAATACAATACCACGATCCGCAATATCTGCTGCAAGTTCTGGTGGAGTTTTCTCTAATACACTATGCACCGCTTCAACAATCTGGGAAGTTGTTTCACGAAGTGCCTCTTCTGTTTCTTCGGAAGTCACTTCAATTGTCTTAGGAAGCCCTGTAACTAAATTACGACCTCGTACATCCATTGTTTCAACCTCAGCACGTGGATATGCACTTCCTATTTTAATTTTAATATCTTCTGCCGTACGTTCTCCAATTAATAAATTATGTTTCTTACGCATATAACGAACAATTGCTTCATCAAAATCGTCTCCGGCAATCTTAATTGAAGTACTTACAACTGTACCTCCCAATGAAATAACAGCAATATCCGCTGTTCCCCCTCCGATATCAACAATCATATTTCCACAAGGTCTTGAAATATCAATTCCAGCTCCAATTGCCGCTGCAATTGGTTCTTCAATAATTGCAACTTCTCTTGCTCCTGCCTGATATGTTGCGTCTTCAACTGCCTTCTTTTCTACTTCTGTAACACCACTTGGAACACAAACACTGATTCTTGGCTTTCTAAGTCTTTGTTTTCCAACTGCCTTCTGAATAAAATGTTTTAACATTTTTTCTGTTACAGTATAATCAGAAATAACACCTTGACGTAACGGACGTACTGCTACAATGTTACCAGGTGTTCTTCCAAGCATCAATCTTGCCTCTTCTCCAATTGCTTTAATCTTATTCGTATCGCGGTCAAATGCAACAACAGATGGCTCCTTTAACACAACACCTTTTCCTTTTATATATACAAGTACACTTGCAGTACCTAAATCAATTCCAATGTCACTACCTATCATTTTAATCTCCTTCCTTTTACTCACATCTATATATTATTTATCGTTTACAAATTAACGGATATATTCTCTATCTAATTTTTTCCAATGATAGCAAACCTAAACATACTCTATCCTATTATAAACACATTTATTAAATTTTTCAAAGGAATTTTTCATTTTCTACATATTTTTATGTTGCCCTGCCTTATTTTTACCAAAATCGACAGGTTGAATAGCGAAATCAGAATTCATTTTTTTTCTTCTGTCGTTGTTTACAGAAAGAGAAATTAAATTGCAATCTCTTTTGGAAATATAGCCAAAACCAGAACCTGCTTATTATATCGGCATAAATTACAAATATATTTAATTATTCTTTCGTTTTTATTACTATTTTCCTATCCCTTTTTATTTTGTTAACCAATTCTTCTCTTACGCATAAATTAATAGTATACCATGAACTTTTGACTATGAAAGGAGTACTATATATGGATTATATGAAGCATAATGACTGCAGATGCCAAACCTCTTCTCCATCTGGTATCTGTTACGATAACTATGACATCTTACAGGATATGCCTCTTGCCATGGCATATGTTCCCTGGCAGCAATGGCAAAATGTTTACGACGGAGCAAAAGGGTTAGAAAATGGCACTATTTTTGAAGAATTAATCTTCCCATTTTTATGCTCTAGTCCTGTATGCCATAATATGAGATGCAACTGTCAGTCATCAGAACAACAATCACGTAACTGTACAACTTCCCCAATTAGAAGAGATATGCAATGTAAAAATTCTTGTAGAAGGAGATGTGATATATGATGAATAACGATCAAAGTAAGTTACTTCGTTTTATTTATGAAGTCGGCTTCGCCATTGATGATGTAGTTTTATATCTGGATACTCATCCTTGTGATAAGCAAGCACTTGAATATTATGAGAATTATAAAAAATTGCACAAACAGGCAGTAGATGAATATACAAGAATGTATGGTCCTTTAACGGATGAAAATGTATATAGTGGCAACGGTTATTGGGCATGGGTAAAAAGTCCATGGCCTTGGGAAGGAGCGTGCAAATAATGTGGAACTATGAAAAAAGATTACAATATCCAATCAATATAACCAAAAGTAATCCTAAAATGGCTTTAGTTATTATTAGTCAATTCGGCGGTCCAGACGGCGAGTTAGCAGCTAGCATGAGATATCTTTCTCAACGCTATACCATGCCTTACCGTGAAGTTGCCGGATTATTAACAGATATAGGAACCGAGGAACTCGCCCACATGGAAATGGTTTCTACCATTGTCCATCAATTGACGAGAGATTTAACACCAGAAGAAATCGAAAAATCCGGATTTGCGAACTACTACGTTGACCACACGGTTGGTCTTTGGCCACAAGCTGCCGGCGGAATTCCATTTAATTCCTGCGAATTTCAGTCGAAAGGAGATGCCATTACGGATCTCCATGAAGATTTAGCTGCCGAGCAAAAAGCACGTTCTACCTATGATAACATTCTCCGCCTCGTAAAAGACCCTGAAATATGCGATCCAATCCGTTTCTTAAGACAGCGTGAACTAGTTCATTTCCAACGTTTCGGTGAAGCCCTTCGTCGTGTACAGGACGATTTAAACTTTAAAAATTTCTATGCATTTAATCCTGAATTTGACTCCAATAGTAACTGCGGAAAATGATGAATATAAATCATGATTGGGCAAAATTCATAGAAACGCTGGCATCGTCTTATCCGAAAGCTTATGCCTATTTGTACGGAGATCAACAGCATAATACAATTTATGGAACTATTCTCTTTTTTTCAATTTGGAACGGAACTTTAGTATTATCTACCATAGACGGACTTCCTTACGATTCCTCAACTCCTTGTGAAAATAGAATGTTTGCATTCCACATTCATGAAGGGGCTACCTGTACAGGAACAGAATCCGATCCATTTGCAGATACAGGGTTGCATTATAATCCAAATAACTGTGACCATCCAGAACATGCCGGCGATATGCCACCTTTGTTTGGAAACCTTGGCTACGCATTTCAACTGTTTTATACGGAACGTTTTTTGCCGGAAGATGTTGTCGGACACACATGTATTCTTCATGAAGCGCCTGACGATTTTACAACACAGCCTTCCGGAAATTCAGGTAAAAAAATAGCTTGCGGAGAAATAAAAAACATCCTGCCATAACATCCTATAAAAAGTGTGGCAAAGATACAAATTCTATTTTCATATTTTGCATCTTTGCCACATAATTATACAATAAAGCCGGCTACACTAGCTTCCAATTCTTCCGAAGATTTTTCGACTTTTTCTATTACAGACTGAATCATCTCATATTTATCAGTTATTACGGCAATTCTTTTTGAAATATTCTCAGTTCCTTCCGCAGAACGATTATTCGATTCACTAATTTCATCAATCGACTTTGCAACAGAACCAATTGCCTCTTTTATCTCTTCTGAAGTATAACTAAATTCTGTTGTAATGTCTCTAATTGTATTGGCATCCATATCATATTTTTCCCCTGTAGAAACAATCATTTTATAATCATCAATAACTTTATTATTGATAAATGAAAGCATTTCATTTGAGTTGACTACCAATTTATCTACCGTTTCTTTTATTACTTCGCTAATTTCTCTAATCTCTCCTGCTGTATTTCCGGAATCTTGAGCCAATTGTCCAATTTCACTTGCAACAACTGCAAACCCCCTTCCTGCTTCTCCAGCTCTGGCTGCTTCAATTGATGCATTCAAAGATAACAGGTTTGTTTGACTCGTAATTGCTAAGATAGCATCGGATAATACACTGATTTTCTCTATCTCCTTTGCCTGCTCAATCGCACATAATATTTTTTCTTCGTTTTCCTTATTAATCTTCTCTGCCTCTTCCTTTGATTGAATTGCAGTATTACAAAGCGAAGATGCTCGTTCCTTGATTTCTTTTGAATTTTCTGCTTCTTCCTTTGCCTTCTTGGCCATCTGGCTGATATTAAAATTCATATCCTCTGACACGGAAGATATCTCTCTCGTTGCTGCTGCATTTTCCTCCATCATAGTAAGAAGCTCTTGAGAGGTCGCATTCACTTCCTGAATACTTCCCATTAGTTCATTCATACTGCCTGATGCAGCTTCCACCTGTTCTTTCATGGCAGTCGATTCCTTTTTTATATTTGCAATAATAACCCGGAACGACTCTTGCATCAAATTAAAATTTTCCGCTAATTTTCCTATCTCATCATTACTTTTAAATTCAATTTTTTGAGTTAAATCACCATTATTATGGGCAATTGCCTCTACCTTTTCTAATATCTTTTTAATAGGTAAAACAATTTTGCTTCCTAAAATAAAAAATGTAACCAAAACAATTAAAAATTCAACGCAAAAAAGTACAATAACAATCGTCTGAATGACATTTACAATCCGGTCCATGTCACTAATTTTCTGTTCCATATTGTCTTCTGCGTTTGCTTGGAATTCCTCTACTTTTCGATTAATCTTCTCTGCCGTTTCATCGAATGAGTCCATTTTTTTATTTCCGGCATCTCTTCCACTGTTTATATACGCATTTGCCATCTCAATACCAGTTTCATAATATGGCGTAAATGTATTCTTTATTTCCTCCAGTTCATTGCTTTTTTCGGGATTAATCTCCTTTAATTGTTCAATTACACTATAAACCTGATCGGCATACTTTTTCGCTTCATCAAATCCATCTTTCTCCCCTGTCGCACTGGCATCCGTCAGCCATTGCTGAACCTGCACCACATCTAATTTCAATTCGTCTGCCAAGCTTGCTGTTTGATAATATACACCGTTAATAGATTCCATATTGTCAGAAATTGTGTTCATATTCATATATTGCATCCACATAAATCCAAGACTTAACAAAGTTACACATACAATTGGAACAAAAATCTTCATTTTAACACTTTTCATCTTTTGTCCTCCTATTTTTTTCTCTTTTATCTATTATTATATCTTTTTTGAAACTTTTTTGCAATATATTCAAAAAAACAGAATGGACACTTTTCACTAAAAGTATCCATTCCATTTTCGATGCCTATTCATCTTGTAACATTAACATGATTCGAATACATTAATTCCATTTTTATCCAATTTATTTACAATAGCAACCATTTCTTTAAAATCTTTTATTAATCCTTCTGATAAAAGAACTGTGTCATTATACTGTTTTTCTACCTGTTCATATTTTCCGTTTTTAATCGAATTTTTGATTATATCGCCACTTATATGTAATTTCTTGTGTTGTTCCTCAATCTCTTTCCAAACCGATAAAACCTCGTTATTTTTAGGCGTTATTGAATAGTAAAAATGACCAAAAGCACATTTTTTGGAATTTGTTTGTATCGCTTCTAATTTTTTTGTATCTACAATTTGTTTTAACAATTTCAACCAATTTTTATGTGCTTGAATTGCATTATTCACATTTTCAATGAAGACAGAATTCTCTAGCATATAGAACCGGTCGCTAACCATATCACCCATTTGATGCGTAACATCTGTCAGTTTCTCTTCAATTTTACTAATAGGTTTAATCAAATCCGATAACTGTTCTCCGACTTCTTTTACCTCCGAAGTAATTTCTTGCAAATATTGCATTTTATCATTTAAAATTCCGACCTGACTGCTTACCTCTACCATTGAACTTCCAATTTCTTCACTTGTAGCTGCAACTGTTTCAATTGATTCATTTATATCTTGAAGCATCTCTCTATTCTCGACGTTACTTGTCATAACCTTTTGAAGACTGTCTGTAATCACATTTAGCGATTCCACCGTAGTATCCACGCTCTCAGCACTTTTATTAGAAGCCTCTTCTACTTCATCAACAAAATCTGTCATATTCGTTGTAAGTTTCTTTGTTTCTTCTGCTAATTGACGGATTTCTTCTGCTACGACAGCAAATCCACGTCCTGCCTCTCCGGCTCTGGCCGCTTCAATCGAAGCATTTAATGCCAATAAATTTGTTTGTCCAGAAATAGAATTAATCGCTGTAATGACTTCGTGCATATGTTCTACAATTTCTAATAAAGTAGCCATATCTGCTTTCATAACATCTGAATCATTTTTTGCCTCTTCCGAAAGCCGTGCCACTTGCTGAAGACTATTGTCACTATCTTCTATTTTTTTCAAAATCTCCATCGAATTACCTGATATTTCCAAAATTGAAGAGGACAGACTTTCGTGCGCCTTTGTTACCCCGTCTGTTATTTCTGTCGTTCTGTCCGAAACATTTGTAATGTCACCTGTAATTTCATTTAAATTTCGATTAATCTCTTCTAATACCTCGGAACGTTCTGTTAATTTTAAATCTAAAGCACTTATTTGCATAACAGAGGACAACGTTTCTGTAACAATCTTGTTATATGATGTCTTCCCTTTTACAAGCCTGTCATATATTGCCAAAACTTTTGGATTGCTAATTGCATTTCTATCAATTGGCTTTAAATTACTAATTGCCGTTATCGCATTTGCAGAACTTCTTCCTTTCACATTTAAAAACATAGGCTTCACCACTTTCTTATAATTATATCTAAATAATCCTTAGTTTTATTATAATAAAATTTTGCGATTATGACAACATGTTTCTATAAAATCAATAATTACTTTCTTAAACCGCAAACAGATAAGGCACTATTTTTCGTGTTTTTGATTATAAGCTTCTACAACTAGATCCGCCTGTCGTTTTCCTTCTTCATGGAGTTTAGCAAGATAGGCAAAGGCACTTCCATGATATTCCCGCTCTTCACCAAATAACGCTACCTCATAACAACTTCTTATTACATTAATAATACAATTTTCAAAATGCAATTCTCCACAGGAACGGCATATTTTTAATATATTGGCAATTCCTGTTGCCATATCTTCTTCATAATATACTTTTGTATCTCCTATTGGAATATTTTCCACACCATTTTCTACATAAGTTACTCTATCTTTTAAACAATTTGTCAAGCATTTTTTTGCATATCCTACCAGACAATCCTCTTTAATACATTCAACACATATATTCTCAGTTAAACAAACATTGGTCAAATCTTTAAGAGCAATTTCATCATCCAATTCTTCATACATAATTCCCATAACATTTACCTCCATTTACTTTTTCACTTCTATTCAATAAGTTAGCTTCAAAAATAATTGCTTTCCTGTAAAGATTATATACAGATAATCTTCCAGCCCCTGAAGAAGTTTACTTAAGAGTTTCATCTTCTTCTGGAATCCACGCCATTCCAAACTTGCTTTCCTTAAATAGAGCTGTTAGTCCTGTAATCTGTTTCAGCCTTAATATTTCATCCCGATCCATTCCCAGATGCTTAGATATCCATTTATCACTTCTTCCTATCTCATAGAGTTCTCTCACAATATTGCTCATTAAATCAACATCATGGGAGCCCCTGGCTCGATTATGACGAATCGTACTAGCCATTCTTTGATCCAATGGTTTATCAATTGTCACAACCGGCAACATTCCATTTTCTCTTTCATAAATATCTTCATGTTCTAATATGATTCGATATCTGTGAAAACCGTCCACAATAACATATTTATCTTTTGATGCCGAATAATAACATACAATCGGCTGCGTATACCCATCCTCCTTAATACTATCATACAACAATGACATTTCAGGCGGTGCAACCGCATTAGGGTTATATGTATTAGCGACAATTTTTTCTACAGGCACCGCCTTCACCCGATAGACCGGGCTTTCGTATCCTATTTCCATCCTTCTACTCCTTTGTACTTTCTTCTAATTAAATCAACTCGTTCCTGTTGCTTTCGCGTAAGTCCAAATCCCATAGTTCTGCATAAATGATCATTTTTTAGAATACAACAACACATCCTCTTCCACGATGGAATATCTTTTGTACTTTTAATATCATCCGTTTCATCAGGGATTCTTTGTATAAAAATCACTCTAGACTTCTTATCTAGAGTGTAGTTTGATACACCGTTTCGTTCGATCTTGTAACCTTTCTCCTGCAATTCTTGAATTGTTTCTTCCGACAATCCACCTCCAGTTTTATGCCAAAACTTTATTGAAGATTTAAATTTTTTTATATAAGCATTTCTTATTCTCACAGGCAATGTATCCAGCAAAAACATAGTATAAGACTGCCATGTATGTCCATGTGGCAGCGTAATACTTCGATATCCCATCGCCTTACTTCTACTATATAGAGCTACAAAATTAGCACCTTCCACACGCCCAAGTAACTTTGTCCATGTTTCAGGTTCCAGCACCCGATATAAATTTAAGGAATCCTTTGCATATTCGTTAAAAGGCGACGCAACTCTCATCTGGCTTGGTTTTAATCCTGCTTTATAATACAAATCGTATAATTTATTATATGAATATCCAAATTTATAGTACGCAGTCCATACATCTGATGTCGTCCAGTCATAGATAGGTGAAGCAGCCCACACATCCTTAAATTGCTTGGATATCCAGCATTCATTTTTATACCCATACTTTTTATTAAGGAATCCGCTATATCGCTGTAATGACTCATCTGCACGTATCCCTAATAGACATACTGTTTTTTTATTCCCATGTGCTTTTTTGTACCATCTTCCAAATTGCTTTGCCAGATCTTCTTGTAACATTCGATAGCGGTAAGTAGTTATTGGATTATTATGTAAGTGAATGACATAAGGTTTATCTGGTATGTCTCTCACCCATATTTCCTTTTCTTTTTCATCCCATGGATACCAGTATATCTGATAATTACTTAAAGCCGTCCGGACCGCCATTGGCAAACAGACCCAGTATGGCTCAATACGATTTAAATATTGTTCCAATATACTTTCTACAAACTCAGTTGTTACTTTATACTGAGCCTCAAAATCCTGATGAAATACTCCAATTGTTCTTGTCAGTCCTTTTTTCTCCATATAATCCATTAGCATATGTAAAAGTAAAGCACTGTCTTTTCCCCCACTAAAAGAAACAAAGATGTTATCAAATTCTTCAAATATAAAATCCATCCGTTTTTGGAAAGCTTCGTATACATTTATATCTTCATATTTTCGCTGCATATTTTTCAATTTCCTTCCCTACTATAAAAACTCCCGTCCATCCAAGTTTTATTATTTCAACAAAATCTTTCTCTTTTGCCTCGGACAAAACGGGAAAAAACTTAAATTTTAAAGCTCTGAATCAATTCATTAATATTATCTATGCTGGCATTCAGCTCTTCACTGACAGCAGCACTCTCTTCGCTATTAGCAGAATTACTCTGCGTACTATCTGCTATCTCTCGAATCCTCTCGTCCATATTTTTAATCGCTTTTATCTGCTTTTGCGATGCTTCTACAACCCGTGCCATCTCTGAACCAATGCTTTCTACACCACTCATTACCTCATCAAAAGATGCTATAATACCAGTAACTGCATTACTACCATTTTCTGCATATCTAATAGAGCTTTCCAGCGATTCTCGGGTATTGTCAACAGCTTCTGCCGACTGACTTGCAAGTTGTCCAATTTCACCTGCCACTACCGCAAAGCCTCTCCCTGCTTCACCAGCCCGGGCAGCTTCAATTGATGCATTTAAAGAAAGTAAGTTAATCTGGTTTGCTATGTTCCCCATCTGACCACTGATACCTTGAATATCTTTAGACGCCATTGTAATATCCTGCATAGATGTCTTTAGATTTTCTATCTCACCGGAAGATTGCTTCATTGTAGCAACTAACTTCTCTAAAACTTCTTTCGCTGTCTGTATTCTATTTCCTGCCTTTCTTGTATGGTCTTCTATCTCATCTGACAATTGCTGCAAATTATCCAGACTTTCCGCTTGTTCTGTTGTGTTTTCTGCCAAGTCCTGTGAACTATTTGCTACCTGCGATGCACCTGCAGCTATCTGCATAGATTGCCTCTGCATGTCACTGAGTGTACTGTTAAAGCCGGAATTCAATGTCTTAATCGCGTTTACGATAACACTCAGGTCTCCAGGAAGCTCTTCTGTATAAACTCCAGTCAAATCCCCGGCTGCTATTGTATCCAGCGAGTCCGTGATATATTGAATTGCATAATTTAACTTTTTAAAGCTATTCCTGATATCGTCACAGATTACTCCAATCTCATCCTTACTCTGATAATTTAATTCTACGGAAAAATTTCCATTCGACAAATTCTTAATTGCTTCATTCACTTCCTGTATCGGATCTAAAATTGTCTTTGTTACTCTTTTCCGTAACCGTATGGAAACCACTATAAAAATAATGGATCCAATAACTTCAATTAATATTGTGAATAATGCAATAACAATTAATCTCATGGAATTGTTCTTTAGTATTTCACTTTTCTGATTCTTAACACTCGCAAGTTTTTCAATGAAACTATCTATAATTGGTTTTAAGCTATCCTTATACTGATTATTATAACTTTCCCAATTAACATCATCAGTACGATAACTACTCGTAATATCTTTTGTTAAGGATTTTATAGTTTGAAAGTCACTCACTATTTTTTCTGATTCCGCGCGTTCTATTATAGGCTGCAGATCGTTCAGATATTCTGAAACTTCTTTTAATTTTTCATTCTTTTCTTCCCTACTATCTGTCAGGAAACTCTGCTGAACGGAAGAATCTATTTTAAGCAATGTTTCCTTAACCATATCTATCTCAATTGATATTTCTTTGATTAAATTATTTGCTTCATTGATACCCACACACAAATTCGCAATGTTTATAGTAGAAAGTATACCTATTATCAAAGCAATCGCACCACACACCTTAGAAATAAGCTGTATCTTTTTTTCTATATTTTTATTCCTTATATTCTTCTCCACTTTAATTTCTTCTCCATTTTCTTCGTTCTCAATCGTTCTTTCTGATTTAAGACTTAGTTCAGATTTACTAATTCCTCAATATCTGAAAAACTTAGAGGAACTAATTTACAACAACACTCTAGTTCCTCTATTACAATATATTTTTATAATTATTTTGTTGGAAGTTCAACTTTTAAAATTTTAGACATATAATCGGATACAAAAAAGTTATTCATAAATACATTAATTCCAGTAAGTGCATCCGTATGATCATACATGTTTTGAAGTTCACTTACATACAATCCTTCTAGCTTTCTAGGAACAATAGACAAACTTATACACATTCCATCATCCAAACTATCTTTCCAATCTGATGAATAGTATTTTCCAACTATTACCAATTCTTTTAAATCTAATTTGGGTTCTTTTAAATTTCTTGCACAAAGTATTCTTTTACCATTTTGGTCATTTCCCAGCACACTCTTATTATCTTTTACTTCAAGGACAGAATAACTACTTTCATTTTCAATATTGCTAACATCTTTATGATCATTTAAATTAGTAGGATTTAAGTAATATTTTCCTATAACCCCTGGTACACTACCAATTGTAAAATCTGCATATACCTCATAAAAATCTGCATTTTCAATTTTATCCCATTCTAAAGTTCCTTCTTCAAGATTAATACGTATCTTACCTGAACTTTCCTCCTTTACATCAAAATTCTGTCCATCTAATTTGAGAAGACCCAAATCATTTTCTAACTTTTTTACTTCCTGTTCATTCGATTCAACCACAAAAGCTTTTAAGTATGTAAAATGTTTTTCACCTATTACAAAATATTTCGCAACTCCATTTTTTCTCATTTCTTGTAACATTGATATCTGATTGTTTCCTTCCTGTAATGTTACCTTTGCAACCGAATGTTGATTATCTTCATCCAATTTTTTTATCAAGTAGAACTCCAAGTCTTCAAATACTGGTTCAATAGATACAATTCCTTTTTCGTCTAGTTTGATACTAATATGGCGATTTGCAACTTCTTCAAATTCTTTTATTTCTCTCTCTAAAGTCTCGCATTTTCCCTCGTCTTCAGGATTTATATTCATCCTAATTAGATCCTCTGAAAGTTCCTTTTTCTTTAAATCTATCTGAGTCAGAATTTCTTTCGCTTCATTTAATTCTAACTTTCCATATGTATCTATCTTATTATATAAGGAATTCAACTCATCAATAATTTTATCAGCTACCATTTTTAATTCTTCATATTTATCATTGAAGGATTTTTCTTTCTTTTCAATTTCTTCCTTTCTTTTTTTCCATTCGTCTTTTGTTTCATCTTTACTTGACTCTTCTTTTCCTGTTATCTCTATTATTAATTCACCTGCTAACTTTTGAACTTCTAAATAATTCAAAATTGACAACTCTTCTTTTTTAATTGCCATATAAATTTCATAACGCTTTTTTAACAATTCATCAGAATTAATTTGCACTACCTTATAAACTTTTCCGTTGTCAACATGTACAATTTTATCATTAAACAAAATCCCAGTATTTTTTATCGCTTCTTCCTTCGTTTTATAACCTTTGAGTGCTAAACCACTCGCTTCTACTGCAACATATTCCTCTTCACTTTCTAATATATATCCAAATCCTTTTTCTAAGCCTGATATCTCACTCTCTCCTGCAATTCCCATGCTGTCTTTTGCTAAAGAAACCTTCTGATTTTTTACTTTTCCGGAAATCTCCGCTAAAATGGAGGAATCATTTTTGACTACTGCCTGTAATATATAGCTTCCGTTATTTAAAGCTTTTATAGTTGCCTTATTATAATCAGCGGAAATAATCTTTACATTTTCTTCTCCACTTATTACTTTCCATTCAACTGCTTTGTTACCTGCATCATAAGGAAAATATTGAACAGAAATTTCTGTAGTTGCATCATCTACGTCAATCTCGCTATTTCCACTTAGTTTCACTGACTCTACCTTCTTACTAACACTTCCTGAGCCAGAAGAAGAACTTCCACCACCATTTGAAGAGGAGCTTCCACCGCTACCACCGTTTGAAGAACCACTTCCGCCCCCTTCTTGAGGTATTGAAGGCATATTTCCGTTTCCATTTTGAGGTGGATTTTGTGTATTCTTATCATCTTCTTTTTTATTTTCTGTATCTTCTTTAGGTTCATCTTTTTTTGTATTATCTTTAATCTCAGCATTATAATTATTCTGAACCTCATCAACCATATTATTAATTTCAATTACTGCTTTCTTTGCACCTTCTTTTACCTGAAGTAATTCCGTCTTCATCTCAACAGAAAGTGAAAGTGGTTTCTCCAAAACTATTTTCTTTAATTTTGCTTTAGAATCAGTTCCAGTAACACTTAGTTTTGAAGTCACATCTGCCTTTTTAATTACCATTTCTGCCTTTTGTTGAGTTCCAATTTTAATTTTAATATCTGATTTTTTCCCTAATTCTAAATTAATCTTTTGCTTATAATTTAAAAATTCAAGATTTCCAGACACGCTATCTTTTGCTTTTATTGTTAAATTTCTGCTATTTAAGTTAGCTTTTTGATCTAGTTTAATCTTTGAATTTTTTTCAGCTATCTGAATACAATCAATTTCTGATTTGGATGATTTTAATGTATAATTTCCTTGTTCAAAAACAATATCCTTCGATACTTTAACATTCGTAAGCTGTATTGTTGCTTTTTTTACATTTTTATTAATTACGATTGATTTTACATTTTTATTTTTTATTGTAATCTTTCCATTTTTTAAATCTTTTTTTGTTATTTGAATTGTCTTTCCACTATACTCACTTGCACTTGCAAACTTTGATAAATCCCCGATTAAAAAACTGCATATGAGCATAAAAACAATTAAATTTAATATTCTATTCTTTTTCATTCCACTTCTCCTTATAAATTTCCATTTCTTCTTACAAAACCATTTCACAGTTATCTCTTTTTTAATAAAATCATACTCTACGTAACTATACTTTAAATCACTCCTTCTTGCCCAATTCTTTTCCGATGTTTTACAAATAAATCAAAATTATACTTTTATTTTGACTTTAAACTTTAATAATCATATCATTAAAATTCCTAGTTGTTCTCAATCTTGTTGTAAATAAGCAAAAAATTGTTGTAAATAAGCACTTTACTAAAATTTCTTATATTTAAGCTCCCAATACTAAAGTATATTGAAAAATGCTACTGCTAAAAGCCTTCGAAGGTTTTTAGCAGTAGCATTAAATTCACATTTTTTCCAGCAACAATTTCATATAGTTTTTAACATTTTTTGAATATTTTGCACCAATCGGTATCACTTCCTCATTAAACATAGAAACTTTGTTTCTCTCGATTCGATCGACCCAATTCATATTTACTAAGAAAGAGCGATGAACTCTTACAAAACATTCATCATCTATTTTTTCTTCAATTTGTTCCATAGTAGAATAAAATTCCTCATTCCTTCCTTTCATATGTATTGTAACAACACGATTCATAACTTCGAAATATAAAATTTCATTCAATGGTATCTGAAAAAATGAATGACCTTTTTTAAAGCGAAATAACTTTTTCTTATTTTCATTAACAATTGAAATAGCTTTATTTAAAACTTCTTTTAAATCCTCCAATGTCAGTTGTTCTTTTAGTAAATAATGCAACGGCATAACGTCAAAACAGTCAAACACATATTCTTTATTCATAGAAAAAAATATTATCTGTTCTATTTGGCTTCTTTTTCTAATTTCTCTTGCCAATTGAATTCCATTTTCCTCTTTAATAAGAATATCTAAAAAATAAATGTCTATTTTCTTATTTAATTCATCAAGCTCAAATAGCAACTGTTTTGCATCTGTATAACATTCAACAACAAACTCCACATCAAGCTCTTTCATAGCTAAAATTAGCATTTTTTTAAAATACTCTAAAAATTCTATATTATCATCACAAATACAAATAGAAATCATATCCATACCCCCTCTTACACTCCATATAGTATAATTTCAACACAAAAATATTGTTCATCATAAAAAATTTCGAATTCACCATCATATTTTTTTACAATTTGCCGTATACTCTCCAAGCCAATTCCATGAAAGTCTTTTTCTTTTTTTGTAGTCATATAACGATTTCCAACCTTTTTAACCATCCCATTATAAGAATTTTTTATTTTAATAATGAACAAATTCTTCTTTGTCAAAATATGAATATCTAATAAACGCTTTTCTTTCTCTAATTTTTCTAGTGCTTCTAGTGCATTGTCCAAAAGATTCCCAAATAAAATACTACAATCTGTTAATTCTATTTGTAATTCTTTTTTTATCATAATCTCCATTTTGGGTTCTATCCCCATTGAATTTGCCTTTTCTAGCTTTTCTGTCAAAATAGCATCTAAAAGATAATTTCCTGTATCAACGTGAGATTTTGTTACTTTAAAACTGTCTACAACTGTTGTTAAATATTCCTTCGCCCGTTCACCCGACTCATTTAATAAATGCTCTAAAGTAAACCATTGGTATTTCATATCATGATGGACTCTACGTAACCTATCCTTCTCTTGCTGCAATCTGTCATAATGAGTTTTATGCTGTTTAATCTGTTCTTTCAAAATCTCATTATCCACACGAATTTTAAATAACTTACTTAATTCATAAAAGAAACTGAGTAGAAAATAAAATATAAATGCAATCACTATAAACAATAACAAATCATAAATTGCAACCTCAGTCTTTTCAGCAAATATAAAGGAATTAAACACAATTAATAAAATAATAAGTACAAGCCATGAAACAATAGTTACCAATTTCTTATTTTTTGCAATTTCTCTCAAAAGAAAATAGCAACTCATTAATAGTGTTATTCCAAAGCAACCTAAAAGAATCCATTGCAAAGTAAAAAAGTCTGTAATTCCAGTAACCTGGCCTAACAATGCAAGAAAAAAGAAAATAAAATGAAATTCACCTAGCCTCCAAATTTTCTTACTACATTTCAACTGATAAAAGTAATAAATAAAACGATAAATAAAAACCGGAAATAAAAATAATGCAATAAATTCTGCATAATAGTCAAAAGCATAATTAAAGAAAAAAAATACTAATCCTTGGCTCTCTACTAAAATAAAAATAGCAAGTGCCAAAATAAGTAACCCTAAATAAATACTTCCCAAACAAAAATAACGTGAAACTTTCCAGAAATGAGCACTCAGAGAAAATATAATAATTGCCAATAAAAATAAAAAACTACCTACAATTAACTCCTTATTGGATAATGTAAATAATTCGTACATTAAATCACTTTTATTGCCAAAATATATTTGAGATATCGCACCAGAAGTTTCCTTATACGAAGAACGAATTCGAATCTGAATTTCCTTTCCTTCACAATTTTTAGGCATTTTAATTAAAAACCAGCCAAGTCCACTCGTTCTTCCATAATTAATTCGTTTCATTCCTTCCATTGAATACAGATGTTCTCCATCCAAATCAACGACAAACTCTTGTTGGGAACTTCCTACCATGAGATATGGTTTGGAATATTTATTTTCCTTTTCTATCCTCTTTCGAAGAATAATCCATTGATTCGGTTCTACATCTTCAATAATTTTGGGAAAATTCGCTTTATAAGTTTCCTTTTTTCCATCGATTTGCACCTGCCATGCATCAGAAAAGTCAACGTTCTCTGCTCTTGTCCACTTATATGGACTTCCAGAATAATCTTTTGTCTGAAAAAACAAAAAAAGAACCATGAAGGTACAAATGACAAATATTATCTTTCGAATAGTATTTCGCAATTGTCTTTTCCTTTCAAAGAATCTTTCTTTTATTACAAAATTCTATCTGATGCAACCTTTTTTGTCAATTTTCTTTTTTCATATTTTTTGTTATAATATTTTCTTTTCTATCTTCATACATGTTATAATAATAAAAAAACAGATTGGATTGGATAAAAATATGAAAGTAATTGATATGCACTGCGATACAATTTCTGAATTGGGAACTCAAGATGCCGTTTTAAGAAAAAACGCTCTTCACATCGATATTGAAAAATTAAAACGTGGAAATTATTATTTACAGAATTTTGCTCTATTTGTTCCGCTGCAAGAGGCAGACTCAAAACCAAATTGCGAAAAAGCAAAACATTTAGCAAAAAACCCCTTGGAAGAAGTTCTCTTTTTAATAGACCTTTTTTATACAGAATTAAAGAAAAATACGGATATTCTTGCTCCGGTTTATAAATTCACTGATATTATGAACAATGAAAAAAACGGAAAAATATCTGCATTTTTGACAGTAGAGGAAGGTGGAGTATGTAAGGGTGAATTAGCAAACTTAAGAAATCTATATCGGCTTGGTGTCAGGATGTTGACGCTAACATGGAATTTTCCAAATGAACTTGGATTTCCAAATCTAACATTTGATTCTGCAACCAACATTCCCGATTTTACTAAGCCAAATACAACCGATGGATTGACAGAAAAGGGATTGGAATTTCTTGATGAAATGGAACGGCTCGGTATGATAATAGATGTTTCCCATCTATCCGATGCCGGATTTTACGACGTATTACATAATACAAAAAAACCATTTGTAGCAAGTCATTCCAATTCCAGAGCAATCTGCCCTAATATACGAAATCTGACTGATGATATGATTCAATCAATGGGAAATCGAGGCTGTGTTACAGGACTTAATTTCTGTGAAGATTTTCTTTTTGAAAAAAATTCCGCTACAGAAAACTCTTATGATTGGATTCTTTACCACGCAAAACATATTGTTGATATTGGAGGAATCGAATGTCTTGGATTAGGGAGCGATTTTGATGGAATTCCTACCAATCATGATATTCCTGATGCTTCTTTTATGCCAACGCTATACGATTCCTTTTTAAAAGCCGGCTTTTCTTCCTCACAGACAGACAAAATTTTTTATGAAAATGTACTGCGTGTGTACAAAGACAATTTATAATTTCCAAACTTATTTTGCACTGCGAACAGACAGTATAACATCCTGTTTTAGTAGCTGCTCTAACAACTGCATCTGATTCAACGCCACTGGAACAATAACTTCAACTTCAATTTGAATTGTTTTCTCTTTTTTACGTTCCATTTTTATATTGGTAACTTGAATCTGATGCTTTTTTAAAATTTTCTGTATGTAATGAATTCCTTCCTCCCCATCAGCAACTACAAAATATAAATGTTCCCTCATTGGTTCTTTCGTGACAAAAAATTTCCGATGCATAACTACCTGAACAAGTAAAATTAAAACCGTCGATACGACCCCTATAATATATAGTCCTGCACCAATTGCCATTCCAATACCGGAAGTTGCCCAGATTCCGGCTGCTGTTGTCAAACCACTGATGCTTTGATTTCTCACAAAAATAATACCTGCACCTAAAAAACCAACTCCAGACACAATCTGCGCTGCAACCCTCGCAGCATCATAAGAATTTACATCAGAAAAACCATATTTTGAAATTATCATAATCATTGCGGCTCCCAACGCAACAATTGCATGTGTTCGGATTCCCGCTTCTTTATAGCGATTCGTACGCTCATATCCAACAACGCAGCCACATATACAAGCTGCCAAAATTCTTAAACATAAGATTCCTTCAAACTGAACTGATTCAAATGACATATTTTTTTCCTTTCTATTGATTCTTTAAACTTTAACTCTCTAATTGAAAATATACTATATTTAAGCTACAATATCTATATCTTTTCATATTAGGAGTGAATTACAATGGAGCAACAAGATATTTTTGAATTGTTAGTCAAAGTACAAGAGCACACCCTATCTCCAGAAGAGGCGTTAAATAAATTAAAGCTAAGCCCTTTTGAAGACCTTGGATATGCGAAAGTCGATCACCATCGCTCATTACGGCAAGGAACTTGCGAAGTTATCTATGGCGCGGGTAAAACCCCCGAGCAAATTCTTGGCATTGCCACTTCCATGGACAAGCACGGCGAAACTAATATTATCATTACCCGATTGTCAGAACAAACTGCCGATTTTTTAAGCGATAAACTACAGCTTTTTTATGATTCTACATCTAAAATAGGTATTGTAAATCGCAAAATCAACTATACAGCGTCCGGTTCCATTGTTATTGCAACCGGCGGTACCAGTGATATCCCCGTAGCAGAAGAAGCCGCTTTGACCGCAGAAGCACTAGGAAACCATGTATTGCGACTTTATGATGTAGGAGTATCCGGAGTTCAAAGGCTTTTTCACAATATGGAATTTATCACAAATGCAAATGTTATTATTGCCGTTGCAGGAATGGAAGGAGCTTTAGCAAGTATTATCGGTGGTCTTTCCGACTGTCCGGTTATAGCCGTTCCGACTAGTGTAGGATATGGCGCTAATTTTGGTGGTCTTTCTGCTCTGCTTGCAATGTTAAACTCCTGTGCAAGCGGTGTCAGTGTTGTAAATATTGACAACGGTTTTGGTGCCGGCTATCTTGCAAGCATGATTAATCACATGGGAGGTAAAAAATCTTGAAATTAATCTTTCTTGACTGTTCTTCCGGAGTTTCTGGCAATCAATTAATTGGGGCATTATACGAATTATGCACATCAGTGCAAAAAAAGAACTTTTTAACTGCAATTTGCTCCGCTTTTCCAGATTCAGAGATAATAACGCCTCAAATCGTTCCTTGTCCTAATCACTCTGCGTCTGGCTTAGCGATAACGGTTTCTTCCGAAATATTAAATCAACCATACTGGAATGAGGAAATTACATTTTCTTCCATCCGCAACTACATTAACACACTTCCCGTATCGTTTGTTATAAGAAAACAGATAGTTGCTATCTATACCTTGATGCAGAAATCCGTTTCAAAAACCCGGAACATTCCAGAAGAACAAATCTTTTTTCCGCCTCTTAAAACTTATAAAACAATTATTCTAATAACCGGGTGCTGTCTGCTCTTTTCAATCCTGCAACCTGACAAAATATATGCTTCCCCTGTTTCACTCTGTTTTGGAACCAGCTCTCCTCCAGTGCCAGAGATGCTCGAATTATTAGCAAACATTCCTGTTTCTATTCAGTATTCTCAACCAGCCATATGCACTTTAGAAGGGGTTGCTATCTTGAACTATTTTGTTACAAATTACGAACCGCTTCCTACTGCTGATATAGAATCCTATGGATTTGGAATTGATTCTAATGAATCAAAAACCTGCCTCTGTGCTATTCTTTTACATAAAAATCAATCGGAGCATGACCAGCCTAAACTTCAAATGCCCGCAATCACAGACACAATTGTTGAAATTCGTTGTAACCTTGATGACATGACCCCTGAATCAATCGGATATGTTTCTTCTCTCCTATTAGAGCAGGGGGCACTTGACGTATATACAACGGCAATCGGCATGAAAAAAAACCGCCCTGCCACCATGCTCACCTGCTTATGTAAAGAACCACTTGTCACAAAATTAAGTCATTTAATCCTTTTACATACAGCGACTCTTGGTATTCGTTTGTACCATTGCGACCGAATAACTTTAAACTCGGAAAAAGTTCCGATTGAAACTTCCTATGGTACTATCCATTTTAAAATCAGCAAAGGATTTGGAATCGAAAAATTAAAACCGGAATATGAAGATTTGCGCTCTTGTGCCGAATGTCATAATCTTCCTCTATCGGTAATCAAAGAAGAAGCTTACCGCTGTTTTTATCATATTTAATTCATTCTAACATTTTAACAATAAGGCTGTTATACGATAAAAACTTTTTTCTTTTATTGTATAACAGCCTTATCACTTTTCTTTTTTATTTTACAATCACTTTTCTAAAGTTTTTCTTACCGCGCTTTACTACAATTCCTTCCCCAGTTAGCGTATCTCTTTCGATTTCAAAGTGAATATCTGTAATTTTTTCTCCATCAATCGAAACTCCACCTTGCTCAATTGCACGTCTTCCCTCTGAACGGGATGGAACAAGTTCAGATTTTACAAGAATAGAAATTAAATCAATTTTTCCATCTTTAAAATCTTCTTCTGCTAATTCTGCTGTTGGCATATTAGCAGCATTTCCGCTGAAAAATAATGCTCTTGCAGCCTCTTTTGCTTTCACTGCCTCTTCTTCGCCATGAACCATCTTAGTTAATTCGTAAGCTAAGATTTCTTTCGCTTCATTTAGCTGACTTCCTTCCCATTTATCCATTTCATCAATTTGTTCAAGTGGAAGGAATGTAAGCATACGAAGACATTTTAGTACGTCAGCATCTGCTACATTTCTCCAGTATTGGTAAAAATCAAATGGAGAAGTCTTATTTGGGTCAAGCCATACTGCACCAGACTGTGTTTTTCCCATTTTTTTGCCTTCGGAATTAAGCAATAATGTTATCGTCATTGCATAAGCATCTTTACCAAGTTTACGACGAATTAATTCCGTGCCTCCAAGCATATTGCTCCATTGGTCATCTCCGCCAAATTGCATATTACAGCCATATTTTTGGTATAAAGCGAGGAAATCATAACTTTGCATTATCATGTAGTTAAATTCTAAGAAGCTAAGACCTCTTTCCATTCTCTGTTTGTAGCACTCTGCTGTAAGCATACGGTTTACACTAAAATGTGGACCTACTTCTCTTAATAACTCCACATAGTTAAGATTCATTAACCATTCTGCATTATTTACTAACAACGCTTTTCCATCAGAAAAGTCAATAAACCGGCTCATTTGTTCTTTAAAGCAGTCACAATTATGCTGAATTGTTTCCGGTGTCATCATTTGACGCATATCTGTTCTTCCGGATGGGTCACCAATCATTCCTGTTCCCCCTCCAAGAAGTGCAATCGGCTTATTTCCCGCCATTTGAAGACGTTTCATCAGGCACAATGCCATAAAATGTCCTACATGCAGACTATCCGCTGTTGGGTCAAAACCAATGTAAAATGTTGCTTTTCCATTGTTAATGAGTTCCTTAATTTCTTCTTCATCTGTCACTTGGGCAATTAACCCTCTGGCAACTAATTCTTCATATACTGTCATGTTTTCACCTGTATGATATCGTATCGTTGTAATACACTCATACTTTTCCTTTCTTTTATTTTTCTCTATTTTCTTTCGATTGACGAAGCGATTTCCGATAAAAGTTCCTACTAATAAGATAGAATCCTGTTTCGCAAGATTCTCCGCCTGCGGCGAGTCGCTTTGGCGACATAATTCATCTCCGACGCAGTGCGTTCCCTCCCGGAAGGCTTTTTGCTTTATAGGAGACGAAGTTTCCTATAAAGTAAAAAAACCCCGTCCTATTAAAAGGACGAGGTATATCTCGCGTTACCACCTTTTTTCTCAAATGGTTCACACCATCTGACTCATCAAGTACAGCCTAATAAAAGCGATACCCTTGCACTATAACGTGTGCCAAGACATCTTTCTGTCTTTCGTCCGTCACTGCCTACTTACAAATCCAATTGTGTTCAGAGTGAAGCTCAAAGAGGTATTCATTATCTGTCTTCCCTGCACCTCTCATCACCCGGTCACTTTCTGTCGGTTCCTCAGATAACTACTTATTCTTATCATCGCCTATGTCAATTAATTGCTATTATAACAGATTATTTTTATTTGTCAAATTATTTACTAAATTAGTTTATCTTTTCATCATGCGAATTTTCTGTTTTTCTTCCTTTGCCACACGTGTTGATTCTATTATCTTTTGTAATGCCTTATTGTAAGTATCAATATCCAACTTGCAATGCTCAAGATACACAATTGTTTCATTCTGATATTTGATGTAACAAATAGAGATCGCCCACGCAACTGCCATCTTTACATAATACTTTTCCCTATTTATTTTATCAAAATATCCAAATCCAATTTGCAAGTATTCTTTTTCCACATAATAATTTAAAAACATAACAACTGCAAATCGCAAGTCATACTCCCGTTCCGAATGAAAATACTCCTGAAGGAATTCCCACATTTGTTCTTTTTCTTTCGCAGTTCTTTTCAAACTGCTACAAAAACTGTCACATACAGACCAGTTATCAATTTTATCAATAAACTCTCTCATATAAGGAATTAGTTCTTCAAGCTCTGCTTTTACAGAACCTATTACCATTCCCTGAAGCATAATTTCTTCGAATGTATCATCTTGTGCTACCTGAAGATACGTCTTCCAGTCATCTTTTGCTATCGTTTTTGCCAAACTTCTCAACTTTGGGAACCGTACTCCCAGTATATTTTCTGTCCCAGGAAGCAGTTTGCTGCTAAATCTTTGATACTTTTGCTCTGACAATTGATTTAAGCAAACTCTTATCTCCTTATGATATCGCTCTTTTGTCCATTCCATTTAAAATTACTCCTGTTAAAGGTTTTTGTTAAAATCAATTTGAGTTTCCTCTGTTAGAGGGACTTTCTCATCCTTTCTGATTAACAAGATGAAAATTACACTGATTCCCATTAAAACAGGATAGAATAAGTATGGAATTATATTTACTGGCGAAAGTTTCGTTAAGCCTGCCGCCAGTAACAGCTGGGCACCATACGGTATCAATCCCTGCGTCACAGAAGTAAAAATATCCAACAAAGAAGCTGTTCTTCTTGGTGATATATTATAATCCTCACTAATTTCCTTTGCTATTGGTCCTGCCATAACAATCGCGATTGTATTATTCGCTGTACACAGATCTACTAAAACTGCCAAAATTGCGATTCCAAATTCACCACCCGAGTGACTCTTAATGCTACGATGAATAATATCTAAAATATATTCGATTCCACCATTCTTTTTCACAAGTGATACAATACATGCAACAATAATAGAAATCACAGTGATATCATACATTGATGTAATTCCTTCCTGCATAACAGTAAAAATTTCATCAACTGCAATCGTACTTGTCAAAAGCCCAGCTAAAATTGACACTAAAGTTCCACTAATTAACACAATAAACACATTAATTCCAATTAACGCTCCTGCTAATACAACAACATATGGAATTACTTGTATCAGATGATAAGGTAATGCTTCATTCATCTGATAGCTTCCATTTCTCGCCAGTACCCCATATAATATAAGCGAAATACATGCTGCCGGCAAAACAAGGAAAAAGTTTTCCTTAAATTTATCTTTCATCTCACATCCTTGTGTCCGAACAGCTGCAATCGTAGTATCAGAAATCATAGATAAATTATCTCCAAACATTGCTCCACTTACAACTGCACCAATACAGATTGCTAATGAATATCCTGTCTTATCACTAATCCCGATTGCAATTGGTCCAAGTGCCCCGATTGTTCCCATACTGGTTCCCATCGACACAGAAATAAAACACGCAATCATCATAAGTCCAGCTACTACAATCCCTGACGGAAGAATCGAAAGACCAAGATTAACTGTACTTTCTACTCCGCCAGCTGCTGACACCGTTCCTGAAAACGCACCGGCTGCCAAAAAAATCAAGCACATCGTAATAATATTATCATTTCCAACACCTCCTGCTATTACATGAATTTTTTCTTGAAAACTCAATGTTCTATTTTGAAGAAACGCTACCAAAAGTGCTATCAAAAAAGCTACAATTGCCGGCATTTTATAAAAATCGCCAGTCGCACATCCAACTCCTAAAAATAAGACTAAAAAAACGCCTATTGGTAATAATCCTGCTTTTTTACCCACAAAAATACTCCTTTCCTTTTCCAGATCGTCATTTTATTTATCCGACTGCTATTTTAGCATAATTCGAAAAGAAATGGAATTTCTTTTTGAGGCTAGTTCTATTGCTTATCATTTTACACATTGTTCTAATATCATTTTGGCTTTCTTTATTGCTTCTTCGTCTGTACGATAAATTTCATATTCACTAAAAAAGGAAAGCCCCATATTTACTTCCATGTTTCGATATTCCATCTGACTTTGTAAAATCTGTTTTCCAGACATATGATAGGCACTAATTTCTGTTTCTTCTAAAAAATATTGTATTACCTGAGGTGTTATCATAGCCCCGGCCATAATTGAAACATCACCAGACTCTGCTTCCAACTCCTTTAGCAATTCAATTCCTTCGATTGCACTTTGCTTTTGACCGGAAGTAAGAATTGTATTAATTCCCAAATCCTGTGCCTGCCTTAATGTTTTTTTGGCATCTTTACAGACATCAAAAGCCCTGTGCAAAGTAACAGACATATCTTTTGCTTCTGACCTCAATTTTTTCATACGACCAAAATCCAGTTCTCCATCCTTTGTCAAACATCCAACTACAACGCCTTCGGCTCCCAACTCCTGAAATAACTGTATTTCTCTCTGAATAATTTCAAACTCTGCTTCTGTATATAAAAAATCACCAAATCGTGGTCGTATTAAAACGTGGATACGGATTGATGACTGTTCTCTGATTGTTTCAAACAGTGCTTTTGTCGGAGTTGTACCGCCTATAATCAAATTAGAACATAATTCAATCCTCGTTGCCCCACCCCGTTCTGCATTCAAAGCAGATTCGACAGAATCTACACAACATTCTAATGTAAAGAAATCTTTCATTTATACACCTTTCTCTTTCTATGATATTCTTTCTGCTGTTTGCTCAAATTCTTCTTTTGCCAACTTAAAGCACTCCACCAGTTTCGGATTAAAGCCACCACATTTTCCACTTAAAATCATATCATATGCCTCTTGTTTCGAATAAGCCTTTTTATAAACCCGGTCACTAATTAATGCATCATACACATCAGCAATTGATACAATTTGTGCTGCAATCGGAATCTTATCTTTTTCTAAACCATCCGGATATCCCGTTCCATCAAACTTTTCATGATGACTTCTAATGATTTGGTAACAATAACTCATATACAAGCTGTCATCAGCAATTGACACTCGATTAAGTATTTCGCACCCTTTTACTGTATGCGTTTTCATAACTTCAAATTCATCTTTTGTCAGCTTTCCAGGCTTTAATAATATATTATCGGGTATCGCTATTTTACCAATGTCGTGCATAGAAGAAGCATAAGCAATAATGTCCGCTATCTCATTCGTTATTCCATATTCTTTATAATATTTTTGGACATATTTTAATAATACAGTTGTTAATTCTCTTACTCGCATAATATGCCCACCGGATTCCAAATCTCTAAATTCAACCATAGTCCCTAATGTATCAATAAGCCGGTAATTCATCTGATTAATTTTATCATTTTTCTCCCTTATCTCTATTGTCTGCTCTTCTACCAACTGTTCAAGATTATTTTTATGAAAATACAACTCAACCAAATTATTGACACGCTTTTGGACAATTTGCTTATCAAATGGTTTTTCAATAATATCAGATACCCCTAAATCATAACCTTTTTTCTTCAATTCCATTGATGTATCTCCAGTAATTAAAATAACCGGTATTTTACTCATCAATTTTTCTTTATTCATATATTCTAAAACGCCAAAACCATCCATATTAGGCATAATAATATCCAAAAGTATTGCAGATAAATTTTCTTTTTCTTCTTTTATTTTTTCTATCGCCTGAAATCCATCCTCTGCTTCAATAATCTGATAACCTTCATCAAACAAAAGACTTAATATTTCACGATTTATCTCTATGTCATCAACGATTAGGATTGTATTATTCATTTCATCTAACCATCCTTTCTCATTTCACTGCTTCGACATGTTTTTCGAATTGCAAAACAAGAATATATTTTTTCACTTTTTGCAAATTATAGTTTCTTTTTCATTCGTTTTTACTTATATTATCATATTTCAGCACAAAAAGCAAAGTGTTTTACACTATTTACGCATTTTTATGCAAAGTGCCTGTATATCTCATTCATAATTTATATAAGAAAACCAAATTGCATTTACAGAAATTAAAAAATTTCTTGCCATCTTGATTTATTTATGTAATAGTAATTATATCTTTTATCTGGAGGCAGCTATGACAAACTATCTTTTTATCGGCATCGGTCTTTCACTACTTATTTACTTTTGTTTTGTAGTATTTTATACTAAAAATCCAATTTCATTTGCTCTTTTTTGGCTAGTTGGAGCACTTACTTGTTTTACGATTTCCTTATTGAAATCTTATATTTTAAAATCTAAGATTTTGAATTGTATTTATTTGCTCTTGATATTTGGAATTTTCTTTTTCCTATTGTTGTTTTGTAGTCATATTTTTTTTATCCTAAAGCAAATCCACTCTGTTCCCAGGACAAATATCGATTGTCTTATCATTCTTGGAGCTGGTTTGAAAGGGGAGCAAATTACAAAATCCCTGCAATTTCGTTTGGAAACTGCATATTCCTATATGGAAGCCCATCCGGATACAACGGCAATTGTATCTGGTGGAAAAGGGAAAGGAGAAACCATAACAGAAGCACAGGCAATGAATAGGTACCTAATTAAAAAAGGTATTTCTTCTGACCGAATTAAAATGGAACCTGATTCAACAAATACCTATGAAAATTTTTTATTTAGCAAAGAACTTCTCGAAAAAAACGTTCTCGCTGTTGGCATTGTAACAAATAATTTTCATATCTATCGGGCACTACAGATTGCAAAAAAATTAAATTTACAAAATCCCGTTGGAATTCCTGCACCTACAGACCCACTTATTTTTGTTCACTTCATGGTTCGTGAACTATTTGCACTTATAAAAGATAAATTAGTAAAAAACATCTAATAATTAGGAGGTTATTATGCAGATTCGCATAGCAGAAAAAAAAGATTTACCAATGATTATGGATATTATCCATCAGGCACAAAATGCTCTCAAAGAATTGGGTATCAGCCAATGGCAGAACGGATATCCTAATGAAAATACCATTCGTTCTGATATAGAACAGGCCATTAGCTATGTTCTTGTAGAAAATGGACAAATACTTGCAACAATTTCCATCTCTTTTCAAGAAGAACCATCTTATCAGCAAATTTTTAATGGTTCATTCAGAAGCAACAATCCATATGGTGTGATTCACCGAATTGCTGTTTCCACTTCTTGTAAAAAACAAGGGTTGGCAACACAGCTTATTTCTTTTGCAAAAAAGTTAATTCAAAATCACGGTTTGAATTGGATTCGAATCGATACCCACGAAGGAAATATTCCAATGCAACAGTTCTTAAAAAAACAAGGATTTCAATATTGTGGTATTATATATTTGTCGGAAGAACAAAATGCTGATACAAAACGACTTGCCTATGATTATCAAATACTCTGATTATTATTGTGCCCATGTTTCAGCCCCGGCTGAATCTGCTCTAATATAAATGGCAATACTTGCTCCTGTTTTATGTCAAGCACAATTGCAAATTCTTCATACAATAACTTTTCAGCCTCTTTAAAAAAACGTTCGTCCGCGGCATGAAGTTTTTTCCCTTTTGCCTGCAGCTGTTGTTGGTGAGTATATAAAGCTTTTATTATCTGCACAAGCTCCCTGCGATTGCCACAGGCAATAATTTCTTTATATTTTTCTTTACGTTCATTTTCATTTTCAATCCAAACCGATTTTTCTTCCGGCATTGAATGAATGATTTCATAAATTTCTGAAACCGACAGGACACATCTCATTTTCTTCTTGAGATTCTCATTATTAACCGGAACATAGATAGTGGAAGCCTGATTATTTAATGGTTTCAATACATAATATTCTGTCTTACTTCCACTAAATTCCTTATCTGCAATATCAACGATTTTACAAATGCCATTCACCCCATAAATAATCATATCATTAATCTGATACATTACTACCCTTCTTTCTTAAAAAAAAAACATATACAAAAATGTAGTTTGCATTAACTGGATTTATGTTCCGCTAAGCAAACTACACGTTAACTTAATATTATTATAGCACTCTTTTCAAGCTAATGTAATAAGAAATACTATTTTTGTTGATTTTATACAAGTTGTTACAATTACTTTTTGTGAATATTTTCTATTCTTATTCGTATGTAAACAATTGTACCCAATATGGTGTTCCGTTTGTATTCTGTACATATCCTACACCGAGAGTTGTGAAATTTTTATTCATAATATTGGCTCTGTGCCCAGCACTATTCATCCATGCATTTACAACCTGCTCTGGTGTTTTCTGCCCCCATGCGATATTTTCTCCAGTGCCACGGTAGTTCACTCCATTTTCTCTTAATACAGTAGAAAAATTACTTCCATTTGGTCTTGTATGAGAAAAACTCGTCTGAATTTCAACTGCCCTTACTCCTGCTGCTTTTGCGACTTGGGTATTCCAAGATAATGGGGCTAATCCTTCCTTGGCACGCTCTGTATTCACAAGTGAAAGCACCTGCTTTGCATAATAAGATTCTGTTACTTCGCTAGTTTCCGGTGTTTGATTTGTTTCATTGTTATTTTGCCCATTGCTTGTGTCATGTTCATTATTTGTGTTTTGTTCATCGTTTGTATCTTGTTCATTATTAATGTTATCATTCGTATCCTGATTACCGTTTTCTTCACCAGACTCTGGTTTGTTATTATCATTTCCTATAATAACCGTTCCCCACTTAATGCAGTTTCCATTTATCACAACTTGCTTCAGTGCATCTTCTACACTTTCTAATTTACAGTTTTGTGATAACGTTGGATTGTTTACTCCATACAATTTACAAATTGGATTGTTTTGAGCTGCCATTGACGTTACAGGAATCATTGTTGCCACCGCAAATGCTGTAATTCCGACTACTGTTAATTTTTTTATATTTCTCATATAAGATATCCTCCTTTTATTTGTTACGAAAATATTACATTTATGTTACAAATATATGTTATCATATCGGAGAACCTATTTCCACTGGTAATCGGTGGTAACCATCTGGCTATTTTAATTAATAGTTTTCACAATACATCTCATAATATCCTTTCGGATATCCACACACAGGACATACTTCAGGTGCACACTCCCCATAATACGTATTTCCACAATTTAAACAAACCCAAATTATTTGCTTATTTTTACAAAAAACAGTTCCATGTCTTATATTGTCTGCCAAAACTTCAAACCGGTAGTCGTGATGATGCTCAATTTCTCCCACCATTCGGAATAAGTCTGCTATATCCTGATACCCTTCCTGTTCTGCAATACGGGCATAATTTTCATACATCTCCGTCCATTCATAAATCTCACTTTCGTATGATTCTACTAAATTACACAACGTACTCGGAACTTTGCCACTATTCATTAGCTTATACCATATTTCTGCATGCTCCTGCTCATTTTTAGCTGTCATATCAAATATATTCCCAATCTGCTGATAACCTTCCTTTTTTGCATTTTCGCCATATAAGCGATATTTTGTACTTGCCTTTAATTCTCCTTCGAATGCTTTCATTAAGTTCTTATAAGTTCTACTATTTCTAAATTCCATAATAACCCCTTATATTCATATCTTAATATGATACCAGGGTCAAAAGGTCATGCTTTTCATGCTGGCATGAAAAAGCATGACTTTGCGACCCGCAAAAACATGAGAAAGTAGCCCGTACAGGGCGGATTTCGAATGTTTTTAGGATGACGGGAGCACAAAGTGCGTAGTCATCTGTAGGTATCAGGGGTCGAAATATCTTTTGACCCCAACATCTTAATATTAATATATGTAACTTTTACATTGGAGTTCCATCGTCAAATGGTTCAAATCTCACCTCACTTTCATCCAAAACCAACTCTATAAACAAAAAATCTGTGCACATCCTCGCGGAGCGTTTTTGCTTTATAGAAGACAAAGTTTCCTATAAAGCAATAAAGACTCCGAAAACTTTCGTTTCGGAGTCTTCATTTCCATTAAATCATACCGTCTTTTAATACATTATGATCACGCAATACTTTTTCAATTACCGTTCCTTTTATTACATGTAGTAAAGGTTTTTTCAATACATTAAGCGGACCCGGTAACTCAATTTCTAATGGAGATTTTCCATCCATCAGCTTCACACTGCTCTCCAGTAATTCACGGATATCGTAAACACTACCCCATACTTCCGGCACACCCCTGTCTACGCCAAGCAAACCATAAACAGCTTCCATAGCAGTTCTTACCGAATATTCTGTCGTAAATACAGTATCTCTTGGTGTTTCTGTAAATTGTCCCAAAAATGCAAAGTTTACACATCCATCCGGAATTACGTCAGGACGATCTCCTTTCGTTCTTGGCATGAAAAATGCTGTAATATAAGGCATCATCGTTGGAACACATACGGCACTATTTTCTGCCAGTTCCGGAATCTGTTCTACCGGAACACCTAAATGATACAACCATTCCTCTGTAATTTCCTTACCGGTACATTCCTTCATTGGTTTTTTCACAAAGTCGCCCGGTACATCTGTAAATAACCCATATACCCAGACACATACTTTATCTTTATCTTGTTCCTTAAATTGTCCCTGTCTGTTAATTGTCCAACTCATCAGCCAGCTGGAATCCTGACAACTTACAATACCACCGGTTACTACCCTTCCACTCTTTGGATCACGTTTACATATATTCGTGATATATGGGATAATCTTGTCATCCAAAGTCGTAACCGTTGCAGATTCCCAATTTGTCTTTGATACATCAGAGCAGAATTTTTCCGGATGTCCAAACGAAGGGTCTTGTTTTGCAATATTTTTCCATAAATTCCAACATCCACTTGTTCTCACTTCTGCATCTCCATTTGGAGCATGATTTTGATCGCCATATATCGTACCTTCTGTACAGCTTCCATTTGTTACGAATACAAGATCATTTTCTGTGAGCATAATTCCATTTTCTACTCCGCCAACTTTACATTCAATTGCCTTTGCTACCTTTCGGTTATTTTCAAATTCAAAGATTACATTTGTTACCTCTGTATTAAATTGGAAGTCAACTCCTGCATCTTCCAAATATTTTTGCATTGGAAGAATTAAAGATTCATATTGATTATATTTTGTAAATTTCAATGCACTAAAGTCTGGAAGTCCTGCAATATGATGAATAAATCTCTGGAAATAAAGCTTCATTTCTAAAGCACTATGCCAGTTTTCAAAAGCAAACATCGTTCTCCAATACAGCCAGAATGTAGAATCAAATACTTCCTCATCAAATACATCTTCGATCGTCTTGTCATATAAATCTTCATCTTTTGTCATAAACAGCTTCATAATCTCCATGCAGCCCTTCTGACTAAGATTAAATTTACCATCTGTATGTGCATCTTTTCCACGTTCCACCGTTGCACGGCACAAAGAGTAGTTCGGATCTTCCTTATTCAGCCAGTAGTACTCATCCAGCACTGATACACCAGGAGTTTCTATTGATGGAATACTCCGGAACAAATCCCACAGACATTCGAAATGATTCTCCATTTCACGTCCGCCACGCATTACGTAACCCCTTGTTGAATCATAAATACCATCACATGCACCACCAGCAATATCCATTGCTTCTAAAATATGAATATGAGAACCTGGCATCTGACCATCACGTACCAGAAAACAAGCCGCTGCCAGTGCAGCCAATCCACTTCCTACAATATAAGCATTTTTATCATCTACTCCTTCTGGTTTCTTAGGTCTTGCAAATGCCTCATAGTTACCATTTGTATAGTAAATTCCTTTACTATTTTTTTGATATTTTCCTCTCTCCGTATTACGGTACTCCTGATTCTTAATATACTCCCCTTTTGAATTTTTACACGCTTTTTTTTCTGCCTTTTTACGATTTTTTAATACAACAGCAGTTGCGCCGGCTCCTGCCGCAATTGCTGCTACCCCAATACCAATATTCTTTTTTGTTGCCATGTAGAATTACCACCTTTCTCCTATCGGTTTGTCCACTTGTCTTTTATGCTTCTATTTTATACCTTCAGAATCAACAATCCTACTTACAAAATAAGCGAAATGATAAAAAACTTATCATTTCTCCTATTTTGATAAAATCTACTTCTTTATCTGCTCAAAATTGTGAATGGAATTCGTAATATTGCCATGAAGTGTAATGCTCATTCTCTCCACAATTTTCTTATAGTCATCCTTCATACCACGGTCAATCCAGTTCAGCACAATTCCCACAAAACCATACTTATAAAATTCTGCAATAAATGCCTTATCTTCTTTGGCTAACTCAGTTCCTACGCATTTTTCCTCAACCACATCGACAATCAAACGATATGTAAGCTCGTATAAATAGCTTTCCATTTTTTCCCTGCTAACAGAGCTGTACACATTAAGAATAAATGCCTTATTCTCCACGACCTCTTCAAAAACCTGAGCCATTCCCTCCTGCCATGTATCATAATTTTTTTTCCCTTGTAAGATTCGTCTTCCATCTTCTATACATATCCACTCAACCAAATCGTAAATATCCTTAAAATGGTAATAAAATGCCATCCGACTAATGCCACAGTCAGATGTCAAATCATTAATCGTTATCTTATCTATCTTTTTATGTAATAACAGTTTCTTAAGCGATGCCTCCAATGCCAATTTAGTTGTATTAGACATAATGTTTTCTCCCCAAATCAAATGCTGCATAACCACATGTAACTTTGTATCACAATGAATACACTATAATTCCTTGTCTTCTATTGTAACATGGTTATTTATGCCCTGCAAATATTTCTTTTCCGTCAAATATAAATGATTTTATAGAATTATCTTCTATTATAAACTTAATTTGCCTTTGTATATTAGCACCAAAGCTATTGTCTACATCAACATATTTCTTACCTTTTTCTTCCCACACTGACCAATTACTACTACTTGGAAACTCTGCGGACGAAGGCGATTTTAAATTGTTTTTATATAAAACTTCTTTTTCGAATCTTATTGTTTGCAATTTCCTTTTTTACAGTTAAATACACATTTCTGTAATCTACAGGCAGTATATATACTTTATTTTCTTCTTTACTATTTTTCTTAATATTAGCTTCTGTAATATTGGTTACCTTACACTTTTCTAAAGTTTTTAATATCTTTTTAGCTTCTTTTTCCTCCCTATGTAACATATTGATACTATTATACAATATACAGGAAGGATTCACCATAGTTTTATATAAAAAGGACGCTCATTTCTGAACGTCCTAGTTGCCTATATATAATTATCTTATAACTGTTCCTTTACTACTTTCAATCCGTTTTTTGTTGCATTTATGAGCATTCCGTTTTTTCACCTAGTTTAAAATTTTTTATTTTTAATACTTTCAAATCAGAATTAGTTATATTTACAACACAATGATGTTCATATCCATTTTTATAAACAATTTTAATAGTACCACTAATGTGATATTTTCCACTATTAGAAATAGTTATTGTACTCCCTATTTTTTCTCCGTACATTGCACCTGACGAATAAAATTTATTTTTTATCCATGTTTCTACTTTTATTCTTACTTTTGCTTCCGTTCTTGGCATTATACATACTTGGTAATTATTTAACGCTTCCGATTTTTCAGTTTGGTTCGAGTTAAACCATATATCTTGATCTAAAACATTTACAGTACATTTCAATGTCTTCCCATCAACTTTAGCTGTTACAGTTGCTTTACCAGTCCAAACAGGATACACCATACCCTTGCTTTCTACTCGCACAATACTCTTATTAGAAGATGACCACTTTACTTTTTTTGTTGTGTTTAATACTTTAAGTTTATAGGTGTCTGCTGTAGATAAATATAGGCTAGTTCTATTTAATTTTGGTACACCTTTAGCTTGTACATTCAAGACTTGTTGGAAAGGTAATATTGATAGAATAAGTAGTATAGTCAATACCTTTTTTACATTTGATTTCATTTTTATAATCCTCCCTAAGCATAATTATGTTACTATTATATTATAATTAGGAAAGATTTACCATACCCTTTGTCTAATTTTGTAGATTTCTGGAGTTTGACAGTTGAATCCTACAAAAAAGCCCTGCAGGTCGCATGAAACCTGCGTTTTTTGTGTCAACTTTTTTGTTTTACTCTATTGCATTTTATTGCAATGTCTTGTAAAATATGGTAAAGGAGGCGTTTTTTTATGAGGGTTACTACGTCAAAATCAAAGAATGCCGAATCGTTTTATATCTCAAAAGGATATATCAACGATAAAGGAGCAAGTACTTCCGTTATTGTTCGAAAGCTCGGAACTCTAAAAGAACTTTTACTTGAACACGGACCAACACGGGATGATGTAATGGCCTGGGCGAAAGAAGAAGCCCGACTTGAAACATTAAAATATAAGCAGGAACAGGAAAACAAACGGATACAGATTACTTTTCACGCCAACAGACAACTCGATTATGAAAAACAGATTTTCTTTCGAGGTGGTTATCTTTTTTTGCAGTACATCTATTATCAGATGCATATAGAAAAGATTTGCCGCAAATTAAAATTAAAATATAAATTCAAGTATGATATCAATGCCATTCTTTCTGACTTGATTTACGCAAGAATTCTGGAGCCTTCCAGCAAACGTGCTTCTTTCAAAGTTGCTTCCGAATTCTTGGAAAAACCTTCTTATGAACTTCACGATGTTTACCGTGCATTGGATATTCTTGGCAGTGAATGTGATCTCATACAGGCAGAAGTTTATAAAAACAGTCATTTTTTAGGTAACAGAAACGATAAAATACTATACTATGACTGTTCAAACTATTACTTTGAAATCGAGCAGGAAAACGGCAGTAAAAAATATGGAAAAAGCAAAGAACACAGACCAAATCCAATCATTCAAATGGGCTTATTTATGGATGGTGACGGCATTCCCCTTGCGTTCTCTCTGTTTCCCAGAAATGCCAATGAGCAGACCTCATTAAAACCTTTGGAAAAGAAAGTACTTGGAGAGTTTGGCTGTCAGAAATTTATCTATTGCAGTGATGCAGGACTAGGTTCTGAAGACATCCGATGTTACAATCATATGGGAGAAAGAGCATATATCGTAACCCAATCGATGAAAAAGCTGAAAAAAGAAGAAAAAGAATGGGCTTTGAATATGCAGGGATTTAAAAAAGTTTCGGATGATACACCTGTGGATATCACACAACTTTCTTCGGATGATAAAGGGCTTTATTATAAAGATGAACCCTATACCACAAAAAAGCTCCATCAACGTTTAATTATTACATACTCTCCTAAGTATGCACTTTACCAAAAATCCATTCGTGATAAACAGATAGAACGTGCACAAAAGATGCTGGATTCCGGAAATACAAAAAAGAACCGTAAAAACCCAAATGATCCAGCACGTTTTATCGGAACAACCGCAGCTGCAAAAGAGGGAAAAGCAGCTGATATCTACCATTATCTGGATGAAAGTAAGATTGCGGAGGAGTCTAACTATGACGGACTTTATGCGGTATGTACGGATCTTTTAGAGGATGAGGTTCGTGATATTTTAAAAGTCAGTGAGGGAAGATGGCAGATCGAAGAATGTTTTCGCATCATGAAAACAGATTTTTCGGCAAGACCTGTTTATTTGCAAGAAGAAAACCGTATTAAGGCACATTTTCTGATTTGCTTCCTTGCACTGACAATCTATCGTTTTCTTGAGAAAAAACTTGATTCAAACTATACCTGCGAAGAACTGTTAGATGCCTTGAAAACAATGAATTTTGTTGAGGTTCAGGAACAAGGATTTATTCCAACATACAAACGAGAGCCAATCATGGACGCTTTGCATGATGCCTGTGGTTTTCGAACAGATTATCAATTTATAACAAAAAGCAAAATGAAAACAATTCAAAAAGAAAGTAAAGGTCGAAAATAAAATACCATACTCCGTGACAACGGACAAAATCGCCGTAACCCAGTAAATATAAGGGAAACAGCGATTTTTTCTTTTGATAACTGTCAAAGACGGGATTATGTTACTATTATATTATAATTAGGAAAGATTTACCATACCCTTTGTCTAATTTTGTAGATTTCAATCCCCATCCCCTACAAGGGAAACGACAGCAAAAATGTACATTTTTGAAATTTTATTTTTCATTGTATCACACTTTTAATACTTTTACACAATAATTTTCCAATTTCCATGCCGTGTTCCCCTATCTTCTCTTCGCTTTCCTATTTCTTTCTGCTGTTTCTTTTCCACTTCTACTCTCGCATCAATACAATTATCCAAAATACCAAGATTGCATACATCCACACGAATCCCTTCATCAATAGGCTTTGTTATCAAGTCACTCGCCTGTGACACGCTCCTTGCAAACCCATCCAATTTTGCAACTACCAACGTATCACCAGCTTTTAATTCTTTCAGCAACTTATCAAATTCTGGTCTGGTCATCTTCGTACCAGTAAATGAATCCATATAGATAACCTCTGCTCCATGCTCCTTAATCAACCTTTCCTGTGCTTCCAGACTGTTCCCGTCCTTTGCCTTTCCTTTTGTGCTAACTCTTCCATAACCATAAATCATAACCTAATTCTCCTTCCGTAATTTAATTTTAGGCGTCAAAAAAGAAGGTATCTTTCAACCTTCTTCTCTGATAACTTATGAATATAAGAAATGACACCGCCTCACCACTTGATTTACCGTTATGGGCGAATCGGTGTCAATACTTAAATATTTGATACCTCGAAAATAATATTCTATCCCTTAAACTATTTTACCATTTATGTCTACATTTTTTACATTCGTATTGCTTACCTATTTTTGATGACGCAAGTCCAACAGCACCTATTGAAACTGCACGATTAAGTGTGGATATAACTTGAGTATTAGTACTCCCACACAAAGGGCATTTAGGATGTTTTAAGGATTCTTCTTCTTTCCTTCTAGCCTCGTTTATTTGTGCTGCTTTATATGCGGTTTCTGCTCGTCTTATTTTTTCACTCTCATATTCGTCACTATTTTTTTGTGCAAGTTCAACATCCTTTACTAAATCATTAGTCGATGCCCAATTTAAACAAAATATAAACCAACCAATAATGCCACAAATAGCAGAGAAAACAATAATTAGTCCGTTAAAATCATATAAGATTGATACCGCCAAAATAATAGTCCAAAAAACAGACCATATTAATAAAGGGATTGCTATCTTTTTACCTTCTTTTATATTTGCTTGTAATTTTGCTATAGTAGCTTCGCTTTCTTTCTGTTTTTCTTTTATTCTTTTCAGTCTTTCTTCCTCTTTAGCCTTTTCTAATATAGCATGTCTTTCTTCGTCTTGCTTGCATTTAATTTCTTCAAAATGTTCCTTAATTCCATAGCCACAATTTGTACACGCTTCTGCACTATCTGATACTTCTCTACCACATTTAGGGCATTTAACAATTGACATAACCTTTTCCTCCATTGCACTTTAAATTTAGAACCATTTAATCCTGCATTGCTCTACGCATATTCACATTTTTCATTTCTTCTAACCATTGATACATTGTATCAAACATTTCATCTATATCGTCTTTTTGAAACATATGGAAATCAAAATCTTCTATATCGTAACATTGTGCCATCTTTTGAATAGCACAAACTGCTCTATATAAAGCCAAGTCCATATCATATGCATCTGAAAATAATCCTTTTATATTCTGAAACTGCTTTACAGTTCCAACGAATCCATTTACATATCTTTTCACATCCGAAATACTCTTTATAGATTGCCATTGTCCTCTTGTCCGCTCATAATCACTTTTCCACTGTCTTTTCAATTCCTTGTCAGAATATGCATTTAAGTAATATTCAACATTATAAGTTTTTCTAAACTCATTTAATCTCTCTTTCAAGTATTCTTGCAAATCTTCCATAGTACAACCTCCATGGTGTATTTTCTTTATTATACCTTACCTAATTAATTTCTCCAATAAAAATTGAATCAACAAAAAGTTATTAATTTATTATTTTTCTGCACATATAGATTAATGAAAAGATTCGTCACCAAATATATTTTATGACAATGACGTTTTAAAAAACCATATCAAAGCATCCTCCGTAATTCTTAATGCCAGCAATGCATCATCAATACTTGTCACTTCGTTATCAACACCAGATATAGTCATATTCCCCTCATTCTTATGAGCTCCTAATGCACAGGTAAACGAATATAATCTATAAAAAAGTTTAAATCTTGGATATTGATATCTTTCATTCTCTTCACTACTATTTTCATTATATTTCATCTCTGCAATTTTATTTGCTTGTACATTATTTATATTTTTATCTTGATGACAAGCTTTTTGCAGACCGTCTAGCCATTTTCTTTGTTGTGACTTTTGACTTGAAAAAATACCTGTTATTATATTTCTACAGTGCATTATACAAGATACACTCTCACCATTCGCAAATTCCTTCTTAGCCGATTCATAACTTTCGTATACATCCTTATGCTCTGTGTATAACCAATTGGAAATGATGTCTAAATCTTGGATACTTTCATTACTCCTTACCGTAAATGGTTGTACACATAGTTCTCCATCACAATACAAAAAATCCAAATTAATAATATTAACATATCTCTTTAATTTATTAAAATCTTTTGATGCAAATTCTGATAAAATAATATTTTTCTGTTCATCACCAACACTTGACATCATCTCATCAAGATATGTCCCTTTAACTTTTGTATATTTTTTCTTAATGGTATCTTCCATATCAGAATCAAAAATACGATATACTGACATTCGATTCGCTACACTATTTAAAAGCATTATTAACTTTTCTGGTTGATATTCCAACTCTTTAAATGTTTCATAAAGACCATTATATGTCCTGTCATTAAAAAACAACTCCTTTTCATAACCATAACCTCTGTCAGCTATACGAAATTGAGGTGAACGTTCTTCAAATAAATCTTCTAATCCTGCACCACAAAATATTTTTTTCCATATGTCTTCGGAAGGTATTATCGGACTTTTATTATTATCCGATAAAATTTCTGCTATCTGTGATAGTGCAGCTAGTTCCCTTGTTTTCATACAATTAATCATCTCCTATTCTATATCACACCAAAGTGCGTCAACGCATCCTTAATATACTCCACCTTCTCCTGCGGACACTGCACTACTACTGGATTCTCCTTCTTTGACTTATTATAATTCTCGCCCAAATCCAGTCCACACATCCGCTTCACCTGTGCAATATATAAGGATGATACATTCACACCATACTTGTCCTTCACATAATCCTTAATCTTCTGATAAGTAGCCTTTTCTTCTGGCGTGTAATTGCTCTCCTCATCAGGCTCCATTGTAACCTCAATTTTCGGTGTATCTTTTTTGAGGGATAATTTGACAACCGTCTCCACATGTGTCGTTGTCGCCTTGTGGAGAAATTATACCACAATCGTTGTGGGTATTGGAACATGAATTTCCAAAAGAAAAAGGTTGCTCACTTGCAACCTCATCTCTTTCATATCCAGTTTTAAATATGAATTTCAGCTTGTACGGATTGATTACTCCGTTTTCTGCTTTCTCACCAACAATAACTCTGTCAATGATGCTTTCAAACACATGGCGGTCAAATTTCTTTAATACTTCATGCTTACTGATTACTTTCTGAAACTCTGACAGACGTTTGTTAATATCCTGTTGGTCTTTCTGTTTACCTTTTAATGACTGCTTCTTTAATAACAGCTCGTCCATTTTTTGATTGACCTCTGCAATTTTCATCTGATAAATTTCTTCGTCTATCTTATCATCTAAACGCATATCAACAAGACCGCTCTTGCGTTCCTTTAAACGTTGAATTTTCTTGTTTACCGATTTCAATTCCTTCTCGGTATCATTATCCTGCAATCCTGCTCTAACATGCTCAATAAACCCATCAACAAAATCTCCATCATAGGTACACAAAACATTGTACGCTCTTACAAATGCTTCTTCTATCAATGCTTCGGGTACACCTTTGCAATATGGACATTCCCTTTTGCCATGCTTAGTAGACTTCACACACTGCCAAATAACCTTTTTATAATCGGTACGTGAGTTCCACGTTCTTCTTGTGAGATTGCCACCACAGAAACCGCACTTTAACATACAACTGAATGAAAATTGTCTGCTGTATTTGTCACGCTTTCCGTTGCTTCTTGAATGTGAGCCTTTTCTTTTATTCAATATTTCATTGGCTCTATCCCACAATTCACGGCTTACAATGGCTTCATGGTGATTTTCTGTGTAATATTGGTCTGCTTCACCCATATTATCAAGTCTACGCTTTGTTATCGGGTCTGTCGTAAAGGTTTTACCCATCAACAGGTCACCCTTGTATTTCTCATTTTTGATAATACCGATTACTCCGTGTTCACTGAAATTACTATCGCCACGTTTGGTTTTGTAGCCAAGATTTTTCAATTCTCTAGCGATTATTTTACCGCCTGCACCCTCAACATATCTGTTAAAAATATAGCGGACTGCTTCGGCTTCTTTTTCATTAATTGTAATGGTTTTATCCTCTTTATGATAATCATAACCCAAACAACCATTGAAACCAACCATTTCACCTCTCTGCATCTTCATAGCCAAGCCCAGCTTAACATGCTCACTAATATTTTGCACTTCCTGCTGTGCCACGGAACTAAGAATTGTCAGCAATAATTCTCCGTCCATTGTGAGGGTGTTAATGTTTTCTTCCTCAAACATGACCGCAACACCCTTTTCCTTTAAACTTCTAACATATGTAAGGGTATCGACCGTATTTCGTGCAAATCTTGAAATACTTTTCACAATGATTAGGTCAATTTCTCCATTCACACAATCATTAATCATGCGGTTAAAGTCATCACGTTTAGCGGTCTGTGTGCCTGTTATCGCTTCATCAGCATACACTCCCACAAACTGCCATTCGGGATTGCTGTTTATCAATTCCGTATAATATTTTACCTGTGACTGATAACTTTCAAGCTGTTCCGCACTGTCTGTTGAAACTCGTGCGTATGCGGCAACACGCAGGGTACTCAAATGAGCACCCTTTCTTCTGTTTACCGCTTGTTTGGTAGCCTTACGCACCATTACTGTTGGATTCGCCATAATTTTACCTCCGTAATAAATTTTAGTAATTTATATGAAGCCTTATGGAATATTTCGCACCGGAGGTGCAAAATATTCTATGAGCTAGGCTGTCATAGCTGTTATATCTGAAAGAACGTGATATTCTTTCATCAGTTTGATTTTTATTCTTTGATACTCTGTTTCTGTAATTTGCTTACTTTGCAGGAGTTGTGCCAACAGGGATAATTCCATGCTGTACTGCAATAACTTTTCAGCATTCACATTTACCACCTCTCGTCATATTGTCAGCAAGCAATTCCATGAAGCCTGCTATGTAATCTATGAAATCTTCAAACTCTGCAACGTCATCACTGTGTGAAAAATAAAAATCAATAATGCTACCGATAAGTACTTCACACTGTTCAAGTGTCATTGGCTCTGCTAAAAATGCATTCGTTTTCGTTGCAATGATTTTCAGATTTTCTCTGGTCTGTTCATCAAGAGTAATGTGTACTCCATTTTTATCATTTATTACTTCACTTCTATAATTACTTTTCATTTTGTCACTCCTTCTCGGCTTCACCACTTCCGCCGTAGGCAATATATTTCATTTGGCTGTAAAGTTTCTTTACAAGACCGCTTAAAATCTTGTAAAGAATTTTTACACCTTACAACCTCTGCCAACTACCGCACTGTTAAATTTCTTTACAAGAGGGATTCCATTTATACTGCCAACACTTGTTAAAAAATTTGACACATATACTATATCTATAGCCATATATACGGTTTTAAAGCTGTTTCCATTTATCAGAAAACATATAAATATTAGACTTACGCAGATTGCGATTGTGTTGTACGACCTCAATAAATCCATGCTCTTCCAGTTCCTTTAATGCTTTGAAGAATGTTGGTCTACTCATGAAACTTTTATACTTCGTATAAGGAAACTTGAAACTTCGCTTTCCTGCTGATTCAATACGCATATAACAATATATACGAAAGGCACTAGCTGATAAGTCTCTCATTGGCTCTGAAGCCATAATGCTTGCACCAAGTCTAAAATATCGTTTCTCAACACCATCGGCATGCTTTGTTTCCCATGGCTGAAAGGGTGTAACTTTAGTTCGCTTACCTGTCGCCATACCTCATCATTCCTTTTCAGCAGTTCTCCTCTGTTTGATAACTTGAATAGCTGTTAAGACTTGATTTTTATGGTCATCCGACATTTCGGTACGGAAACGCTTTATTAGCGTTGTTTCATGAATAACAAGCACCTCAGCTACCTGCCATAAATAAATCTTTTCTTTTTTCATAAGCTCTCTGATTTCTTTATTTGTCATCTCACTACTTCCTTTCTGACATTCGATGTACCTCATACCTACTATTTATTTGGTCGACCGTTTCCTAGTGGTAATTGTGATGGTTGTCTGTTACAATACCTACTATAAGGCATTTCTGTTGAAATTTCTTGGTACTAACCTTGCATTTAGATTACTTTAACTGCCTGTCCAAAAAGGAGTGTTAATATGGCTGATACAACTTTATTACTTGTGGATTTGCAAGATAGTTTTGCTATTATTACAAAACATCAGAAAGTAAAGATTGATTATGGATTGTATTCAATGATGATAAGCAGTGTAAACTTTGATGATATAATTGCGACCTTTAATGACGAACGCTTTACCGACATTATTGGAAAAATTGCAGAACTACGCTCAAGCATCCAATATATAAATATAAATTGCCCTGCACCCGATATGCAGGATAAATGTATTGAATTGATAAAAGAACTTTCTTCTTTACTGTATATACCGCTCCGCAGTTTACTTAACACTGGACATTTAAAAAGCAAACAATTATCTACCATCACAGACCTTTTTGTGAATGAGTTTACAAATCATCTGCTTTCAGACTATTTTTGTTTTGAAGATAGAAGTAGCTACGTACCCTCTGCATTACATAACATTGACTTCAAAGCTCATATAAAAAGTTTAATGTTACGCAGTACAAAAAATTTATTTCCTTCTTTACAACAGGAAATGAATAATCTTAAACTAACTGCGACAATGACTATGATTAATGGAACACCATACACGGTTTACCACATCACAAATACTTTAGAGTTTCTACTTGTGGATTTACAAAAATATCTTACAGGCAAAAAAACTGCAAAAGAATGCTTGTACTGTCAAAGATTATTTTTTCCTGTTCACCGCTCTACTGTTGATTATTGCTCCTTGCCTTATAAAGAAACTGGCAAATCCTGCTACTATCTCAAACGTCATACACCGAAAGATGACCTTGAAGCACTTTATTTCTACGCTAAACGTCAGCAGGCAAAGAAACGTGACTATCCTACTAATGTTGAAAAATATGGATTGTTCTTTTTAAATAAAATTTACCAAGAATGGGAAAAGGACTGTACCATCCAATATGCTAAAGCTCGCAGGACTAACAATATCGAAGCATTTAAAAACTGGATAGAAGATACAAAATTCTTAAAGAAGCGACTGGAAGAACTCTATAATTTACAGAAAAAAGAGGGATGACCTTACAATTTCGATTTTTGAGGTGTATATTATTTAAAGGATTTATCGTTATTAGACCACTTAAAATCGTAGATGCCAATGAAAAAAATCCCTAAGAACCATGAAAGAAATTTAGTGTTTTTCACGGATTGGTACGCAGTACCAATCCGGTAACGGTAGCCTATAATTTTACGATACTAAAAAACAGGAGATACCTTTTACTAATAGGTGTCTCCTGTAATGCTGTGTTACATTTTTATAACAAAAAAGATAATTTATAATTCTCAAGTAGGTACTCCCAACAGACTTTTATAATGATGAGTATTATAAACTGTGTACAGAACTATATTTTATTCTTGAAGTTCTTCAATATCTTCTTTGTACTCTTTAATCATCAGATTATTTAAATCAATTTCACGATTAAGAGCATTGATTTCTTTTGTAGCTTCATCCATATTTTCTTTTGCATAATCTAAATGACGTTGTTCAGGATTAGTCATCGACATGGTACTATCATACATCTCTTTTGCATCGTCGTATTTACTTTGCCAACTATTAATAAATATTTGATTATCCTTATTAGCTTCTTCAAGTTCTGAAATTTTTTGTTCTAATTCCGCAATCTTACTCTCATTGCTTGGCTCACATCCTACTAAAAACATACTAGTTAAAATCAACGTAACAAAAATATATAATATCTTTTTCATAACTATCATTCCTTTCACTTTTTGATTACTACTAATTATAACAACAATTTTACATTGATTCAATTATAAATATCTTTTACGAATTAGATGATTTGTCTTTCCGCACATTCTACAAACTCACAAAATTCACAAGCCACAAAATCGCACTCTCCAAATACAACCCCATCAATAATAACAGGCTGACATGTTTCTAAATAATCGGGGCAGTTCTTACATGGTGCATAGTAAATACATAAAGGTTGATAATTTTTCATACACATATCTTTCACGCTCCTTTAGTTTAATGAATATTGATATGACTGATTTCTGACGGTCTGACAACCATACTTTGCTTTAATATCACTAAGCGGAATTTCCTGCTTATGATGTCTGCGGTATGGTTCACTGTGCCATACCCATGCACGCTTCTTACTACACCACGTAAATCCAAGACCTTTTAACTGGTCTTTGTACTGATAACAGTCAAAACACCATATCCAACTACCGATAATCTGAACGGTCATATTAAACCCTGTAATTTCGTTCAAAATAGCCTTAAATTGCTCATTTTCTTCATAGGTATAAGATTGCCCATCTGACTTATTAACTTTGCTAAAATCGGCAAATAAGCGGTCATACTCTGCATTTATAGATTGCATTTCTGAAACACTACCGCCGTTATCGGGATGATATTGTTTTAATAGTTCCCTGTACCTCTTTCTTAATGTTTCAATGTCTGTTACTCCTGCAAAATAATTACTCATAATGCAACAACTCCTTTCGATAATGTTTTTTTTACAGCAAAAAAGCTAGACTAATACCCTCTGAAAATGACCGTCGGGTATCAATCTAGCTTTGCTTTCCTAAAAAAGAGCTCTAGGTGTCTCTCGAAATTTTATTAAATTTTCCTCTATACTGGCGATTTTAGACATAAAAAAAGCACTATCAGTTATTACCAATAGTGCCACCATTTCTACTCTTCAACTTTCCAATGGATTGCTTCTTTTTCTATCTTATCTGTGAGCAACGATACAATAAGCAACAAGCCATCATCTTCATTCATGATACCATACTTTCTTCTCTCGTTACCTTCGATATACCCAACATAATTAAAGAAGTATAAATTGATTTGTTCATTATCATAAATACTATTGTCAAACACGATAAAGAACTCATCCTTGTATTTTGACGATAAATATTCAACAATATCCTTCTTTTCAAAATGTTCTTCTACTGTTGCAAGAGTTTCTTTCTTACCCGAAGAAATCAAATGCATAACTTCAAGTGCAAATAACCCTATTCCTTTAAGACTTCCTTCACCTATCATAGTAATTCTCCTTTCCTAAGTAACAAATAACTATTACATTAACATTATAAACATTAAAAACAACTTTATCTATAGTTATTCTTGTATAATGGATACTTTTCACATATCCACCACTACCAGTTCTATTCCGACACTCACAGGAATTTCTCTTTTTAACTCCTTTTCAAGCACATTTTCTGCATTTGGAGTAAATACGAAATGGTCGAAAAACTGCGTAAAATCAAGGATTTCTAGGTATCGGCTCTGCATAGCAACACGACGCTCTCCACATGTGTCGTCTCGGAAAACATGTCACAAGCCCTAACTTTCTCTACTCTAAACCCATTTTCCACTAAATATTTCAAATCCCTAGACAGCGTAGCGGGGTCACAGCTTACATAAACAACTTTTTTAGGCTGCATCTTAACAATGGTTTCAAGTAGTGCCTCATCGCATCCTTTTCTAGGCGGATCTACTACAATAACATCTGCTTTCATTTTGCCTTTGCTTTCTGCATATTTTTGTGGCAATATTTCTTCCGCCGCTCCTACAAAAAACTCAGCATTTTCTATATTATTTATTTGTGCATTTTGTTTCGCATCTTTTATTGCTTCTGGAACAATTTCGACTCCATATACTTGTTTTGCTTTTTGTGCCAAAAATAATGAAATAGTTCCAATTCCACAATATAAGTCCCATACGATTTCTTCTCCGGTAAGTCCGGCATAATCTAGCGCTGTCTGGTACAGCTTTTTTGTCTGCACAGGATTGACCTGATAGAATGAAAGAGGAGAAATTTGATATTTTATATCACCGATATAATCTGTGATATAGTCTGTTCCCCATATTGTAACAAGTTCATTTCCTAAAATAACATTTGTCTTTTGTTGATTTATGTTAATTGTTATGCTTGTCATTCCTTCTATTTTTTTCAGCTCATTTACCAATTCTTCCTCAAATGGAATTTTAGTTCCGTTTATTACAAGACATACCATAATCTCCTTTGTTGTATATCCAACACGGGTTAATACATGGCGAACTAAACCGGTATGGGTTGCCTCATCATAAGGCTCGACATGATACTTTTCCATATAACTGCGAATAACAGGGAGAATTTTATCATTTTCTTTTGCCTGAATATAACAGTGTGGTGTATCAATAATCGAATGAGTTCTTCCAGCATAAAAGCCCATTACAACCTGTCCCTCTTTATTCTTTCCAACCGGATATTGTGCTTTATTCCGATAATAATAAGGCTCTTCCATTCCTATAATTGGTTCCATCTCAAAGCCCTCTAATTTTCCAATCCGCTCCAAACAATTTTTCACTTTATTTTCTTTAAATTCCAATTGTTTCTTGTAAGAACAATGCTGTAGCTGACATCCTCCGCATTGTCTTGCCACGGAACAGACAGGATCTACGCGATATGGCGATGGGGTTATAATCTCCATTAATCTTGCGTAACCATAAGTTTTCTTTGTCTTCATTACTTTTACTTTTACAACATCACCCATTACTGTATCCTTAACAAAAAGGGCAAAGCCGTCTGCACGTCCTATGCCCTCTCCTTCTGATGTAATGTCTTCAATTGTAATAATACATTCTGTATTTTTTACTATTTTTTCCATTCTTACATCCTTATCTATCTTTTTTATATCTGATTTCTTTTTATTGCACAAAATGCTCTGATTCTCCATATATTCCAACTTAAATTGAAGTTCTCCTAATATTGGATTCAAATAAACGGTTATATCCAAGCCATTCTGCATTCTGATCTGCACTGTCAAACAATTCTATCATTGTCTGGAATTTTGCATCCGCATTATCTGCAAAATTAAGTGCCATCGCCTCTGCAATTGCCGGTTTCTTTGGAGAACCGTACTCTAATTCACCATGATGAGCCAAGATGCAATGTCTTAATTCATTTGCAAGCTTCGTAGGAAAACCACCAATTTCTCGCATTCTTGTTCCAATCATTTCTGCTCCTAAAAAAATATGACCAAGCAACTGTCCATCATCCGTATAATCATTCTCAGGGAAAGACGATAATTCCTGAATTTTTCCTACATCATGAAAAATAGCTGCTGTAAGTAATAAATCACGATTTAAAATTGTACTATAGGCATCTGCCATATAATTACAAAACTTTGCAACACTAAGTGTATGCTCAAGCAATCCACCAATAAATCCATGATGAACACTTTTTGCTGCCGAATGTTTTTTAAAACGTTCAATAAATGCTTTATCCTCTATAAAATAGCTATCTACTAATTTTCGAAGATGAGGTTCCTTAATTGTTGCAATAATTCCTACTAACTCCTGATACATATCATCAATATTCTTTTTGGAAACAGGCATATAATCTGCCGGATTATATTCGCCCTCCTGGCTCTTTCTAATTCGTCGCACATTTAACTGTAAAGCCCCCTGAAAACTGGTGACCTGTCCTTCAATATGTATGAACTCCATTGATTCAAAATGTTCAATTCCATTGGATAGTTCCCATACTTTAGCATCAATTGTTCCTGTCTTATCCTGTAATAGTAAAGAATAATAACTCTTGCCGGTCTTTGTTTTCAGTGTATTTTTTGTCTTACAAAAATAAGTTCCGGTTATTGCATCACCTTCGTGTAACTCATTTAAATATCTCATAGCCATACCTTTCTTTTCTATTATTATATCCACATTTCTATGACTTAAAGCCCAAAAATTCGTTTTACCGCTTGCCAAGCATAACCGTCGTCTTTATCTCCTTTGGTTCGACAAGTGAAGTTCGCAGAATACTCACTTTTAACTCTTCTTTTGGCTGGTACTTTGATAATATATTATTAAAATTAGAAACAGATGAAACCTCAGCATTACCAATTTTTACAATCACATCTCCGCTTTTAAGACCTGCCTCTAATGCAGGAGAATTATTTTCTACATCTGTAATATAGATTCCATTTTGAATGTCTAATTTTTTCTTCAGTGATTTTGGCATATCATTCGCAACAACGCCAAAATATCCCTGCTGTTTTTGGTTAATCATTCGCTCAATAATTGGTTTCAAACGACTAATTCCTATTGCCGTACAAAGATTAGCATTCAGCCCTTTATCAAAGTTATGCGTAATAATTCCAAGTACCTTTCCATCAAGATTCACAACCACGCCTTCACCATCGGGATTCGGACTTGTATTCGTATGGAATAATTCCAGCTTATTATCAATCACATATTCTTCCTTTAATTCACTTGCTATCATCCCAAACTGCATCGAATACATATATCCATTTGGACTCCCCAGACAGAAAATCGGTACACCTTCTGAAGCATAGTAAGAATCCCCAAGCTCTGCAATCTCAATCTTCTTCCATGTTTCTTTTTTTATTGCTTCCTTGTCTACAGCTAGTACAGACAGATTGGTTCCTTTATCTGTACCATAAAGAGAAGCTTTTACTTTTTTCCCGTCAATAAATGAAATGTAAATGCTAGATGCATCTTTTATTTTATCATTTGTTGTAAGAATAAACAAGCTTTCTGTATTATCAGCAACAATAATACCACATGCAGCTGCTGCATGCTCCGATGGATTATCGAACCAGTCTACTCCATTTACAACACTGGAAACTGTAACAATATAACGATTATATTCTTTTGCCGTATCCGTTAATAAATTATAAGCCTCCTTCACTTTATCCAATGTCAGTGTTTCCTTTATCTCCTCTTTTACTTCCGGTTTCTTGGTTGGAGATGTGCTTGGCTTTGGTGTTGGTGAAGTGCTTGGCGTCTGCGACAGAATAACTACCTGCTCTTCAGCCTTCCCCGTCTTTTTTTTCAAATGTGTTTCCATAGCCATAAATGCTACACTGGCAACCGCCCCAAATACAATTGCAAGAATCGAAATTCCAACCACATATCCTAAGAATTTTTTCGCTTTACTCCGTTTTTTCGGTACTATCTGTTCTTGGATAAAGGCTTTTTTTTCCCCATTCATATGGAATTCTTCTTTTTCCTCAGTAGACATACTTCATACCTCTCAACTAATCTGTATCTTACTTTTTCACGCATATTTATAGATTCATCATAGCATTTACTTGTGAACATGATATGAATGAACTGTGAACAAAAAACCCCCTAAAATAAGGTTCCATTTTTCCTGATTTTAGGTTAGAATAGAAAAAGTAAATATCTTTAGTTTATCATTATAATAGAAATAGATGGAGATTGCAATGAATCAAAAAGTATTAAAAACATTAGAATATAATAAAATAATTGAAAAATTAAAAGAAGCAGCAAGCTCTCCTTTAGGAAAAGAAAAATGTGCTTCTCTTTTACCCGAAACTGACCTTACACATATAAAACAGATGCAGTCTGAAACTTCCGATGCATTGTCACGATTGTTAAAAAACGGAAGTCTGTCTTTTTCCGGTCTAAAAGATATCCGTCCTGCACTTATGCGGCTTGATGTCGGCTCTATTTTAAGTGCAAAAGAATTATTAGAAATCAGTTCTTTATTAAACGTTGCATTACGGGCAAAAACTTATGGACGGGAAAATGGGAAATCTATCCATGAAGACTCAGACTCCGGTAACTTTTCTGATACTCTTACAGAACGTTTTGGAGAAATTGAACCACTTTCTCCTTTAAACAATGAAATCAAGCGTTGTATTCTATCAGAAGAAGAAATCAGTGATGATGCAAGTCCAAAGCTTCGCCAGATTCGCCGTTCCATTAAGCTTACAAACAACAAAGTTCATGAACAGCTGACTTCCATGGTAAATAGTGCAACAAACCAGTCCATGTTACAGGAAAATATCATAACAATGAGAAACGGACGCTACTGTCTTCCTGTAAAGGCAGAACATAAAAGCCATTTCAATGGAATGGTGCATGACCAATCCTCATCTGGTTCTACACTCTTTATCGAGCCAATGGCTGTTGTAAAACTAAACAACGAGCTAAGAGAACTTGCCATTGCAGAAGCAGACGAAATTGAGAAAATTTTGGCTGATTTGAGCAACCAGTCAGCTGAATATATTGAAGAGTTGAAGGTAAATCTTGCTATTTTGACCGAATTAGATTTTATTTTTGCAAAAGCTTCTTTATCAAAACAAATGAAAGCTTCAGAACCTGTATTTAACGAAAATGGTTATATTAATATCAAAAAAGGCCGCCATCCATTAATCGACCCTAAAAAGGCAGTTCCAATTGACGTATACCTTGGAAAAGATTTTGACCTTCTAATTGTGACGGGGCCTAATACAGGTGGTAAAACTGTTTCATTAAAAACCGTCGGACTCTTTACACTATTGGGACAAGCCGGTCTTCACATTCCTGCCTTTGACGGCTCTGAACTAAGTGTTTTTGAAGAAGTATACGCAGATATTGGAGATGAACAGAGCATCGAACAAAGCCTTAGCACCTTTTCTTCACATATGACAAATACAATATCTATATTAGAAAAAGCAAACTACCGATCACTTGTCCTATTTGACGAATTAGGTGCAGGAACCGACCCTGTAGAAGGTGCAGCACTTGCAATGTCAATTTTATCCTATCTTCACAAGCGAAAAGTTAGAACAATGGCGACTACTCACTATAGTGAACTAAAGATATTTGCCCTGTCTACAGAAGGTGTTGAAAACGCCTGCTGCGAATTTGATGTAGAAACCTTACGTCCAACTTATCGTTTGCTAATAGGTGTACCCGGTAAAAGTAATGCTTTTGCAATTTCAAGCAAACTTGGTCTTCCAGATTTTATCATAAATGATGCAAAAGAACATATCGCTTCTGAAGACCAAAGCTTTGAAGATGTAATCAGCGATTTGGAAAAAAGCCGGATAACAATTGAAAAAGAACAGGAAGAGATTACCCGTTACAAAGAAGAAATCGCAACTTTAAAAGAAAAGTTAAAGGCCAAAAATGAAAAAATTGATGATGCAAAAGAACGGATTTTGCGAAATGCGAACGAAGAAGCAAGAGAAATTATCCAGAATGCAAAAGACTTTGCAGATGAATCAATCCGAAAATACAATAAATGGATAAAAGACGGCAATAAAAATAAACAAATGGAAGAGCAACGTGCTGCATTACGTGGAAAATTAAATGAAACAGAATCTAAACTTGCTTTAAAGAAGAAAAAATCTTCTGGAAAAAAACACAAAGCCTCTGATTTCAAACCAGGCGAATCCGTTCAGGTATTGAGTCTTGGTCTAAAAGGAATTGTAAGTTCTGTTCCAAATGAAAAAGGAGATTTGTTTGTTCAAATGGGAATTCTTCGTTCACAAGTTAATATCAGGGACTTAGAGTTAATTGATGAACCGGTCATTACAGCTCCAACGATGAAAAAAACCGGCAGTGGAAAAATTAAAATGTCTAAAAGTGCAACCATTCGCCCTGAAATCAATCTGATTGGAAAGACCGTTGATGAAGCAATTCCATTACTTGACAAATATTTAGATGACGCTTACCTCTCCCATCTTCCTCAGGTTACAGTCATCCATGGCAGAGGGACAGGTGCTTTAAAAAACGCAGTACACAACCATTTGAAAAAAACGAAATATGTAAAATCATTCCGAATCGGAGAATTCGGAGAAGGCGACCATGGTGTTACTATTGTAGAATTTAATTAAAAGGAGTTATTATGGCAACCAAACAAAAAATATTAGTTGTAGATGATGATGAAAATATTGCAGAATTAATATCTCTTTACCTTATAAAAGAGTGTTTTGATACTTTAATTGTTAACGATGGCGAAGAAGCACTCAAACAATTTAAGGAATATAAACCCAACCTAATTCTGCTTGACCTGATGCTTCCCGGCATAGATGGATACGAAGTATGCCGGGAAGTAAGAAAAACCTCTTCTGTTCCAATTATTATGCTATCTGCAAAAGGTGAAATCTTTGACAAGGTATTGGGACTAGAACTTGGTGCTGATGATTATATGATTAAACCATTTGATTCCAAAGAGTTAGTTGCCCGTGTAAAAGCAGTACTACGACGTTTCCATGAACCGACTCAGATTATAGAAACACCTTCTGCTTCCCAAACCGGCGACTATGTAGAATATCCTGATTTAATCATCAATCAGTCTAACTATTCCGTTCTCTACTACGGAGAAACAATTGAAATGCCTCCAAAAGAATTAGAACTATTTTACTTTCTTGCTTCCCATCCCAATCAGGTCTTTACACGCGAACAGCTGCTAGACCATATTTGGGGATACGAATACATCGGAGATACAAGAACGGTCGACGTTCATATCAAGCGTTTACGTGAAAAAATCAAAGATCACAATTCCTGGAGTCTTTCAACCGTATGGGGAATTGGTTATAAATTCGAGGTGAAAAAGTAATGAAACATACCCTGCTTCACAAATTCATTATATGCTATACAATTGTAGCTATTTCCATGTTTGCTATACTAAACACCTATGGCATTGATAGAATTCAGCACAGCCTGATTGAAGGCAAGAAAGATATTTTATATGAAGAAGCAGGCATTATCTCTTCGGAATATATGAACAACTACTATCAGGATAAGCTTTCTATTACAACCTTAACGACTCAGCTAAGAACAATTGACACCTTTTTAAATACCCGGGTCTGGATTGTCCAGAAAGATGGAACTGTAATACTTGATACTAGAAATGCAAACATCGTAAACCAAAACTTTAACATCAATTATTGGGACTCCGACTTTTTAGAAAGTACCTTTTCCCAGTCAGATTCATTTAAGGAAATATTTAAAGAAAAAATGCTAAGTGTAATCTATCCTGTTAATATGAACTATGAATTAAAAGGATACATTGTACTTCATACTTCAATTGATGCCATTAAAAATGACTGTATTTATTACACAGACATGATAAATATTTGCTTTTTAATTTTCTTAATTGTTATGTTTGCCGTATTCGCTTATATATATTATGTAACCGTGCGACCGGTTCATGTCATCACAGCCAGTATCAAAGAACTGGCAGATGGTAATTTCGATTATAAAATTCCAATTACCTCTCATGATGAGTATCATGTACTGGCAAACTCAATTACTTATCTTTCTAACCGAATTAAAAACTTAGATGATTATCAAAGAAAATTTGTAGCGAATATTTCCCACGATTTCCGCTCACCGCTTACTTCCATCAAAGGCTATGCTGAAGCAATGAAAGACGGAACCATTCCACCTGAATTACATGCAAAATATCTTGGAATTATTCAATTTGAAACAGAACGGCTGTCAAAATTGACTTCTGAATTGCTAGAACTTAACCGTTTTGAAAATAATGGAATTTTTCTTGAGATTTCTTCCTTTGACATTAATAAAATTATTAAGCGGACAGCAGAAAGTTTCGAGGGAAGCTGTTTGAAAAAAAATATTAATCTAAATCTGATTTTCTCTGAAAAAGAACTGTTTGTCGATGCTGATATGGGAAAAATCCAACAGGTTCTTTACAATTTGATTGATAATGCCATTAAGTTCAGTCATAATGATTCGATAATTAAAATTAGTACGGAGGAGCAAAACGGAAAGGTATTTGTTTCCGTAAAAGATTATGGAATTGGAATTCCTAAGGATAGTCTAAAAAAAGTATTTGATCGTTTTTATAAGACAGATGTTTCCCGGGGAAAGGATAAAAAAGGAACCGGATTAGGTCTTTCTATTACAAAAGAAATTATTACTGCTCACAATGAGAATATTAATTTAATTAGTACAGAAGGGGTGGGAAGTGAATTTATTTTTACCTTGGCTAAAAGTGAAGGTAAAAATAAATTTTAAAACGAGTTTACGCTTTTTTTATTACTAATCCTTATTATATATAAGTACAGGGGCTGTCGCATCAAATGTACAAATGTTTAATGCAACAGCCCCTTTGCATAGACTTATATTCAATTTAATTTTGAACTGTAACTGCGAATTTGCGACTCACAACAGTTTCTTACCATGAAAGCCGGTGTAAATGTCCTTCTAAATTCATATTGGCAAACTCATTTTGTCTTAATGCCTCATAAAGTACAATTGCAACGGAATTGGATAAATTAAGCGAGCGTATATCTCCAATCATTGGAATTCTAATACAATTGTCCGGATGCTTCACAAGAATTTCTTCTGGTATTCCCGCACTCTCTTTTCCGAACATAATATAGCAATCCGGTTCATAATTGACCTCTGTATATACATGTTGCGCCTTTGTGGTTGCCATATATATTTTCGCTCCAGGATTACGTTCTATAAAATCATCAAAATTGTCATAAACCGTAACATCCAGCTTATCCCAATAATCAAGTCCCGCTCTTTTTATTTCCTTTTCACCCAGACGAAATCCGAGTGGTTCAATTAAATGAAGTCTGGCGCCTGCTGCCACACAGCTTCTTCCGATATTTCCTGTATTAGCAGGTATTTCCGGCTCATGCAATACAATATTTATCATTTTATTTCCATCCTTTCCTCTTTCCTTTGTAAATTTCATAAAGTCCAATCTTTACTATACTCTATCTTCCGGTATTATGCAATTTTTAAGTTTATGCTGTTTCTTCTGCAAAATTTCCTGTATATAATTGATAATATCTTCCTTTTTCACTGATCAGCTGGTCATGGTTTCCTCTCTCTATGATTCTTCCATTTTCTAATACCATAATACAGTCGGCATTGCGAATTGTTGAAAGACGATGAGCTATTACAAATGTAGTCCGCCCATTCATCAGCCTATCCATTCCCTCTTGTACAAGACTCTCCGTTCTTGTATCAATGGAAGATGTCGCCTCATCTAAAATCAATACCGGCGGATCTGCTACTGCCGCCCTTGCAATCGATAATAGCTGTCTTTGACCTTGGCTTAGATTGCTCCCGTCTCCTGTTAATATCGTATTATATCCATCTGGCAGTCGATGTATAAATCCATCTGCATTCGCTAATTTTGCAGCCGCAATACATTCTTCATCGGTTGCATCTAAACGACCATACCGAATGTTCTCTAGTACTGTTCCTGTAAACAGATGCGTATCCTGTAATACCATTCCAAGCGAATGACGCAAGTCTGCTTTTTTAATCTTATTGATGTTAATTCCATCATATCGTATTTTTCCATCCTGTATATCATAAAAACGATTGATTAAGTTGGTAATTGTTGTTTTCCCTGCACCTGTACTTCCAACAAATGCTATTTTCTGTCCCGGTGTTGCAAATAATTTTATTCCATGTAATACAATTTTTTTATCATCGTATCCAAAATCAACATCGTTGAAAACTACATCGCCTTCTAATTTTGTATATGTGATTGTTCCTTCTGCTTTATGTGGATGTTTCCAAGCCCAGATTCCGGTTCTCTCCTCTGTTTCTGTCAATGTTCCATCTTTTTCCTCTCTGGCATTCACTAATTCAACATAACCTTCATCTACTTCCGGCACTTCATCTAGTAATTTAAAGACACGTTCTGCCCCTGCCATTGCCATTACAATTGAATTCATTTGCTGACTAATCTGTATAACCGGTTGTGAAAAATTTTTATTTAAGCTCAAAAAGGACACCAATGCTCCAAGTGTTAATCCACTATAGCCATTTAATGCAAGAATCGCTCCTACAACTGCACATAATACATAACTTATATTCCCTAAATTCGCATTAATCGGCATCATAATGTTTGCAAATTTATTCGCATTGTCCGCACTGTCACGAAGCGTATTATTTAATTTTTTAAAGTCTTCTAAGCTCTTTTCTTCATGACAAAATACTTTTACAACCTTCTGCCCTTCCATCATCTCTTCAATATATCCGTTTACAATACCCAAATCTCTTTGCTGCATTGCAAAATATTTTCCCGATTTTCCACCGATTCTGGACGTTGTAAATAACATAATAACAACCATTACTAATGTTATTCCTGTTAATGGAATATTCATTGTTATCATTCCAAAAAACACACTTACTATTGTTACAAATGAATTGATTGTCTGTGGTATACTCTGACTTATTAACTGCCGGAGTGTATCTACATCATTCGTGTAAATGGACATCACATCTCCATGGGCATGTATATCAAAGTATCGGATTGGTAAAGATTCCATATGGGTAAATAAATCATTTCTAAGGTTGCGCATTGTTCCTTGTGTTATGTTAACCATAATTCTGTTGTACGCATAAGAGCACAAAATACCTAGCCCAAACAAAGATGCCAATCTTACTAATGCCAGCACTAATGCTCCAAAATCCGGATTTGCTTCTTTGGTCATAGGAAGAATATAATCGTCAATTAATACCTGCATAAAGGTCAGTCCTTTTAAATTTACAACTGCAGCTCCTATAATACATATAATTACAATCATAAAAGAATATTTATAATTTTTACAGATATATTTTAACACACGAACCATAACATCTGACTGAAATTTCTTTTTTGCTCTTTTTTCCATATCGCTTCACCTCTTTCTAAACTGCTTCATCAAAGTCACCGCCGCCCTTTGCCTGGGCATCATAGATTTCCCGATAAATCTTATTTGTCTTTAAGAGATTTTCATGTGTATCAAAATCATTTACCATTCCATCTTCCAAAACAATAATCCGATCCGCCTCTTCTACACTTGAGATTCTCTGTGCAATAATTAATTTTGTAGTTCCCGGAATCTGCTCCTTAAATGCTTTCCTGATTTTTGCATCTGTAGCTGTATCTACTGCACTTGTGGAATCATCCAAAATTAATATTTTGGGTCTTTTTAGCAATGCTCTGGCTATACATAAACGCTGTTTTTGTCCTCCAGACACATTACTTCCTCCCTGTTCAATGTAAGTGTTATAGCCATCTGGAAGCTGTTTAATAAACTCATCTGCACATGCTTGCTTACATGCTTCTATACACTCTTCTTCGGTAGCCTTTTCATTCCCCCACCGAAGATTTTCTAATATCGTTCCAGAGAAAAGTACATTTTTTTGAAGTACTACAGCAACTTGATTACGAAGCACCTCCATATCATAATCTCTTACATCTTTTCCGGCTACTTTTACAGCTCCATCTGATACATCATATAAACGGCTGATTAAGTTAACTAAGCTGGATTTTCCACAACCGGTACCGCCTATAATTCCTATCGTTTCTCCTGAATGAATTGTTAGGTTAATATCTTTTAATGTATCCTCACCGCTTCCATGCTTATAGGAAAAGTTTACATGTTCAAATTCAATACTTCCATTCTTTACTTCCATAAGCGGTTGCTCTTTGTTCGCAAGATCAGGTCTTTCCTGCAAAACCTCCACAATACGTTCACAGCTGGCTACACTTAACGTTAACATAACAAAAACCATTGATAACATCATAAGGGACATCATGATGCTCATAATGTAGGTGAACATAGATGTAAGTTCACCTGTTGTCATCGTTTTTGATACAATAAAGCTCGCCCCGAACCATGAAAGTGATAACACACAGCCATATATCGTAAGCATCATAACAGGGTTATTAAATGCAAGTATACTTTCCGCTTTTACAAACATTTCGTAAAGTCTTTTTGCTGCACCTGTAAATTTTTTATTTTCATAATCTTCTCTTACATAAGCCTTTACAACACGAATTGCTGAAATGTTTTCCTGAACACTGGCATTTAAATCATCGTATTTTTTGAATACAACATCAAATATACGCTTTGCTCTTGTCATAATAAAAAATAATATAATTCCCAAAAATAAAATTGCAATGACAAATACAATACTCAAACGTGCATTAATAAAGAAGCACATAACCATACTGCAAATTAACATAAGTGGTGCACGAACAGCAATTCTTAATGACATTTGATAAGCATTTTTTACATTTGTTACGTCTGTTGTCATACGTGTTACTAATCCGGCAGTACTGAATTTGTCAATATTGGAGAAAGAAAATGTCTGAATATTTTCATACATTGCCTCTCTTAAATTACAAGCTAAACCAGATGATGCTCTGGCTGCATATTTACCGGCTAATGCACCAAACAATAAGCTAAATCCTGCCAATACAAGCATAATTGCCCCATAAATGTATATATTTTTAAGGTTTCCCTGTTCAATTCCGTTGTCAATAATTTGTGCTGTTATAAACGGAATTAATACTTCCATTAACACTTCCAGAGCAGCGAAGAGTGGTGTTAAAATAGATGCCTTTTTATATTCTTTTACCTGCCCTAATATCACTTTTATCATGTGGCATTCTCCTTCCTAGTCTTTCTTTGTAAATTTTCAAACATTCTTTTTAAAACATCGTCCATAACCTCGATTTCTTGCTGAGAAATATTTTGAAATAAGCTTTCCTGCATTTTTCTAAAATTATACTCCAGCTCCTGTTCTACCTGCCTCGCTTTTTCTGTTACGATAATCTGTTTTTGCCTATCATCATTTGGATTTCCTTCAAACTCTAAAAAACCTTTTACTCTTAACTTTTTTATCAAAGCCGATACAGTCGCTCTTGATAAATGAAGCTGTTTATGAATCACCGTAGAATTCATCTTACTATTTCCATTCTCTAAAATATAACCTAATATGTCACCCTGTGCAGCAGTCAGCTCATACTGTTCCATGAGTGTATTTACACACTCTTCTATCTGGATATGTATGATTTTCAATAAACGCATTACATCATTAGTTTCCGTTGCCTTCAATTCATATTCACCTCCCGATTTGAAAAACCAAAAAGATTTTCCTAAAATGTTAGAATACAAACAATTCGTTGTTTAATAGTTATACTCCTTTTTCATTTGAAAGTGAATTCAAAAAATGCTATTATTAATAAAGAAATTTTATCAATGGAAAGAGGAAATTTAATGAATACCATACAATTACAATGTTTTTTAGCAGTTGCCGAAAACTTAAATTTTGCCCGAGCCGCAGAAGAAATTCATATTACCCAGCCTGCTGTTACTCATCAGATTAATTCGCTTGAAAATGAACTAGGTGTAAAATTATTCAAAAGAACGACACGATCTGTATCACTGACTACAGACGGCTTTCGTTTTCTTTCTGATGCGAAAAAAATTCTGAATGACATGCACATTGCAAAAATGCGTCTTGTCCATAAAGAAGAAACAGAACCTGTCATATTTTCAATCGGTTGCCATACTTCAAGAGAACTAATATTTTTCCCCGATTTATTGAAAAAAATACAGCTTTTTGCCCCTTCCATTCATCCGGTTATTAAAACACTGCCAATGCGTGCATTAAATAATCTATTACAAACCGATGGAATTGATATATTATTTAGCTTTCAAGAAAATGAAAAAACTGCTCCGGGAAAATTTGTAGAACTTTACAAAGCTCCTATTGTCTGTGTATTTCCTGCCACCCACCCACTTACATTTGCAAAAGTAATTCATATTGAAGATTTACTCTCCGAACAGCTCACTGTGCAGGAACCGCCTAACACACATCCGGCTGTATTTACGCTCCAAAGCCAAATCTTACAAAATCATAATCCTTCTGATATGCTTTTCTGTGAGTCTTATGAAGCAGCTATTACTTTGACAAAAGCCGAAATGGGAATTACCATTTTGCCGGACATTATTCCGATTCGTGACCCAGCTCTTTGCTATGTCCCATTTGAAGGCAATATTAGTGTTCCTTACGGAATATATTACAAGACATTAAAAAATCAACCACTGATAAAAAAATTTATTACACTTGCAAAAGAATATTTTTCTTCTTTTTAACTGCTACCCTTTCTTAATTTTTACACGAATGACAAAACTACGTGAATGATAATTAACAATGTTGTCATTCCCATTAAAATGACTTATAATATAATTAAATTAATTTTGTTTAGAATCAGAAAATATTTCACGAAGGAGAGCAAACTGATGTTTATACAAATATTATCCGCCATACACAATTTGACTACCTTGCTGTTTGGCATATTCATCTCTGCCTTCTTCCTTGGCGTTAAACAGAATCACAAAAACATATTCACACTACTTTTGTTTTCCTGTTTTGAAGGAATCTTGTACATCACTAGCTTTCTTTTATTTGGTGAAATCGTTTCTAATCAAATATACCCACTTATTGTACATCTTCCTTTGACACTGTTTTTATATCTATATTATAAATATCCATTAATTTCCTGTAGCACTTCTATATTTTCGGCTTACCTGTGCTGCCAAATAAGTAACTGGATTGGATTATTTACGTTAAGTATCACAGGTGCAAAATGGTGTTATTATTTTTCAAGAATTATTACAACATTTATCACCTTTTTTCTACTGTGCCACTTTGTATGCCGCACAACAACAGCAATATTTGCAAAAGACAAACGAGAACTTTGTATTATAGGCTTTTTACCTTTTGTATATTATATTTTTGACTATGCCTCCACTAAGTTCTCCAATCTGCTATATTCCGGCAGTAAAGCAATTGTTGAATTCATGGGGTTTGCTTTTTGTATAGCTTATCTTGTATTTCTGTTAGTATATTTCAGGGAATATGAACAAAAACAGGAAATCAGACAGTGCAGTAACCTGATGGAAATGCAGCTTCTGTCCATACAAAAAGAAATCGAACATGTCAAAAGCAGCAAGCATACCCTTTCCATCTTAAGACATGATATGCGTCATCACCTAAGCATTATCCTTACTCTGCTTCAAAATGACAACACTGATAAAGCTATAAAATACATAAAAAAAATCGGGGAAGCTTATGATGACACAATTATTACTACATATTGTAAAAATGAAATGCTTAATTCAGTTATATCCATTTATCAAATGCGTTTTACGGATAGAGGAATCTCTCTTAACTGTAATATCTCATGTGAGAGTATCCCTTTCTCTGAGATTGCTTTTTGTGCAATTTTATCAAATGCATTGGAAAATTCTATGCATGCACTTGAAGATGCAAATATTGAAGAAAAATGGGCAAACCTTACTATCTCTAATAGAGAAAATTGTCTTTTGCTCAGACTTGAAAATCCAACCAGAAAAGTCCCTAAATTTATAGATGGTGTTCCGGTTTCTGGTAAAAAAGGGCATGATATCGGAGTAAAAAGTATTATATATTATGTAGACCAATTAAATGGACAATGGCATTTTTCTGTTTCAAACGGTTGTTTTATTGTAAAAGTTATTATTTGATACAAGGTTCAAAAAACCTCCTTTTTACGTAAAGTTTCATAAAACAAAACTATAATTTATAACTATATTTCCAGAGGTGTCCAATGAAAATAGCAATTTGTGATGATGAGATTCAATTTTTAGATGATATCTGTATTCTATTTAAAAAGTGGGGAAAAAAACATGGTATAAAACTTACTCTCTACCGTTTTACTAACGGGGACGATATGCTTCTTGCCCTACAAAATGAGTGTATAGATTTAATTTTTTTAGATGTAGTCATGCCATTGTTAAACGGAATTGATACCGCAAAAGAAGTTCGCAGTAACAACCAGATGATTCCAATCATTTTTCTTACCTCTTCCAGGGAGTTTGCAGTGGACTCCTATGAAGTAAAAGCCTTTAATTATCTCTTAAAACCAATTACGGAAGAAAAATTATTTACAGTCTTAGATGAATTTCTCAAAACTTTTGAGAAATTAAAGGAATCCTTTATCGTAAAAACCTCTTTAGGCTTTTGCAAAATAAATGTCGCTGATGTTGTTTACCTCGAAGCACAAAATAAGCATGTCATCATATACCTGTCTAACGATTCAACCATTGAAGTTCGTGAAGGTTTTTCCAAATGTGAAGAGTTTTTTTCTCTAAAAAAAGGCTTTTTTAAATGCCACCGTAGCTATATCGTTAATTTAAACCATGTGGAGAAATTTACAAAAACACAGATAAATACAACTAATAACACTTCAATACCAATATCCCGGAATAATTATGTAGCATTCAAAGAAGTTTACTTTAATCATATGTTTGAATAAATTTTTCATCGAAGATTTCGGCAGTAAAAATAACCAATTAATACACACTATCTTTTCGTTATTCACTGTATTAATCAATGCTTCTAGTAATAACTGAGATAATTGTGTCCAGCGTGTACATTAATCTTCATATGTTCCATTCCCTTCCAGAAGAAAAAATCCTGTTTCACAGGATTCTCCGCCTGCGGCGGGTCGCTTTGGCGATATCATTCATCTCCGATGCAGTGCGTTCCCGCCCGGAGGGCTTTTTAATTCATAGACCGTAATTTCCTATGAATCAAAAAAGACACTCCGAAGAGTGCCAAATGTCAACCTCAAATAAATTGCTTCAGACGCTCCGACCGAAGCGAGTCCACTCGCTAATCCACCTAATAGTATTTCAGGTGTAAAATTCTTATTCAGCCATACGTTCAAAATAACTCCCATTACAGCCGTAATAAGCGGTATGTATTTATTTGAAATGACTCCTTATTTCTTCTAATTTATCCTCTGATATTCCAAACTTTTTCTGAAACGGCTCTTCTTCAATCCGAACTACTTCTAATTTTTCCGGATTTATTGCTTTTATTACATTTTCAATTTTTGCAACCGAGTCTTTATCGTCGTTATAGCCTTTTACAATCGTAACCTCGAATATAAATATCCCTTTATATTGTTTATTAAATGCAACCATATTGGAGATATACTTCTCCAAAGTATAGCCCTCCATAGGTCTTTGAAGCTTTTGGAAATCTTCTTCCGTTATCACCTTCAATTCACCAATCACCTGGTCGCATTTGTCAGCAATTCTCATATAGTTATCATCACCTAATAAATACCCATTCGAAAGCAGTCTTACAGACAAACCTTTTCCCTTTATTAGATCAATAAGATCCTCTATTTTATCATTTACTAAAGCCTCTCCTTTTGAATTAATAAAAACCAAATCAATTTGCTCTTGTTCTATCTTATTAATTAATTCAACAACTGCATTTTCAGTTCCAGCAAAGGATTTTTGAACATCAACTTTTTCTTTTGCCCTTCCAATTGGACAAAAAATACAGTCAAAATTGCACTGTTTTAATGGAAGAATATTAACCTCTAATACTCGTTTTCCATTTTCCATATAAATATCTTTATAACTAAAAATACTCATTTTCTTTCCCTTCTTATCTTATTCTATCACTACCTCTTTGTTATTCATGTCAAGAATGGATATCTTATTTGTTCCTCCTAATTCTTCCTGTACTAACTCCGCCAACTCATTCAAGGCTGTTTCAAACTCCTTTGCTCTTGATTCATCAACCAGCTCAATACATAAAAATGCATTAGTTGTTTCTTCTGTAAGCATTGTTCTCACAGATTCACGCCAGTTCCAGCATCGGCAGATTGCACCTTTATCGTCTTTATAAACAAGTTCCCCCTCATATGGAGGTGCGCTTTCCTCAGAACCTAATGTAATAAAATCTTCATCACCGGCTGCCCGTGTTAATCTTATATCTCCTACAAATTTATCAATATCTTCTCCTCCGCAAGGCATTGCATACTTTAACGAAATGGAATTGTAAATATCAACAAGCGGATTAATTGTTCCAATATGATTTCCATTATTTACACGCTTTAGTAAAGCTTCAATCGAAGATCTGGCTCCTCTTTTTGTCTTAAACTTCTGAAATGCTTCGCGCCATACCTTTATAACTGCATTTGAACTAAACTCCTCATTTTCCAGATGTTTTACCGCTTCTGTTTCTGCCTTAGAAAGCAAATCCTCGTATTTATTCTCATCTTTTATCGTGTTATCAATATCCTTACAAACAATAACACCAATTTTTGAATTAGGAAATAGATCCCAAAAATCATTTTCAATCACAAACTTTTTCATCCTAACATACCTCCTTCATAATGCGAAAAAGCCTGAGAGAAATATTTAAAAATCTCTCCCAGGCTTTTATCCCTCCGTGTACACAGTTTCCTGTGCGTCTTCTCTCGGACCTGCCAGTAGCTACTGCGGAACCCTAGAAAACATATTCTATCAATTAGATTGTATAGTTATTTTAACATTTCGATATAATATAGTCAATATTTTTTTTATTTGAACTTTTATTTCAAAAGTTCAGAAAATTTAAATTGATAAAAAATTTGGCAGAATAGTTTCACCTACTCTGCCAATTTTTTATTCGCTTGTTAACGCAATATTAACCTCTATCACCTTGTTATCTTCATAAGTCAATGGAATACATATATTTTTAGCAAATCCTGTAGTAAATTCTACATCACCGCTACAAGTTGTCGGAGGTGTAATGTCAACTCCAATTCCCTTTGTAGAAAATAAGGTTGCAGTATTACCCATAATCATATTTCCCAATTCACAAATTGCACTGATTGACAAATCATTCAATTCCGTAACAGGCATCATACACATTTTAGAAGCAATGTCACAAGCGACTGCATTTTCAAATGCAATCATAACCTGTCCTCTCATTTCTCCCGTAACACCTATCATTATAATTAGACTGTCATGTGTGAATTTTGTATCTTTTAAAAATGGTTTTCCAATTGTTACATCAACAAAACACATATTTTTCAGTACCTCAGTTGATGCAACCAAAAACGGATTAATATGATCAGCGTTCATTCCTGCCATGCAAAGCTCCTCCTACGTCAGATTCCTTAACTTTCTTATAGGTCTATCTTACCATATGATATGTCGATTAACAAGTAATTTTCAATTATTCTGTTTTTTCCTGTTCCAATCGTGCAATAAAGTGCTCCATTCGTTCTAATGCAATTTTCAAATTATCAATGGAATATGCATAAGAAATACGCAAGAATCCTTCTCCGCAATCTCCGAATGCGGTACCCGGAACAACTGCTACTTTCTCTTCTTTTAACAAGCGTGTAGCAAATTCATCCGAAGTCATACCAAAACGTTTGATGCTTGGGAATATATAAAATGCTCCAAATGGTTCAAAACATTCAAGTCCCATTTTCGAAAACTTTTCTACTAAAAATCTTCTTCTCTGATCATATGCCTCTCTCATCCGCTCTACATCGGCATCTCCGTTTCTAAGTGCCTCCACTGCAGCATATTGGCTTGTTGTAGGTGCACACATAATTGCAAATTGGTGAACTTTAACCATCTGTTTAATTAAAATTTCAGGTCCTGTTGCATAACCCAGACGCCAACCGGTCATGGCAAATGATTTTGAAAAACCATTAATAACAATTGTCCGTTCTTTCATTCCAGGCAATGAAGCAATGGATACATGTTTTGTACCATATGTAAGTTCTGAATAAATCTCATCTGAGATTACATATAGGTCCTTTTCGATAATAACATCGGCAATGTCCTGTAAATCCTCCCTTGTCATAATCGAGCCTGTTGGATTATTTGGAAATGGAAGAACTAAAACCTTTGTCTTCTCGGTAATGGACTCTAACAGTTCCTGTTTCGTAAGCTTAAATTCATTCTCTTCTTTTAAGTTAATAATAACCGGTTTTCCGTGGGCTAACTGTACACATGGAAGATAGGAAACATAAGAAGGTTGTGGAATTAATACTTCATCACCCGGATCCAGCATAACCCTAAGCCCGACATCAATTGCCTCGCTGCCTCCTACCGTTACCAATACTTCTTTATTGTAGTCATAATGTAAATCAAATTTTCTCGCTAAATATTTTGTAATTTCAATCTTTAGTTCTTTTAAACCTGCATTCGAAGTATAAAATGTTTTGCCTTTCTCTAAAGAATAAATTCCCTCTTCCCTGATATGCCATGGTGTATCAAAGTCCGGCTCACCTACACCAAGGGAAATTGCATCTGACATTTCACTTACAATATCAAAAAATTTTCGAATTCCTGATGGTTTGATTTCTTCTATATTTTTAGATAATGGATTTCTCATGGTGTAATCAACATCCTTTCGTCATCTTTTACGTTATCAACAAGTGCCATGCCATGTTCTTTATATTTCTTTAGAACAAAGTTCGTTGAAGTACTTGTAACAGACTCCAATGGCGCCAGTTTATTCCATACAAAGTTAGAAATTTCCTGCATATTTTTACCAACAATCATGACCGCAAGGTCAAATCCACCTGACATCAGATATACACTTTCCACTTCTTCGAATTTGTAGATACGTTCAGCAATACGTTCAAATCCCATTCCCCTTTGTGGTGTAACTTTTACTTCAATTAAAGCGGTTACTTTTTCACAGTCGGAATTTTCCCAGTTAATTAATGTAGGATATCCACAAATAATTTTTTCCTGCTCCATCGCTGTAATTTCTGCATCAATAACTTCTTTTTTTATTCCTAGCATAACCGCTAAATCTTCATTTGTTATTTTACTATTTTTTGAAATGGCATTCAAAATTTTATTTCGAAGTTCCATATAATACCCCTTTCGATTCATCTTCATTTATACTTGTCCTATCAATATTTTACCTATTAATTTATTTTCAATATGCTTTATATAATTCATCTGTTTTCGGCGGTTCTAAATACCGCTTTTCATCTTCATTTAAAACAACTCTTTCGCTTCCTTTTGTAAACCGTCCAATCACTGCCGCCGGAATACCTTCCCGTTCCAGCTTATCAACCATTTCATTTCCTCTAGGTGTGGCAATTAAAAGACAGCCGCTTGACATTAACATATAGGGATTTAAATCAAAAAATTCGCATATTTCTATCGTTTCCTGTTTAATTGGAATCTTTTTCAAATCAACTGTTACACCAAGATTGGAGGAAGAAGCAATCTCCCATAATGCACCAAAGATTCCCCCCTCTGTTATATCATGCATAGCAGAAGCTCCCACGCTTTTTGCAATTTTTGCATCATTCACAACAGAAATAAAATTTATCATATCTTTTCCGCCTTGAATAAAGTCTTTATTATATTTTGTTAAAAGTTCCTCTTCTTTATCTGTTGCAAGAATTGCAGTTCCTTCTAATCCAGCCCATTTTGTCATAACCAACTCATCCGATGGTTTTATTCCGGCGGTCGTGGTAATCTCATTCTTTCGAATTTTTCCTACGCCGGTAACCGTTACAATGGGCTGGTTAACGGCGGCTGCTACCTCCGTATGTCCTCCTAAAACTTCTATATTCAATTTCTTGCAGACACCTTCTATTTCCTGCATCATTTCACGCAAATCCGATTCTCTTGCACCGTCCGGTAAAATAATCGTCAACATAATACCAATCAGCTCGGCCCCACTCGAGGCAATATCATTTGCCGTAATATGAACTGCCAGCTTTCCTATTTCATTCGCTGTTCCCGTAATAGGGTCTGTGGAAAGAACAATCGCCTCATCTTCTTCAAGACCGATAATGGAACAATCTTTTCCAACACCTGGCGTTACTAAAACTTCTTCTCTTCGGTGCTGTATCTGCTTAAATATAGAACGTTTTAAGACCGTTTCCGGTACTTTTCCAATTTTCATTCTTATACCCTTGTATTTCCCTTTCTCTATCTTTATTTTCCAAGGAGGGGCTGTCATAAAACATTTCTGTTCTTTTATGACAGTCCCTCCCGCCTTTTTCTCTATTTTACTCCTCTGAATTTTTTTCATCCGAATCTTCTGGCTTATTCGGAGTTTTTGTAGGGGTTGGAGTTGGAGTTTTTTCAGGTTTCTTACTTTCCTCTTCTTCAGAATCCTTATTTTCTTCTTTTTGATTCTCCTCTTCCTTCTCTTTTTCTTCTTTCTCCTTTTCCTCTTCTTCTTTCTTTTTCTTTTCTTCCTCTTCCTTTTTCTGCTTTTCTTTTTCTTTCTCTTCATCTCTTGTTCCGACTGTAACATAAGCCGGTTCTGCCGCATAGGAGCTATAATTTACCTGCTCACGGCTTACTTCAATACCATTTTCATAAACAACTTTCCACAATTTCGCCTTATAACCTTTGTGGGCAGATTGAGTTACTTTACGGTATGTATTTGGAAGCGTCGGATCCTTTGTAATTTTTTCTCCGGTTGGATTAATTACCTGTAACACCTCGGAAACATATTCAACCTTACGATTCACCGTATCTCTTGTTTCATGACCATATACTGTAAAAGTAATGGTTCTGCCCTGTGTTGTCGCTTCAATATATACAGGTGCATCCGTATTATTTTTAAATTTTAAATCTTTATAAGTTCCTGCGATTGCAGCATCCATAGCAGGCTCTACATATCCAACAATCATAGAATGATTTGCACGCTCTACGATTTCTAATTCTGCCTTTAATAAAGCATTATAAAATGTTGTTGCAACCTGACACACACCTCCACCAATGCTGTCTACAACCTGACCACTCTGATAAGCACCTGCCATAGAATAGCCATTTTCTATTGTAATTGGATTAAGTGCCTCTCCGGTTGAAAATGTTTCTCCCGGCCATACAACAGAACCATTCAGCAGTCTGGCACCATTCGCAAGATTATTCGCTCTGGATGCAGAGGAGGAAGCATATGTAGTAGAAAATGTTCCAAGTACATCTTTACACAAAGCTACATTTTCACTTGTGTGCTTTGGCTCATCTTCCCGGACAATTGCCTCAATTGTAATTCCATCTTTTAGATCTATTTTCGTTGAACCTAATTCTGTTCTAATCTTTTCAACTGTTTCATCAACTATTACCTTCCGACCAACCTTGCCATCAGTAACAATAAATTGTCCATTTTCACGTTTTAAATTTGCATTTTTTGCTTTTATATCAAATTGTGTACATTTTTCTTCGACAAATTTCTTTACTTCATTTTCGTCTACCGTTACTTCAAGTGGAAGAACCTTCTTTTCATTTTTCAAATCTTTTATTTCTTTATAACGTTTAATAAAGTTGCCAGTCTTCCCAAGGCTTAACGCCTCTTTAATACTATCCTTTACATCACATTCATAACCAAGCTCTCCAAATGTTGTATCTACTTTATGTTTATCAACAAGAATCTGCACTTTTTTTTCACGCAAGTCCTTTATATATTGATCAACTGCAGCCTCTGCTTCTCTCTCTGTCATTCCTCCAACATCTATTGTATTAATAAATACACCATTACAAATAATATTATCATCTGGCTTTGCCATTACCGTTGTGACTACGACAGTCAAAACAAGAAGAACACTTAATCCAATTAAGACTCTTGGTAAGTATTTCTTTAATTTCATCTTTCTTCATTCCCCTTTAATAGTTTTACTAAATTTAAACTAATGTCCATTTTATCATAACCAACAAAATTATCAAGCCTTAAATCTTTACAGTTTTGTTAAATTTGACTTTTTTTTCTCTTTTCGGTATATTGAAATTGTCCGCCGTTTTACATAACAGCGGACAATACTAGAGGTACTACCATAGAGAGTACTAATACTACGATAATTGCAGTTGAAATTATTTTCTGAGTTTTTCTGTTATTAAAATTCATTTATTTCACCTCTTTTATCTTGCTATAAATTCACAATAATTTTTAAAATAACTATAATTATCCACATTTTATTTAGAAAGGTTATGATATCATGTCCATAATTTTATTACCTATCTCTATCATATTCGCTTTTTGGATTGCATATGAGATAAAAAAAACTAAGCGAAACCAAGAAGAAAATTCTAATGTTTTCTGGCAAAAAGAACGAGGGGCTAATTTTGTGCGTCCTATTGACCTATCGACACTTGAATACATCAAAGTTCCACTAGATCATCTCCCATTCAAGAAATCTACCGACGAAACCCTATGCGAAATACAGGATAAAATAAAAGAGTTGGCAGAGAAAAAAATTTTTAATCTGACCGGTCTTTCTAACACAGAGATTAAATATCAATACGGTGCTGCTAATTTTGATAAACTGGCAACCTATGACCAGAACTTTACTCTGCTGTCCCGTAATCTTTTTAAATGGGGTTCCTATCTTTATGAAAATGGAGATTTTTCTGAAGCACAAACTGTATTAGAATACGCGGTATCCTGCAAGGCAGATATTAGCGGCATCTATACAACACTATCATCAATTTACCAAAAACAGGGTAATTACAGTAAAATTAATGAACTAAAGGAGCAGGCTGCTACACTTAATACATTGATGAAAGATTCTATTTTAAAATCCTTGAATCAATTTTAATTGTTATTTTTATGTATCAAACTCCCTTACATTCTATTACTTTACCAATTTCACAAAAAATATGCAACCTTTTTAAATTAAAAAGACTGTTGCAAAACAAATTTTTCAATATATTTTGCAACAGTACTTTTATTCTTTTTCAATCTCTCTACAAGCCCAATTGAATGATTCATATTCCCACAGAACAAAGCTATAAAGCCAGCCAAAAGTTCCAATATTGGGAAAATGAAAAGGAATGGAATCAGCGTAAAGGTATATTCATAGTAGTTAATTATATGAACAAAATATTTTGAAACTAGCATCGAAGCCAAAATACTCAATATAGCTGATAAAATTGTTGTAAATATAGTATAGAAAGTTCCTTCCCATATAAACATTTCTTTCTAACATAGCTAATTCATTTCTCCTGCTTCTAATATTATAAATCATCGTCATGACAAAATTTATCAGTCCAATCAGCCCCACGATTCCTGATAAGCCAATCCCTATGATTTGAATTAAATGAAAGGTCTCTTCAAACGCTTCACGATAGGTAAGAACAGATTCATGATTTATATCAGGTGCTATTTTTTTTCGATAGTTTACGAGAAATTGATTCATTGTTCTTAAATTTTCTTCTTTTACATCAAATTTATAAGACATCAAATAAGCCTTATCTTCCATTTTAAGATATTGATTTGCCAGATAGATCAAATCACTTTCTTTCATGCTCTTATCTTCTACATGTAAAAAAGTGTCTTCGACACTTCAACTCCCCTGCCCCTCAATCTTGAGGGAATTTAGGGGTTTCTTTTTGTTAATTTTTCCTGCATAATAGGGTTATGAATATCTTACAAAGAATCTTTACCGACTATTATGAAGAAATTAAGTATACTCTTCATCCCAGA
>NZ_VUMT01000013.1 GCF_009696045.1 Velocimicrobium porci | reverse complement strand
CTTTAGCGAAACAATATCTTTTACAAAATGATATTTTCACCAAGGGGTAAGTGCGCCCTTTTTTAGTCAGATAATAAAATCAAAATTTTTTCATTTTTCTATTGACATTTATTAGCTGGACTTTACACTTTGGTTAGATGCAACTAACTGTGATTAATATTGTACATGTACTAGATATAATAAGTCAATAGAAAATTGGAATACTACAGTCTTATTTGATACGGACAGAAAAAAAGATTTATGTTAATCTAAAAAAAATTTAAATTTCAGGAGAATATTATGCCAGACAAAATTATTTTATTATCAGGTGCTTCGGCGGTGGGAAAAACGGCAGTATTGAAGCTTTTGGTTCCGTTGTTGAAATCAAAATCGGTTGTGCCGGCGGTATGTAAAATAGACTGTATTCATACAGAGGATGATAGAACGTATGAGAAATTAGGGGTTAAATATGTAATCGGATTAAGTGGTGATATTTGTCCTGACCATTTTTTGGTATCCAATCTTCCTGAACTTTGGGGTTGGAGTAATGAGCAGAATGCAGATTGGTTGTTTATTGAAACGGCGGGATTGTGCCATCGATGTTCACCTGCCACACAAAAGATGATATCTGGATGTATTTTAGATTGTACATCCAGTTGCCATGCACCATCTGGATTTGGACCGATGCTGTCACAGGCCGATTTTGTTGTGCTGACAAAAATTGATATGCTATCACAGGCAGAAAGAGAAATCATAGTGTGGAAAATCAAAGAATTAAATTCAACAGCTGAAATATTTATGGTTGATGGTTTAACAGGTTATGGAATAGAGCCATTGATTAGTTGGCTTTTACTTCAACCTAATATAAAAAGCTTTGAAAATGACTGCTTGCGCCATACTATGCCGAGTGGTGTTTGTTCCTACTGTGTTGGAGAAACTAGAGTTGGAAGTGATTATCAGCAGGGAATGGTAGCAAAAATTCAATTTAAGGAGGAAAGAGAGTGAAGGAATTAACTCTTTTTGGAGGAAAAAATAAATATGGTGAATCAGAATTTTTTTCACAAATTACGATGAAAAGGGGAGAATTATATTCTATTGTTGGAAATACAGGCTCTGGAAAAAGCCGTTTAATAAAGGATATAGAGCAATTGGCACAAGGCGATTCTGTTACAAGGCGAAAAGTCTTTTTAGATGGGAAATTAATTCCAATGGAAAAGCGTATGGAAATTTCGTCAAGACTTGTTGCACATCTGGGGCAAAATATGCGATTTATAATAGATACAACGGTTGGAGAGTTTTTACAACTTCATGCCCAATGTCGTGAAAAGTTAGTTGATATTTCAAAGGTATTGTGTTTGGCAAATCAAATTACACCGGAAAAAATTGAGCAAAAGATGAATTTAAATCTTTTAAGCGGTGGACAAACAAGGGCTTTGATGATTGCTGATATTGCGATTATTTGCGATAGCCCTATTGTGCTGATTGATGAAATTGAAAATGCAGGAATAGATAAAGAAGAGGCGCTTGAAGTATTGCTTGGTCACGATAAGCTTGTGCTTGTAGTTACTCATGATCTACATACTGCTTTAATGGCCTCAAAAAGAATTGTTATGGAGCATGGGGCAGTGAAAGTTATTGTAGAGCGGTCACCAGAAGAAAAACAATTATTTGAACAGCTTAGCAGTGAGTATCAAATTCAAAAGAAAAGGCAAACAATGTTGAGGGCAGGAGGAATAATAAGATGACTAAAGTGAAATTATACTGGAACCATATTTGTGTATTACATAATCAAGAAAAAAAATTTTTAGATGACCTGACAAAGAAATTAGAAATAGAAGATATAGAGCTTGAGGTTAAATATTTTGGACTTGGTTACGGGGAGCATATGTCAGAGTATTTAGCAAAAGATGAATCGGTTTTACCTGATATGATAGTATCGGCAGATTTAGAAGTTTTTGAGGATATTCGAATTTTTCAAAAGTATAAAGATGATTTGTATTCTGTACGGCAATGGATAGAGCTGGAAGGTGGGGCTGCGTTAGAGTGTGTGGAAAGAGGAGAGGTACTTTTGCCATATTTATCAATTCCACTTGTTTATTATACAAATAATCCAGAGTTTTTTGAAGAAAAATCAATTATCGATATAAAGTCTCTCGCTTTTGGTGGAAGAAATAATTCGGCAGGTAAATCTTTGGTAAAGGCAATATGGAGTTATTATGGAAGGAAATCAGTTTATCGTATGCTAAAAGGTGCTGATATATCAGATATGCCAATTGAAGCCTTTCAACGGACAAGAATTGGAAAGACAGACGTTTCTATTGTTCCATCGCTTTATGCCATGAGAGCTGATGAAAAAAAATCCTTTATGAGAATCCCCAAAGAGGGACCACTGTTAATTCCCTCCTATATTTGTGCAAGACGTTCAATACCTGAATCAATTGCCAGACGTATTGTGGAAGCACTATGTGAAAAACAATGGTGTGATTTTTATGAGACGAATGGAAACCTATTATTATATCCTAAGATTGCAAAAAAAAATGAATGGTGTGAAAGAAAGCAATATTTTGTACCTTCGAAAGAGTGGATTTCTAAAACTTCAGTGGAAGAATTCTATTATGTCTACAATGAGTTAGTGATGAACAGATAAGGTTATGTAGAAGTATCAAATATTGAAAACTAGTTGCATAATCTTGAATAAAAATTTTTTATATGCTAGAATGAATTATAGATAAAGTAACGTATTAAGTGATTTACTTTAACGTATTTTATATTGTTAATGTAAGGAGAGGGAATCAGGTGAAACTCCTGAGCGATCCGGTCACTGTAAGCAAGGAGCTTATATTCAGATATCCATTGCAGTACATTCTGTGAGAAGGTGAATATAAGTGTTGATATGTAAGCCAGGAAACCTGCTTAATATATAGAAGATGAAACTTCCGTGTAAAGTGAGCATCGAATTATAAGGATAATTTTAACTATTATTTCTATAAGACTAGGTGACCGCTTTCGAGTGGTCATTTTTTTTTATAGGAAAGTTCGTCTCCTATAAAGCAAAAACGCTCCGCGAGGATGTGCACAGATGCGAAAGGAGTATTGTTGCAAAAAGCATGCAACACGCATCTGGCACGCAAAGTGGAGCAAGTCCCTCATGAGTGAGGAATACAGGGAGTTGAGGTGGACTTGTCCACTTTGTTTGTATCTTTGCGATGTTATTTTATCTCCAAATAAACCAATAAGAAGGAGAAAGAAATGAAAAGCAGAAAGATGATTCAAAGAGTAGTTGCTATGTTACTGGCTTGTTCGCTGGTAATCGGAATGACAGGATGTAAAGGAGGCAATAACAGCACCGATGAGAGAAAGGATGCAGAAAGCATCAAACAAGAGAATCAGGCAGTGGAATCTGCGGATAATCAAACAGAAAGGAACGAAGAAACAAAAAACGAAAAAAAGACAAGCTATCCACTTACAGTTACAACATATGATTCCGAAGGAAATGAAATAAAAACGGTATATGAAAAAGCACCAAGCAAGGTATTGGCTGTTTATCAGGGAAGTATTGAAACAATGCTTGCACTTGGACTGGAAGAGCATATGGTTGCTACTGCCGGTTTGGATAATGAAGTTCCAGATGAACAAAAAGCTACCTTTTCAAAAGTGAAGTATTTGGATGAATTTACCCCATCTTTAGAAACCGCTACTATGTTAGAGCCGGATATGATTTTTTCATGGGGTTCTTTGTTTGGAGAAAAAACTCTAGGTTCTGTAACAGATTGGATTGAAAAGGGGACTAATATTTATATGAATACGAATACCCATCCAAAACAAAATAACAAAGTTTATAATAAAACACTTGAAAATGAATATACAGATATTTTAAATATAGGAAAAATCTTTGATGTGCAAGATAGGGCCGAAATGATTGTAAACAGGATGAAAGATACAATTTCAGAAGTGAAAGAGAAAACAAATAGTATAAAGGAAAAGCCATCCGTACTGGTATTGGAGTCTTATGATGGTACATTTACTAACTATAACGCATCAAGTCTTGGTGGAGATATGGTAACCCAATTAGGAGGTGTGCTTGCGAATCAGGATGGAAGTTCTCTGGGAAAAGAAGATGTGATTGCAGCAAATCCAGATGTTATTTTTGTTGTATATATGCCATATGCCGGAGACGATGCAGAGAAAGTAAAACAGGATAAATTAGATGTTATACTAAAAGATCAAGCATATGCGAATCTTGATGCAGTAAAAAACAAAAGAGTAGTTCCGATTATGCTGAGTGAAATGTATGCAAGTGCAACAAGAACTCAGGATGGAATTGAAACATTTGCAAAAGGATTATATCCAGATTTAACATTTGATAAGTAATGCAGAAGGTAAGGGAATGTGTGTGAAAGAAGAAAAAGAGACAGCTGTTGTTAAAACGTCAGTTTATAGTATTACATTAGTTGGTCTTTTCATTGGTTTGTTAGCCACAGTTCTGGCGGCTGTTACATTTGGGAATGCTGATATTTCTTTAAAACAGGTTTATAGTGTAATTGGCTATGAGTTATTTCATATGGAACAGTTTTCTGATTATGCAAGTGGTGCAGTACATGATGTTGTATGGCTGATTCGTTTTCCAAGAGTGATTCTCGGAATGGCAGTTGGGATGGGACTTGCAGTGTGCGGAGTTGTAATGCAGGCAGTTGTAAAAAATCCATTGGCGGATCCTTATATTTTAGGGGTTTCCTCAGGAGCTTCCCTTGGTGCAACACTTGCCATTTTATTAGGCTTTGGTGCAATGTTTGGAAGTAATTCAGTAGGTGTAATGGCATTTATTGGCGCAGTGGCAACTTCGTTTGCCGTTCTATTTATTTCCAATCTTGGAGGAAGAGCTAATGCAGGCAAACTGATATTGGCCGGTATGGCGATCAGCTCCGTCTGCTCTGCCTTCTCTAGTTTTCTTTTATATATTGAAAATGACAAAAATGGAATTGAAGCGGTTACTTATTGGACGATGGGAAGCCTTGGCGGTGCAAAATGGGAAAATGTTATTGTAATTGTGCCTATTATTTTTGTGGGTACAATTATCTTTTGGACGCAATTCCGTAATCTTAATCTATTATTGCTTGGCGACGAAGTGTCGATTACGCTTGGGACAGATTTACACAAAATAAGGTTAATTTATATGATGTTGGCATCGTTTATGGTTGGATTTGCTGTGTACTGTGCTGGAATGATTGGCTTTGTAGGACTTATTATTCCACATGCAGTTCGAATGTTATTTGGGACAGACCACAAGCGACTGATTCCTCTTTGTGCATTACTTGGAGCAATATTTCTTATGTGGTCTGATGTTATATGTAGAATTATATTAAGAAATGCAGAAATGCCAATTGGAATTTTTGTATCTCTGATAGGTGCACCTTGCTTTATCTATCTTATGATTCACAAATCTTATGGTTTTGGAGGTACAAAGTAATGGAACTCAAAGCAGAACATATTAAGGTTTCTTATGGTGCTTCTGAAGTTTTAAACAGGGTAAGTATACATTGCAGACAAAATCAATTTGTTGGAATTATTGGTCCAAATGGAAGCGGAAAATCAACATTACTAAAGTGTATATACAGGGTATTGAAACCTAAGGAAGGATGTATCTGGTTAGATGGGGAAAGGCTACAGGATATAAGTGTTCGTGCTTCTGCAAAAAAAATGGCAGTTGTAGCACAACATAATTATTATAACTTTGAATTTACAGTTCTTGAAGTTGTATTAATGGGGCGTTCACCTCATAAGAAAATATTTGAGAGGGATAATGCAAAGGATTATGAGATTGCTCATGAGGCGTTGAAGAGAGTTGGAATGGAGAGGTTTATTAACCGCAGTTTTTCTACATTGTCAGGTGGAGAGCAGCAAAGGGTAATTCTTGCACGGGCATTAGCACAGGATACTTCATGCCTGATTTTGGATGAGCCCACGAATCATTTAGATATAACGCACCAGCTGCAGTTGATGGAGATTGTAAAGAATCTTGGAATTACGATACTTGCTGCAATTCATGACTTAAACATTGCTGTGGCATACTGTAATTACTTATATGTGTTAAAAAATGGAGAAATTGTTGGGCAAGGAAGTCCTGAAGAGATTTTAACACCAAAGTTTTTACGTGAAGTATACGAGGTGGAAACGGAGATTGTGAAAGACAAAAATGGAAAAATCCATATATTATTTTTGTAAATCCTGTAAGATTAGAGGAATACAACATTTTAGAATCTTGTCAATTCTCCCATTTGTAAACCGTCTAAAAATTCAGGACTTTTATATTCCTTTACGATGTCCGTAAAACAATAAAGCATATCAGAAAAGACTTTATCTTTATGATATACAAGATAAAAATGGCGGTTCCATTCGTTTTCATGATTTTTTATAACATGGATTTTATTTTCGTTTATTTCATCTTTTAAAAGACGAATTGATATAGCAGAAAGATACTGGTTTAAAAGGATGGCATATTTAATTGCTCCCGGACAATTGGCTTCTTCTGCTATTTTTATTGGAATATGAAATTTGTTAAGGTATTGTTCAAATAACTCCCTTGTTCCACTTCCCTGCTCTCGCATTACAAATGCCTGGTCTGCAAGTTCATTGAGATGAAGTGTTTTTTTAGTGGCAAACGGGTGGCTGGGGCTGCAGGCAAGAACCAGGAAATCGTCAATCATTGGAATACTGACCAAATCCCGGTGCTTAATTGTACCCTCTACAAGCCCGACATCAAGTTCAGACTGCAATAATTTTTGTTCAATTGTTCTTGTATTACTGACAAAGGAATAAGTTTCTGAATCTGGATATTGTTTTTTTAAATCGTTAATAATAGTTGGCAAAAGACAGACACCAACTGTAATAGTAGAACCGATTCGGATTTGCCTTGTTTGATTGGTGATTTGCATTGCCTCCTCCAGTTCGTCAAATTGTTTTACTGCCTGTCTGGCATATGAGAGCAACTTTTTACCTTCAGGAGTAATATAAAGACGCTTGGAAAGACGCTCAAAAAGTAAAACACCATAATGCTCTTCTAATTCCCGGATTGCCTGACTGACGGTAGGCTGTGAAATATAAAACTTAGCAGCTGCAAGACTCATTTTTCCTGAATCTGCCACTTCGATAAAAATTTTCAGATGTCGGATTGTCATTTTAAATAGTCCCCATAGTTATTAAATATTAATAGGTTTTACCTATGATTATAATAGAATAATATCACTTTTTAAAAAGTTAAACAAGTGTTATAATGGCGTTAAGAAAAGTAACCAGAGTAACTAAAGATGATAAAAAGTACAAAATAGAAAAAGGGATGTGGTCAAGTGAACGTTATAGTTATTGGAGGTGTTGCTGCCGGAACAAAAGTGGCAGCAAAATTAAAGAGAGAGAACAGGGATATTAAAGTTACAATTATCACAAAAAGTGATGATATTTCTTATGCCGGCTGTGGTCTTCCTTATTATGTAGGAGATTTAATTCATGAGAGGGAACAACTGATTGTAAATACCCCTCAAAAATTTGCGAAGTTAACTGGTGCAGAAGTAATAACGGGAACTGAAGTAGTTAGTTTAAATCGCGAGGAAAAAATAATTGAAGCGGTTAATTGCAAAACAAATGAAAAATCTTTCTATAAGTATGATAAGCTGGTGATTGCTTCTGGAGCTTCCCCGGTGAAGCCATCGGTTGAGGGTATCGAGTTAGCTGGTGTTTACTTCATGAGGACACCGGAAGATGCAGTTGCATTGCGTTCTGCAGTAGAACGTGGCGAACTTAAAAGGGCAGTTGTCGCCGGTGGTGGTTTTATCGGTTTAGAGATAGCCGAAAACCTTGCTTCGAAAGGAATAAAAGTATCCGTGATTGATATGGCACCGCATATTCTTCCTGGATTTGATAGTGAGTTTGCAGAATATGTTGAAAATCAATTGGCAGACCGTGGAATTATGACATTTACCAATACTGCACTGGAAGGAATTGCTGGAGAAGAAAAGGTAGAAAAAGTAGTGACAAGCAGACGGGCAATGAAGGCAGATGCTGTCATTTTATCTTTGGGAATCCGACCAAATACAGAGTTTTTAGAAAATACAGGAATTGAGCGTATGCCAAATAATACGGTAAAGGTAAATGAATATCTGCAGACAAATGATGAGGATATTTATGCTTTAGGAGATTGTGCCTGTGTTACAAACAGAATTACAAAAGCTCCTCACTGGTCTCCAATGGGTTCTTCTGCCAATATTGAGGGACGTCTTGTGGCAAAAAATATCAGTGGAGGACTTCATGTATATCCGGGGGTGCTTGGAACTGGTGTTGCCAAATTACCAGGTTTAAATGTAGGGCGAACTGGTCTTACAGAACAGGCAGCAAAAGATGCAGGTTACGATTTTGTCAGCGTAATTACTGTGGTTGACGATAAGGCTCATTACTATCCGGGGGCATCTAATTTTATTATAAAAATGATTGCCGAGAAGGAAACGAAGAAACTGTTGGGCATTCAAGTTGCCGGAAAGGGCGAGGTTGATAAAATAGTTGATATTGCTGTTACGGCGATTACGATGGAGGCAACATTAAATCAGCTGGAGCATATGGATTTGGCTTATGCACCACCATTTTCTACGGCAATTCACCCATTTTCACATACCGTTAATATTTTGCTCAATAAAATGGATGGTACGTTTGAAACAATGACTCCAATGGAATACAAAGAGGGAAAAGCAGAAGGCTATCAAATAATTGATGCTTCTATGACACCTTCTATTGAGGGGGCACCATTTATAAATTTGATTGATGTGGAGGGAGAACTTCCCGATTATAAAAAAGATGCAAAGTTATTACTTGTATGTACAAAAGGAAAAAGAGCTTATATGCTTCAAAACAGATTAAAATACTATGGTTATACCAACACATTAGTGTTAGAAGGCGGAACTACTTTTAATGAAGTGGAGCTATTTTAAGAACATAAAGGAGGATATGGATGGCAACATTAACAGTAAGTGCAGAAGATGAAAAGAGAGTAAAAGCGTTAGGATTTTTAAGTAACAAAGGAACAGATAATTTTTCTGGAAGAATTATTACAATAAACGGGAAAATTACGGCTGCTCAGCATAAATGCATTGCAGAGGCAGCGGAATTGTTTGGAAATGGGATTGTTACATTTACAACACGCCTGACAGTTGAAGTACAGGGAATTCCATATGATAAGATTGAAGATTTTAGAGCGTATATTGCAAAGGAAGGGTTAGTTACAGGAGGTACTGGCTCAAAAGTACGTCCGATTGTATCATGCAAAGGAACAACGTGCCAATATGGTCTGATTGATACATTTGAATTATCAGAAGAGATTCACCATCGTTTTTTTGAAGGTTATTCTTCTGTTCGCCTGCCTCATAAGTTTAAAATTGCAGTTGGAGGATGTCCTAACAACTGTGTAAAACCAGATTTAAATGACCTTGGTATTATTGGTCAGCGGATTCCCAATTTTGATGAGGACAGCTGTAATGGTTGTAAAAAATGTTCAATCGAGAAAGCCTGTCCGGTTGGGGCGGCGAAGGTTCAGGATGGTATTCTTAATATAGATAAAGCTGTCTGTAATAATTGCGGTCGCTGCATCGGAAATTGTCATTTTGATGCGATTGAAGATGGAGTACAAGGATACAAAATTTATATCGGCGGTCGCTGGGGAAAGAAAGTTGCCCAGGGAAAAGCACTTGGAAAAATCTTTAAAGATAAAGAAGAAGCGTTAAATGTAATTGAAAAGGCAATTCTATTTTATCGGGAACAGGGAAAGACAGGAGAGCGTTTTTCACAAACAATCGATCGGGTTGGTTTTGATAAGGTAGAAGCCCTGCTCCTATCCGATGAGTTATTAGAGCGAAAACAGGAAATTCTTGATGCCGACTTACACATGACAGGCGGGGCTACTTGCTAAAGTTGTAATATTATAAAAATGCAAATATGATTTTGGGAAAGAATATTTACTCAGAGTTGTATTTGCATTTTTTTATGTTTTATTAGTAGATGATATTTGAAAAATGTGGTAATCTTTTATTATCGAGAACTAGGACAAGTAGGTGAGCATGTGATTAGCGTTGCAATATGTGACGATGAAGAAACAATGGTATCATTGGAAAAGGAAAAGTTACTTTCTATTTCTGATGATTCCGAGTTAAAAATAAAAACTTTTACTAATGGTGAAGTACTTTTAAAGAAAGTTCAGCAAGAAGATTTTGATATTATTTGTCTGGATATTGAAATGCCGAATCTGAATGGTATGGAACTTGCTAAAAGGATTCGAGAGCTCGGCCGAGAGAGCTTACTGATATTTATTACCAATTATGAAAATAAAGTATTTCAATCTTTATATTATGCACCATTTCGATTTATAAGAAAACAATATTTAGAGGAAGAATTAGAAGAGGCGTACCTTTCGGCCAAAGAACAGATATTGCAGTCCAGAATGGTTTATACGTTTGAAGACAAGAAAATTATGAGAAATATAAGTATAAAAGATATTTTATATTTGGAAGTAAAAGGACACTGGATTTTTATTAATACAGCCGAAAAACAATATAAAATTCGTGAAACGATGAAAGAGATGGAAGAACAGTTTGGTCAATACAATTTCTTAAGACCTCATGTCAGTTTTTTAGTAAATCCGGAATGGGTTTATCTTGTTGGAGATAAAGAGCTACTGCTAGAAAATAAAATCAGCATTCCTTTAAGCCGGAGCAAAAAAGAGGAAGTTAAACAACAATTGGCTGAGTATATGGGGAGGAGATACCAATGAGCATCGTTTATTGGGGATTTGAGGTTTTGGCTTGTGTAATTGACAGCTATATCTTAATGTATTTTATTGAACATTTTGTCAGTGAAAATAAAAAAAGTGAAAAGATTGTACAGGGAAGAATAATTTTTTTTATTTTTTGTACGCTTTGCGGAATGATTGCCGTAAATGATAACTCATTTTTAACGGAATGTGTGACGGCTATTATATTTGTATGCTATTTGTTATATGGGTGTCTTTGCATAGACGGGAATAAAAAAGATATATTTATATCGGCTTCAGTTGCATACATATTATTAGGGTTAATTAATATGTTGGTTCCTTTGGGTGTTAATTTGTTAATGGGGATTCCAATTTCTTCAATGATGGAACCAGGGAAGGGAATTATTCGTGTAATTGTAGTTTTAATATGTAAAATTGTGTATTATTTTTCGATTATTTCTGCTTTACATTTTTTAAAACGCTCTTCGAATCGGCTCCAAAGACGAGAGTGGTTTATTATGGCGGGGTCTTTTATTGTAATCCTGATGATTGAAATTGCGTTATTAGTCATTATGAGAACTCAGTTGTTTGAGGAAAGAATTGCAATTTTTGTCTTAATAATTAATCTTGGCTTATTTGCCATTTTGGTCGGATTATACCTCATGCTGCTTCAGTTAAATACAGTGCATGAAAGACAATTAGAATATGAGTGCATTCTATTAAGTCAGAAAAGCCAAAGGCAACTATTAGAAGATAGGGAAAAAGAATTTGAACAACTTCAAATAATAAGACATGATATTAAAAATTATTTGAGTACTACACTTGGTATTCTTCAAAAAGGAAATACAGAAGAGGCTATAGAATATCTAAATTCGCTTTTAAAGAATAAGGTAGAATTAATATTAGAGGTTGTAGATGTTGGTGATGCTACAATTAATGCGGTGATTAACACAAAATTTACAATCTGCAGAGAAAAAGGAATTTCTTGTGAAACAGCATTTCTTGGTGAGTTAAGGTATAAGAACCCATTAAATTTGGGAATAATTATATCTAATTTACTTGATAATGCAATGGAGGCTTGTGAAAAAATGGAGGATAAAAAGCCTAGAATAGTAATAAGTTCTGCAAATCAAAAAGGCTATTTGGATATATGTGTTAAAAATTCTATTGAGACCTCTGTATTAAAAATTAATCCGGGGTTGAGAACAACGAAATCAGAGAAGAAATTACATGGATATGGATTAAAAAGTATTAAACAGATATTAGAAGAGGAAGAAGGAATGATGACACAATATGAAAAAAATGGGTGGTTTATAACACATATTTTTTTGCCAAATACAAATAGTGATGTTGTTTTATAAAAAAAGGAATAGAAATTCCTATAGGATTTTGGAAAAAACTAGGAAAAAGATACCAACTATGCCAAAAACTTACCAAGTATGCCAAAACTATTGAATTTATTTTAAAATCAGTTATCATATTGCTAAGGGAGATGTTTTATGGAAATAATTGCAAAAATGATGGCTGATTTTTTAGTATCTAAAAACTGTATAAAGGAAGAAGAACGGGCGATTTGTCAATACGGTTACGAAGTTTTAATTTCTACTATTGTTGGCTATACAATAGTATTACTTTTAAGTGTATTAAGTGGCAGCCTTAAAGAAGGAATAGTATTTCTTGTAGTTTTTGTTATTACGAGAATGTATACGGGTGGTTATCATGCTCAGACTTATTTGGCATGTAATTTATGCTTGGCTATGACATTCTTAATTTATGAAAGCGTAGTATATATTTTAAAAGAGTCGGGTGGAAGTACAATTTTTCTATTCCTAATGCTTACAGTCTATTGTGTCTGTACCATATGGTTTGCACCAATAGAAAATCCTAATAAGATTTTAACAGTTCAAAAGAAAAAAAAGTGCAGAAAGATTAGCCAGGCGCTTATGGCATTTTGGAGTGTTTCAGGAATTATGTTGGTATTAAAACATAGTGAGATTGGTATCATGATAATTGTAACTTTATTTATGGTTGCAATTTTAATGATAAAGGAAATTTACGGAAGGGAGGCTGTGAGTAAATAGTTGCAAATGTATAACCATAAAATTTAGGGAGTTATATTTTGTGTATTGGTGATTAGTATTGTTAAGGAGGTGGAGAAAATGCAATTATTGCAAAAACTATTGTCACTTTTGGGTATTCATGTAGCTCATGCAGCTGCTGGCTCAGCTTCTTTGTGGGCAATGAAACAGCCAAAAGAGCCAGAAAATTTATAAGATTGGGTTCTACATAGTATGAAAACCAAGTGTAGTAATATGAAATGGGAGATTAGGGAGAGAAGTGTATTAATAAATGTGCGTAAGTTATTTAGCGTATTAGGAGCAGTTAATATTTAAGGCATGGAATATCTGAAAATTTTTCTATTTGCTTAAGACATTTGAGAGAGAAAGTGGTATAGTAATTACTATGCACTGTAAGAAGACAAAATTTTTGGAAAAACTAATAAGATGTGAATAGAAAAAATGAGGAGATGACCAAAATGCCTAGCTTAGTACTAGAAGGAGGTACATTTCGACCAATTTTCAGTTGTGGAGTTATGGATGCGTTATTAGAGGAAGAGATAATGTTTCCGTATTGTATAGGAGTGTCTGCTGGAATATCGAATGGAATCTCTTATATATCCAAACAGGCAAAGCGGAATTTGGATATAGGAATGAAATACAGAAATGATAAGCGTTATTTAGGAGTCAAAAATTATAAGGTTCAGAAGAGTTTATTTGGGTTAGATTTTATCTTTGGGGAGATACCGAATGAATTGGAGCCTTTTGACTGGGAGACGTATCAAAGCTATGAAGGAACAATATTAGTTGGCGTTAGTAATGCCTTAACAGCAAAGCCAGAATATAAAAATGGACTTGAGATGGATAAAAATTTCACGATGTTAAGAGCAACCTGTGCATTGCCAATGTTCTTTCCAGCAATTTACTTAGACAATATACCATACTTTGATGGTGGTATTTGTGATCCAATTCCGATTCGGAAGGCAATTGAGGATGGGAATCAGAAGCACTTGATTGTGCTTACGAGAACGGCGGATTATCAAAAGAAATTGGGTCGTTCAACCAGACTAACGGCAAAACTGATGAATAAAAAATATCCAGAACTGGCTAAGATTTTATTGCATCGGCATGAAGCGTATAACGAAACAGTTGCATTTTGTAATCAATTGGAAAGAGAAGGACAAGCAGTTGTTATTCGTCCGGAAGTGCCAATCAATAGTTTTGAAAAGGACACGAAAAAGCTGCAATTTGCTTATGACGAGGGAGTGCGTTTGGCAAAACAGCGAATGGATGAAATTAAACAATTGTTTGAGGTGTAGCAAACTTTAAAGATAAAAAAAGCAGAATTTTGTAATATGTATTTGTCTTAGCGGTTTTAGTTACAAAATTCTGCTTTTTATTTTTGATTATTCTATATTTTCTAAAGTCGCAAGTAATTCTTCTGGTCTATCGATTAATATTTTTGCATCATGAGCAAGTAAGAAATTTTTATCTCGAAAACCCCATGTAACAGAAATACAAGGCATTTTAGCATTTTTTGCAGTTTCGATATCAACATCAGAATCACCAATATAAATAGCTTCTTCGTTAGTTGAGCCAAGAAGTCGCAGTGCTTCGTTTACGGTGTCAGGAGCAGGTTTTTTGGCAATTCCCTCTTTTTCTCCAATTGCAACCGTGACAAAATCTTTGAAATAATATTGATTCAATTCAGCAACGGCAGAATGAATCTTATTTGAAACAATTGCAATTTTATACTGATGTTCTAATAACGTAGAGAGCATGTTATAAATTCCATCATAAGGTTTTGTTTTATTCTGACAGTTGGAATTATAATGTTTTTTGAACAAATCAAATGTTTCTTCAAATTTTGGATTTTGTGTACCATTAGGGACGGAAAGTTCCATTAGGCGGCGTACACCATTGCCAACAAACTGACGCACTTCTTCTATTGATTTTAAAGGAAAATGATAAAAGGCAAGTGCATAATTAACACTGTCTGTAAGATCTTCTAATGTTGCTAATAAAGTTCCATCTAAATCAAAGATAACAGTTGTGTAATTTCCCATTATTTTCACCCTATAGAAAATATCTATCCTTTCTGTTTTGTATTATATTGCTATGATTGATGTACAAATGTTTTGATTAAGCATTTTGTTTATAAAAAATTGCAGAAAATAGAAGCTCCAATTACAGTTAAAAGTCCGGAAACAACAATGGCAAGACTGCTCATTGCTCCTTCTATTTCCCCTAATTCCATCGCTTTTACAGTTCCAATTGCATGGGAAGCAGTTCCCAAAGCAAGTCCTTTGGCAATCTTATTTTCAATTACAAAAATACGTAGCACAAATTCGCCAATGATATTGCCGAAAACACCTGTAATAATAATGACAGCAACCGTGATTGTAACAATACCGCCTAGTTCTTCCGATATACCCATTCCGATTGCGGTTGTAATGGACTTCGGAAGTAAGGTAACGTACTGAGCATGATTGAAGTGAAAGATAAAGCATAAAATCAGGACGGTTGTAAGACTTGTTATCACGCCTGCGGTTATGCCGGCAATAATTGCCTTCCAATTGGATTTTAATAATTCCAGCTGTTGATAAAGCGGAATTGCGAGGCATACAGTTGCCGGAGTTAAGAGATAGCTCAAATATTTGGCACCACTGTAATAACTGTCATAGTCTACTTTTAAAACTAAAAGTGAAGCAATAACGATGATAATTGAAATGAGCAGTGGGTTCAAGATACTCCATTTAAATTTACGCTTTAAAGAAAGACCAATTTCGTAACCAATTATGCTAATTGCAACTCCAAAGAAAAGGGAATTACATAGTAGATTCTTCATGACAGATATCCTCCGTTTCTTTGCTTTTTGCCGAGCCAAGGTTTAGAATGAGTTCAGTGGCTTTTCCTGTAGCCGCCATTACAAGAATTGTGGTAATTACTGTGATTAATATTAAAGGAATTAAAATTTCTTTCATTGTATTCCAAGAAAGTAAAATCCCTGCTGCGGCTGGAATAAACATTAGTGGCATTATTTCAATTAGAAAATCTCCTGCCTCTTTTACCTGTTCTAGTGGAACGATTTTGGTGATTAAAAGTCCAAGCATAAGTAATAAACCATATATACTTGCAGGTATTGGAAGTGGTAGGAAAGCTTTTAAAAGCTCTCCTACAAAGGTGATGACTAGGATAATTCCGAATTGTCGGATATATTTCATAATTTTCCCTTCTTATCTATATAGTAATATCTTTTGCAATTGTATTACTTTTTAATAGATACGTCAAATAAAAAAACTTAAAAACAATTCTTAACTTTTTAAAAGGGTATACTAGTTATAAAGTAGAACTTCGATCAATTTGAATTATCGCAAAATAGGTCGGATTTAATTCTTTCATTTTTTGCTGAATTTGTAAAAGTAATTTTTCATCTTCTATAGAATAGGAAAATGGGATTACAAGGTCAAAAATAATGTTTGTATGGGTAGGACCTGTAACGATTCGGAAATCGTGAAGGGACAGTATCGGATCGATTCCTTTGATAATCGAAATTACCTGCATCTTTAGATCGGTTGCGAATTTATCATTAACAGCGACTGGATCCATGTGTATAACAGCATCGCAGGATAATTTTGATTTTAGTTCCTTTTCTACGTTATCAATTATGTCATGAAGAAAAAGAATATTTCCATCAGAAGAAACTTCTGCATGAAGGGAAATCATGACCCGTCCGGGACCGTAATCGTGTACAATTAAATCATGAATGTCTAAAATTTCTTTGTGTGCTAAAACAATGGAGTAAATCTGGTCTACAAATTCTCTTTTAGGTGGTTGGCCAAGCAGTGGGTTTAGTGTATCTTTTGCTGCACTGATTCCTGCATATAAAATAAATAATCCTACAAGAATACCGCAGTAACCATCAATATTGTACCCCGTCCATTTGTTAATAAAGGACGCAAGTAAAACAACGCAGGTTGCGATGGAGTCGCTTAGGCTATCGGTTGCGGTTGCTTTCATGGCAGCAGAATCGAAGCGCTTTGCAATCTGATTATTGTAATATGCCATATATAACTTGACACAAATAGAAATAATAAGAATGGCAGTTGCAAGCAGACTGAATTCGATCGTCTCTGGATGAATTACTTTGCCGACGGAAGAACGAATCAGTTCAAAAGCCATCAGCAGGATTGCACCGGAAACGATTAGACCTGAGATGTATTCAAGTCGTCCGTGTCCGAATGGGTGATTGGTGTCAGGTTTTTGACCGGCTAATTTAAAGCCAATTAGGGTTACCGTTGATGAACCTGCATCAGACAGGTTATTAAAAGCATCCGCTGTAATAGAAATCGAATGACTTAATGTACCTGCAAAAAATTTTCCGAGAAATAAAAGAACATTTAAGGCAATACCAACAAAACCACATAAAATACCATAAGATTCTCGTACATTAGGAGAATTTGTGTTTTTGTAGTCCTTGATAAAAAATCTAGCGAGTAATGAAACCATATTATTCAGCTCCTATACTATTTTTAGTATTGTGATATTAATTCATTCTAGCACATTTTCTTTCTAAGTGGAAGAAAGATATAATGTGTTTATAGCGAAAGCCTCTTTTGTTATAAATATTTTGAAAAGAATAATTTGACATTAAAGAACGTCTGTTCTATAATAGAGAACGTTAAAAGAAATCATTAATTACATAGGAGGAGTGTCTTATTGATTTGAAGGAACAACAGAGAAAGAATGAGTTATTTTTTAAAATAAAAAATCAGACAGAAGAGCTAAATCAATTAATGAAAGAGTACTGCAAAGATACAAATGGTAAGCTGGATGTATCAGTAGAGCATGGGAAGCTTGTAATCAGACAAGAGTACAGAAATAATCGAATTATGATGGAAGAACTGGAACAATTTTTTCAAAGGATTATTAGAGCAGTAGAGGGGTAACCCTCTACTTAAATTAATTTTAAAGGATATTAGGAAAGAAAGCTTTTGCGTAACATTTTATATGAGTATGAATATGGTAAAGAAAGAGAATAAATTCATATTTGTTGGAAGTAGGTTATTTACAAGTGGGAATAAGATGAATATAATGTAGACAGGTTTTTCTCCAAACCGATTAGTAAAACAACTGAATTTGTATAGCAGATGTTTTTAATATATATTGTATAAGAGTGAATCAAGAAAGAAAGGAAAATGTGCAGGATGTCCAAGTAGCTTGGATTGAGGACTGCATTGGTGTAAAGATGAAGAAACCAGTATTAGTCATTATGGCAGCAGGAATGGGAAGCCGTTATGGTGGATTAAAACAAATAGATCCAATTGATAATGAAGGGCATATTATTATTGATTTTTCAATTTATGATGCGATAGAAGCTGGATTTGAGGAAGTTATTTTTATTATTAAGAGAGAAAATGAGAAAGAATTTAGAGAGTGTATTGGTAATCGGGTTGAAAAATTTATTAATGTACGATATGCGTTTCAAGAGTTAACAGATTTACCGGAGGGATTTGCAGTTCCGGAAGGAAGAATAAAACCATTTGGAACAGGGCACGCAATTCTTGCCTGTCGTGACATGATTGATGGTCCGTTCGTTGTTATCAATGCGGATGATTATTATGGTAAGCATGCTTATAAGATGATGTATAATTTCTTATGCAGCCAACAAGACGATGAAAAATATCGTTATGCAATGGTAGGCTATGTGTTAGAAAATACACTGACTGAAAATGGTCATGTGGCAAGAGGGGTTTGTGAGATCGATAAGAATGGATACCTTCAGAACATTAATGAACGTGTTCATATTGAAAAGAGAAATGGTGGTGCTGCCTATACTGAGGATGAAGGAGAATCATGGACAGTAATTCCAAAGGAAAGTACAGTGTCTATGAATCTTTGGGGCTTTGGAAAAAGTGTTATGAAAGAGTTAGAGGAACGTTTTGCTCCGTTTTTAGAAGAAAACCTTGTTAACAATCCTTTAAAATGTGAATATTTCCTTCCATCCGTTGTAGGACAGCTGCTAGACGAAGAAAAAGCAACGGTTGAAGTTATGAAATCAATGGATCGCTGGTATGGGGTTACATATCGTGAAGACAAGGAAATGGTAGTGAAGGCAATCCAAAAATTGAAAAAGGAAGGATTATATCCGGATTATCTATGGAGATAAAGGTTCGCAAGATGTTTTTTAGAATCATGTGGTTATTATAAAGTTGAGCGGATAGTATACAAGTTTTGGATTTTTTGCTATTTAAAGAAGCTAGAAAAAATGATAGAATAAGAAAATGTAAAATGATTTTCAGGTTACAAAAATATTATGGGGTATCATTAGTAATTGATACGAATTATAAAGGGAGATGAATACTATGTCTATATTAGTAACAGGTGGAGCAGGATATATTGGAAGTCATACATGTGTAGAATTATTAAATCAGGGGTACGAGGTTATTATTGTTGATAATCTTTGTAATTCCAGCGAAAAGGCTGTAAGCAGGATTGAAGAAATTACGGGGAAAAAGGTTAAATTTTATCAAGTTGATTTATTAGATGAAGAAGCGCTTATTAAGGTATTTGAACAAGAATCAATTGATTCCGTTATTCATTTTGCAGGACTGAAAGCAGTTGGAGAATCTGTTGCAAAGCCATTGGAATATTATCATAATAATATCACAGGCACATTGATTCTTTGCCAGGTTATGAAAAAGTTTGGAGTAAAAAATATTGTATTTAGCTCATCTGCTACGGTATATGGAGATCCGGCATTTGTTCCAATTACAGAGGATTGTCCAAAAGGAGTCATTACCAATCCGTATGGACAGACGAAAAGTATGTTAGAGCAGATTTTAACGGATATTCATACAGCGGATTCCGAATGGAATGTAATATTACTTCGGTATTTTAATCCAATTGGAGCACATAAAAGTGGTTTAATTGGAGAAGATCCGAAAGGAATTCCAAATAATCTTGTTCCATATATTGCACAGGTTGCGGTTGGAAAATTAGATTGTCTTGGAGTGTTTGGAAATGACTATGATACTCCGGATGGTACTGGTGTCAGAGATTATATTCATGTCGTTGATTTAGCGATTGGTCATGTGAAGGCAATTGAGAAACTGAATGCGAAAGAAGGAGTTTCTATTTATAATCTTGGAACCGGCAAAGGTTATAGTGTACTTGATGTTGTGAAAGCCTATGAAAAAGCATGTGGAAGGAAGATAAATTATGCAATTAAACCTAGAAGAGCAGGGGATATTGCACAGTGTTATGCAGATCCTTCCAAAGCGGAAAAAGAATTGGGATGGAAAGCACAATATGGGATTGAAGAAATGTGTGTGGATTCTTGGAGATGGCAAAGTATGAATCCTGATGGATATCAATAGAATAATTTTTGAGTTACATAAATAACCATCTTTTATTAGTTAATATATCAATAAAAGATGGTTATTATTTTAAGAATCTTTTCACTTTAGTGATGGGAGGTTCAAGTGCTTATTATTATATATTATCATAGCCCTTTAACATTCTGGCTCTACTAGGATGTCTTAATTTACGAAGTGCTTTTGCTTCAATTTGGCGGATACGCTCTCTTGTAACATTGAATTCTTTTCCGACTTCTTCCAATGTCCGGGTGCGACCATCTTTTAAACCAAATCTTAAAATTAGGACACGTTGTTCACGTTCAGTTAATGTGTCAAGAAGCTTAGAAATCTGATCTTGGAGAACCGAATAAGCTGCAGCATCTTCAGGTCCTACAATTGTATCGTCTTTGATGAAGTCGCCTAAATGGCTGTCATCTTCTTCGCCAATTGGAGTATCTAAAGAAATTGGGTCAGCGGAAACTTTTAATATTTCACGAATTTTTTCAACGGGAAGTTTCATAGCTTCTGCTAATTCCTGCTCGGTAGGTTCACGACCTAATTCCTGAAGTAAGCTTCGGGATACACGATATGTTTTATTAATTACTTCAGACATATGAACCGGAATACGGATTGTTCTTGACTGATCCGCGATGGAACGGGTAATTGCCTGGCGAATCCACCATGTTGCATATGTACTAAACTTATATCCTTTTGTATAATCGAATTTTTCTACGGCCTTAATAAGACCAAGGTTACCTTCTTGAATTAAATCTAAAAAAGAAAGACCACGTCCTACATATCGTTTTGCGATACTTACAACAAGACGTAGATTCGATTCTGCCAAAGTTTTTTTAGCAGCTTCATCTCCCTGTTCAATTTTTTTTGCTAATTCAATTTCTTCCTCAATTGAAAGAAGAGGATAGCCTCCAATTTCTTTTAAATAAAGTTTCACAGGGTCATCAGACATAATAACACCACTGCCTGCCATTAAGTCTTCGTTAAAATCTTCATGAATATCTTCTACTAAATCAGAATCTTCCAATTCCAATAAGGCATCATCATTTGGACCTTCGTCCGGATCGCTGTTTTGTAGTACAACAATACTGTTTGTTTCCAGATATTCGTAGATCTTATCAATTTGATCTGCATCAAGATTATATTCCTTAAAAAAGTCATTTACTTTTTCAAGTTCCAAAAGTCCTTTATTATCTTTTCCTAATTTCACTAAAGCACGTAGCTTTTCTTCAAAGCTTGTAATTGTATCACTCATGTTAGTTCCTCCAGTTGGCAAAATTGTCACCAAATATCATTATATCATAAATTGTTGTAAAATTCCAGTAGAAAAATGAGGAAATCGGGGAAATGGTGTCGAGAACGGGAAGAAAATTAATGTAGAATAATGTAAAAAAATGTAGAACGGAAAAAATTGACATATGCAAAAAATGGATTTATAATATTCGCAAAAACGGAATAAATATACATATTTTTGGAGAAGAAATATTGGTTTTGTTTTTCAAAATTATAATTTACTTCCATTACTTAACGTTTATGAAAATATTGTTTTGCCAATTCAACTTGATAAGCAAAAAATTGATAAAGAGTATGTAGATACTGTTATAGAAGCACTTGGAATTCGTTCTAAAATACATACTATGCCAAATCATTTATCGGGAGGTCAGCAACAGCGGGTTGCAATGGCGCGGGCACTTGTGACAAAACCTGCAATTATTCTTGCGGATGAACCGACTGGAAACTTAGACAGTAAAACAGGTCAGGATGTCTTGGACCTGATTCAGATGTCAAGTAAAAAATTTGGGCAGACAATTATAATGATTACACACGATAACGGGATAGCAGAACTGGCGGAGCGAAAGATTCGGTTAGAAGACGGAAAGATTTATGGTGACAAGTTATGAAAAATGTAAAAAAGGATGATGTAATACGAGATTTATCCAATAAAAAGTATTTGGTTGATAAAGGTAAAAATGTATTAATTATTGTTGCGATTGTATTGACAACTTTTATGATAATAGTCATAAGCAGTATGGGAATCAGTTATTGGAATGCTATTTCAAGGCGTTCCTGTATGATGGAAGGAATGAAATATGATGTACAGCTTCCAGAGCCGACGAAAGCACAGGTAAAAAAAGCAAGACAGATAGGTTTGGTTAAACATGCCGGTATAAATGTAAAATGTGCAGTAATTGAGTCATATGAAAAAAAGCCTGTACATGTTCGTTTGTTTTGGAGCGATGAAACAAACTGGAACTATCAGTGTATTCCTGCATTTGAAATGCTTAAAGGTACCTATCCGGAAAAAGAAAATGAAGTTATGATGTCAACACAGACATTGAAAGAGCTTGGTATTAAGGAACCGGAAATTGGAATGAAACTGGATATTACTTATCAAGAGCTGTCAAAAGATGGACAGTTGAACGAAAAAGAGTTGTACCTTTCCGGATATTTCCGGGATTATTCCGGACAATCCAAAGGATTTGTATCGGAGGCTTTTTATGATACTACTGGTGCTAAACAGACAGATTTAACACAAGGGTATTTGAATATTTCATTAAAAAATCCGCTGTATTCAAAATCACAAATTCAAATGTTGGAGCAGCAGATTGGAATGGAAAATAACCAAATGATTTTTGCAGACTATGATTTATTAAGTAATTTTATGAAGTTTGCTATAGCAATTTTTATTTTGGCATTTCTTGTTATTCTTAGTGGATATCTTTTTATTTATAATATTTTATATATTTCTGTTTCAAAAGAAATAAGGTTTTATGGACAATTAAAGACGATTGGTTTTACATCAAAAGAAATAAAAAGAATTGTTTATAAACAGATATCAAAGGATACAATGATTGGAGTTGCCTTGGGACTATTCTTAGGAGGGGCGGTGTCCGGTTTTATAGTTCCTGCAATATTGCGAATCGCAAACTCAACGATAACGGCAGGACAACCGACAGGACTTTCCTTGGAAATATTTATTGTAGCAGTTGTATTTGCCCTTGTGACAGTATATGTAAGCAGCAGAAGACCAATTAAAATCGCAGGAATGATTTCTCCGATTGAAGCTTTAAGGTATAATGAGGTCAAAGAAAAAAAGAAATTTAGCAAAAGTACGAATGGTGGAAAATTGATTCATATTGCTTGGAGAAATATGTTTCGGAATAAGAAACAGGCAGTTATTATATTTCTTTCATTTTTTGTAGCACTTACAAGCTTTGTGACTGTAAATACATTAGTAAAAGCAAACAGTGCAGAGAGAATCTTAAATACATATTACGGCTATGATTTTCGGGTTTTAAATGAAACGATATCTTCTGACAAAGAGCAACAGGCTTTGACAGATGATTTGATTAAGGAAATAGAACAAGTGAAAGGAGTTAGTTCTGTACAGAAGGTAATGTCATCAGATGTAGTAATTCCGTATAACGATAAGGCTTTTGGTGCATTTTTGAAGCGGGCTTATAATTCTCCGGTTGCCGTGGGAGATTATAAAGAGGATTTGAAGTTATATAAATTGCATCCTGAAAACAGTAGGTTTTTGGGAAAAATTGTAGCTGTAGATAAAAATGGATTTGAGATGATAAATAAGTGTTTAAAAAAGCAGGTCGATGAAAAAGAGTTTTTTGCAGGGAAAGTTGCTATCGTTGAGCCGGGACTCGGTATTTCTGCGAAAGAATCGGTTGGAAAAGATATAATGTTTTATTTTCCGGGAGAGAATAAGAAAGAGTCACATTCTATTAAGATTGATGCTGAAGCGGAAAAAGGTCCAAATTATTATGCAGCAGGTATAATGCCGGATTTTATTGTAAGTGATGCTTATCTGAAACAAATAAAGAAAGAGCCTCTTATTGAACTTTTAAATATTGTTTACGATAAACCTTTTCAAAGTAAAATAGACAAACAAATTAAAAAAATTTTTCATGGGAAAGCAAAGTTAGTTTCTTTTAGTTCCAAAATGAGTGATTATGATGAAATGAAACAGTCGGAAAAGCAAATTATGATTTTGGGACGAGGAATTGGATTGATTTTAGCAATACTTGCAATTCTGAATTATGCAAACATGACGGCCTCAGGAATACAGGATAGAATGAGAGAGTTTGCAACACTGGAAAGTATAGGAATGACATCAAGACAGTTAAAGCAAATTCTTATTTTAGAAGGCTTGGGATATTGGCTTATTACAGGGATATTCGTCGTTTTGATAGGAACTCCGCTTAGTTATTTTGTATTTACAATTACAAACAAATATCAAGTTCCGTTTGCGATTCCGATATTAGAAAATGGGATGGTATTTGCTGTCAGCTTTATTATTTGTATTATTGTTCCAATTGTATCTTACCATGTTTTACGAAAAGGCAGTTTAATTGAGCAATTAAGAGAAGCAAGTATTTAAAAAAGTTCAGATGATTTCTTACATTGACAATCGAAACGGTCTATCTTATCATATAAGTATCGAAAAATAATAAGCGAAAAGGCAGGTAATACGAGAATGAGTGATACATGTTCAGGAAGCTGCGAGAGTTGTTCATCTTCGTGCAGTTCCCATGCACCAAAAAGGGAAGACTTTTTAGTGCCGGCAAATGAGAAGAGTAATATAAAAAAAGTAATCGGTGTTGTAAGCGGAAAAGGTGGCGTTGGAAAATCATTTGTAACGTCTTATTTAGCAACCTTATTTCAGAGAAAAGGCTATAATACAGCAATTTTGGATGCTGATGTGACAGGACCGTCTATTCCTAAGGCTTTTGGTGTTCATGGACTTGCGAATGCAACAGAAGAAGGAATTATTCCATCAGAAAGTTCCAAAGGAACAAAAATGATGTCTGTTAATTTATTATTGAATTCAGAAGAAACACCGGTTGTTTGGAGAGGACCTGTTATTGCAGGAACAGTAAAACAATTTTGGTCTGAAGTAATGTGGGGCGATGTTGATTATATGTTTGTAGATATGCCTCCGGGAACCGGAGATGTTCCACTTACCGTATTCCAATCCATTCCGTTAGACGGAATTGTCATCGTTACCTCTCCACAGGATTTAGTGTCCATGATTGTAGCAAAAGCTGTAAATATGGCAAAGTCAATGGATATTCCGGTAATCGGTATTATTGAGAACTATAGTTATGTCGAATGTGGACATTGTGGTGAAAAAATCAGTGTATTTGGCGAAAGCAAGGTGGAAGAAACCGCAAAACGGTTTGACATTCCGGTATTAGCACAGCTTCCGTTAGACCCGGTAATTAGCAAAGCAATTGACAAGGAAAATGTAGAAGGTCTTAATGGTGAATGGTTGGATGGAGCGGTAGCATATATTGAATCGGTTCACGCAGTTGCAAAATAATCTTAGTTTATAAATATTTTGATTATTTGTCATACCAGATAAAATATATAAAATGAATCAGAACGATAACAAATAGAATAAATAATACATTTAGGAGGTTAAGAGTATGTCTAAAATAGATACAGTAAGAAGTGATATGGTTGCAGCAATGAAGGCTGGAGAAAAGGAGAAAAAAGAGGCACTATCTTTATTATTATCAGCATTAAAAAATAAAGCAATTGATAAAAGAGCGGACTTGACGGAAGAAGAAGAGAATACAGTTGTATTAAAAGAAATTAAACAAATTAATGAAACGCTTGAACTTACACCTGCAGATCGTACTGACATTATTGAGCAGTGTAAGTTCCGTGTTCAGGTTATGGAAGCTTATGCACCAAAAATGATGAATGAAGAAGAAATTACAGTTGTGATAAAAGAAGTGTTAGCTGGTCTTTCAATTGAAACGCCTACGGGAAAAGATAAAGGAAGAATTATGAAAGAGTTAATGCCTAAAGTAAAAGGGAAGGCAGATGGTAAATTAGTAAACGAAATTTTGGGTGGTATGATGCAATAGACAAAGTGATGGCGAGAATCAAGGTTCTCGCCACTATTTGTTAATTATTGCATTCTATCTCTTCCTTTTGTATAATCATAGCTGTTGGTAAAGAGAAATAGAGGTACAGGTTATCAAAAATAACTTAATGGAGGCTATTATGAAGAAACGAAGATGTATCATTGGACAATCGGGCGGTCCAACGGTTGCAATTAATTCCAGTCTGGCGGGAGTGATTGACGGTGCAATCGCAAGCTCGATGTATGAACGGATTTATGGTATGAGAAATGGAATTGAGGGATTATTAGACCTTCAGATTGTAAATCTTTCTGAGCGTTTTACTACTCTTGATTTGGTTGAGCGGCTTAGAAAAACTCCTGCAATGTACCTTGGTTCCTGCAGGTACAAATTGGATACAAATGATACAGAGACCCTTTCTAAAATTTTTTCTATCTTAGAGAACTTTCAAATTGATGATTTTTTCTATATTGGCGGTAATGATTCTATGGATACAATTCTTAAGTTATCCGATTATGGAAAACAGATTGATTCGCCAATTCGTTTTATTGGTATTCCAAAAACAATTGATAATGATCTTGTCGGAACGGATCATACACCAGGATTTGGGTCGGCGGCAAAATATATTGCGACTACAATGCTAGAGGTTATGTATGACTGTGCTATTTATAATAAACCTAGCATTACAATTGTAGAAATAATGGGAAGAAATGCCGGCTGGCTGACGGCGGCAGCAGCTCTTGCAAAAACAGAGGCAATGGAAGGGGTTGATTTGATTTATCTTCCAGAGCTGGCATTTGATGTTGATCAGTTTTTAAATGATGTCGATTATATTTTGCAGACAAAGAAAAAGCAGGTGTTGGTTGCTGTATCAGAAGGAATCAAAGATAAAAAAGGTAATTACATTCAAGATGGAGAAATATCAGGACAGGTAGACGCGTTTGGACATATTTCCAGAAGTGGTGCTGGAAAGGCGTTAGAAAAAATCGCAGCAAATCATTTTCAGTGCAAGGTTCGGAGTGTTGAAATTAATGTACTTCAAAGAAGTTGTATGCATTGTGCGTCCGAAACGGATTTAAAAGAAGCATTTTTAATAGGAAGAAGTGCAGTAGGAAAAGCTTTGGAAGGCAATAATGGTATTATGTTAACTTATGAGCGGGTTCCGGGTAATTCTTATCAGGTTAGAATTGGTACAGTTGACGTGCATGAATCTGCAAATAAAGAACGTTTAGTACCAAGAGAGTGGATTAATAAAGAAGGAAATCATGTAAATGGAACGATGATTAATTATTTGACTCCATTAATTCAGGGTGAAGTTATGTTAGAGTATAAAGGTGGAGTACCTAGTTATTTGCCACTAATGTAATAAAAAAATGGGGCGGGATACATTGCTAAAACTTTGACAAATTTGACTATAACGATTATAATAAACTCGGAACACAAAATATGTAAAACATAGATTGTTAAAAAAAGACATATGGAGGAATTACAAATGGCATTAGTATCAGCAAAGGAAATGCTTACCAAAGCAAAAGAAGGAAAATATGCAGTTGGTCAGTTTAACATCAATAATCTTGAATGGACAAAGGCTATTTTATTGACTGCAGAAGAATTAAGATCACCGGTTATTCTTGGCGTTTCAGAAGGTGCAGGAAAATATATGTGTGGTTATAAGACAGTTGTAGGTATGGTGAATGGGATGTTAGAAGAATTAAACATTACTGTTCCGGTTGCACTTCATTTAGACCATGGTTCTTATGAAGGAGCAAAAGCTTGTATCGAAGCTGGTTTCTCTTCTGTTATGTTTGATGGCTCTCATTATCCAATTGAAGAGAATGTTGAAAAAACAAAAGAATTAGTAGCAATTTGTAATGAAAAAGGTCTTTCTATCGAAGCAGAAGTTGGTTCCATAGGTGGTGAGGAAGACGGAGTAATTGGTGCCGGTGAGTGTGCAGATCCAGAAGAATGTAAAGCAATCGCTGATCTTGGTGTAACAATGCTTGCAGCAGGAATTGGTAACATTCATGGAAAATACCCTGAAAACTGGGCAGGACTCAGCTTTGAAACGCTAGATGCCGTTCAGCAGAAAACAGGTAGTATGCCATTAGTACTTCATGGTGGTACAGGCATTCCGGAAGACATGATTAAAAAAGCGATTTCTCTTGGAGTTGCTAAAATTAATGTTAATACAGAATGTCAGTTATCTTTCGCAGCAGCAACACGTGAATACATTGAAGCAGGAAAAGATAAAGAAGGAAAAGGTTTCGACCCACGTAAGTTGTTAGCACCTGGTACAGAAGCAATTAAAGCGACAGTAAAAGAAAAAATGGAATTATTTGGTTCTGTTGGAAAAGCGTGATTTGTGTAAAATTTGATAGAAGATAAGAGAGAAAAAGAACAAGAAGATGTCCTTAGTGTTGTGTTAAACTTAGCAATTAGGGCTCTTTTACCTGATATGCCCCCTGTCTATTTGACAAGGGGCATATCAAACTTTACTGGTCTTTTTCTAATTCCTTAATTAAAACTGTAACGATGTAATTACTTAATGAACGATTTTCTTGTTTTGCTTTGTCTTCCAATTGTTTTTTTAACTCAATTGGAATATTTACTAAGATTCTTGTTTTATCATTTCCAACTGCCATAGTTTTTTCTCCTATTCTTAATATAATATAAACTAAGTTGCTTATATTATATCTGAAATACATCACTATTGCAATAATTATTTGATTAATTGCATAATAAATTTCATTTTTTTACCGGTTTTCGCACTGTATCTAAATCTATTTTTTTATTTTTCGGTAAAAAAGTGCTATGGGGAGAATTTTTAGACGAAATAATAAATATTATGTTGACAATGTATACTCTAATAATTTATGAATGAGTATGGCTGAACTGTTACATGAAATCATGTGGTAGTAAACTAGGAGGAAATGGTAATTATGCGGATAAAATTTAAAGATATTGCGAAAGAGTTAAATGTTTCACCAGCGACGGTTTCGCTGGCTGTGAATAATCAACCAGGGGTGAAGGGGGAAACCAGAAAGAAAATTTTAGATTATATTGATAAAATGGAAATGGAATACCAGCATAGTAGAGCAGGACAGAATAAAGGAACGGTTATGATGCTTCAATATATAAAAAATGGAGTTATATTGGAGCGGGCAAAGGGAAGTTCAACGGTTCTGAAAAAAATGGAGCAAACAGTAAATCAGGCAGGATTTGATTTCCAATCAGTAGAATTTTATGAAACGAGAGATAATCTGGAAGAACTGCTAAAACGTTGTAAAAACGAAATGATAAAGGGAATTTATATTCTTGCAGCTGAGATGACAGAGGGCGACATCTATCCGTTTTTACAATTAAAAATACCAATTGTCGTTGGAGATAATTTGTTTTATGAGCAAGGCATTGACAGTTTTTTGATTGATAATAAAGAGGGTATTTGTGCAGGAGTTGATTATTTAGTTGATAAGGGACATAGTAATATTGTTTATTTGGCAGAAAATATAGATATATTTAATTTCGTTGAACGGAGAAAAGCTTTCGTACTGGAAATGGCAAGAAGAGAATGTGGGGATGCGGGAAATCGTATTCATCATTTAGGAAATACAGTGGAAGAAGTATATCAATCGATGAAACAATATTTAGACGAAGGAGTGAAAGGAACCACAGCATTTCTTTTGGAAAGCTCGGTTATTTCATTGGGAGTGAGTAAAGCATTACTGGAGCGGCAGATTCGTATTCCAAGAGATATTTCTTTAATTGGATTTGATGCATTGCCTCCGGTTAGTTTATTGGGAATTGATTTGACGTTAGTGAAAGGAACACATACAAAACGGCATTTGGCAGCAGTGAAGCATTTACTTCGTCATATTGATGATGAGCAGGAAGATGAGATTGTCAGAGTATACTATAAGACTAGATTGTTAGAAGGAAATAGTGTATTTGATAAAACAAAATATATTTATCACTAACATACTTTTAAAAAAATTTTAAAAGTATGTTTATTTTTTATAACTTTTGAGAAAAAAGAGAATAAATTTTTAGTTAAATTTAACGTATTGATAGAAAAAATAGAAGGGGATTGTCAGTAAAATTGAGAGATGATATGGTATAGATAGAAAAGGATAAGCGCTTATCTTGAAAAACGACAGTTATAAAAAGGGTGGTTACTTGTTGAATGAGTTATGTGATTAATGAAAAGTCAGGAGGAGCAGGTATGGCGAAAAAAAATTATGATAATCTGTCAAAAGATATCGTTGCTTGTGTTGGTGGGGCTGGTAATGTAAAGTCGTTATTTCATTGTGCAACCCGATTACGTTTTAAATTGAATGATGAAAGCAAAGTAGAAAAAGAACGTTTGAGTCAGTTGGAAGGAGTTATCACTGTAATTTATAGTGGCGGACAGGTTCAGGTTGTAATTGGAAATGCAGTTGGAGATGTCTATGATGCTATTATAAAAAATACAGATATTAAAGCAGAAAAAACAGAGGAAGCTATGGGCGGGAAAGCCGAAAAGCAAAATTTAATTAATACATTTATGGATACCGTGTCCGGAATTTTTGCACCAATTCTTGGGGCAATGTGTGGAGCCGGTATGTTAAAAGGTATTTTGATTCTTTGCACGACAATGGGCTGGCTGACTGCTGAATCTGGTACTTATATGATTCTTTATGCAGCGGCAGATGGTGTATTTACATTTCTTCCGATTTTTTTAGCATTTACGGCTGCTAAGAAATTTAATGCAGATCGCTTTGTGTCAGTTGGGATTGCGGCAGCTTTAGTATATCCTAGCATGACGGCAGCATATTCAGAAGGGGTGTCATTAACCTTTTTAAATATACCGGTTGTTTTGGTAAGCTATACTTCATCGGTTATTCCGATTATTATTTCGATTTATGTATTGTCTAAATTAGAGAAGCTTTTAAAGAAAGTTCTTCCGGATATTTGCAAAAACTTCTTAACTCCGTTATTGAGTCTGGCAATTATGGTTCCGGCAACTTATCTTGTTATTGGACCAGTTGCAGATACAGCAGGAAATCTGCTGGCATCCGGTTATACCGGAATGGTAAATTTAAGTCCGGTTGTTGCAGGATTTATATTAGGCTTAATTTGGCCGGCAGTTGTTATGTTTGGACTTCATTGGGGATTTGCTCCGATTGTTATGAATAACATTGCAAAATATGGACGTGATACATTATTTACCATTACAGGTCCAAATAATATGGCACAGGCAGGTGCAACATTAGGTGTATTTTTAAAGACAAAGAACAAAGAGTTAAAATCACTTTCCGGTTCAGCAGCATTATCAGCGGTATTAGCAGGAATCACAGAGCCTGCGATTTATGGTATTACATTAAAATACAAAAAACCATTTTACATTGGTATGGTATTTTCCGGTATAGCAGGAGGAATTGTTGCTGCATGCGGAGCAGGAGCACCAACTCTTTTAAGTACAAGTATTTTAACATTGCCAGGATATATCGGACAGGGATTTGCAGGATTTTGTATCGCCTGTGTGGTTGCATATTTTGGCTCTGCAATTGTGACTTATCTTTTTGGATTTAACGATAATATGATACTGAATCCCAAAAAAGAAAATGAATTGGAACAATTAAAAGAGGAAAAAGATGTTGAAATCAAAGCACCTGTTACTGGAGAGATTCTTTCATTATCTGAAGTGAAAGATGAAGCATTTTCAAGTGGCACGTTAGGAAAAGGAATTGCGGTTATCCCGAAAGAAGGAAAAATCTATGCACCTTGTGATGGAGTTGTGACAGCCTTGTATCCTACCGGTCATGCAATTGGAATTACATCCGTACAGGGTGCAGAAATTTTAATCCACATTGGCATGGACACAGTGACGTTAAATGGAGAATGTTTTCATATTCATGTCAAGGAGGGACAAGATGTTAAGACAGGTCAACTTTTGATTGAAGCGGATTTAGATGGAATCCGTTCCCATGGATTAGAAATTACGACACCGGTTGTAGTCACAAATCCAGATCAGTTTAATGATGTAAAATTAGCAGAAACAAAACAAGTTACGGCAGGAGATGCAATTTTATATTGCATAAATGAATAAGTGGAATTATGGAGGGTTTTGTATTGAGCAGATTAAAAATTCATGAAAATAAAAGTAATTTTATACGAGATGGAAAACCTTTCTTTTACTTGGCTGATACAATCTGGAGTGCATTTACCAATGTGACAATAGAAGAGTGGGAGTTTTATTTAGAAAAGCGAAAAATGCAGGGATACAATGTACTTCAGATTAATACATTACCACAATGGGACCGTTGTGTGGCCGACACAGGGATTTATCCTTTTGCTTCAGAGGATGGACAGAAATTTGATTTTTCTAAATATAACCAGGATTATTATGAACGTGCTAAGAAAATGTGTCAGATGGCAGTTGACAAAGGTTTTGAACTGGCGTTGGTTGTACTTTGGTTAAATTATGTACCGGGAACCTGGGGTAGTCGAATGCTTGATATGAATATTATGCCAAAAGAATATGTAAAGAAATATACAGACAAAGTAATCAGTGAGTTTGATCAGTTTGAACCAATTTATGTTGTGAGTGGAGATACTGATTTTGATACGGACGATGCGATAGAATATTATCAGATTGCATTAGATGAACTCTGTAAGAAAAGTCCTTCTACCTTGAAAACACTTCATATAAAACGTGGTTATGATATAATACCGGAAGAATTTTTGGATAAAATTGATTTTTATATGTATCAGTCGGGACATAATGCAATGGAGCAAAGAATGGCATATATGTTACCGCAACAGATTAGTGAGAAGTATCCAAAGAAACCGATTGTGAATGCAGAACCATGCTATGAACAGATGGGGTACAGCCGTATGCAATATGGAAGATTTGGAGTAAAAGAGATTCGGCAGGCAGCATGGAGCAGTATTCTTTCCGGAGCTTGTGCCGGTGTTACCTATGGAGCACATGGAATATGGAACTGGCATCGAATAAATAGTCCTAAAAATTCTGTTTTAGGAGAAGGCTTTGATTCTCCTAACCCATGGCAGGAAGCCCTTCAGTTTGAGGGAGCATGGGATTACGGCTTTTTAAAATATTTGTTAGAAGAAAACAGAGTAGAAGAGCTGATTCCTTGTCAGGAACTGCTTGAAAATGCTTCAGAAGAAATTAGGATTGCAAAAACGAAAGAAGGAAATTATTTTATCTATGTTCCTTATAGTACACAAGTTGTCATAAGAGAAAGTCTGAAAGGATATGAAATAAAAGCAATTGATTTGCAAACCAGACAAATTGTGTATGTTACGCCAGATTACAGGGAAAATAAAACATTTTTAAAAATGCTACCAATTTCCCATGATATTGTTTATATAATGAAGAAAAAAATGACCGATATAAAGAGAGAAGAGTAAATAGGAAAAAGAATGGAGGAAAAAAGATGTATAAGTTTCCAGAAGGTTTTCTCTGGGGAGGCGCAGTTGCAGCCAACCAGTGTGAAGGGGCATATAGAGAAGATGGAAAAGGACTTAGTATTCAAGATGTTATGCCAAAAGGAATTCGCGGAAAACGGACAGAATCGCCAACGGAAGATAATATGAAATTGGTTGGTATTGACTTTTATCATCGTTATAAAGAGGATATTAAATTATTTGCTGAGATGGGGTTTAAGGTTTTTCGTACCTCAATTGCATGGAGTCGTATTTTCCCAAACGGAGATGAAAAAGAACCGAATGAAAAGGGGTTAGCTTTTTATGACGATTTGTTTGATGAGTGTCATAAATATGGAATGGAACCTCTTGTTACAATTTCTCATTACGAAACTCCGTTATATTTGGCAGAGCATTATAACGGCTGGGTTAATCGGGAAATGATAGGATTTTATGAGCGATATGTCAGAACTATCTTTACACGCTATAAGAATAAGGTTAAATACTGGCTTACATTTAATGAAATTAATTCCGTTTTACATGCACCATTTATGAGTGGTGGGATTAATACGCCAAAAGAAAATTTATCAGAACAGGATTTATATCAGGCGGTTCATCATGAACTGGTGGCAAGTGCACTGGCAACCAAAATAGGGCATGAAATAAATCCGGAAGCGAAGATCGGCTGCATGATTTTAAGCATGCCTACGTATCCATTGACCCCTTCTCCGGATGATATGATAGAGGTTATGAAGGAAGAACATATGAATTATTTCTTTGGAGATGTTCATGTCAGAGGTCGCTATCCGGGATATATGAAACGATATTTCAAAGAGCATAATATTAAAATTCATTTTGAACCGGAAGATGAAGAAATTTTAAAAAATACAGTCGATTTTGTTTCATTCAGTTACTATATGAGCTGTTGTGCAACAGCGGATAAAGAAAAGCAAAAGAAAGGAAATGGTAATCTGCTCGGCGGGGTGAAAAACCCAACATTAAAAGAGTCGGCATGGGGCTGGCAGATTGACCCAAAAGGACTTCGCTATGTTCTCAATATGTTTTATGACCGTTACCAAAAACCATTATTTATTGTAGAAAATGGTTTAGGTGCAGTTGATACTTTAATTGTTGATGAAAATGGAAATAAGACGGTAGAAGATGATTACCGAATTCAGTATCTTAATGATCATTTAGTTCAGGTAGGAGAAGCATTACTGGATGGTGTGGAAATAATGGGTTATACTACATGGGGCTGCATTGACTTAGTAAGTGCCTCTACAGCGGAATTAAAAAAGAGATATGGATTTATTTATGTAGATCGAAATGACGATGGAAGCGGAACTTTAGAACGATATCGCAAGAAATCATTTTATTGGTATAAAGATGTTATTTCTAGTAATGGGAAAACATTGAAAATTGATTTAGAACGGCAGGGGAGTTTGAAGGAATAGAAAATGATAAAAAAATTAAGAAGTATAATATGCTTTTTTATGACAGTAATCTGTATTGTTGCAGCAATGCCTGCAACAATTTCGGCAGAACGTGAAAATATGACATGGTATATGATAGCATGGGCAGATGTAAAATCTCCAAGTAAGGTAACACTTCATTGGAAGAAACAGTCTGTTGCCGGATATGATATTTATCGTGCAAAAGTAGGTAAAAATGAAGCGGTAGGAAAATATACATATATTGCTTCTGTATCTGGTAGTAAAACTTCTTACAGTACGAAAGTAGCTTATAAACAAAGGTATTCTTATTTGATAAAAGGTTATCAAAAGAAGAATGGGAAAAAAGTTTATAAGTATGAAGGGGAAGCAGCGGCTTATATAGGAGTGGGTAGTGTAGTTTGGGATGAGTATTTTCCGGTAGATGCACAGATTTCAACTTCAGCAATTACGTTAATGTTCAATGTAAGCGAGGGGATTTGTCCGGATGGTTTTGAAGTGTATCGAAAAACAGCAAAAACTAAATATAAGAAGATTAAAACATTGAAAAATACAAAAAAGGAAAGTTATATAAAATTCATAGACAAAACAGTAAAGGCAAGACAGACCTATACTTATCGTGTCCGTTCTTATAAAAAAATTTATGGACAAAAGGTTTATAGTAGTTATACAAATGCGGAAAGTTTATCAGCTGTGAATTCTGAAGGAAAGTATATCGTAAAAAGTGTTTCAGGAGAAAAAAATGATCCGACATCAATTACGATATCCATTACAAGTGATAAAGATAATGGAGTTACGAAGTTGGAAGACTTGTATTATGTGGCTGACTATGAGTATCAAAAATCAAAACAGGATGAAGTAAGTTCGGTTGAGGTGATTCCGATAAAATATAGCTGGAATCAGAAAGATTGGACGGAATTAAGTGGAACTGACAGTATTTCTTTGAAGGCAGGAAAAACATTATTTATAACATATTCTACGTTTAAGAAAGAAACGATTCCTGATGATATTGAAGATTATGAAACAGCTCAAATTGTGAATTTGTCAGGAAGATACAATGGTTTTCATGCCATTATTGATATGGATTTAATTGCTAAAACCGGAAAGGCACGTATTAATGGAGAAGTATATCACTAATAACATTAATCTAGAAAAGTATGTGATTATTCTAGTGGTTGTTGCACTTATTTTAATGCAGAACCAGATGTGCAAAGGAAAGGAAAAGATAGAATTTCCGAATGAATATGGAGTTTTTATCGGGATTGATAATTTAAATGAAAAGATTTTAAAGAATTATCATATCATTGTTATTGATGCATCTTATTTTTCTAAAAAGGAAATTCAGAGTCTAAAGAAAGAAGGGCATATTGTATATAGCTATTTGAATATTGGCTCGCTTGAAAAGTTCCGTAATTATTATAAAAAGTTTCAGGATATTACGTTGGGGAAATATGAAAATTGGGAAGATGAAAAATGGATAGATGTTTCCCAGGTAAAATGGCAGGAGTATGTAATATCTGTATTGGGAAAAAGTCTGGTCTATAAAGGTGTTGATGGCTTTTTTGTAGATAATACCGATGTATTTTATCAATATCCAAGAAAAAAAATCTATAATGGGTTAATAAAGATTTTAAAAGGATTAAAGAGATATGATAAAGATATTATAATCAATGGTGGCGATACTTTTGTATCAAAGTTAATTTCTTCTAAGGATTGGTATTCCGGGTTGATAACTGCAATAAATCAAGAAACGGTATTTACTGTAATTGATTTTAAGAAAAAAACATATAAGGCACAGGATAAAAAAGTTACAAAATATTTCAAGGAATATTTAAATGCCTGCAGTAAAAAAGAGCTTCAAGTATTTTTGACAGAGTATGGCAACAATTTGAAATTGCAAAAGAAGACTGAAACATATTGTGAGAAAAAAGGATATATTTGGTATATCGCGTCATCATATGAATTGAATGGGGATAAGTAAGTAGCAAAAACGCTCCGCGAGGATGTGCACAGATGCGAAAGGAGTATTGTTGCAAAAAGCATGCAACGCGCATCTGGCACGCAAAGTGGAGCAAGTCCCTCATGAGTGAGGGACTTGCTCCACTTTGTTTCTTCGAGTAATTGTCTTTGTATGAAAAATTATTGTATAAAAATATTATGGAATTAATTTCTGTCCGCAGTTTGAGCAGAAATTACCATCTCCTGTTTTTTGTCCACAATTTGGACAGAAATTTGGTTTAGATTCTGTTGCAGGAGCCTGATTGGATGCTGCGGAATTCAATGGACTTATATTTTGCATCATTTGATTTGCCATGTTCATTCCCATTATCATTCCTGCCATATCAGAGGCAGCACCACCGCCTTGCATTTTACCGGATGTCATTCCTTCTACCATAGATGCTTGTGTATAGGTGTTCATATTTCCAATCATACTGTGAGAAGCAGTTTTGTTTATCATAGATTGGATTTCAGCCGGGTAATTAAAACTCATAATTGTAAAATTAGTAATTGTTAAGCCGTCACGCATAATTTCCATATCCAGGTCATCACGGATTCCTCTGGCAATTTCAAAGGCGTTTGCCTGAAGATTAAACATATCTTTTCCCTCTTTTGAAATCCAACACATAAGTAATTGGTCTAATATTGCAAGAATTCGTTGTTTGACATCGTCTACCAGATATTGTTTTTTTGTGCCTGCAATATTATCAATTAAGGAAACATAATCTTTTACTTTAAATGTAAAACTTCCATTGGCACGAATTGGCATTCCGCCAGGTAGTGCCGGAGTCGGAATGTTAATTGGATTTTTAGTACCCCATTTAACAAGAAATTCTTTTGTATTTACGAATAGAACTTCTGCTCTTATTCCACTGTTAAAGCCAAATTTAAAGCCCTTTAATGTAGAAAGAAAAGGAATAATCTGAGATTCAATATCATATTCACCATCATCTTTAAAAATACCCTCAATTTTTCCATTGTATAAAAATATGGCATCTTGTCCTGGGCGGAGTATTAGGCGACTGCCTTTTTTGATTTCTTTGTTTGACCATTTATAAAAAATCATTTGGTCATTCCATTCTTCCCACTCTACTACATTTGCAAATTGTCCCGAAAATAGACCCATTGTATAGTTCTCTCCTTTATCCTAAAAATTTTGATTAAAATGACCGGCCGCCTCCGGAATGGGAATGTCCGCCGGAAGAAACACCTCCACCGCCACTACCGCCACCGAAGTTCGTAGAACTATTGTTGTGATTGGAATCATCTTTTGGTTTTGGAGTCCGGGTAGTAGTAGTTCTGACATAACGATCCCAGTGGGCTAAAATTCTGGCATTTCTTGGATCCAGGTATGTATTTCCTGTTGTGGTTATTCTGGCACTGGAATTATAGAGCATAATACCAACGGTAACTGCACCGATTAAAATAGAAATGCCAAATACAATTAATGTTTTCCCACCGAAAGAAATCTCCTCATCCGTGCTTGAAGAATTATTATTTTTAGTATCTTCTGAGTAGGCGGTTGAAGATGTATCTGTAACAGCAAAATCATTTGCACGATTTAAAAAATGAACGGAAGCCTTATAACAATTTTCATCTGCAAGATAAGGGATTAATTCATCTAAGATAGAATCAATTGTTTTGTTATCAAAGATGTATTGGCATGCCCCAAATCCATCAATGCGGACATTACGATCTGTCATATTAATATATAAAATTACTGCATCATTTAATATGTCAGCGTTTTCATCATAAAAATCTTCCACACGTATTTGCGGATCGTCAGATGTTTCGCCATCTGTCAAAATAACGGAGTTAAAATCATAAAGTTTTTTTAGTTTTTTACATTTTTTCTTTAATTTATCTGCCTGTTCATCTGTAAATAGGTTATCATTGTCATAAATAAATTTTACAGTATTCTTTTTGGAAGCGGAGGCTTCAGAAGTTTTCTTTGCATATATTGTGAATGAATGACAAAAACAAAGACAGAACAAAAGTACAACTAAAAAAAGTGAATATACAGGTTTTTTTCTTATAAAACACTTCATAAAGCACCTCCAATAATTAAAAGTAATTCTAAAATAAGAAAAACAATACTGCTGACTCCGAAAAACCAGCCACAAACTTTTTTCTTACTGATAGGAGGTTTTCCAACAACTTTTCCTGTCTGTCCATTCATTGCAAACGTATGCTCTGAATCTTTATAATCATAACAAATCATCCAGACAGGAATTAATGTATAGTAAGCGTTTCTTTGCTTTACGTCAATCCAGTTGTGGCGGTAGGTTATCGTGTCATAGCCATTTATAAGAGATTTAATATAATCATTCACATATTCTTCCACTCGTTGTTTTACCCTTGGTAGCAAATCTTTATCGGTGTAATTATATTTTTCAGCAATGTAACCAGCTAAATAAGGAACTTTAAACTCTTTTAGGTTATCATAATGAAAAGGTTCTAACTTATCCATCATTTCATCATTCATTTTAGCAGAGGCATCTGCCGGAATTTTTAAATAATTTAAGTCAACTTTTCGATATACTTCATAATGGTGCGTGTCTGTATAAATATAGTTGCTGTCTTCTCTTCTGTAAACTTTCGTACAGTTTGCTTTAACTTCTCCCTGTCCATTTAAGTCATAGAGCCAGAATGGAACATAAATGCCGGTGATGTTTTTAATCCGTTCTGCATTCATAAAACCTTTTGGTGTAAGGCGTCCTTTTTTACACCATTTTTGAAAGGCTTCTTGTGCCTGCTCTTTTGTTATTTCAAATGGAATAATTTTAGCCGGAGCCAATTCTCCCGTAAGGCGGTCAGCCAGAATCATAGGTGCACCGCAAAAACTACAAGTTGTCGCTGAGGTATCTCCATCGGTTATTAAAACAGCACCACAGTTATTACAATAGTATTGTTTTGCGGATTCGGATTCAAAAGTAGAAGTAGTTGTTTCTTCGGTAAATTCTTCGAAATCCGGAACTGGATAGTTTTCTACGGGAAGTGTATTGCCACAGCTTTCACATAACAGAGTTCCGCTTTTGGCATCAAAGGTCATATCTGCGCCACATGAAGGGCATTTGTATTGGATTACCAAAGTATTACTCACTCCTTATTTTCCAAGACTTTGTTTCAAAGCAGCTAATTCATCATCGACGGCACTTGAAGGAGAATCGGAATATTTCGCCTCTAAATCTTTAAGGTCGTCATCAGATGACTTATTAAGTTCAGCCATCGCATTTGCGTGGTCTAATGCTTCATTTGCCTTTTGTTCCATTCGCTCAAATGCTTTGATTGAATTATTTGCACCATTAACAGAAGAAGTCATTTTATTCATTCGCTCCTGTGTTTTTGCAACAGCCATTTTTCCCTTAATTAGTTTTTTTCGAGATTCCAGTTGCTCAATATCCGCTACAAGCTTATCATGCATTGCTTTCATGTTCATTGCGTTTTCGGAAGCTGTCTGATAGCTTGCTTCAAGACTGATTTGGTTTGAAGTAAGAAGTGCTTTTTTTTCTAAAAACTTCTTGGCATCGTTATCGTTTCCGGCTTCTACTGCCTTTATTGCAAAGCGTTGCATTTTTTCGATATCTTCCTTACACTCATCAAGCTCTCGTTTTGCCCGCTGTTCTTCTGCCATAATTGCAGCAGTTTCAGATTTTACCTTTCCCAGGTCATTATTCAAATTTCGAAGACATTGATCCACCATTTTTTCTGGGTCTTCTGCCTTATCTAATAATGCATTTACATTAGCGCTCATAATATCTTTAAATCTTGTCAAAATATTCATTCATCTTCCTCCTTCTTTTCAGAAAATTTTATATAAGTTAAGTGTAGCGGTTCTCAAAAAGAAAAGCAAGAAATTTATTTTTTATAATGAATCAATGGAAAAAACTTGGAAGATAGGGTGATTTATGATAAAGTAAAAGGTAAGCGTTTATAATAAGAAAAAAGATTTGTAGAAAAGAAAGAGAGAGATAAACATGTGGATTGCAGATGGTTGGAAAGAATATGAAGTGATTGATTCCTCCCAAGGAGAGAAATTAGAGAGATGGGGTGATTATCTTTTAGTGCGTCCCGACCCACAGGTCATATGGAATACGAAAAAGAAACACGCAGGCTGGAAAAAGCCAAATGCACATTATCATAGAAGTAAAAAAGGTGGCGGTGAATGGGAATTTTTTGATTTGCCAAAGCAATGGCAGATTCATTATAAAGAGTTGACATTTAACCTTCAGCCGTTTAGTTTTAAACATACGGGATTATTTCCAGAGCAGGCGGTCAACTGGGACTGGTTTGGAGAAAAAATAAGAAAAGCAAACAGACCGGTTAAAGTATTAAATTTATTTGCATATACAGGAGGAGCTACCTTAGCGGCAGCAAAAGCGGGAGCAAGTGTGACTCATATAGAGGCATCAAAAGGAATGGTAACGTGGGCGAGGGAAAATGCAGTGTCCTCGGGGCTTGAAGATGCACCAATTCGATGGATTGTAGATGACTGCGTAAAATTTGTAGAACGTGAAATACGCAGGGGAAACAAATATGATGGAATTATTATGGATCCGCCATCTTATGGAAGAGGACCAAAAGGGGAAATCTGGAAAATAGAAGAGAGCATTTATCCATTTGTACAATCATGTGCCAAAATTTTATCCGATGACCCATTATTCTTCTTAATAAATTCTTATACAACGGGATTACAACCGGCAGTTCTTTCCTATTTAATAGGAACAGAAATTGTATCCCGTTTTGGAGGCAAGGTAGAATCAGAGGAAATTGGTCTTCCAGTTAGTTCGAATGGGTTAGTGCTTCCTTGTGGAGCATCTGGCAGATGGAGTAAATAATATAATAAAAAGCAAATGCTCATTGAATGATTTCACTTTTTGTGATAAAATGGAAATGTTAATATTGCACAAAAAAAACGAGGGGAGAAAGTTTGAGTGTACAATATTGATAAAAAGAAATGTTCAAAGGAGAAAGAAGAATGAGTAAAAAGAAAAAAAAACTGTCTTTTCCATCTGCGATAACAGTATTATTTATTGTACTTGTTTTTGCGTGTGTCCTAACGTACATTGTGCCGGCAGGTTTATATTCTAAGCTGACCTACAATGCAGACAGTAACATGTTTGAGGTAACGGAACCGAGTGGCAAAGTAATAGAAATGGAGCCTACTCAAGAGTCACTTGATAAACTTAAAGTGACAGGAAATTTAAACAAATTTTTAGACGGCAGTCTTAGTAAACCAGTTGCAATTCCAGGTACCTATGAAAAGGTTGAACAACAGCCTCAAGGACCTATCGAGTTCTTACTTGCATCGATTCTAGGGGTGTACGATACCATTGATATTATTTTATTCGTATTTATACTGGGTGGTATTATTGGTGTTTTGAACTACATGGGGGCATTTAGTGCAGGTATTGCAGCACTCTCTAAATTAACGAAGGGAAGAGAGTACATTTTAATTGTGTTTATCACATTTATAATTGCGGCGGGAGGAACAACATTTGGGCTTGCAGAAGAAACAATTGCCTTATATCCAATTATGGTGCCGGTCTTTTTGGCAGCAGGCTATGATGTTTTGGTTTGTATTGCAGCAATTTATATGGGGTCTTCAATTGGTACAATGTATTCTACAATTAATCCGTTTTCTGTTGGAACAGCTTCCAATGCAGCCGGAATCAGCCTGGCTGATGGAATGGGATTTCGTTTTGTAGCCTTAATATTAGGTACACTAATTACACTTGTTTACATATTACGCTATGCGAAAAAAGTAAAGGACGATCCATCTAAATCACTTTGTTATGACCAAAAGGAACATTTAGAGAAAAAATTTGGCTTTGAAGGGGAAGTGCCGGAATTTACAACTAGAATGAAATTATCATTAGGAATCTTTGGAGCAACATTTTTAGTTCTTGTATGGGGCTTAGTTGCCAAAGGCTGGTGGTTTGATAATATGACAGCATTGTTCCTTGCCTGTGCAATTATTCTTGCATTTGTATCAGGAATTAAGGAAAGCGAATATATTGATCAGTTTATCATCGGTGCAGCCGATTTGATGAGTGTTGCATTAGTAGTAGGTGTAGCCAGAGGAACAAATATCATATTAGAAAATGGTTTAGTTTCCGATACAATTTTGGAATTTTTCTCTAGCGGAATTTCCGGAATGAATCCAATTGTATTTATTCTATTGATGTTAATCATATTTATTGTTTTGGGATTCTTTATCTCATCATCTTCCGGTTTGGCAACACTGTCAATTCCAATTATGGCACCATTAGCGGATGCAGTAGGCTTATCAAGAGATGTTATTATATCTGCATATGTGTATGGTTTGGGATTAATTTCTTTTATCACACCAACCGGTTTGATTTTAGCAACCTTAGCAATGGTAGATGTATCTTATGATAAATGGTTAAAGTTCATTATGCCATTAATGGGAATTATAACAGCATTTAGTGCAGTGATGTTGATTGCCCAGGTAATGATATGATTTATAAAAAGGGATTGTAAAAAAGCTTCAGATTATAATTGTTTTTATTATAATCTGAAGCTTTTTTTGTATCAAATATAATAATTGGGAAAAGAAAAAATGTATAAATGGGACAATATTCGAAGAAAAATAGATGGACTTATTACGTATTTCCACGATTTACACAGTGAGCTTTTGCTACGGGAAGAATAATTTGAATTTGCAAATTCAAAAAAATTCAAAAAAACTCTTGCATAAATAAAAAAGTTATAGTATAATGACAATTGCTGTGGCATGATAGCTAAGAAGCGTGAGGTTGCTGTCTTGAATATGACAGGTTTTCCGTGGAGCGAATGTCAAGTTAGGAAACTGGCGACAAGTCACTGTACAAACGGATATTTTCTGCCTAGGGCAGAGCGTGTGAAGGAAATCGGAATGAATTATTCGCGATACACACGGATGAGTGTACAGTCACCACTTGTCGTACTGATATTAAGTGCGAAAAGGAGGCGGCTTTTTTTATGGCAAGTCAAGTAATGAGAATTACATTGAAGGCATACGATCATCAATTAATCGATCAATCAGCCGGAAAAATTATCGAAACTGTAAAAAAGACAGGATCTAAGGTGAGCGGACCAGTACCTCTTCCAACAAAGAAGGAAGTTGTAACAATCTTAAGAGCGGTTCACAAATATAAAGATTCCAGAGAACAATTTGAACAGAGAACACATAAGAGATTAATCGACATTATGTCCCCATCTCAAAAAACTGTGGATGCATTATCAAGATTAGAAATGCCAGCAGGTGTAAATATTGATATTAAAATGAAAAACAAATAATTCTTAATTTTCGAAACTAAAGTTAGGAAACAATCCTTAGGGTTTATATATAGAGTCCAAGCAACGAAGAGCATATTTAATTGCTGTGGATACCAAGCACTCGGTTATATGACCGTCTAGGATGAGCGTTAGGACTTAGAGATTGCTTACAATGGCAAGGAATTAATCAGGTCGACAACGCTCCGCTGTAGATTAAACAGGAGGTGCGCAATATGCAAAAAGCTATTTTAGCTACTAAAGTCGGAATGACTCAAATCTTCAATGAAGACGGAGTATTAACTCCAGTAACTGTATTACAGGCTGGTCCTTGTGTAGTAACACAGGTTAAGACAAAAGAAAATGATGGATACAGCGCAGTACAGGTTGGTTTTGGTGACATCAGAGAAAAATTAGTGAATAAGCCAAAAAAAGGACACTTCGCTAAAGCAGGTGTTGACAATAAGAGATATCTTAAAGAATTTAGATTTGACAATGCTGAAGATTACCAGGTAGGACAGGAAATCAAAGTGGATATCTTCGCAGCAGGAGATAAGATTGATGCAACTGCTAAGTCAAAAGGTAAAGGATTCCAGGGTGCTATTAAGCGTCACGGACAGTCCAGAGGACCTATGACTCACGGTTCTAAGTTCCACAGACATGCAGGATCTAACGGTGCAGCATCTGACCCAAGTAAAGTATTTAAGGGCAAAAAGATGCCAGGTCAAATGGGTGCAGTAAAAGTTACAATCCAAAATCTTGAAATTGTTAGAGTTGATGCTGAAAACAATGTTATCTTAGTAAAAGGTGCAGTTCCAGGACCTAAGAAATCCATGGTAATGTTAAAAGAATCAGTAAAGGCAAACTAAGCTTTAAGGAAGGAGGAACACACAGATGGCAAACGTATCTGTTTATAATATGGAAGGCAAAGAAGTTGGTTCTATGGAACTTAACGATAAAGTATTTGCTGCTCCTATAAATGAACATTTAGTTCACATGGCTGTAGTATTACAGCTTGCAAATAAACGCCAGGGAACACAAAGCGCTAAGACACGTTCAGAAGTTAGCGGTGGCGGAAGAAAACCTTGGAGACAAAAAGGAACAGGTCATGCAAGACAAGGTTCAACAAGATCTCCTCAATGGGCAGGCGGTGGAGTTGTATTCGCTCCAAAGCCAAGAGATTACTCTTTCAAAATGAACAAAAAAGAAAAAGCAGCAGCTATTCGTTCTGCTTTATCTTCAAGAGTAAATGAAAACAAATTCGTTGTACTTGATGAATTAAACTTTGATGAAATCAAGACAAAGAAAATGGTATCTGTATTAAACAACTTAAATGTAAACAAAGCATTAGTTGTAACAGCAGATAAGAATGAGAACGTAGTACTTTCTGCAAGAAACATTCCAACAGTAAGAGCTGCATTCACAAATACAATCAATGTATATGATATCTTAAAATATGATACAGTCGTTATCACTAAGGACGCAGTAGCAAAACTTGAGGAGGTGTACGCATAATGGCAGATTTAAAATATTATGATGTAATCCTTAAACCAGTTATTACAGAAAAAAGTATGAACGCTATGAGCGAAAAGAAATATACTTTCTATGTTCATACAGAAGCTACTAAAAATCAGATTAAAGAAGCTGTTGAAAAATTATTCGACGGTGCAAAAGTAAAAAGCGTTAACACAATGAACCTTGATGGTAAAAAACGCAGACGTGGAGCAGTAGTTGGAAGAACTGCTAAATCCAAAAAAGCAATCGTTCAGTTAACAGAAGATAGTGCAGATATCGAAATCTTCGAAGGACTATAAGAAATAGATATATGAGAATTTGAGTGAAGTTTGCTTGCAAACTTCCAACGCGACGCAACGCGACGCAATGTATACACAGAAGCAGTGTGATAAGAAACTTACTTATTGAAAGGAGAATTGGCATGGGAATTAAAAAGTTTAACCCATATACACCTTCCAGAAGACATATGACCAGTTCTGATTTTTCTGAAATCACAACAAGTACTCCAGAAAAATCTTTACTTGTTTCCTTAAACAAAAATTCTGGTCGTAATAATCAAGGAAAGATTACAGTAAGACACCGTGGTGGTGGTTCAAGAAAGAAATATAGAGTTATTGATTTTAAAAGAAATAAAGATGGTATTCCAGCAACAGTTAAAACAATCGAATACGATCCAAATAGATCTGCTAATATCGCATTAATCTGCTACGCAGACGGTGAGAAAGCATATATCATTGCTCCTAACGGATTAAAAGTTGGACAAAAAGTAATGAATGGTGCAGAAGCAGAAATCAGAGTAGGTAACTGCTTACCACTTTCTGAAATTCCAGTAGGTACTCAGGTACACAATATTGAATTATATCCAGGAAGAGGCGCACAGTTAGTTCGTTCCGCTGGTAACAGCGCACAGTTAATGGCAAAAGAAGGAAAGTATGCAACACTTAGACTTCCATCTGGCGAAATGAGAATGGTTCCAATTATCTGTAGAGCAACAATTGGACAGGTTGGAAACATTGATCACGAGTTAATCAACATTGGTAAAGCAGGACGTAAACGTCACATGGGTATCCGCCCAACAGTTCGTGGTTCTGTAATGAACCCTAATGACCATCCACACGGTGGTGGTGAAGGTAAGACAGGTATTGGTCGTCCAGGTCCATGTACACCTTGGGGTAAACCAGCACTTGGCTTAAAGACAAGAAAGAAAAACAAACAGTCAAACAAGATGATCGTAAGAAGAAGAGACGGAAAAGCTTTATCCAAATAATCGTTTCGTTATTAAGGAGGTATATACATGGCACGTTCATTAAAGAAGGGACCATTCGCTGATGCACATTTACTTAAAAAAGTAGATGCAATGAATCAGGCAGGCGATAAACAAGTTATCAAAACTTGGTCACGTCGTTCCACTATCTTCCCTACATTTGTAGGTCATACTTTTGCTGTACATGATGGTAGAAGACATGTACCTGTATATGTAACAGAAGATATGGTTGGACACAAACTTGGTGAGTTCGTAGCAACAAGAACTTACAGAGGACATGGTAAAGACGAGAAAAAGGGTAGAAAATAATCATTGATACCCATAGAACAGATAGATATTTGAAAGGAGGCTTCATCCATGGCTAAAGGACATAGATCTCAAATAAAAAGAGAAAGAAATGCGAACCAGAGAGAAACAAGACCATCTGCTAAGTTATCTTACGCAAGAGTTTCTGTTCAGAAAGCTTGTTTCGTATTGGACGCCATCAGAGGCAAGGATGTACAGACAGCACTTGGTATTTTAGCATATAATCCAAGATATGCTTCATCATTAATAGAAAAATTGTTAAAATCAGCAATTGCAAATGCTGAAAACAATAACGGAATGAACCCAGAAAATCTTTATATTGCAGAGTGTTATGCAAATAAAGGACCAACAATGAAGAGAATTAGACCAAGAGCACAAGGTAGAGCTTATAGAATCGAAAAAAGAATGAGTCACATTACAATTGTGCTTGATGAAAGATAAGGAGGGCAAACATGGGACAGAAAGTTAATCCTCATGGCTTAAGAGTCGGAGTTATTAATGATTGGGACTCCAGATGGTATGCAGATGCTGATTTCGCTGATTATTTAGTTGAAGACTACAACATCAGAACATTCTTGAAAAAGAAATTATACAGCGCTGGAATCGCTAAAATTGAGATCGAAAGATCTGCCGATAGAGTAAAAATTATTATTTTCACAGCTAAACCTGGTGTAGTAATTGGTAAAGGTGGCTCTGAAATTGAAAAATTAAAAGTTGAATTAAAGAAATATACAGATAAGAAAATCTTAGTAGATATCAAAGAAGTAAAAAGACCAGACAGCAATGCTCAGTTAGTAGCAGAAAATATTGCTACACAGCTTGAGAACCGTATCTCTTTCAGAAGAGCTATGAAATCTTGTATGTCCAGAACAATGAAATCTGGAGCACTTGGTATCAAAGCTGCAGTATCCGGACGTCTTGGTGGTGCTGATATGGCTCGTACAGAGTTCTATAGTGATGGTACTATTCCACTTCAGACATTACGTGCAAACATTGATTATGGTTTTGCAGAAGCAGATACAACTTATGGTAAAATTGGTGTAAAAGTTTGGATCTACCAAGGTGAAGTACTTCCAACAAAAGGAACAAAAAAGGAAGGGAGCGATAAATAATGTTAATGCCAAAAAGAGTAAAACGTCGTAAACAATTCCGTGGTTCCATGAAAGGAAAAGCACTTAGAGGAAATAAGATTACGAACGGTGAATATGGTATCGTGGCTTTAGAGCCAGCATGGATTAAATCTAACCAGATCGAAGCTGCCCGTATTGCTATGACTCGTCATATCAAACGTGGTGGTAAAGTTTGGATTAAAATATTCCCAGATAAACCTGTAACAACAAAACCAGCTGAAACTCGTATGGGTTCCGGTAAAGGAACACTTGAATACTGGGTAGCAGTTGTTAAGCCAGGACGCGTTATGTTTGAAATCTCTGGTGTAGCAGAAGAAACAGCTAGAGAAGCGTTACGTCTTGCAACTCATAAATTACCAGTAAAATGTAAAGTAGTTTCTCGCGCAGACTTAGAAGGAGGTGCGGGCAGTGAAAACTAAGACATATTTAGAAGAATTAAGAACAAAATCAATTGCTGAACTAAATGAAGATTTAGTAGCTGCTAAGAAGGAACTTTTCAATTTAAGATTCCAAAACGCAACAAATCAATTAGATAATACAAGCAGAATCAAAGAAGTAAGAAAGAATATCGCAAGAATTCAGACAGTTATTTCTGCTCAAAGCAAATAGATCTTGATTGATAGAAAGGAGAATTTGTTGTGGAAAGAAATTTAAGAAAAACACGTACTGGTAAAGTAGTAAGTGATAAAATGGATAAAACAATCGTTGTTGCAGTTGTTGATAACGTAAAGCATCCTCTTTACAACAAAATCGTTAAAAGAACTTATAAGTTAAAAGCTCATGACGAGAACAATGAATGCAAGATCGGTGATAGAGTAAAAGTTATGGAAACAAGACCTTTATCTAAAGATAAGAGATGGAGACTTGTAGAGATTATCGAAAAAGCAAAATAAGTCATTTTGCTTCAGCAGATTCATTTCCCTTTGTAAGATGATTGTAATGAAAAGAATCTGACAGGACTTTGAAAGGAGAAATTAAGCTATGATCCAACAGGAATCAAGACTTAGAGTTGCTGATAATACAGGAGCAAAAGAATTACTTTGCATTCGTGTATTAGGCGGTTCAACTAGAAGATATGCGGCTATCGGAGACGTAATTGTTGCTACGGTCAAAGATGCAACACCTGGTGGTGTTGTTAAAAAAGGTGATGTAGTTAAAGCGGTAGTTGTTCGTACAGTAAATGGAACACGTCGTAAAGATGGTTCTTACATCAGATTTGATGAAAATGCAGCTGTTATCATTAAAGATGACAAAAATCCAAAAGGAACTCGTATTTTTGGACCAGTTGCAAGAGAGTTAAGAGAAAAACAATTCATGAAAATCGTTTCATTAGCACCAGAAGTATTATAAGGAGGTGTCGTAAAGTGGCAACTAGCAAGATTAAGAAAGGTGATACTGTAAAAGTAATCACTGGAAAAGATAAAGGAAAAGAAGGAAAAGTTCTTTCCGTAAAAAATGGCAAAGTTGTAGTGGAAGGCGTTAACACAGTAACAAAACACACAAAACCAAGCCAGGCTAACCCACAAGGTGGAATCATTCACCAAGAGGCAGCTATTGATATTTCAAACGTTATGTATGTAAATAAAGGTAAAGTTACAAGAGTTGGTTTCAAGCTTGACGGAGATAAGAAAGTTCGTTACGCAAAAGCAACTGGCGAAGTAATCGACTAATTGAAGAGAGGAGGACGTAGACTTTGGCTCGTTTAAAAGATAAATACAGCAATGAAATCGTTGCTAACATGGAAAAAAAGTTCGGATATAAAAACGTAATGCAAGTTCCAAAACTTGAAAAAATCGTAATTAACATGGGCGTTGGTGAAGCAAAAGACAACGCGAAGCTTTTAGAAGCAGCTGTAAAAGACCTTGAAACAATCGCTGGTCAGAAAGCAGTTCTTACTAGAGCAAAAAAATCTGTAGCTAACTTCAAAATCAGAGAAGGTATGGCAATCGGATGTAAAGTAACATTGAGAGGCGAAAGAATGTATGAATTCGCTGATCGTCTTATCAACTTAGCATTGCCTCGTGTACGTGACTTTAGAGGTGTTAACCCTAACGCATTTGACGGTAGAGGAAACTATGCTTTAGGAATTAAAGAGCAGTTAATCTTCCCAGAAATCGAATATGATAAGGTTGATAAAGTAAGAGGTATGGATATCATTTTCGTAACAACAGCGAACACAGATGAAGAAGCTCGTGAATTATTGACACAATTTGGTATGCCATTTAAAAAATAGTTAGGAGGTAAATTTCATGGCTAAAAAGTCTATGAAGGTAAAACAACAACGCCCTGCAAAGTTCTCTACAAGAGAGTACAATCGTTGTAGAATCTGTGGACGTCCACATGCTTATTTAAGAAAATACGGAATTTGCAGAATTTGCTTCCGTGAATTAGCTTACAAGGGACAAATCCCAGGTGTTAAGAAAGCAAGCTGGTAATTAGATAGATTCGCATATCATTTAAATAAGGAGGAACAACCAAATGACAATGAGCGATCCAATTGCAGATATGCTTACAAGAATTCGTAATGCAAATACTGCAAAACACGATACAGTAGATGTACCTGCTTCTAAAATGAAGATAGCTATCGCTGATATCCTTTTAAAAGAAGGTTACATTAAAGATTATTCCATTGAAGAAGTTGGCGGATTTAAGTCAATTCATATCACATTGAAATATGGTAAAGATAAAAACGTTAAAATTATTACAGGTCTTAAGAGAATTTCCAAACCGGGTCTTCGTGTATACGCAAACGCTGAAGAACTTCCAAAGGTACTTGGTGGCTTAGGTATCGCTATTATTTCTACAAACAAAGGTGTTATCACTGACAAAGAAGCTAGAAAAGCTAACGTTGGTGGAGAAGTATTAGCATTCATCTGGTAATAAAAAAGCATATTGGTCATTTAGATAGATGCAAAAATGTCAGACGAAGTCAGACAAAAGGTAACAATGAAGCGTAAGAGTTAATCTTATTAAAAGCTTAACTCTTCACTATATTAATACAGGAGGTGCGGGCATGTCACGTATAGGAAGAATGCCTATCGCGGTACCAGCAGGAGTAACTGTTGATATTGCAGAAAATAATAAAGTGACTGTAAAAGGTCCAAAAGGTACACTTGAAAGAGTATTACCTGCAGAGATGCAAATCAAATTAGAAGGATCTGAAATTACTGTTTCTAGACCAAATGATTTAAAGAAAATGAAATCATTACATGGTTTAACAAGAACATTAATTAATAACATGATTATCGGTGTAACAGATGGTTACGAAAAAGTTCTTGAAATCAACGGTGTTGGTTACAGAGCTGCAAAACAAGGTAAGACATTAACATTATCTTTAGGATATTCTCACCCAGTTGTAATGGAAGATCCAGAAGGTCTTGAAATTACAGTTGATGGACAGAATAAGATTATTGTTAGAGGTATTGATAAAGAAAAAGTTGGCCAATACGCTGCTGAAATCAGAGAGAAGAGAGCTCCAGAACCATATAAGGGTAAAGGTATCAAATATGCTGATGAAGTTATCAGACGTAAAGTTGGTAAGACTGGTAAAAAATAATTGAAGGAGTGAAAAAACGATGGTTAAAAAAGAATCAAGAAGTAAAATTCGTGAAAATAAGCATAGAAGAATTCGTAATCGTTTTGCAGGAACTGCAGAAAGACCACGTTTAGCTGTGTTTAGAAGTAATAATCATATGTACGCTCAAATTATTGACGACACAGTTGGTAATACTTTAGTATCAGCTTCTACTCTTCAAAAAGATGTAAAGGCAGAATTAGAAAAAACAAATAATGTTGATGCAGCAGCCAAATTAGGCGAAGTAATTGCAAAAAAAGCATTAGATAAAGGTATTACAAACGTTGTCTTTGATAGAGGCGGATTCATATATCAAGGAAAAATTAAAGCATTAGCAGATGCAGCCAGAGAAGCTGGTTTACAATTCTAGGTAAGGAGGAAATTTATACATGAAACGTGAGATAATTGATGCTAGTCAATTAGAATTAGAAGATAAAGTAGTATCAATCAAACGTGTTACTAAAGTAGTAAAAGGTGGTCGTAACTTCCGTTTTACTGCATTAGTAGTTGTTGGTGACAAGAACGGACACGTTGGTGCTGGTTTAGGAAAAGCAGCAGAAATTCCAGAAGCAATCCGTAAAGGAAAAGAAGACGCAATTAAAAAGTTAATTACCTTACCTTTAGATGAAAATGGTAGTGTACCACATGACTATGTTGGAAAATTCGGCAGTGCTTCTGTAATGCTGAAACGTTCCCCAGAAGGTACTGGAATTATCGCTGGTGGTCCAGCTCGTTCTGTACTTGAGCTTGCAGGATTCAAAAACATTCGTACAAAGTCTTTAGGCTCTAATAATAAACAAAACGTTGTACTTGCTACAATTCAAGGTTTAAGCCAATTAAAGACTCCAGAAGAAGTTGCTAAGCTTCGTGGTATTTCAGTAGAAGAAATGTTAGGTTAATAACTTTTAAGCTGTAGCACAATATCAGGAGGTGTAATCAAGTGGCTGGTAAATTAAAAATTACTTTAGTAAAGTCAACAATCGGTGCAATTCCAAAGCACAGAAAAACAGTTGAAGCTTTAGGTCTTAAAAAATTAAATAAGACAGTTGAAATGCCAGACAACGATGCTGTAAGAGGTATGGTTTGGCAGGTAAGACATTTAGTAAAAGTCGAAGAAATCTAATTAATAGATTATAAGTTTTTATAGGTTATCAATATATTTTTTATGAATGATTGATAAAGAAACTATTGTAGATTAATTGATGCACGGTAATCCTTATCCATTTTGGATAAGGAAGTTCTGTGGATTCAGGAAATATTATAAGGAGGTGCGCAGGATGAACTTATCAGAATTAAGACCTGCTGACGGCTCAAAGCACAATGATAATTTTAGAAGAGGCCGTGGACATGGTTCAGGAAATGGTAAAACTGCTGGTAAAGGTCATAAAGGACAAAAAGCACGTTCAGGTGCTCCAAGACCAGGTTTCGAAGGTGGTCAGATGCCATTATACAGAAGATTGCCAAAGAGAGGTTTCACATGTAGAAACAGCAAACAAATCGTTGGTATTAATGTAGATATGCTCAATCGTTTTGATGATGGTGCAGAAGTAACTGTAGCAACATTAGTTGGAGCAGGAATCGTTAAAAACCCAAGAGATGGTGTTAAAATTCTTGGAAATGGAGAATTAACTAAGAAGCTTACAGTTAAAGTTAACGCTTATAGCGAGGGTGCAAAGCAGAAAATTGAAGCTCTTGGTGGAAATGCTGAGGTGATCTAGGGGATGATAAAGACACTCCGTGATGCTCTAAAAATAAAAGATATTAGAACTAAGTTACTATATACTTTTATGGCATTAATAATTGTCAGAATCGGATGTCAGCTTCCTGTTCCGGGGGTAGACAGAAATTACTTTGCAAGCTGGTTTGAACAACAAACCGCACTTAACTTTTTTGATGCGATGACAGGTGGCTCCTTTACACAAATGTCTATATTTGCATTAAATATTACTCCATACATTACAGCTTCCATTATTATTCAGCTTTTAACAATTGCAATTCCTAAGTTAGAGGAAATGCAAAAAGAAGGTGAAGATGGAAGAAAGAAGATTGCAGAATATACTCGTTACTTAACAATCGGTTTAGCTTTAATCGAAAGTATTGCAATGTCAGTTGGTTTTGGTAATCAGGGATTACTTGAAGGTGGAATCACTTTCACTAATGTAACGGTAATCGTTGTGTCTATGACAGCCGGTAGTGCATTCTTAATGTGGTTAGGCGAACGTATTACCGAAAAAGGCGTTGGTAATGGTATTTCTATCATCTTATTAATTAACATCGTATCCAGAATACCAAATGATTTAACTTCTCTTTACAATCAGTTCATCGCAAGTGCAACTGTAGTAAACAAAATCATTGCAGCTGTTGTTATTTTAGCAGTAATTCTTGGTATGGTAGTATTTATTATTGTATTACAGGATGGAGAGAGAAGAATTCCAGTACAATACGCTAAGAAAGTTCAAGGAAGGAAAATGGTAGGAGGACAATCCTCTAATATCCCATTAAAAGTAAATACTGCAGGTGTTATTCCTGTAATTTTTGCTAGTTCCCTTATGTCTTTCCCAATCGTAATTGCACAGTTTATGGGAGTAAGCCCGGCTTCAGGAGCAGGTGCTTCTCTTGGACAAAAGATTTTAAAGATATTCAACCAGAGTTCATGGTGCAATTTCTCAAATATTCATGAATTTAAGTATACTTTAGGTCTTGTTGCATACATTGTATTGGTAATTTTCTTTGCATATTTCTATACTTCAGTTACATTTAATCCAATTGAAGTATCAAATAACATGAAGAAACAGGGTGGTTTTATTCCAGGTATTCGTCCTGGTAAACCAACTACAGATTACCTTACAAAAGTTCTTAACAATATAATTTTTATTGGTGCTGTAGGCCTTACAATTGTAGCAGTCGTTCCAATTTTCTTCTCCGGCGCTTTTGATGCAAGTGTATCTTTCAGTGGTACATCTTTAATCATTATCGTTGGTGTTGTTCTTGAAACAATGAAGAAAATTGAATCTATGATGTTAGTTCGTCACTACAAAGGTTTCTTAAATGATTAAGAATCGATAATAGAGTAATATCATATGGGGGACGACGAAGCTTCTTCGTGGTCCCCATAAGTGTAAAAAAGAGGAGAAGCAAGATGAAGATAATTATGTTAGGTGCACCGGGTGCGGGTAAAGGAACACAGGCAAAGATGATTTCAGAGAAATATGGAATACCTCATATTTCAACAGGCGATATTTTTAGAGCAAATATAAAAAATGAGACGGAACTTGGAAAAAAAGCAAAAAAATATATGGATCAAGGTTTATTAGTTCCAGATGAGCTGGTTGTAGATTTGGTTGTAGACCGTCTGACAGAAGAGGATACAAAAGAGGGTTATATCCTGGATGGTTTCCCAAGAACAATTCCACAGGCGGAAGCACTTACAAATGCTTTGAAGGAACGCAATGAAGACATTGATTTTGCAATAAATGTGGAAGTACCGGATGAAGTAATTGTAGAACGTATGTCAGGACGTCGAGCATGCTTAAATTGCGGTGGTACTTACCATGTTGTATTTAATCCAACAAAGGTAGAAGGAATCTGTGATTCCTGTGGTGGTCAGCTTGTATTAAGAGATGATGACAAGCCGGAAACTGTAAAAAAACGGTTAGATGTATATCATGAGCAGACACAGCCTTTAATTGATTATTATACAAAACAAGACAAAGTTGTAGTTGTAGATGGTACATTGGAAATGGCACAAGTATTTGATGCCATAATTAGAATCTTAGGGTGATAAATATGTCTGTGACAATAAAATCGAACAGAGAAATCGAATTAATGCGTGAGGCAGGGAAGATTCTATCTACTGTTCACGATGAACTTGAGAAGGCCATTCGACCTGGTATATCAACAAAAGATATTGACAGATTAGGCGAAGAAATTATAAGAAGTTATGACTGCATTCCTTCTTTCTTAAATTATAATGGATATCCGGCTTCTATCTGTGTATCTGTAAATGATGAAGTAGTACATGGAATTCCAAGTAAGAAAAGAATTCTTAAAGAAGGTGACATTGTAAGTCTTGATGCAGGTGTAATCTATAAAGGTTATCATTCTGATGCTGCCAGAACACATGCAGTAGGAGAGATAAGCAGTGAAGCACAAAGACTGATTGATGTTACAAGACAAAGTTTTTTTGAGGGAATTAAATACGCCAAAGCCGGCTGCCATCTTTACGATATATCAAAAGCGGTACAAAAATACGTAGAAGAAAACGGATTTTCTGTTGTGCGGGATTTAGTCGGACATGGAATTGGTAGTCAGTTACATGAAGAACCTCAGATACCTAACTTTAAGCAAATCGGACGTGGTCTTCGTTTACAGCCGGGAATGACTTTAGCAATTGAACCAATGGTAAATGCAGGTGCTTATGATGTATGGTGGTTAGAAGATGATTGGACTGTGGTAACACAGGATAACTCTCTATCTGCCCATTATGAGAATACTGTTTTAATAACAGAAGGTGAGCCTGAGATATTATCTTTGGTGAAATAGAAATAATCAGTAATCGTGAGATATGATAGGAGGTTAGAATCGAAATGTCAAAAGCAGATGTAGTTGAAATCGAAGGAACTGTTGTTGAAAAATTGCCAAACGCAATGTTTCGTGTGGAATTGGAGAATGGACATATAGTATTGGCTCACATCAGTGGTAAATTAAGAATGAACTTTATTCGTATTTTACCAGGAGATAAGGTTACATTAGAACTTTCTCCTTATGATCTTACAAAAGGTAGAATTATTTGGAGAGATAAATAAGAATAGAGATTTAGAATGGCTCTTGCTGGAATGGCAGGGGCTTTTTTTTGCTTTATAGGAAACTTTTCCATCATATTTACTTGGTTCTGTGTAGTTACAAATCAGAATGAATCAAAACAGAGGTGTGATGTTAGGATGTGCGGATTAAGATTGGAGAATTTCGATGGTATCAACGGATGATAGTTTAAGATTACTGGGGATTATCCATCATTGTCTAAGTTGTCTGTATTCATGAGACCCCTGCGAATTGTCAGTAACCTGTCTGTGAATGTCATAATTCATCTTGAAGTAAAACTTAATTGTGAAAGAATCTTGTAAAATGGCTAGATTTCTAAAGGAAAAAGGGATCCTGAAATATCTTTGATAGCAAAATCAAAAGAATCCGATACCGTTTTTCTGGCAAAAATCTGTATTTGATTTACCACCTTTTGAAGCAATATTAGAGTCGAAATTACCGCTTTTCAAACGGAAATTTTATATAATTCTACCGCTCATAATAAAAAATATACTTTCATTTTAGAATACTCATCTCGGCTTATATTCTGTGGTCTTTCATGGGGCAGAATATAAACGGAAATTGATATTTGTGCTAACTATTCAATCTACCTTTTTCACATACTCATATATCTTCTGCTCCTCAGAGGTCAAATAAACCTTCAAGGAGACAGAACAATATGAGAAAAAAGGATATTAAAATTCAAATCAACGAAATTCTTTGGGAGATGGCTCTGAAAAAGATAGAAAATGAATTTGGAAAGAAATATTGTAAAACAGACTGCATATTGATTATTATGTTACTGGCTCTGTATAAAAAGAAGAACAAATTACGCAAGGCAGAAAATTTGTATCTGGCACTCCAACATCCAGACCAGTTTGTTCCATCTGCATATAAATCCATGACAATTGCTGTTTATGACGGACTACTGGATATGTTACAGGAACAACATTCTTCGAATACACACAGTCAAATAATTGAATATGCTATTGCCGAAGCACACCACCGAAATCAGATAGCACTTTCAATAGAGAAGATGCCGAACATATCATGAAAATGAAACTGGCATGTTATTTCATGGATAAAGGGCATTACTTTCAAAAAGTTCTCCTAAAAGAGGATACGGAACTTATAATCAGTAATCGACAATATGATACCAAGACACAATTCTGCTGGATAATATTTGAGCAAGTAATCGTATAATTTTCAACACTGTTTTCTCTAATTGCTAATAGACTAAAAACTGTATCACCTACATATCATTCATTTCATGGACAGATAGGTGATACAGTTATTTTAAAGGAGTTATGTTCAACATAAATTATTGTATAGCTACAATTAACACCAAAGCATTATTTGTTCATGGATGATATAATTTAATCAATTTGAACCTCACTACACTCAAATGTCAATATAGAAACGACTTCATCTTCTAATACTATTTTTACAGTACTTTCTTCACATGTAACATCAACAATTGAATCATAATCAATCTCATCTTCTCTTTTTTCTGAATCCCAATTATAATTTGTTGAATTCAAAAATTTTAAAATAACTTCCTTTAATTCGGGGTCACCATCTTGATATTCATTTTGCTTCCACATGCATAAATCAATATTCAGTATCACTGTTCCATTTGCATAAACCAACTCATTTACACAGCTATCATTAAAATTTATTTTCTTTACTAATTCTGTTACTAACATATTATTCTTCTCCTTTAATTACGATATGAGATGCCTTTGACCCTTTTCCGACAGGTTTTCCATCTATATCCAAATAATAATCAACTTTTTTGTTTGTATAATTTGGATTCATTACATGATAATGGTCTACTGCTTCAAATCCATTTGCACCATCAACCCCTTTATCAAATCTTATTTTTAAACCTGACTTTGGGTCATAAAATTCTCTTGAGTTTGTGTTTGCTGCCATTTTAGGATTTGTAATGTCTTCCCATCCATCTTCAATTAATTGCTGTGGAGATTTTGATTGTATATTTTTTATTACAGAGCCACTACCACTCTTATGCTTTTTTGCTACCTTCTTACTATTTTTTACTTTCGAACCACGAACACCCTTTAGTCCCTTTTCCAAGGAAGTTGCTTTCTTTGTTCCTTTTGTTGCTTTTTTTACCTTTGGGGCATTTCTTACAACATGATACCCCTTTTCCGTTGCCTTTTTCAAGACCTTTTCACTATTTTTTAGCCGGTTGCTACCTTTTCCAATTGCTTGGATGGTTCCTTTATATTTGAGGAGTTTTTTTCCGTCTTTTCCTATTTTGTAAATATGTACGACGTCTTTCTCTGTTTTTGAAACTTTTGCAACATACTTTGTACCTTTCGCCAGTTTTGCACCTTTGGAAAGTTTTATGGCATATTTTCCAGCTTTTGCAGTTTCTCCTACAAATGGGAGCGAACCTAATGCGGATATGGTTGCATCCAGTTTCTTTCCTCTTACATAATAAATTCCGGCATTTACTAAATCTGCTCCATCAAACACTATACCGGCGAAGTCTAAAGCAGTTTGGACGTTATCTATGACATGACCGTTTTTTGTTGCTTTTTTTGCATTTGCTTTTGACTGCGAGGAGTGAGTTGAATGGACTGTCGGTTTTTTTGCAATAGTATGATGCTTGCCAGGTTTTGCGGAGTGTGCTTTTTTTTGCGAGTTTTTAACTTTTACTTTTATCGCATGTGGATGTGAATGGTTTTTGGAAGTGTTATTTTTTTTATGAGTCTTGGATTTTTTTGTTTTTGTTTTTTGTTTTACTTTCCTGCTCATAAACCAATTTGTTACTTTGGATTTTGTATCATGATAAGCATGATTTACCTTGTTCTTTAGTGTGTGTAGTCCACTCTTTATATTGCTACAGAATTTTCCTATAAATCCATCGTTTTTTTGTTCTGAACTTTTCGTATTCTTTGTCTTTTTCTTTCCTTTATGCTTACTAGAAGAGGAACGTTTTGCTTTAGAAGGCTGTGATAGTTTTGTTAGGTTTGGCTTATGATACTCCAAAGGGTGTATTAATCCGGAATATGTTAAAGATGGTTTCCTAATAGTTTGATTTCTGGACTTATTAGAACTTCCTGTGCCACGATAATGAATCGTAGCGTTTATTTTTCCAAAATCAATGTGGTGTTTTTTATCATAATTTTGCTTTGTTTCGAGTTTCTTATTGGTTTCTTTTTTTGTTTTTTCTGCTAGTTCTGCCTTTTTTCTCTTTTGCTTTTCCTGTTCTTGGAGTTGCTTTTCCTTTTCTAAAGAAGCGTAGTAGCCTGTTGTGTGTGATTTACGTTTTGTTGCCTGATTTAAGGAAGCGATTAAAGTCTTTGCGAAAGACAAGGTTCGCTTTGCCTCTTGCTTATTTATAATTTCTGTTATCGTCTGTTTTTCAGGGATAAGAGAAGAAAGAGGATTAAGTGCTTTTTTCTTTTCTGAACGAATATGATTAAAAAGGTTATTTTTATTCCAAGAACTTAAGGAATTTGTTTGCTTATTCTTTTCAATAGGAAGCTGGGAGATAGAAGCGTGCTTGTTTTTAACATTTGTTTTTGAAATAACTTGTTTGATGGTTGCTTTTGTTGTTAGGACACTTTTATTTACCTTCTCTTTTTTTGGTGTCCACTGTACTTCCTCTTTTTTTGAATTAAAAAATACTTTCTTTTTCTCCTGTTTTTTTGAGACAGGAGTTTTATTACCCGTGTTTGTCTTTAATACTACAACATCTTTGCTTGAAATAATAATATTTTTGGAAGGTTCATTTTTTTTTGATGAAGTATTGTTGGAGAGATTTGGTTTGGTCATGCCAGGGTTTATCGGATGGAAATTGACTGGGCTGGAATTTAATTGGTTCGGGGGCTCCTTTTGTATTGGATTATTAATTGGAATAAAGCTGTCATAAGAGTTTAAATTTTCCGAAGTAAAACCTGTATAATTTCCATTTGCAGGAGCTTCAGCATGAGTTTTATACCATTCCTTTATGGCCTTTATGTAAAAATCACATTGAGCAATTGGTATTGTAGGAAATGGAAGACCTGTTTCTATTTTTTGATTTGAAGTGGGTACAGGTTTATGTGGCTTTTTGGGTTTTGCTGATTGTTTAGAGTTTAAACTAATGAAATTTTTCGCTATATTTTTTTCTTTCGATTTTACATCCTTTTTTGAAGAGTCTGTGGAGTTTTTTTTAACTTCATTAGAACTAATTTTCTTATCCGTTTTTTTTGAGGACGAAGTTGAAGTATTTGATTTAGTTGTCGTTTTAGTTACTGGTTTAGTGGCAGGCTTAGTTACCGTTTTAGCTGCTGGTCTAGTTGTTGCTTTTGATGAAGTGCTAGTGCTGTTTTTACTTGAAGAGCTTGAGGTTTTCGAAGGAGAGGATTTAGCAGTATTTCTGCTTGGTGTTGCTGCATGATAGCTTGAATGCGAATGGCTTTTGCCAGAGATTTTGTTACTCATAGTATTTTTTTACCTTTCTACGCTTTTTTGTTTTGTAAAAATAAATTCCAATCGATTTAAATAAAACTTTGGATTGGTGTGATTTCAATTTCTTTTTTTATAGAAAAAGTATCTTCCAATATATGTTCCCCATTTATAAATAACCGAATAAACCAGGTACCTTCATAAGAAACATTTGCTTTTATCTCCTGCATATCAACCCAAAACCATAAAAATACATTTTCCTGTTCCTCAGGTTGAAATAGTATATTTTCGCTGTATTCATATAATTTTCCGTTTGGCGAATAGAAGGCAGCAGTAATATTGTGTATTCCTGTGATTTGAGTAAATTGGACCCTTACGACAATTTGCTTGTCTTTTATGTCTTGAAATAGTTTGTTAGGTGTTTGATTTGGTAATTGGGAAAGCAAAGTCTGTTAATTGCATGCAGTCATTTCGGCAATACAAAGGAAACGGTTGATATTGCAACGCTTGTTTTTTGTTTTCCATTTATGTTGGAATTGTCGGAAATGGTTGTAACTTTTAGGTTTGAATGGTATCTTATTGTAGTAAATTAAAATAATAGGAAAAGGAGTAGGAAAATGATTAAAAAAGAAAAAATACAGATGGAAGAAATATCATAATAAGTTCAGATTTTGTTAGAAAAAGGAATTTTAGTTGAAGTTTTAGGAGGGCGATTTATACTAGCTTCAATGTTAAAACTGACGATATAGTACAAAAAAGCAGTGTAGGGATATTATGTCTATATGAGATTATGATAGAAAGTACGAGGGATATGAGGTGGATTATGAAATTAAATGAAACGTCTTTGACGCCATTATATCAACAATTAATGGAAGATATTAAATATTCAATTGAGAATGGGAAGTATAATTATGATGACAAAATACCGACCGAACCAGAGTTAAGTGCCGATTATGGCGTGAGTCGGATTACGGTCAGACGGGCAGTGGACGAATTGTGTAATGAAGGGTATTTAATTAAAAAGCAAGGTAAAGGAACGTTTGTCTGTAAACCGAAATTACTTCGAAAAATAGAACGTTCGAATGAAGTGCTAAGTTTTTCAAAAGCATGCAGACAAAATGGTATGAAGCCTGGAGCGAGAGTGTTAGACTATCAAATTAGTTTTGCAAGATTGGATGAGCAGAACTTTTTTCATGTCGATGAAAAAACAAAAATATTATATATCAAACGGGTTCTTACGGCAGATGATACGCCAATCATGTTGGAAAATAATTTTTATGTGTTTGAAAAATTCAAATTTCTGCAAGATGAAACATTAGAAAACACTTCTTTATTTGAAGTACTTGAAAAGCATGGCTTACATGCCTGCAAGTCTGTAAAAAGTACACTTGAGATTGTTAAAGCGGAATCGCATCATGCAAGGGATTTAGATGTTGTTATCGGAGAACCGCTTTTTTATATGAATGTTTATTTTGGAGATGAAGCTGATAACCCGGTTTTTATCGGACGACAATATATGGTAGGCAGCAGATATAAATTCAATAATATTTAACAGAAGATACAAAAATCTGTAAATTAATTATAGTGTGGAAAATGAAAAAAAGAATAAAAAAAGTGCTTGCAATTTGTAAAATCTTATGTTAAAATAGCAAGTGGACTTTTGCGAAAGGAGAGATTGTAATGAAGGTAAGATCATCAGTAAAACCGATTTGCGAAAAATGCAAAGTCATTAAAAGAAAAGGAAGCGTCAGAGTAATCTGCGAAAACCCAAGACACAAACAAAGACAAGGCTAATAAATATATCACATAAAGAGAACCAAGGAAGGTAAGTTACCTGCTTTGGCTTTTCTCATGTTTAATATAAGAATAGTACTTGCTTTTTGTGTTACGGCTGTCGAATAGTTATGTCATTATTTCTATTCAGAGAGGACAGCGTGATACTGTGGACGGAGTGATTACCCGTTTTAGAGAAAAGTGTCATTATCGCTATCTCTAGTGCTAGGGAATTGGATGTCCTTAGCATCATGGTTTAAAGCGGCTGATGCACCAGTTTTGTTCTTACGGACAATGACTGTTGCATAATCATTTTTATCGTATACTGCTTTATGATTTATAGGAACGTAGAAATTATAAACAGTGAAAGACTTATTGAGAGTAGTTCTGGAAACAGAACTTGTTGAATTTAAAAAAATATCGGAGGTGCAAACGCATGGCTCGTATTAGTGGTGTAGATTTACCAAGAGAAAAGCGTGTTGAAATTGGTTTAACTTATATTTACGGTATTGGTAGAGTAAGTTCCAATCGTATTCTTGCGGCAGCAAATGTTGATCCTAACACTCGTTGTAAAGATTTAACAGACGAAGAAGTAGGAAGAATTCGTGACGTAATTGACGAAACACAGACAGTAGAAGGTGATTTACGTAGAGAAATCGCACTTAATATTAAGAGATTACAAGAAATCGGATGCTATAGAGGAATCCGTCATAGAAAAGGTCTTCCAGTTCGTGGACAGAAGACAAAAACAAACGCTAGAACAAGAAAAGGTCCTAAGCGTACAGTAGCTAACAAGAAGAAATAATAGATAAAAGCTAAAAAATAAAAAAAGAATTATTAAAATCCAATAGGAGGGTTTGTCAATGGCTAAAAAAGTAGCAAAAAAAGTGACAAAAAGACGTGTTAAGAAAAATGTCGATCGTGGACAAGCACATATTCAGTCATCTTTTAATAATACAATCGTTACGCTGACAGATACAGAAGGTAATGCCCTTTCTTGGGCTAGTGCAGGTGGTTTAGGTTTCAGAGGTTCCAGAAAATCAACTCCTTACGCTGCACAGATGGCAGCTGAAACAGCAGCAAAAGCAGCTTTACCACACGGTTTAAAATCAGTAGAAGTTATGGTTAAAGGTCCTGGTTCAGGACGTGAAGCAGCAATTCGTGCTCTTCAAGCTTGCGGAATCGAAGTTACAAGTATCAGAGACGTAACACCAGTTCCACATAACGGATGTAGACCACCAAAACGTAGACGTGTGTAATATTGATTATAGGAGGTAAGATAATATGGCAGTAGATAGAACTCCAGTCCTTAAAAGATGTAGAGCTCTTGGAATTGATCCTGTATACATGGGAATCGACAAGAAATCAAATCGTTCAACTGCGAGAGCAAATAAGAAAATGAGCGAATATGGCTTACAGTTAAGAGAAAAACAAAAAGCTAAATTTATATATGGTGTTTTAGAAAAACCTTTTAGAAACAATTTTGCTAAAGCACAGAAATTAAAATATGGTACTACTGGTGAAAACTTAATGATTCTTCTTGAGTTAAGACTAGACAACGTTATGTTCCGTTTAGGCTATGGAAGAACAAGAAAAGAAGCCAGACAAATTGTTGACCATAAACATGTAAAAGTAAATGGTAAAACAGTAAACATTCCTTCTTACCAAGTTAAAGTTGGTGATGTTATCGAAATCGATGAAAAATATAAATCAGCTCAGAGATACAAAGATATCTTAGAAGTAACAGACGGTAGATTAGTTCCTGCTTGGCTTGAAGCTGACCATGAAAATCTTTCTGGTAAAGTATTAGAAATCCCAACAAGAGAGCAAATCGATGTTCCTGTAAACGAAGTGCTTATCGTCGAGTTATATAGTAAATAATTTAAGGCTATCATAGTTATTCGACGACTAAGCCAATAGCATAATCCCAAAAGGAGGGTCCAGTAGTGTTTGATTTTGAAAAACCAAAAATAGAGATTGCAGAAATTTCTGAAGATAAAAAATACGGACGTTTTGTAGTAGAACCCCTCGAAAGAGGTTACGGTACAACTTTGGGTAATTCTTTAAGAAGAATTATGCTGTCATCATTGCCTGGCGCAGCTGTTAGTCAAGTTAAAATTGAAGGTGTCGTACATGAATTCAGTGCAATTCCTGGTGTTAAGGAAGATGTTACAGAAATCATTATGAACATTAAGAGTCTGGCAATTAAGAATACATGTGAGACAAACGAACCTAAGACTGCATATATTGAGTTCGAAGGTGAAGGTGTTGTAACTGCAGGAGACATTCAAGTTGACCCGGATATTGAAATTTTGAATCCGGAACAGGTAATCGCTACATTAAGCGGCGGTTCCGATTGCAAGTTATATATGGAATTGACTATTACAAAAGGCAGAGGATATATCAGTGCTGATAAGAACAAGAACGAAGAATTACCAATCGGCGTTATCCCAATCGATTCCATCTATACACCAGTTGAACGCGTTAACTTAACAGTTCAAAATACTCGTGTTGGTCAAATTACAGATTATGATAAACTTACTTTAGATGTATATACAAATGGAACATTAGAACCAGATGAAGCAGTAAGCTTAGCAGCTAAAGTACTTAGCGAACATCTTAATTCTTTCATTGACTTATCTGAAAATGCCAAGACTGCAGAAGTTATGGTAGAAAAAGAAGACAATGAAAAGGAAAAAGTTCTTGAGATGAATATTGATGAATTGGAATTATCCGTTCGTTCATACAATTGTTTAAAGAGAGCTGGTATCAATACAGTTGAAGAATTAACCAATAGAACTTCTGAGGACATGATGAAGGTTAGAAACCTTGGACGTAAATCATTAGAGGAAGTACTTTCAAAACTGAAAGAGCTTGGTTTATCCCTTAACTTAGGAGATGAATAATCATCACGCGTTAGGGAACAGCCGGAAGCGTTGATTATTAACATTATAGGAGGAAAATGTAATGGCAGGATATAGAAAACTTGGTAGAACATCAAGCCAAAGAAAAGCTTTACTTCGTAACCAAGTAACAAACTTACTTTACAATGGTAAAATTGTTACAACAGAAGCAAAAGCGAAAGAAATCCGTAAAATGACAGAGCATTTAATTGCCTTAGCTGTAAAAGAAAAAGATAATTTTGAAACAGTTACAGTTACAGCAAAAGTTGCTCGTAAAGATAAAGATGGAAAAAGAGTAAAAGAAGTTGTAGACGGAAAGAAAGTAACTGTATACGACGAAGTTCAAAAAGAAATTAAGAAAGACAGCCCAAGCCGTCTTCACGCAAGAAAACAAATGAACAAAGTTCTTTACTCTGTAACAGAAGTTCCAACAGAAAATGCTGGAAAGAAAAAGAATACAAAAACTGTAGATCTTACAGATAAGTTATTCAATGAAATTGCACCAAAATATGCTGACCGCAACGGTGGTTACACAAGAATCGTTAAAATTGGTCAACGTAAAGGTGACGCTGCTATGGAAGTTTTAATTGAATTAGTTTAATTCAAAGTTAAAATATTAAAAAGATAAGACGTAGTTAATCAAACTATGTCTTATTTTTTTCCCTATTTGCTTATACATAAGTTAATATTATTGACTCTTTAACAGTATATATAGTATCTCATATGCGAGCTTGCGGTTTGAATCATTTAATTTCAAAATTAGTTCTGAGAATTCCTGATTTAGATAATCATTACTTTGATAAGAAGTGCTATGAAGTAAATCTGCGATGTCGCATTCTAAAAAAATAGAGATTTTAGATAGAGTGTCAAGATTAACTTTGGTAATACCTCTTTCAATCTGGCTTACATAACCAACAGAAACGGAAAGAAATTCTGCGAGGTCTTCTTGTGTTTTTTTTAGACCATGACGTTTTTCTTTAATTCGTTGACCAATAATATGATAGTCTATTGCCATAAATTACTCCTATTTATTATTTCATAATTACTGAATATTATTTAATAGTATATCGTGAATAGTGAATATTATACAGAAAGTGATAGCTATATATTTAGTTATAGCTGTTGAAAGTAAAAAAGGAAAATGTTATAATAAACTATATATGGAAAAGCAAAAGGCAGTGAGGAGTTAATTGGAAAAGACGGCAATGAACAATTTACTATATTTTGAATATTATGAAAATAAAAAGTCTGGATTTGATACAGAGTGTTTTATTGAAAAATATCACTTGGACTGTGAGAACAAAGAAAAGACCGATATGTTTAGTTTTTTAGAAGAAGTTTTGGAACCACAAGAAAGAGTGAGGTTTTGCAGTTGGAAAGAAACGTTAAAAGAAAAAAAAATTGATGTATCTACATTTTTTTTTAATATAAAAACGATGCAGGGCATGTTAAAATTGACAATAACGATGGTGCCAATTATAAATGAAAGAAGTCAGGAAATTGAATATTATGTAGGGTATTTTTCCTAAAAGAGAACGCAATTATAAAAGAGATGCGTTCTTTTTTTCTGCGTTTTGGGTCAAGTATTTCTACGAGTGAAGGGTTCTTTACATTTTGATTGAAATAGGCTAGAATAAGAAAGAATATTGTAAGAGATAACAGAAAGGTTCGGAAAAGATGGGAATAATAAAGGCAAAGGACCTGATATTCGAGTATATCAGACGTGACGAAGAGGGAAATGTAGAGGGTATTAACCGGGCAGTAAATAATGTTAATTTGGATATAGAAAAAGGTCAGTTTGTTGCAATTTTAGGACATAATGGTTCTGGTAAATCAACCCTCGCAAAACATATCAATGCAATACTTAGCCCAACGGAAGGTACACTTTGGGTAGATGGAATGGATACAGGGAAGGAAGAAAATCTTTGGAATATTCGACAGACAGCGGGGATGGTATTTCAAAATCCGGATAATCAGATTATTGCAAATGTAGTTGAAGAAGATGTGGGATTTGGTCCCGAAAATTTGGGCGTACCAACAGAGGAAATTTGGGAACGTGTAGAAAATAGTTTAAAAGCAGTTGGTATGTATGAGTATCGCACACATTCTCCGAACAAGTTATCAGGCGGACAAAAGCAAAGAGTAGCAATTGCCGGGATTATGGCAATGAAACCGGAATGTATTGTATTAGATGAACCGACGGCAATGCTTGACCCGAATGGAAGAAAAGAGGTTATAAAGACAATCCGGGAATTAAATCAGACAGAAAAAGTAACGGTTTTATTGATTACCCATTATATGGAAGAAGTTATAGATGCGGATAAAGTAATTGTTATGGATAAGGGAAAGATAGTTATGCAGGGGGCACCAAGGGAAATATTTTCTCAAGTTGATGAACTGAAAAAATATCGTTTGGACGTTCCACAAGTTACTTTGCTTGCCTATGAGTTGAGAAAAAAAGGGCTTCCAATTCCGCCGGGAATTTTATCAGTAGATGAATTAGTAACTAAATTAAATGAGCTGTAAAAAGCAGGGAAAGGAAGCAAGGATAAGAATGTCAATTATATTAGATCATGTAAATTATATTTATTCCCAGGGGACTGCATACGAAAAGCATGCCTTGCAAGATATTAATCTTAAAATAGAAGATGGAGAATTTATTGGTTTAATTGGTCATACCGGATCAGGAAAATCAACGTTGATTCAGCATCTGAATGGGCTTATGAAAGCTACGGAAGGCTGTATTTATTACAACGGGCAGGACATTTATGATTCTGATTATAACTTGAAAGAATTGAGAAGTAAAGTTGGATTAGTATTTCAATATCCTGAACATCAATTGTTTGAAACATCTATAATTAAAGATGTGAAGTTTGGACCATCTAATTTAGGACTTCCGGCTTTAGAAGTTGATTTGAGAGCCTATGAGGCATTAAAACAGGTTGGCATTGGAGAGGATATGATTGATTTATCTCCATTTGAATTGTCCGGAGGACAAAAACGGAGAGTAGCAATTGCCGGCGTATTAGCAATGAAGCCGGAAGTATTGATATTGGATGAACCAACGGCCGGATTAGATCCAAAAGGAAGAGATGAAATTCTTAATTTAGTTTCGTCCCTTCATAAAGAAAATAAGATTACGGTTATTTTAGTATCTCACAGTATGGAAGATGTGGCAAATTATGTAGAACGGTTAATTGTGATGGATCATGGAAAAATAATGTTTGACAATGAGCCGAAAAAAGTATTTACCCACTATAAGGCGTTAGAACAGATAGGTCTTGCAGCACCACAGGTTACCTATGTAATGAATCGGCTGAAGGAATGTGGACAAAGTGTCAATACAGAACCAACTACTGTGGATGAAGCATGCGAAGAGATTATTCGATGGGCAAAGAAAAAAGGAATCTTACTAACATAGGAGGCAGATATGATTCGAGATATAACAATCGGACAGTATTATCCGGCTGATTCGGTGATACACCGTTTAGATCCCAGGGTAAAATTATTGGGGACATTAATTTATATTATTTCTCTTTTTGCATTTCACAATATAGCTTCATATTTAATTGCGGGATTATTTTTGGCAGTTATTATACACTTATCGAAAGTACCTTTTTCTTATATTGTAAAAGGGCTAAAGCCGATTCTGTTTTTATTGTTATTTACGGTTATGTTTAATTTGTTTCTAACACCAGGGCAGGAATTCGTAAGAGTGGGATTTATTAAAATTACATTAGAGGGAATTAAGACAGCCGGATTTATGGCAGTGCGGTTGATTTTTTTAATTATTGGTTCATCTCTGATGACATTTACAACAACTCCAAATCATTTAACAGATGGTTTAGAGAAAGGAATGGGACCATTAAGAAAGATTCATGTTCCGGTTCATGAGATTGCTATGATGATGTCAATAGCACTTCGGTTTATTCCGATTTTATTGGAAGAAACGGATAAGATTATGAAGGCACAATCTGCCCGTGGCGCCGATTTTGAAACGGGCGGGTTAATTAAAAAAGCGAAAAGCTTAATACCTCTTTTAGTACCGTTGTTTGTATCCGCATTTCGTCGTGCAAATGACCTTGCAATGGCAATGGAAGCCAGATGCTACCGTGGTGGGGAGGGAAGAACAAAGATGAAGCCTCTTGCTTATAAAAAAAGAGATTGGATTGCTTATCTTTGTTTTATTGTATATTGGACATTATTGATATTGGCAGCGAAAATAAACTAAAAGTGTGTAATTATAGAATAAGATGTGGATAGAATATTAGATTTTGGAGTTTAATGTGGATATGAAGAGAATTATGCTAGAAATTGCTTATGATGGAACGAACTATTGTGGATGGCAGATACAGCCAAATGGAATAACAGTAGAGGAGGTTCTAAATAAGAAACTTTCTGAATTGCTTAAAGAAGAGATTGCAGTAATTGGAGCAAGCAGAACGGATTCCGGAGTTCATGCGTTAGCAAATGTTGCAGTGTTTGATACAAATACGAAGATACCGGGAGATAAGATTAAGTTTGCTTTAAATCAACGGCTTCCGAATGATATTCGAATTCAGACATCAAAAGAAGTATCGCCGCAGTTTCATCCAAGACGCTGTAATAGTAGAAAAACGTATGAATATTATATATTAAACCGGAGAATGGATATACCATTAGAACGATTATATAGTTACTTTGTATATATGCCTCTGGATTTTGAGAAAATGAAAGAGGCAGCGGTGTATCTTGTTGGAGAACATGATTTTATGAGCTTTTGTTCTGCCGGTAGCCAGGTTACAGATACCGTTCGGACAATTTATGTTTTGGATTTGACAAAAGAAAATGATATGATAAAGATTCATATAGAAGGAAATGGGTTCCTTTATAATATGGTTCGAATTATTGTAGGAACGTTGGTAAAAGTAGGTCTTGGGGTATATCCTCCGGAACACGTAAAAGAGATTCTTGATGCAAGAGATCGAATGGCATCTGGACCCAAAGCACCGGCCAGAGGTCTTCGGTTAGTTCAGATTGCGTATAATAAAGAGGATGTTTATCAAACAAAAATGGAATAGAAAATGATAGTTATGAATAAAAAGATAATGGTGGTCTTTGGTACAAGACCAGAAGCAATTAAAATGTGTCCTTTAGTATTAGAATTAAAAAAGAGAAAAGAAATTCAACTGACAGTTTGTGTTACCGGGCAACATAAAGAAATGCTTTATGAAGTGTTAGAACGCTTTGGGGTAGTTCCGGATTATGATATTGATATTATGATACCGAATCAAACGTTATTTGATATAACAACCCGTATTCTCGAACGATTGCGTCCTGTGTTGGAAGAGGAACAGCCTGATCTGGTATTGGTTCATGGGGATACGAGTACGGCATTTTGTGCAGCACTAGCCTGTTTTTATTTGCAGATACCAATTGGACACGTAGAGGCAGGACTTCGTACTTATAATATGAAATCACCGTATCCGGAAGAATTTAACCGACAGGCGGTTGGGTTGCTTGCGGATATTCATTTTGCACCAACTGAACAGGCAAAACATCAACTAGTCGCTGAGGGTAAGAAGCCGGATAGGATTTATGTTACAGGAAATACGGGGTTAGATGCATTAAGATTAACTGTGTCGGATGATTATTGCCACCCTGTTTTAACGTGGGTAGGAAATAGCAGGTTGATTCTTCTGACAGCACATCGAAGAGAAAATAGCGGGGAACCTTTTAAAAGAATTTTTCAGGCAGTACTTCATTTAACACAGACATTTCCTGATGTTAAAATCATTTATCCGATGCATAGGAATCCAAAGATAAGGAAACTGGCAATAGAAATTTTAGGTGAATCAAGCCAGATAAAATTAATGGAACCGATGAATCCATACGATTTTCAAAATATAATGGCGAGATCCTATCTAATATTGACGGACAGTGGAGGAATTCAGGAGGAAGCACCATCTCTTGGAAAACCCGTCCTTGTCATGAGAGATACAACAGAGCGTCCGGAGGGAGTGAAAGCGGGAACATTAAAGCTTACAGGGACGGAAGAAACAGCAATTTATAATTCAGCTTGTGAGCTTTTAAAAGATACAAAAGCATATCAAAGGATGGCACGTGCAGTTAATCCTTATGGAGATGGATATGCCTGCCAAAGAATTGCAGATATTTTGTGTAATGAGATATAGCCAGGAGGAAGTTCGGTGTGTAAGACAAAGAAACCAAGTCAAAGGGCAGCACTATTTGCTGTGCTGATTGGAATTTTAATTATGGGAATTACATTGTTTGTGCCACCTGTTTTGGGAAGTGCAGATAATGGAGAGTATGCTTCGATTATAGAAGGAAATGGATTATATAAATTAGACAGAGGGAAGAAAGACGAATATTTTAGTTATGCGTCTGTAAAGTATGGTGTAAATCAATATTATACAGAACAAAAAACAAACTTTTCATCGCAAAATCTTTTTATCCAAGTTGCAAAAGGACTCAATTGGATATTTGCAAAAGATAAAACTACGTTTGATATACGATTTTATGGATGCCTGTTGGGCTTGTATCTGTTAGGGGCATTATATTTAATAGTGGAATATATGGCGGGGAAATTTCCGAAAGGGAAGTATCTGATTGCAGTAAGTTCTATTTTGATTTTTTGTGATACCGCTTATCTGACATGGTTTTTATCTTTTTATCCGGAAGGTGTTATATATCCCTCTCTTTTAATGACAATTGCATGTATTTTACAATTGTCAACGGATTATCATAGACATAGTATTTTATTTGTTCTTTTGATAATGAGTGGGGGTATTCTGGTAATAATAAGTCCGAAAACTATGTTATGGGGAAGCGTAGTTGGAGGATTTTTTTTATTGCTTTTGTATGGATGGAAAAAGAAGAAGTATCTGAAGCTGTTTTCAAAGGAAAAAGAGAAATCTTGTGGGATAATTCTGGCGGTTTTGGCAGTTTTGTCGATTGGTACAGGTTTAATATTTCAAGTATTAAATGGTCAGATTGAAAGAACGGAACAATACCATTCCATGACAAAAGGGATGATGATGGCATCTCAGAATCCGGAAGAAACAATGGATTTTTTTGGTATTAACCGTTCCTATAGTCTGCTTGACGGAAGTAGTGCGTATGAGAGATATCCGGCAATTGATATTCAAGATAAAATTTTAGAAAAAGATTTTTACTCAAAATATGGAACCGGCAAGATACTATTTTATTATTTCAGTCATCCGGATGCATTTAGTAAGATGATACAGCTGATTGTTAATCAGGCATATACCATTCATTCAGATACTGGTGGAAATTATGATAGGGAAGCAGGAAAAGAACCTGGAACAAAAACAGATTTTTTTAAAGTTTATAGTAACTTAAAGGAAAAATATACACCTAGGGCACTAGGGTTTTTACTTATTTTAATTGTTCTATTTTGGATTAGCAATCGAAAAGACTGGTGGAGCAGAGTTGTTTTTTTATATCTGGTGATTGCGGGGCTTTGTGTTATGCTGGATGTTATAGTGAGAACAGGAGTAGCCGGGGCAGCAAGACATTTATTTTTTTATAATATTATTTTTGACTTATTGATATTCTTTCTGTTTTCACAACTTTTAGAATGGCTTTGTGAGCGATGGAAAAGGAAAAACCATAAAAAACAGATCATTGAGCTGTTGGGTTTCAGCATATTAATGACAGGTTGTAAGCAGGATATTAGGGTGCAAAAGATTGTGAAATATGCACCTGTAAAGGAATACTCAGTAAATGGAGAGAAAGACGAGAGAGAAACAATTTGTTATCAGTTTATTCGAAATCAGATGATGAAGAATGGAGGGATTTATACAGGATATTTAAAAACGGATGGTAGTAGGGAACTGGCAGGCGGGCATGAAGTGCTGGGAGAATCGGAAGGGTTAATGCTCCGTTATGCAGTACAGGCAGATGATAAAGAGCTTTACAGAGAAATAAAAGAGTACATTGCAAGCACGTTGCAGCAGGAAAACTATCTGTCTTACCGCGTAGACCAAGAGGGAACGCCAATGGCAGTTAATGCCTGTGTCGATGATTTAAGAATTATCCGTGGTCTGTTCGAGGGCGGTGACCAGGAACTGGCACTTCAGTATGCAAAACAGCTTAAAAGCACAAATCTGAAAAAGGGTCTTTTAGTTGACTATTATACTGCTGATAATAAAAAAAGCAGTGATGAAATGACATTATGTTATGGCGATTTAATTGCAATGGATTATCTGGCCGGACAAAACGAGGAATGGAAAGAAATTCAGAAAAAAACAGAAGAAGTTATGTTAGGCGGTTATTTAGGTGATTCTTTTCCGTTTTTTCAGACACGGTATCAAGTAAAGAAAAAAGAATATAAAAGTGATACTATTTTTATGGTGGAAGCGCTTTTGACTGCTTATCATCTTGCGGAAGCAGGAAAGTGTCCGCAGGCAACAATTGATTGGTTAGAGCAGACATTAAATAATGGCGAAGTATATGGAAAGTATACAATAACCGGAGAGCCGGTTGATAAGGTAGAGTCTACGGCAATTTATGCAATTTGTGTTTTAATTGGTCAGCAGACGGGAAATAAAGAAATCGTACAGAATGCAAGTGAAAGACTTAAATCCTTCCAGGTAATGGAAAAAGAGAGTGAGGTCTACGGAGCATTTGCAGATTCTGCGACATTAAGTGTACATTCATTTGACAATTTAATGGCACTGCTTGCACTTCGGACGACAGCAGTTGAAAAGGAACAGATGACAAAGGAAAGTAAAATGGCAGATACAATTTTAATCTGTAGTAAAAAAGAACGCAACTTATTGGAGCCACTTATAAAAAATTGCGGGAAAAGGTCGGATTATAGAAGTGAAAATGAGATAACGAGAGAAATGGTTTCAAGTTATAAGTATGTTATTACAACATCTGAAACGGTAGGTGAAAAGGTTCCTTCCGGGAACAAATTATTTTGTATTGGAACCTCGAAAGCGATTGGGATTGCAGATCAACTCAATTACCATAAGATGGCATATGTGTCGTTTGCGTTTCATGATTTTACACAGACAGAAGAAAAACGGGAACAGCTTTTTTATGTAGACCATTCAGTAAAAGGTCATTGTTATGGAACAATGGAATTGATGACAGACAAAGGAGTTCCTTATAGTATTGTAAGTGGCAATTTCGGGTATGCGTCTTATGTGAAAGATAAGGATTTAAGCACAATTGCACTATGTTGTGCTTTGCGTGATTTCCTTGAAATACCGGAAATAGAAGGTAAATTTTACGTCATGATTGATGAAGTATATCCGTTTAACAATGCAAAGATGCTCGTCAAAATGGGCGAAGAATTGTATGAAAATGGAATTCCTTATATTCTTAGAGTAATGCCGGTGTATGACAATCTGGGATATCCGGAATTTAAAGAATGGACAAAAAGACTGTCTTATCTTCAGACAAAGAATGGTACCATTGTTCTCCATGAACCGGTTGATACAAAAGAAACGGATTTGGAAGAGATAAGTTTGGAATCAAAGCTTATGCGTGCGGAAAATTCATTAAAAAATGGAGGTGTTTTATTATACCCGATGGAAACGACTCCGCTTCGTATTGATTTGGATTTTCTAAAGCGGGTAAAAGGAAAAACGAGAAATTTTGAATCTTTTCCAGTAGATACGGTTCTTGTCCTTCCTGTATATGATAATGCGGAAGAATGGGAAAAAAGTCTGGAGTTTTTAAGAGATAAATGGCTTACAGTAGCAGATTATCGTTACAATTATAAAAAGGAAGCTCCGGTTTATCAAGAAGAGAAACAAAAGGAATATGTATACAGGGAAAAAGCAGAAGTAAGTATGAAAGGTTTCTTTGACAGGAGCAATAAAATACTTCTATTCCTTGTAGGCATTGCCGTTGCAATATTTATAATAATTTTAATTAATAGCAGAAGAATTTATAAAAATAAGTTCCGAAAGCGTTAAAATGAAATGGCAGCAGATAACAAAAGCAGTCAGCTTAACTATTATGCAGAAGGTGAGTATAGAAAATGACAATATTAGATGACATTACATTAGTAGCAGTCATATGTATTTGGTCACTTTTACTTTTAAATATTGTATTAATTATTAGCGGGTATTTTTATTATGTCAAATCCGAACGCTGGGCGGCGGTTCCGAAAAGTTTTAAACGGTATCCGATGGTATCGGTTATGGTTCCGGCTCATAATGAAGGGATTGTAATTGGAGATACTGTAAGGTCATTGTTAGCATTTGATTATCCGAGTGACCGATATGAAATTATTGTAATTAACGATAATTCGTCGGATAACAGTGCCGAGATTTTAGAGGCACTTCAAATGGAGTATAGAGGAAGACAGCTACATGTAATTAATACCGATGCAAAAACAGGTGGAAGAGGAAAATCAGGTGCATTGAATAATGGATATAAAATTGCAAAAGGCGAATACATTGTAATTTATGATGCAGATAATACGCCGGAACCAAAGGCATTAAAAACGTTAGTATGGGAGATTGAAAATGATGATTCCCTTGGTGCAGTTATCGGTAAGTTTCGGACGAGAAATAAAGACGCATCGTTACTAACCCGGTTTATCAACATAGAAACATTATGTTTTCAGTGGATGGCACAGGCTGGGAGATGGAATTTATTAAAGCTTTGTACAATTCCGGGAACGAATTTTATAATTCGAAGGTCAATTATTGATGCAATTGGCGGATGGGATGAGAAAGCGATTGCAGAAGATACTGAGATTAGTTTTAGAATCTATATGATGAAAAAGAAAATTAAATTTGCACCGGAAGCGGTAACATGGGAGCAGGAGCCACAGACACTTCCGGTATGGTTCCGTCAGAGAACCCGGTGGGTAAAAGGAAATATTTATGTTTTGATGAAAAACTTTCCGCTACTTTGGAAAAAAGAAGCACGTCAGATTCGGTTTGACTTACTCTATTTTTTTTCAACGTATTTCTTTTTACTATTTTCACTGCTTATTTCAGACTGCATGTTTCTTTTTGGAATGGCGGGCGTGATTCATTTGTCCCTGGCAGGACTAAGTAACATTCTTTGGGCTCTGGCTATTCTGATGTTTGTGCTGGGAACATTTGTTACGATATCGACGGAAAAAGGAGAAATGAATTTTAAAAATATAATTCTTATCATTTTGATGTATTTTACTTATACAAAGCTGTGGATGATTGTTGCAATCTATGGTTTGATTATGTATGTTTTAGACGTAATAGGACATAAAGAAACAAAATGGTATAAAACAGAACGTTTTCAATAAAAAACGAAAGGAGTAATGAGCTTTGTGGAGCAAAAGAATTAAAATTCTGATTTTAGCAGTTGTGATTGGAGTTGTTATGTGCCCGAAGTTGGGATTAGCCGCATCTGCGAGCAAAGGGAACAGGCAATATGTGCATACGGAATCATTTATTGAAGATCATTCTATGACGGGTTTATTTTCTCAATGTACGGAATATTTTTCTGTTGGTACATGGAATATAAACAAAGCAGAATTTAATATGGTCTATAATGTAACGCAGTTAAGAGATGAAAAGATTTCAGATTTTACCATTTCTTTAAATGGAGAACCATTTTATTCAAGACGTTTAACAGACAAAGCAGGAGAAACAAAAACATTAAAAATTAAGCTTCCGGTAAGGTTAATAAAAAAGGGAATTAATGAGTTGAAAATAGAGAGTTATATTCGTACAAGTGAGTCACTTCCGTGCGTGGATGATGTATCGAAAGCGAACTGGATGAACATAAGTAAAGATTCAGCTATAAGTATCTTGTATACTCCTGATGTGAATATAAAGAGCGTCGCCGATCTCTATCATCATATAACGTCGATTTATGGAATGGAAAACGGAAAGTCCGCATTGATTGTGCCGGACAATGTCTCAGACACAGACATGACAATCGCAGCGAATATACTTACGGGAATATCTAAGAATTCCAGTGTGGATTATCAAAATCTTATGTTATTGAGAGAAAGTGACGTGTTTAAGGGAAACAATTTATCGGATTTTGATTATGGCATATATGTCGGGGAACTGGCATCACTTCCGGCAGTAGTCTTTGACGGACTTTCAGAAGAAGCAAAAAAAGAGGCAAAAAATGGAGCTGTGTTATCAATTGTTTCCCTTGAACATATGAATTTGCTTGTATTGACAGGAACGAATCAGGAGCTTCTTTTGAAGGGCGGAACGATGTTTGGGAATGACGACTATATGAAACAGATGACCGGACGAATCCATGTAGTGACCGAGGATGAAAATCCGCAAATGGAGAAAAGGGAGCAGTTGGAATATTCTAATTTGACAGAAGAGGGTGCCTATGTAAAGGGGGCATTTCGACAGACAGTTTCTTTTCAAGAAGCTTCTTATGGAAATAAGACATTGTCACCATCAAGTGCAATTTATTTAAAAGTGCGGTATTCGCAAAATCTTGATTTTGAGCGTTCTCTTTTGACTGTTTATATCAATGATGTACCAATTGGAAGCCATAAGCTTTCAAAAGAAAAGGCAAATGGTGATGAGATTGAATTGTATATTCCAAGCGATTTAAAAGTAAGTGGTAATTTTACAGTTAAAATGGCATTTGATTTAGAATTAGAGGATGTATGGTGTACCCTTAGACAGGGAGAGACACCATGGGCATATGTAAGTCCTGAGAGCATGATTAAAATTGTTTTGGCAGAGGATGTTCCTCTTCTATTTGAACATTATCCGGCACCATTTATAAAAAATAAAAGTCTAAACGATGTTTTTGTTGCATTGCCAGAGAATCCGTCATTTGCAGATTTAACAGTATTACGGGGAGTCTGTCTTACATTGGGAAGATTTGTGGAAGATAATACAGGAAGTATTATGGTAACACAGGGTGCTAAGATGCAGGACTGTCGTGGAAAAAATACGATTGTTATTGGAAGTTTTGCAAATAACTTAATAGTTCGTGAAAGCAATAAAAACTTATATTTTAAATTTAATGAAGCTGGAACGAGTCTTTTAACAAATGAGAAGAAACAGATTACAAAGGAAGCCGGATCAACAATGGGAACAATACAGTTAGTTGATTCACCATTTGGAGAAGAAAATCGGGGAATGATGTTTATTACCGGTGCTACAGAACAGGGAATGTTATCCGCAGCGAAATATCTGTCCGATACAGAAAAGTTATGGAAAGTAACCGGGGATGGCTGTGTTGTAGAGGAAGGAAAAATATATGCTTATCAGTTTAAGGATAATAGAAAGAGCCAGATTACAACAACAAAAGAATTGTTAAAAAGAGAAGATGTGCTTAGATTTTTAATTGTTAGTATTTCCATTGCCGGCGTATTGGTTGTAGGTCTTGTATTGATCATTGTAAAGTATGTCAGGGGAGGGAAAAATACAAGAAAAAACTTCGGTAAAAAAGGAGGGAAACCAGAATGAAAAAAAGCAGGTATAGAATCGAAGGGGATTTTTCCTTTTTAGCGATTTTGCTTTTAATATTGGTCTGTCTGGTTTTTACTGGAAATAGTGCAGAGCAATGGGCAATTAATATTGCGATGTTTTGTGTGGCAAGTATGGCATTTCTTGTTACATATTTCATTTCAATAACAGCAGGTTTAATTGTTGACCTTTTAATATTGTTTGTATATGTCAGCTATATATTATATGGGGTAATTCATACAGGTGACCCAATAGATATGCAGTTATATTTTTGGATGATATGGATTCCGCTTACTACAATTGCATTTCATTTCTTTACAAAAAATATGAATCAGCTTCAGGAAGAGAATCGTGAACTGAAACAACGTGTGGAAGAACTTGCTTTATATGATGAGGCTACCGGACTTGAAAATCTTTACAGTTTTGAAAATGAATGTGTAATTTATATGAGGATTGCTGAACGATATAAAATGTCATTAATACTGTTAGTCTGGGAGCTTCGCTATGAAAACGAGATTAGCAGATTAATGGGAAAACAAAAATTTGCAGAGCAGATTAAAGACATATCCGGTGTTGCACAAAAAAGTTTGCGAAAAGAAGATTCCTTGTTTTTATTAAGAGACACACCTTATCTTTGGGGAACAATTATGTTTACTAATCCAGGTGGCGAAGCAATTGTAATTGACCGATTGAAAAAGAATTTGGAAGAAGAACAAAAAAATAAAAGTGGTGATAATATTCAAATTGATATGCGGTTTGGAACTGCGGTTTACGAAAACGGAAATCAGTCACCGCTGGAATTTTTGGAAATTGCAAAAAAACGACTTTCCTATGATGTACCGTCTGATACAATATAGAAAGGATTTTAGCGGTGTAAGAGAAGAAAAGTGCTTGACAGTCTAAAAGAGCTATTGTATAATATCTAAATGTGACGTGCTATGCACGTTTGATATTTGAGTGCGAAAAATACTAAGCCAAAGCCCCGGTAAGAGTATTTTTTAACATATTAATATTGAAATCAGATTTATCTATTTATTCGAAAGTTTTCAAGGAGGTAAACCAATGAAAAGTTATATGGCTAGTCCAGCAACAATTGAGAGAAAATGGTATGTAGTTGACGCTACAGGACATACATTAGGACGTCTTTGTTCAGAAATCGCATCAATCTTAAGAGGTAAAAATAAACCTACTTATACACCACACATTGATACAGGTGATTATGTAATCGTTATCAATGCTGATAAGATTAAAGTTACAGGTAAGAAAATGGATCAGAAGATTTATTATCGTCACTCTGATTATGTAGGTGGTATGAAAGAAACTACATTAAAAGAAATGATGAATAAAAAACCTGAAAATGTTATTACACTTGCAGTAAAAGGCATGCTTCCAAAGGGACCTTTAGGAAGATCTATGATCAAAAAATTACATGTATACGCTGGTGCAGAGCATAATCATGAAGCACAGAAACCAGAAGTATTAGAAATCAAAGAAAGATATTAATTAAAGGTGCTGAAAGGAGGAAAAAGAAATGGCTAACGCAAAGTATTACGGAACAGGAAGAAGAAAAAGCAGTATTGCCAGAGTATATTTAGTACCTGGTACAGGTAAAATTGTAATCAATAAAAGAGATATGGACGAATATTTTGGTCTTGATACATTAAAATTAATCGTTCGTCAACCACTTGAATTAACAGAAACAACAGATAAATTTGATGTTTTAGTAAATGTACACGGTGGTGGATTCACAGGTCAGGCAGGTGCTATCAGACACGGTATCTCCAGAGCTTTATTACAAGCTGATGCTGATTACCGTCCAGCGCTTAAAAAAGCAGGTTTCTTAACAAGAGATCCTCGTATGAAAGAGCGTAAGAAGTACGGTCTCAAGGCAGCACGTCGTGCACCTCAGTTCAGCAAGAGATAATCTGCTGTTCAAACCGTATCAAAATGGTTCAAAAACCCCGGAAAATCAAGGTTTTCCGGGGTTTTACTGTATCTAAACGGGCTGATATGGTTTGACCAAATTTGGCAAATCAAGAGCCGTTTTCACCCAATTTTTAGTGGTTAAATATAGGACAACCGGCAAAAATGGGGGTAAAAAAAGGGGTTAGTGGTTAAATTATAGGACAACCGAGAGCCGATTTTGGGGGTGTTTTTCGTCCCTCCTTTCCCTCGTTTTGGGCTGTGGCAGTTTGACATAGTTTGACCTAATTTGAATAATTGAATATGAATTTGATATAGCACTCAGTATAAAATGACTGGGTGCTTTTTTCATTTCAGGAACTCGTATTCCGGCGATAGAAAGAGCCGTCACTTCACTTTTTATTTTGGAGTGGCGGCTTTTTCTATTTCCAGAAGCAACAGCAACAATTAGAAATGAGGTGAAGTCAATGAACACGCAAATCATTGCCATTGCCAACCAGAAGGGCGGCGTTGGCAAAACCACTACCTGTGCCAATCTTGGAATCGGTTTGGCGCAGGCTGGAAAGAAAGTCCTGCTGATCGACGGAGACCCGCAAGGTAGCCTGACGATCAGCCTGGGCAATCCTCAGCCGGACAAGCTGCCCTTTACGCTGTCGGACGCTATGGGGCGTATCTTGATGGATGAGCCGCTTCGTCCCGGCGAGGGTATCCTGCACCACCCAGAGGGTGTAGACCTGATGCCTGCGGACATCCAGTTATCCGGTATGGAGGTATCCCTGGTAAATGCCATGAGCCGTGAGACTATCTTGCGGCAATATCTGGACACGCTGAAGGGGCAATACTCCCATATTCTCATCGACTGCCAGCCCTCCCTGGGGATGCTCACAGTCAATGCGCTGGCCGCTGCGAACAGGATCATAATTCCCGTTCAGGCGGAGTATCTGTCCGCCAAAGGGCTGGAACAGCTGCTCTCCACGGTAAACAAGGTAAAGCGGCAGATCAACCCCAAGCTCCAGATAGACGGTATCCTGCTGACGATGGTTGACAGCCGAACCAACTTTGCCAAAGAGATCTCCGCACTTTTGCGAGAGACCTATGGCAGCAAGATCAAAGTATTCGGCACAGAGATTCCCCATTCTGTCCGGGCAAAGGAAATCAGCGCAGAGGGAAAAAGCATTTTTGCCCATGACCCCGGCGGCAAGGTGGCAGAGGGCTACAAAAATCTGACGAAGGAGGTGTTGAAACTTGAAAAGCAGCGCGAAAAAAATAGAGCTGGCCTCGGTAGATGATCTGTTCTCCACCGAAGAAGACCGCCAGGATGCAAAGCTGGAAAAGATTCAGGAAATTCCGTTGTCTGAACTGCATCCGTTCAAGAACCACCCATTCAAAGTCAAGGATGACGAAGCAATGATGGAGACCGCTGACAGTATCAAGCAGTATGGCGTTCTGGTTCCGGCCATTGCCCGACCGGACCCGGAGGGTGGCTATGAGCTGGTAGCCGGACACAGGCGGCACAGAGCCAGTGAGCTGGCAGAAAAGGAGACTATGCCGGTCATTGTTCGGGATTTGGATGATGATGCCGCCACGATTATTATGGTTGACAGCAACTTGCAGCGAGAAAGCCTTCTTCCAAGCGAAAGAGCATTTGCTTATAAAATGAAGCTAGATGCCATTAAGCACCAAGGAGCCAGGACGGATTTAACTTCGGCCCAAGTTGGGCCGAAGTTGACTGCGGCAGAAAAAATCGCGGAGAACAGTCCAGATAGCAAATCACAGATTAAGAGATTTATCCGTCTGACAGAGCTGATTCCTGAATTGATGGATATGGTGGATGAAAAGAAGATCGCCCTGAACCCTGCCTATGAGCTGTCCTTTCTTAAAAAAGAGGAACAGGTAGACCTGCTGGACGCGATGGACAGCGAACAGGCTACCCCTTCCCTTTCCCAAGCCCAGCGGCTCAAGAAATACAGTCAGGAGGGGCATCTGACCCTCGATATGATGCGCGTCATCATGGGTGAGGAAAAGAAAAGCGATCTGGATCGAGTGACATTTACCTCTGACACCTTGCGGAAGTATTTCCCCAAAAGCTATACGCCCCAGCGGATGCAGGAAACCATCATCAAGCTACTGGAGGCATGGCAGAAAAAGCGTCAGAGAGACCAGGAACGATGAAAGGAGCCGCCTATGAGGGATATTTCAGCCCGTGAGCTGAAAGGACACAACATTCTCGCCGTAGGGAGGTTTTGGGATAATACCCGCTGGATGATCGAGTTTTCCGTCCTGCGTCCCAGCACTGCTTACGGCAGCCCCGGAGATGAAATGCGGTTGTTTTTGACTGAGGACGGGTATCAGGCCGCCCTGCAAAGCCAGCAGCGCCGGGAGATCAAGATCAAGCGTTACGCTCGTGTGATTGAGGGACATATCCTCGATTTCAAACCGGGAAAACGCCGCCGCTCATAAACCCATACAACGAAAGGAAAGGAATGACTATGTGTACGGTAAAGGAAATTCAAGAAGCAATCCGGGAAGATTGCAAATCTCAGCATGACATGGATTCAACGGATATTGACCGCGTGATGCAAACACTTCCTTTCGCCCAGGAGGAGCCATTTACAGAGGCGCGTCCCCAAAAGCCGCTGTTTTGGTTCTATGCAAGAAAATTTGAAAAGCGTTGAACACCGCAATTCTTTGAAATGAGGATTGCGGTTTTTTGTACCCAAAATTCGGAAGGAGTGAGGTCGATGGCCGTTTTTCGCATTGAACGGACCCGTGATTATACCGTGATGAGCAATCATCATTTACGAAATGCAAACCTGTCGTTAAAAGCCAAGGGGCTGCTTTCCATGATGCTGTCGCTGCCGGAGGATTGGAATTACACCACCCGTGGCCTTGCAAAGATCTGTAAGGAGGGCGTGGATGCCATAGGTGCTGCCCTGCGTGAACTGGAAGGAGCCGGATATATCGTGCGCCATCAGAGACGCGATAAAAGTGGGCGGATCACAGATACCGAGTATGTGGTCCTATGTCAAGAAAAAGTACAAGTTAAACGTGAACTTTTCACCTCAATATTCTGTCTTATGCCGCATTTATTTCCAAGTGTCTTAATTTTATCCAATATTTCTTTTCATACTCATTAGGTGAT
>NZ_VUMT01000012.1 GCF_009696045.1 Velocimicrobium porci | reverse complement strand
TGGAATTTTGGTCGAGGACATTATATCAAAAATGGGAGGTAAATGCTCTTTTTATTTGCAAACCTCCAATAAATTAAGGTTTTAAAAGAATTTTTAAAATAAAATACGGGTAGTTTTTGACACTACCAACAAACACACGGAGGTAAAAATTATGATTATTCAACACAATATGCAGGCAGCAAATGCCAACAGAATGTTAGGTAACATTGTAACAAACCAATCCAAATCAACAGAAAAATTATCCAGTGGTTATAGAATTAATCGTGCTGGTGATGATGCTGCAGGTCTTGCGATTTCTGAAAAAATGAGAGGTCAGATTCGTGGACTTACGAAAGCTTCAACAAATGCACAGGATGGTATTTCTATGATTCAGACAGCTGAAGGTGCATTAACAGAAACTCACAGTATTTTACAACGTATGAGAGAGTTATCTGTTCAAGCTGCAAATGATACAAATACAGATGATGACAGAACACAGATTCAGAATGAAATTGATAAATTAACACAAGAAGTTGATCGTATTGCAAATACAACAGAATTCAATACAAAGAAACTTCTTGACGGTTCCAGACAAGGTTCTGTCAATGAAAAAGCTGGTAGTACAAATATTGATGGAACATTTGGAAATGGAAACGTAAGTGCTGCAATTACAACAGATGGTTCTGCAAAAGCAGCATTTACAGATGTAATCCGTATTGAAGTTACACAAGACTTTACAGATGGACAAAGCACAAAAGGAACTTCAAAGTTATCTAATGAGCAGATAAATAAAATTAATCAGTTAATAACAACTGCTGGTGCTGTAACATTAGACCCGGTATTACAGGAAGCAGCTGGAGTATCCATTACTGGTGTTTATAGTGCGGATAAATCTACAGAAGAAAACATTGCAGGAGCATTAGGTGCAGCAAAGGGAGTTTTAAGTACTTTAGAATCCGCTGCTGCTACTTCCTCTACAGCAGTAAGCGAGAATAAAGAGGCTGTTGTAAAAACTGTTGATAATATTTTAAAATTAGCAGAAATTACGAAAGCAGCAAATGGGGATACTTTCTTAAAAGCCGGTGTTACAAAAGAAGACTTAACCAATGCGGTTAATAAGTATATTGATGCATTGGTAAAAGATGGTAAAGCAGCTGGTGCCGGAGATTCAAATGAGATTAAAGCAGCGAATACAGAACTGAAAGGTTTATTTGATACAGCAAATACTCAAAATATTGGGAAGGCTGTAGCAGCTACTTCAGTAGACGTAGCGGCAAAACATAAAAAGGGTGATGGAACTGATGTAGCATTAGTTCAATCAGGAGCCTTAGCTACAACGGACAATCTTTCCAAAGCTGCAACGGATACTTTTGGTTTACTTGATACTTTTGCAAAATCGGTAGCTAGTACAGCGATTACAAATAATGTAAATCAGGCAAAGGTTGCTCAAGTGCAAGATGTTGTTGATGTTTTAGGAAATACAGAGCTTGCAACAGCAATTGTAGATTATAAAAAAGCGGTTTCTGATAAAGCTGCAGCAGATGCTAATGCAAATGCTACGGATAAATTAAAAGAAGAGGCACAAGCTAAAGTTGATTCTACAAAAGCGCAATTGGATAAGTTAAATACAGATAAGTCTGTAATTGATGTAAAAGATTTATTTGGTAATACAGCGGATAGCGCAGCATTTAAGATTAGTGATGCTGTTGATAAAAATAATGAATTAAAAATCACATTAAAGAATAAATCTGGTGATGACACTGTTATTACAATCAGCAATGCAAATAAATTAAAAGCCGGTGACGTGCTTACAATTACATCTGATGCTATGGTAGAATCCAAACAGGCAGAAACAGGAAAAGACGCATTCCATCTTCAAGTAGGTGCAAATGCAGGACAAGAAGTTGCACTTGGAATTAATTCCATGAAAGCAAAAGACTTAAATATCGTACAGACAAAAGATGGTGTAGAAGGTGAATCCTTAAAGGTTACTTCTCAGGCAGACGCTTCTTTAGCTGTAAAAGCTTACGACATGGCTATTCAAAAAGTTTCTACAGAAAGAGCGAAAATGGGTGCTACTCAAAATCGTCTGGAACATACAATTGCTAACTTAGATACATCTGCTGAAAACTTACAATCTGCAGAATCTCGTATTCGTGATGTAAATATGGCAAAAGAAATGGTTGATTACTCTAAGAACAATATTTTACAACAAGCAGCTCAGTCAATGCTTGCACAGGCAAATCAATCTACACAAGGTGTATTATCTTTATTACGTTAAGAGTAAAGATCAGATAATGTTTATAAAAAACAGCCCGGTCGGGCTGTTTTTTGTTGCAAAAGAATTGTTTTCTGTTATACTGTAGTTGTTCTAATTCTTTTTTCTTTTTCATATATATTATAGCTTAGTATACTCAAAAGGGGTAGGTAAATATGAAAAAGAAGCACGGAATCATATCAATTAAAATAGGAATTCTAGCTATTTTGCTTATTGTATTAGGGATAAGTTATCTGCAGGATGCCATTTGGTTAGAGCGGTTAGATAGTAAAGAAAGCAAATTTGCTTTTCGTGCTTTAAGCTTTAATCAAGAAACGATAGAGAGCTTACGGCAAGTAAAAAAAGAAAATCCAAGTGATTGGGATAAAAAACTTGCATTTGCTATGATTCGGCAGGATTTTCATTTCGAACAAAAGAGGGATTTAGAGGTAAGAACTGTTCCAAACTATTATAATTATTCGAAAAAGTTTGGGAAATTAAGGAAGTCTTATCGCGAGTTATTTACAGATATTGAGTACTTTCCTGTTGGAGAAGATATAGATGGAAAAGAGCATTGCTTTTATGAGAATAGCTGGTATAGTGAACGGGCGTATGGAGGAAAAAGGGTTCACGAGGGAACCGATATTATGACTAGCAATAATAAGAGAGGGTATTTTCCGGTTTATAGTATGACAGATGGGAGAATTGAAAAGAAAGGCTGGTTAAAACTTGGCGGTTATCGAATTGGAGTGCGGGCACCCGGTGGAGGATATTTTTACTATGCTCATATGTCTGAATATGCACCAAACTTAGAAGAGGGAGACATTATTAAGGCGGGACAGTTGATTGGATATGTAGGAGATACCGGTTATAGTGAGGTAGAAGGAACAACCGGCAACTTTGATGTGCATCTTCATGTTGGAGTTTATTTAAAGCAAGCCGGAAAAGAAATAAGTGTAAATCCTTATTGGATTTTAAAATACATAGAAGATAAGAAAGTACCATTTCATTTGGAAGGAAATGAATAGGGAAACAAACGTTTATTTCTTTAAAAATTTATGTTATACTAAAAACGATATTAAAGGCGAGAAATGAGGTTTACAATATGGAGATACAATTATGGCGTGAGATACTAGATCCCTATGTTTTGGCGGTAGATGAATTAGTATTAAAATTTAATCACATTATGTTAGAACATAGAAATGCAGGGGTTTATTCTCCGATTGAATTAGTGAATGGAAGGGTTAAAACGATTTCCAGTATATTGGAGAAGGCACAGCGAAAAAAGATTGAACTGGATGAAATTGAAACAAAGATAGAAGATATTGCAGGAATCCGAATTATTTGTCAGTTTGTTGAAGATATTGATAAGGTAGTGGAGATTATAGAAAAGAGAAATGACATGACAATTCTCCAGGAAAAAGACTATATTACGAAAAGCAAACCAAGTGGATATAGAAGCTATCACTTAATTATAGGTTATGTTGTACAGAGCATTAATGGACCAAAAGAGATAAAAGCAGAGATTCAAATTCGTACATTGGGAATGAATTTCTGGGCAACAATAGAACATTCCTTACAATACAAATATAAAGAAAATATGCCAAAGCATATCAGGGAACGTTTATCGAAGGCTGCTGAGGCAGTTGTCATTTTAGATGAAGAAATGGCTTCGGTGCGGAGTGAGATCATGGATGCACAGAATTCTTTCCGCAGGAAAGCAGATATAGTTGCAGATATTTTAAATAATATTCAAAATTTATATAAACTTGCGAACAAACGAGAAGTTGTAAAAATTCAAGATGAGTTTTTTCGAATTTATCAAAGTGATGATGTCGATCAGCTTGAACGTTTTAGTAAACAGCTTGATATTATTGCAGAAGGTTATCGTGCGCAAAGCTTAAAATAAAAGAAATAGAAAGTTGAGATAGAATGAGTAAATGTATACGTCTGGATAAGTATTTAGCTGATATGGGGCTTGGTACAAGAACAGAAGTAAAAGAATATATAAAAAAAGGAAAAATTACAGTCGATGGTTTGGTCATAAAAAAGCCAGAGCAAAAAATAAATGCAAATGAACAAAAGATTTGTATGGAAGGCAAACAGATTGTGTATGAGGAATGGGAGTATTATATGCTTAATAAACCTGCCGGTGTTGTTTCTGCTGTTTCTGATGCAAGGGAGAAGACGGTTATTGACTTAATTACAACAACAAAAAGAAAAGATTTGTTCCCGGTAGGCCGATTGGATAAAGATACAGAAGGATTATTATTGATAACAAACGATGGAAAACTATCCCATTCCCTTTTAAGCCCTAAAAAACATGTTGATAAAACTTATTATGCGAAAATTGATGGAATGATAACAGAAAAAGAAATAGAGCAGTTTGCAAAGGGCATATGTCTAAAGGAAGAAAGTAAAAGAGAAAAACGAAAAGGAACAGAAGGAATTTTTACACTTCCGGCTAAACTTAAGATTCTATCCTCGGCAGACTGTTCAGAGGTAGAGATTACAATTCAGGAGGGAAAGTACCATCAGGTGAAGCGAATGTTTGAGGCGGTAGGAACAAAAGTTATTTATTTAAAGCGTTTGGCGATGGGAAATTTAGTATTAGACAAGGCATTAAGACCGGGTGAGTATCGTCCATTAACCGAAGAAGAAGTGGAACAATTAAAAAATAGGAGTGCATATGTTAAGGAATAAAAAAGCAGTTATTTTTGATTTAGATGGAACATTAATTGATTCTATGAGTATGTGGCGGGAAATTGATATTGAATATTTAGGTCGTTTTGGAATAGTCCTTCCGGAAACATTGCAGGATGAGATTGAAGGAATGAGTTTTTCTGAAACAGCAGTTTATTTTAAGCAAAGATTTGGGCTGGAAGATTCGTTAGAACAGATTAAACAGACATGGAATCAGATGGCAGGATATAAATATGCGAATGAAGTGCCATTTAAACAGGGGGCAAAAGCGTTTGTAAAATATTTAAAGAAAAAAGGAATAAAAACAGGGATTGCAACAAGCAATTCAAAAGAATTAGTAAAGGCTGTATTGGAAAATCATCATATGGTACAATATTTTGATTCGATTCATACGGCGTGTGAAGTAAAAAAAGGAAAACCGGCACCGGATATCTATGAGCTGGTTGCGAATGAGCTTCAGGTAATTCCAGAAGAATGTCTTGTATTTGAAGATGTAATCCAAGGAATACGAGCAGGAAAAAGTGCCGGAATGACAGTATGTGCTGTCTATGATGATTATACAAAAGATATGATTGAGGCAAAAAAGAAAGAAGCAGATTATTATATAGACAGTTATTTGGAGATTCAGTTTGAATAAATAGATAGGAGTTAGAATGACAAAAGATTTTTTACCAATTAGCCAAGCGGATATGAAAAAAAGAGGATGGAGGGAAGTTGATTTTGTTTATGTAATTGGAGATGCGTATGTTGACCATCATTCGTTTGGTCCGGCAATTATAAGTCGTGTTTTGGAAAGCCATGGTTATAAAATCGGTATAATTGCACAGCCGGACTGGAAAAACGAGGAAAGTATTCAGGTTTTTGGAAAGCCAAGGCTTGGCTTTCTTGTATCGGCAGGAAATATGGATACGATGGTTAATCATTATACAGTTGCCAAAAAGCATAGAAAACAAGACGCATATTCTCCTGGTGGTATTATGGGAAAACGTCCTGATCGTGCAACGATTGTATATGGTAACTTGATTCGTAAAGTGTACAAGCATGTTCCGATTATTATTGGTGGAATTGAGGCAAGTCTAAGAAGACTTGGGCATTATGATTATTGGAGTGACCGGGTAAAACGGTCTATTTTATTGGATTCTGGTGCAGATTTAATTTCTTATGGAATGGGAGAACATTCAATTGTTGAAATTGCGGATGCTTTAGATAGCGGAATTGATATAAAAGATATAACTTTTGTTGCAGGAACGGTTTTTAAAGCAAAATCATTAGAAAATGTATATGATTATATAGAACTCCCGGATTATCAAGAGATTTTTGAAAATAAACATAAGTTTGCAGAAAGCTTTTATATACAATATTGCAATACAGACCCATTTACGGGAAAACGTTTAGTGGAAAAGTATAAGGATACAGAATATATTGTTCAAAATCCTCCGGCTAAGCCATTAACAAGACAGGAAATGGATGATGTTTATGCACTGCCTTATATGCGGACTTATCATCCAATTTATGAAAAGGATGGCGGAATTCCGGCAATAAAAGAACTGCAGTTTAGCTTGGTAAGCAACAGAGGATGCTTTGGAGGTTGTAACTTTTGTGCTTTAACATTCCATCAGGGCAGAATTGTTCAGACAAGAAGTCATGAATCAATATTAGAAGAAGCAAAGATTTTGACAGAAGAAAAGGATTTTAAAGGTTACATCAATGATGTGGGAGGTCCAACAGCGAATTTCCGCCATACTTCTTGTGAGAAACAATTGACAAAAGGAGTTTGCAAAAACCGCCAGTGCTTGTTTCCTACACCATGTAAAAATCTGACAGTTGACCATAAAGATTATATTTCTCTGCTTCGAAAATTAAGAAAGCTGCCAAAGGTAAAAAAAGTATTTGTGCGTTCCGGCGTAAGATTTGATTATGCAATTACGGATAAGGATGATACTTTTATCAGAGAATTATGTCAGTATCATGTAAGTGGGCAATTAAAAGTTGCACCGGAGCATGTGAGTGACAAGGTACTTCCGCTTATGGGAAAACCTTCCAATGAAGTCTATGAGAGATTTATCCGTGCGTATAAAAAAATTAATGAAGAACTTGGTATGAAACAATATGTTGTTCCGTATCTTATGTCTTCTCATCCGGGTTCTACAATGAAAGAAGCTGTTAAACTGGCGGAATATATCCGGGATATGGGCTATATGCCGGAACAGGTTCAGGATTTTTATCCAACCCCTGCTACAATCTCAACTTGTATGTATTATACGGGACTTGATCCAAGAACGATGGAAAAGGTATATGTACCAAAATCGGCACATGAAAAGGAAATGCAGAGGGCACTTATTCAATACCGGAATCCAAAAAATTATGATTTGGTATTCGAAGCATTAAAATTAGCAAAACGTATGGATTTAATCGGCTACGATAAACGGTGCTTAATCAGACCAAAAGATAAAAAGCAGGTTGGAAAACAGGAAAAAGGTTTAAAGAAGCAAAAGAAAAAGCGGACAATTCGAAACGTTCATAAAAAGAAATAAGTAAAATAACCAGGAGAGGAGGCTAAATGGTATGATAAAGTGCGAGACCGGTGAATGGGGTTATATAAAAAAGAAGAAGTGGAAGCAGTTATTACTTACTTTATTAATGGCTTTCATTGGTATTGGCATTTTTTTAACCGGTTACTATTTTAAAGGAAAAAGCAATCAGAGTATTTTTACAGTGCTTGCAGTATTGATGGTACTGCCCGGTGCGAAATTTTTTGTTAGTTTTGTTGTATTAGCGCCATATCATACACCAAAGCGGGAACAGTATGATGAGCTTATAAAGATTTTGAGGGAAAATGGTAAATTATTTTCAGATATGGTAATTACTTCATCGGAAAAGGTGATGAATCTTGACTTTATTCTTGTAAGTAACGGGCAGGTACTTGGAGTAGTGGGAAGAGAAAAGCAAGATTTAGCTTATATACAATCTTATTTGACAAAAGGGGTTAGAAATTGGAGTTCAAATGAGATTGTAAAGATTTATTCTTCTTATGACGAATTGGTGAAGGCAGTTAAAAAAATTTCTGAAAAAGAGGTTAATTTGCAGGAAGAAGAAAAGGTAATCGCATATCTTACTTCACTTATTGTATAAATAGGAATATTTAAAATTGTTTGTTAGAAAAGGAGTATCAATGAAAGAAATCGTAATTGGAGTCCAGGAAGCAGGACAGAGATTGGATAAGTTTCTTGGAAAGTATTTGCAGTATGCCAGTAAAAGTTTTTTATATAAAATGATGAGAAAAAAGAATATAACATTAAATGACAAAAGGGCAGAGGGAAATGAAAAGCTTCAGGAAGGTGATTTTGTCAAACTGTGGCTATCGGATGAAACAATCGAGAAATTTAGCATGGGAGAGGAAACAGAAAGAAATTTAGCGATTGAGCAGCTGGAAGAGTTAGACATTTTATATGAGGATGAAAATGTATTAATTGTGAATAAGCCGGCAGGGATGCTATCTCAGAAGGCAAGACCAGAGGATATTTCTTTAGTAGAACATATTGCAGCTTATTTGCTTCAGTCTGGGAGTATAAAAAAAGAACAGTTAGCAGGTTTCCGACCAGGTATCTGCAATCGGCTTGATCGAAATACAAGCGGAATTATAGTAGCAGGAAAGACCGTATCCGGGCTTCAGAAAATGGGCGAAATGTTTAAGGAGAGAAGTTTGGATAAATATTATTACTGTATTGTAAAAGGAATTGTGAAAGAGAAAAAACAGATTGAAGGATACTTGCATAAAAACCATAATCATAATAAGGTAACAATTCATACAGAGCCGATAGAAGGTGCTGAATATATTAAGACACAGTATGAACCGATTGAATGTACAGAAAATGAGAATGGAGCGTTTACCCTGCTTCGCGTAAAATTGATTACAGGTCGTTCCCATCAGATTCGTGCCCACCTTCAAAGCATAGGACATCCGATTGTAGGAGATGGAAAGTATGGGGACGTTATTGTAAATAAGTATTTTAAAAAACATTTTAAATTAAAGCATCAATTGTTACATGCCGGAGAGCTTGTATTTCCACAGACAATAGAGAGAAAAGAAATGATTATAAAGGCTCCGCTTCCATCTTATTTTGAAACAATTATAAACGAGTTATTTTGACAGGAGGAATCATATGCCATCATGGAACTCAAGGGGGCTTCGTGGGTCTACGTTAGAGGAGATTATCAATTTGACAAATCAGAAATATCGGATGAATCATCTTGCTCTGATACAAAAAATACCGACTCCAATTAAACCAATTACAATTGATAAAAATACACGACATATTACACTGGCGTATTTTGAACAAAAAAGTACGGTCGATTATATTGGCACGGTACAGGGAATTCCGGTATGCTTTGATGCGAAAGAATGTGCAATTGATACGTTTCCTCTCCAAAATGTACATGAGCATCAGATTCAATTTATGAAAGAATTTGAAGAACAGAATGGAATTGCATTTTTGCTAATTTATTTTGCAAAGCATGATTTATTTTATTATCTCACATTTGAACAATTATTAAAATTTTGGGAGAGAGCAAAAAATGGGGGAAGAAAAAGTTTTTTATTTGAAGAATTAGATCCGCATTATCAAATATCGACTCATAATGGAGTATTCGTACATTACTTGGAAATGATACAAAAGGATTTAGAAAATCGATAAAAAGTTCTTTTCTTTGGTTGACAGAGAAAAGAACTTTTATTAATATTAACAATTAAAGACAAAGTGAATGGATTCATTAAAAAAGAGTAAACATTTTTTTAGGTTATGCCGATATATTGAATAAACAGAACGATAGATTAGAGCCAGCTGATAGAATGTAGTTTTACGGATGAAACTGCAAGTAACAAATCAAAGGAGGGATAAGTATGACGTCATTTTTTGGAATTTCCGATTCGTTTTTTGGAACGAATACAACAAGCACATCTTATAGTGGCAGCAGTGTATTAGGTGATTATGCAGCAATTCAGAATGGAAGTTATAGAAAGTTACTCAATGCCTACTATTCAAAAAAATCTTCCGATTCAGTTGAATCAAGTGACCAAACAGAAGAAACAAAGTTGGAAAAGACGAATTTATTGCAGACAAAATCACAGGCAGATTTATTAAAAAAGGCAGCAGACGAATTAAAAAATGGTAAGTTGTTTGAAGGTACGAAGGATGAGGAAACAGGAAAAATAACTTATAACACAGAAGAAATTACAAAAAAATTGACTTCTTTTGTGGATGCTTACAATAATATGCTTGATGCTGCTGATGATGTTAATACAAAAAGTGTACTTCGTAAGACATTATGGATGATAGGAAGTACAAAATCGAATAGTGCATTGCTTGACAAAGTAGGTATTTCAATTGGAAAAGATAATAAACTGACTGTTGATAAGGATAAGGTTAGTAAGGCAGACATGAATGCAATGAAAACGCTGTTTTCCGGTTCTGGTTCTTATTCTGCGAAAGTAAGTGGAAAGGCGAAAGAAATTAGCAATTTGTCAAATAGTACATTAAAAACGCTTTCTGGTGGTGGCTCTTATACAAATCGTGGGGACTATAATACTTTAACAACAGATGCGTTATACAATAGTCTATTTTAGGAAATGAGAGTATCCGGTAGTAATTCAAATAGTGATTTTCTAGTGGATACTCTTTTTTTAATATCTTTTGGGACTTTTTGTGATAAGCAGTAAATGTTTATGATAAAAATTTGAGTAAAAAGGTAAATAGCAGGAGGATTTGTATGTAGAAATCGGAGAGGCAATACAGTTATTTGAAAAAGGAGACAAGGAATGAATTATAAAAAAATAATTGCATATATTAATGCGGAAAATGAAATGGGTTCAAGTATCATTCGTATTGCTAAAAGGTATGAAGCAGATGGTGCAGATGAACTTTATATTTACAATTATTCGAAAGACGAGGCCTCAAGAGATGAATTTTTGTCAGTACTTCGGACAATAGGGAAAGAAATTGATATTCCTTATATGGCTGGCTGTTATATAGAACGGTTTGAGGATATTAAAAAACTTTTGTATACGGGTGCTTCTTGTGCGGTGATTGAAGAACGGTATGCAATTGATGAAAATGAAATTTCTCTTGCAATAAAAAGATTTGGCTCCGAAAAAATTTGGTTTATAATGGATTCAAAAGGAGATTTTTCCAATTTTGCGTTGGCGGAGCAGAAAAAAGTACAAGGCTATGGAGGAGTTGTATTAAAACATATTGAAGTATCAGGAAAATTGAAAGAACATTTTTCGAAGTGTCCGCTTCCAATTATAATCAGAGATAGTCTGACAAGAAATATTCTGGAAGAAATTATTTCGCTTGAAAATGTGGTAGGGGTTGCTACTAATTATTATAAGGAAAAAGATATTATGAAAGCAAAGCTTCGTTTAAAAGAAGAAAAGATTGCAGTTCATACATTTGAGAGCAGCTTATCATTTTCTGATTTTAAATTAAATAACGAAGGATTAATACCAGTGACTGTACAGGATTATAAAACAGGTGAAGTGCTTATGCTGGCATATATGAATGAAGAAGCATTTAATAAAACGATTGAAACAGGGAAAATGACCTATTATAGCAGAAGCAGAAAAAAATTATGGTGTAAGGGAGAAACTTCTTCTCATTATCAATATGTAAAACACTTGTTAATTGACTGCGATAATGATACAATATTAGCGAAGGTAAAACAAATAGGAGAAGCTTGCCATACTGGTAATCGTTCTTGCTTTTGTACTACACTTGTAGACCGCGAGGCAGAGGCTACTAGTCCATATATGGTATTACAAGATGTGTATCAAGTTATAAAAGACCGCAAAAAGAATCCAAAAGAAGGTTCTTATACAAATTATCTATTTGAAAAAGGAATTGATAAGATTCTTAAAAAATGCGGGGAAGAAGCAACAGAAATTGTCATTGCAGCAAAAAATCCGGATGCAGAAGAGTTGAAATATGAAATATCTGACTTTTTGTATCACTTAATGGTTTTGATGGCTGAATGCAATTTGGAGTGGGAAGATGTGGCAGAGGAACTGGCACATAGAAGATAAAAGATTAGGAGGCGAGATTATGTTTTTAAGTGGACTTTTTTATTATGTAATACGTTTTATTTGCTTTACTGCGTTTGTATGCGGAGGCGTATTCCTTGGAATTAAACTTCGTAAGAATAAAGATGCAAATATAATTTGCGAAAAAAAATAAAAAAATACAAAAGAAAAACAGAGAGTGTTGTAAAGGAATAAATATCAATATTCTCTGTTTTTTCTTTCAGAAATATATGAGGAGAAATTTATGAAAACAGGAGAAATGATACTTTTATATAATCTATCTGGAACAGAAAAAGGGAAAAAAATAAAAAAGGTATTAATACCATTAGGTATTACAATCAGAGAAATAAAAAAGGAACAATATTTACAACCAATTGGTGCTTTGGCAGGTATAAAAGGATATGAAAAAACAGAGGAGGCTTATCTTGGAGAGGGATTTTTGGAGGAAATGATTGTAATGAATCATTTCAGTAGTCAAAGGTTAGATTTTGTTTTAAAAAGTTTTCGCAAGGCAGGAATTGAGAGAATTCATTTAAAAGCGATTGTTACACCAACGAATGTTTCCTGGAATTCATTGGAATTATACAGGGAAATAAAAAGAGAACACGAAAGTATGAATTCTTAGGAAATATTGCAGAGGTTTGGAAAAATGAAATATTATCAAATATACGATATGCCAATAGGAAAAATGAAAATTCAGGAAGAATCGGGAGCAATAATCCGTGTTACCCTTAGTGAAGAAATCGTGGAAGATGAGATAAGAGAAGAAACTGAAATTATAAGAAATGCGGCAAAACAGTTGGAAAAATAAAAGTTATTGGCTTTGGAACGGGAGAATCGATAATACTTTATAGCTGTAAAATAGAATAAGAATTTTAAAAATGGATGTTGTTAAGAATTAATTCAAAGATGTGAATTGTAATTTGGATATTTTTGGATTTGTTTTGATGACATCTTTTTTTATTAAAAAGTGAAAAGTCCTGAATTTTGTATGGAATGGAAGAAGAAAATAATGGAAAAAGGCTATTTTTTTGTATGAAATAGCCAATATAATTTTGAAAAATTGGTACTATTTACAATAAATTAGTAGCACATATTTAGGATTTGAAAAAATGCTTGGATATTTTCATGAAAAAAATTCAATGTTTTTTAGAGAAAATTTAGTAAAATAGTTGATATTTAGGACAAAAGGTGTCATAATAGATATAAATTAGCATAAAAAAAACAAGAAAAGAAAAAAAATTCTTGAAAAAAAGGACATTTGACCTTTTTCGTTTTATGCAAAAATACTACAATAAGCATATCTTATAGAGGAGAGGTTAAGCAGTATGAACAAGATTCTATCCGTTCTAGAACAAGTTGAAGGAGAGCAGAAGCAGTTCTTAGCCGATTTTTTTCGCAATGCTCCGGTTTGGCTTTTGGAGGCTTGCAATGTAATTGAATTAGATAAGGGAGAGATATTCATACGGGAAAAAGATGAAGTCCAGTTTATTTATATCTTGACAAAAGGAAGAGTAAAGGCAAGCGATTTCCGCATTCTTGGGATTGTTTATGATTTTTGCAGATATGAAGCGATAGAATTCTTTGGAGGTATGGAAGTATTTATTGATTGTAATGAATATATGACTACATTGAGTACAATAACTCCTTGTCAATTTATTGTAATGCACAAAGAAAAATTTCAAGAATGGATGAGAAGCGATGCAAATGCACTTTGGATACATACAAAAAATATGACGAAATATTTGCTTGGTGAAACAAGGAAAGAGAGGGCATATTTGTTCTTGCAGGGAATTGATCGTGTTTATATTTTATTTGAGCACCTTTATGAGCAGTATGCGGTTGATGGGAGGTGTGCTGTAAGAGCAACAAGACAGCAGCTTTCAGATGAAACAGGATTGTCAGTTAAGACAATAAATCGTTCCTTAAAACAAATGATGGAAAACGAATTAGTAGCTGTTCGTGGAAGCAACATTACCATAAAAGAAGCGCAGTACAGGCGTATGAAGGAACTTACGGCAGAGAAAATTGATTCCTGATATTTGTCTTAACCCTATTACATCGTTATAGCAGCAAGTTATGTACAGTCTGTTGAATGAAATCTACAAAAAAAGGAGAAATGAACATGAATTATTCAGGCGAAGAAGGATTACAATATCATCTTCAAATTAGACCGGGGGATGTAGGAAAATATGTGATACTTCCAGGAGATCCAAAACGTTGTAAGAAAATTGCGGAACATTTTGATGACGCTAAATTAGTAGCAGATAGCAGAGAATATGTTACTTACACAGGATACCTTGATGGTGTAAAGGTAAGTGTAACATCGACAGGAATCGGTGGTCCATCTGCTTCTATTGCAATGGAAGAGTTGGTGAAATGTGGAGCAGATACTTTTATCCGTGTAGGAACTTGTGGCGGAATGGAAATGGACGTTAAAGGTGGCGATGTGGTAATCGCAAGTGGTGCAATTCGTATGGAAGGTACAAGTAAAGAATATGCTCCAATTGAATTCCCTGCAGTTGCTAATATTAATATTATTAATGCTTTAATTGAAGGAGCAAAGACATTAGATCACAACTATCATGTTGGTGTTGTGCAATGTAAAGATGCGTTTTATGGTCAGCATGAACCAGAAATTAAACCGGTAAGCTATGAATTACTTAACAAATGGGAAGCATGGAAACGTTGTGGATGCTTAGCTTCTGAGATGGAATCAGCAGCATTATTTGTAGTAGCTAGTTACTTGAGAGTAAGAGCAGGTTCTGTATTCCTAGTAGTAGGTAATCAGGAAAGAGAAAAAGAAGGGTTAGAAAATCCAATTGTACATGATACGGAAGCGGCGATTTGCGTTGCAGTAGAGGCAATTCGTAAACTTATAAAAGAGGATAAATAGGTTTCTATAGTGTGAGGAAGCTGCCCCAGAATCTATAAACAATTTTTATAGCTACAATGGAGGATGTTATGAAAAAAATATTTAAAAAGTCAATCGTTATTTTAATGGCAACATCGTTATTAGCATCAGGGAGTCATGTAACTACAGCTTTTGCAGCTGACAATAGTGGCAATGAAGTTACAATTCAGGTACTTGCAACAAGTGATGTTCACGGAAGATTTGTACCATATGATTATGCTTTAAATCAAGAAGACAAAAGTGGAAGCTATGCACAGATTTCTACTGCAGTAAAGGAACTTAGAAAAGAAAACAATAATACTTTACTGTTAGATGTTGGTGACAGTATTCAGGATAATTCTTCTGATTTATTTAAAAATGATGACATTCACCCAATGATTCAGGCAATGAATGAAATGCAATATGATACATGGACATTGGGAAATCATGAGTTTAATTATGGCTTAGATGTTTTAAAGAAAATCATGAAACAATCAAAGGCTACCGTATTAAATGGAAATGTTTATAACAAAGATGGTTCTCCTCTTGCAGAATCTTATAAAATTTTTGAAAAAGGTGGCGTTAAAATCGGTGTTGTTGGAATGGTAACTTCTAACATTACGAGATGGGACGCTGAAAATTTAAAAGAATATAAGGTTACAAATGCAGTAGAAGAAACAAAGAAAGTAGTCAATGAAATCAAAGATAAAGTAGATGTTATCATTGCTGCAGAACACATGGGTGAAGAAAACGAATATGACGTAGCAGACAGTGGAGTAAAGGATTTAGCGAAAGCATGTCCTGAGATTGATTTAATTGTAGCAGCTCATGAACATAAAGGTGTAGAAGGTGTATACCACAATAATGTACTTACTGTTGAAAACAAAAGTGGAGGTCAGACACTTGCAAAAGTTGACATTACTTTGAAAAAAGGTTCAGACGGAAAGTATGATGTGGAGAAAAAAGAATCAAAATTACTTGAAATGAAAAATTATGAGCCAGATCAGGAGTTAGTTAAGAAATTAGCTTCTTTTGATGAAAAGGCAAAAGCAGATGCAAATCAAGTAATTGGAGAATTAAAAGGTGGAGATTTAGTTCCTGAAAATGAAATCCCAGGAATTCCACAGGCACAATTACAGGAAACAGCAATGATTAATCTTATCAATGAAGTACAGATGTACTATACAGGAGCAGAGGTTTCTGCAGCAGCATTATTTAATACTTCAGCTAATTTAAAGGAAGGTAAGATTAAAAAATCAGATACTTCGTTAATTTACAAATATGCGAACACACTATATAAGCTTGAAATGACAGGAGCACAGCTAAAGAAATTTATGGAATGGTCCGCTTCTTATTACAATACATACGAAGATGGTGATTTGACTATTTCTTTCAATCCGGATATCAGAGCTTATAATTATGATATGTTTTCAGGTGTAAATTACGATGTAAATATTTCAAAAGAAGCTGGAAACCGTATTGAAAATCTTACAAGAAAAGATGGTACACCAATTAAGGATACAGATAAATTAATTGTTGCAGTTAATAACTATCGTGCAAATTCTCAATTATTATCTCCTGGACCTATTTATAAAGCGGGAGAAACTCTTCCAAAATTATTAGATATTGATGTAAAAGGTGATATTGGAGGAGTAAGAGAATTAATTGGTGATTATATCACAAATGTGAAAAAAGGAGTTATTTCTCCAAGTCTTTCAAACAATTGGAAAGTAACAGGAAACAATTGGAATGAAAGCCTTCACAACAAGGTAGCAGAACTTGTAAAAGCTGGAAAGCTTACAGTTCCTGTTTCTGCTGATGGAAGAACACCAAATGTTAAGTCAATTACAGTAGATGATTTAAAGAAAGTTGCAACTGTATATGATGTAAAATTAAACGCAAATGGTGGAAAAGCAGAGGCTCAAACAATCTCTGTACTAGCCGGAGAAAAATATGGAACTCTTCCAACTGCTACAAGAAAAGGATATACATTTAAAGGCTGGTATACAAAGAAAACTGGCGGAAAGAAAGTAACTAGTGATACAAAAGCTACAGATGGAACTCTTTATGCTGGATGGACAAAGGTTACAAAACCATCTAAGGTGCAGGTTAAGAGTTTAACTTCTAAGAAAAACGCTGCAACTGTATCATTAAAAACTGTAAAACAAGTAAAAGGTTATACAGTATATTATTCAACTGACAAATCCTTTAAAAAGGGTGTTAAGAAAGTAGATACAACAAAAACATCTCTTACAATAAAGGGATTAAACAGTGGAAAAACTTATTATGTAAAAGCAAAAGCTTTTAAAGTAGACTCAACTGGTGCAAAAGTATATGGAAGCACAAGTAAAGTGAGCAAAGTAAAAGTAAAATAAATAGAAAGTAGGAAAGAAAAAATGGCTAATATACCAACACCTCATAATGGAGCAAAAGCAGGAGAAATTGCAAAAACAGTTTTAATGCCGGGAGATCCATTAAGAGCAAAACACATTGCAGAAACTTATTTGGAAGATGTAACATGTTTTAATACAGTTCGTAACATGTTAGGATACACTGGTACTTATCATGGAAAGAAAATTTCTGTAATGGGCGGCGGCATGGGAATGCCATCCGTAGGAATTTATACTTATGAATTGTTTAATTTCTACGATGTAGACAATATTATTCGTATTGGCTCAGCAGGAGCACTACAAGATGACGTTAAAGTTCGTGACGTTGTAATTGGCATGGGAGCTTGTACAGACTCCAATTATGCAAAACAGTATAAATTACCAGGTACTTATGCACCTATTGCAAGCTATGATTTACTTCGTAAGGCAGTAGAAGTAGCAGAAAAACAAGGAACAAAGGTAGTAGTTGGTAATGTATTATCTTCAGACGCTTTTTATAATGACAATAAAGATGCAAATGATTCATGGAGGAAAATGAATGTGTTAGCAGTAGAAATGGAAGCAGCTGCATTATACATGAATGCAGCACGTGCCGGTAAGAATGCGTTATGTATGTTAACAATTTCTGACCATATTTACACAGGGGAAAGCCTTTCTGCTGAAGAAAGACAATTAAGTTTTCATGAAATGATGGAAATTGCTCTTGAATTGTAATATAATAAAGCTTGTAACAAAAATTTATTAAAAAAGGAGAAAAAATTATGAGAAAGAAAATGTTGGCATTGTTAATGGTAATGGCATTGGGAACAGCAACTTTAGTTGGCTGTGGTGGTAATTCCAATAGCGGTGATTCAAATGATGCAAAAACAGAGCAAGATGCAAACAAAGAGGATACAGAGGGAGAAGATTCTAAGGAAAAAGATTTCTCTGTAAGTATGGTAACAGACGTAGGTGGTGTTAATGACCAGTCCTTTAACCAATCTGCTTGGGAAGGTTTACAGGAATTTAAGAAGAAAACAGGTGCAGAAGTAAGTTACTTAGAGTCTACACAGGAATCTGATTACTCTCCAAACTTAGACAAACAAGTAGAAGAAGGAAAAGATTTAGTATGGGGTATTGGCTTTGCTATGGCTGATGCTGTAAAAGAATCTGCTGAAATGAACCCAGAAGTACACTATGCAATTATTGATAATGCATATGAAGAAACTCCAGAAAACTTAACAGGTGTTGTATTTAACGCTCAGGATCCATCTTTCATGGTTGGTTACGTAGCAGCTCTTTCTACAAAAGAAGACAAAGTTGGTTTTGTAGGTGGTATGCATAGTGCTGTTATTGATCAGTTTGAATATGGTTACCGTGCAGGTGTTGCATATGGTGCAAAAGAATTAAAAAAAGATATTGAAGTTAAGGTTCAATATGCAGAAAGCTTCTCTGATTCTGCTAAAGGAAAAGCAATTGCAACAAAAATGTACTCTGATGGATGTGATATTGTATTCCACGCTGCTGGTAATGTAGGTACAGGTGTTATTGAAGCTGCAAAAGAAGCTGGTAAATTTGCAATCGGTGTAGACCGTGACCAATCTGACTTAGCTCCAGAAAATGTATTAACATCTGCTTTAAAACTTGTAAACGTTGCTATCGAATTAGTTTCCGAAAAAGCTATGAATGGTGAAGAAATTGGTGGAAAAACATATACATTCGGTTTAGCTGAAGGTGCTGTAGGCATTCCAGAAAACAATCCTAACATGGATAAAGAGGTTTATGAAAAAACTATGGCAATCAAAGACAAAATTGCTAATAAAGAAATTACACCTCCATACAATGAAGAAACATTTAATGACTTTGCTCTTTAAGAGCAAAGCCATTAAATCTAGAAAGGGGTAAAAGTCCAAGATGAATGAGATTAGTAAAGAATATGCAGTTCAGATGCGGGGAATAACAAAGCGTTTTGGTAAATTTACAGCATTAAATAACGTGCATGTTGATATTAAAAAAGGTACAGTTCATGCTATCCTAGGTGAGAATGGTGCAGGAAAAAGTACATTAATGAACGTATTATACGGTTTATACCAGGCGGAAGAGGGAGAAATTTACCTATATGGTGAAAAGGTAAATATTAAAAATCCAAATGTGGCAATTGCACACGATATTGGAATGGTGCATCAGCACTTTATGTTAGTTGAGAATTTTACAGTAACTCAGAATATTATATTGGGAACAGAGGTTACAAATGGTGCTGGCATTTTAAATATGAAAGAAGCCAGAAAAAAAGTAATGGATATTGTAGAGCGTTATGGTCTTACAGTAGATCCTGATGCGAAAATTGAAGATATTTCAGTAGGAATGCAGCAAAGAGTTGAAATTTTGAAAGCTCTTTATCGTGGAGCAGATATTTTAATTTTAGACGAGCCAACAGCCGTTTTAACTCCACAGGAAATTAGTGAATTAATTAATATTATGCAAAACTTAATTAAAGATGGTAAAACAATTATTATCATTACTCATAAGTTAAAAGAAATTAAACAATCAGCTAATGAATGTAGTATCATTCGTCGAGGCGAATATATTGATACCGTAGATGTTGAAAATGTTACAGAGGAAGAATTAGCTTCCATGATGGTTGGTCATCAGGTTAATTTAGTAGTAGAAAAAGATGAAGCAAAACCAAAAGATGTAGTATTTGAGATTAAAGATTTAGTTGTTAAAAATGAAAGAAATTTAGATGCAGTAAAAGGTCTTAACCTTCAAGTGAGAAAAGGTGAAATCGTAGGTATTGCCGGAATTGACGGAAATGGACAGAAAGAGTTAATTGAGGCAATTACTAATTTGACTAAATCAGCTGCAGGAACGATTAAAATAAATGGAACTGAAATACAGAACACTTCTCCTAAGTATACAATTGAAAATAAGATTGCAACGATTCATGAAGATAGACATAAGAGGGGACTTGTTTTAGACTTTTCCGTAGCAGAAAATGCTATTATTGAAAATTATCATAAGGAACCATATTCTAAAAAAGGATTCTTGCATTTTGATAAGATGATTGAACAGACAAAGAAATTAATTAAGGATTATGATGTACGTCCGGTTGGATGCGAAAATTTACCGGTTCGTGGTCTTTCAGGTGGTAACCAGCAAAAGATTATCGTTGGAAGAGAAGTAAGTAATGATCCAGATTTATTAATTGCTGTTCAGCCTACAAGAGGTCTTGATGTTGGTGCAATTGAATATGTACACAAGACATTAGTTCGCGAACGAGATAAAGGAAAAGCAATCTTATTAGTATCTTTAGAATTGGATGAAGTTATGAATGTTGCAGATACAATTGCAGTTATTTATGATGGAAAGATTGTATCTACATTCAAGCAGGGCGAGAAAGATGAGAATGAAATTGGATTGCTAATGGCAGGAGGTACAAATAAAAATGAATAAAGCATCGAAAATATTAAAAAAGCCAATTACATCCACTGTGATTGCTGTTTTGTTTGGATTCATTGTAGCGGCTTTTGTATTGCTGATTGCTGGCTGTAATCCAATTGAGGCATTTGGAATTTTATTCCGTAGCGTATTTTCAAAGCCAAAATACGTTGCTAACGTAATTATTAAAGCAACACCTATTATTTTGACTGGTGTTAGTATTGCTTTTGCATTTAAGGTTGGTTTATTTAACATTGGCGCAGAAGGACAGTTTGTTATGGGTACTGTTGTTGCAACAATTGTTGGTATTTGTCTTGACTTGCCACCAGTATTACAATTCCCAGTTGTGTTACTTTCTGGTATGGTAGCAGGAGCACTTTTTGGTGGATTTGTGGGATTTTTAAAAGCTAAGTTTGGTATTCATGAGGTTATCACAAGTATTATGTTAAACTGGATTGCATTTTATTTCTGTAACTTCATTGCGGCAACAAAAACATTTCACCAGCCAAATACAAATGGTACTTATCCAATTAATGCTTCTGGTCTTGATTTTATCTTTAACTGGAAAAAGTCAGAGGCAGGAAGAGAAGTTGTCATCAACAATGAATTCTTAAGAGAAGCAGTTGGTAAAACAGATATGAATATTGGTTTTATATTTGCAATTGCAGCAGCAATTATTATTGCAATTCTTTTAAAGAAAACTACAAAGGGTTATGAGCTTCGTGCAGTTGGTTTTAATCAATATGCAGCTGAATTTGCAGGAATTAATGTTAGAAAGAATATTATTCATGCGATGGTAATCGCAGGTGCAATTGCTGGTCTTGCAGGTGCACTACAGATTACAGGTGTAGCTCAGAAAATCTCTACATTAGGAGCATTCGAAAACTATGGATTTAATGGTATGAGTGTTGCCTTAATTGCTAATAGTTCACCAATTGGAAGTATTTTTGCGGGATTATTATTTGCAGCATTAATCTATGGTGGTGGTTCTATTCAGTCTGAAATTGGAGCTCCATCAGAGGTAATTAACATTATGATTGGTACAATCGTATTCTTTGTTGCATTGTCAAAAGTAATTCCAGTCTTAGCTGATAAATTAGAGAAAAAAGAGGTGAAAAAGGATGCTTAATACGATTACTTTATTTATAGGAATTACATTAATGTATTCCACACCACTTGTATTTGGTGGTCTGGGTGGTATGATATCAGAACGTTCAGGTGTTGTTAATATTGGTATTGAAGGTATGATGACAGTAGGAGCTGCAGTTGCTGTAGTAGCTGGAATCGGTACTGGCAATCCATGGCTTGCATTTTTAGCAGCTGGTTTAGCAGGTGGGCTTGTTGCGTTACTTCACGCATTTGCTTCTATAACATGTAAGGCAGATCAGACAATCTCCGGTATTGCAATTAACTTAATGGGAGCAGGTATCGCATTATTCCTTTGCCGTCTTGTATTTAATGCAATTAATACACCATCTGTTGAAAATAAGCTTCCAAAATTATTTAAAGCTTCTTCTTTGAGTGGTGCAGCTGCAAACTTAAATGTAGACTGGACAACTATAATCGCGTTAATCGCTACAGTTATTATGTGGTTTGTATTATACAAAACAAAATGGGGACTTCGTGTTCGTGCAGTAGGTGAGCATCCGGCAGCAGCCGATACATTAGGAATTAATGTTGCATTAGTTCGTTATGTATGTGTTATTATTTCTGGAATTTTATCTGGATTTGGTGGTGCTTCCGTAACACTTGCAATTATTTCTCACTTTGCACCAACAGCAATTAGTGGTCAGGGATTTATCGCTTTGGCAGCTGTTATTTTTGGTAAGTGGACACCACACGGTGTATATGGTGCCTGTCTGTTATTTGGTGCGGCTCAGGCAATTGCAATTATCTTAGGTGGTGGAAGCTTTGCAGTTCCTTCCCAGATTTTATCTATGTTGCCATATGTAATTACGATTATTGTATTAATCCTATTTGTAGGTCGTTCCGTTGCACCTAAGGCAGACGGTGAACCTTATGAAAAAGGTGCTAGATAAGATTTATTAAAAGTTTGTGTTTCAAAGATGGCATGTATGTAAGGTTGAAAGAAAGGAAAGTATAGCTCTGGCTTTTTCTTTCAACCTTTTTTCACCCTAAAATTGAAAAATAAGGGAACAAAAATATCAAATATTAAAAAATGAAAATAGAAAGGATAATAGGTAAAGAAATGAGAGAAGAAGATATTCTAAAAACAGTGGATCACACATTATTACTACAGGGAAGTACATGGGAACAGATTAAAGTAATCTGTGATGATGCAATGGCATATAAGACAGCATCTGTGTGTATTCCACCAAGTTTTGTAAAGCGTGCAAAAGACTATGTTGGTGATAAAATGGCTGTATGTACCGTAATTGGGTTCCCAAATGGTTATAATACAACAGAAGTAAAAGTATTTGAAACAAAAAATGCGATTGAAAATGGAGCCGATGAAATTGATATGGTTATTAATATCGGTGCATTAAAAGATAAAGATTATGCTTTTGTAGAAGATGAAATTCGTCAAATCAAACAGGCATGTGGCGACAAAATTTTAAAGGTTATTATTGAAACATGTCTTCTTACAGAAGAAGAAAAAGTTAAAATGTGCGAATTAGTAACAAATGCAGGAGCAGATTTTATTAAAACATCAACAGGATTCTCTACTGCGGGAGCTACATTTGATGATATTAAGCTTTTCTCTGAACATATTGGAGAAAATGTAAAAATGAAAGCTGCAGGTGGTATCAGTTCTTTAGATGATGCAGAAAAATTTATCGAACTTGGTGCTTCTCGTCTGGGAACAAGCCGTATTATTAAATTGATGAAAAATGAGGAAGCGAAAGGATATTAATAAGAAGATATGATAAGCGAGAATAAAGAATTATTAAAAGAAATGATTCAATCAGCAATTAACATGCTTGCATATTCTTATACACCTTATTCTAATTTTAAAGTTGCTGCGGCACTGCATAGTAAAAACGGAACAATTTATACCGGCTGCAACATAGAAAATGCTGCTTACACACCTACGAATTGTGCAGAGAGAACTGCTTTTTTTAAGGCGGTAAGTGAGGGTGTAAAAGAATTTGACGGCATTGTAATTGTTGGAGGTAAAGATGGAAAATTAGAGGATTACTGTCCTCCATGTGGAGTATGTCGTCAGGTTATGATGGAATTTTGTAATCCAAAAACATTTCAAGTTATTTTGGCTAAATCTGTAGATGAATATAAGGTTTATACACTAGAAGAAATTCTTCCAATGGGATTTGGTCCATCGAATTTATAATAGAAAAAGATACGAAATAAGAAGTTGTTTCGTATCTTTTTCTATTATAGACTTTTCGATTGGAACAAAAAGGGGTATAATAGATTGAAAAATATGGCAAGCTTTTAAAAAGTGATTTTTTAGACAGTGAAGAAAAAGGAGAAGTTTCTTGAAGCAAAAATGTTCCATAATTTTTGAATTTATTACTACTGTGCTGGGATTTGTTTTTTTTGTCGCGGTTGCAGTTACGATAACATTACATTTCCGACCACTTTATTATTATGATATTAAAGCTTTGCATATTGCAGAGCAAACGGGATTGTCAGAGCAACTCATTCGGGCAAATTATGACGTATTAATTGATTATAATTCAATTTTGGGAAGTGATGTACTTCAATTTCCTGACTTTTTTATGTCGAAATCAGGGAAAATTCATTTTATGGAAGTGAAAAAAATCTTTTTAATGATAAAGTGGCTCGGAATAGTATCATTTATTCCATTTTTGTGTTTTGGAAGATATTTAATGAGCAAACAATCCTATCGTTTTTTAAAATGGCTTTCCATTTTAGGTATTGGCTTTCCAGTAGTATTTGGAATTTTAATTGGCGTGAATTGGGAAAAAATGTTTGTTCAATTTCATCAATTGCTTTTTCAAAACGATTATTGGCTGTTTGATCCGATGACAGATCCTATTATTACGATTCTTCCTGATGAATTTTTTTATCAGTGTGCGGGGCTGATTATTAGCATTTTTATATTACAAAGCTGTATTGCCGGCATTTTATACCGAAACTATAGGATACAAAGGAAAAAAGAAAATTATTTGCAATATTAGGAGTGATAAGATGGCAAAGAATAAAGAAGTAAAAACAAATGCAATGCGTTTATTAGATAAAAAGAAAATAACATATGAAACATTTACGTATGAATGTGATGAATTTATTGATGCAATACACATTGCGGATTTATTAGAGTTGCCTTATGAAAAGGTTTATAAGACACTTGTGACAAAAGGAGTAGGGAATGAATATTATGTGTTTGTTTTGCCAATTCAAAAAGAATTGAATTTGAAAAAGGCTGCAAAGTTGGCCGGGGAAAAATCATTATCTATGGTTCATGTAAAAGATATTAATAAAATAACAGGTTATATCAGGGGAGGATGTACTGCGATTGGAATGAAAAAGCAGTATAAAACATGGATTGATGAAAGTGCGGAATCCCTATCATGGATGATTGTAAGTGGTGGGAAATTAGGAGTCCAAATAAAATTGCAGCCAAAGGATTTAAGGGAGGCGGCAAATGCGGTGTTTGCAGATATTACAATGGAATCAACAGATTAGCGTTGACAAAAGCAGACAAACCCATTTATAATAAATAATTAGTGATATTATACCTTTAGGAGGGCAATGATAGATGAAAAAATACGGTGTGAACGAACTTCGTAAAATGTATTTGGACTTTTTTGAAAGCAAAGAACATTTGGTGTTGAATAGTTTTTCTTTAGTTCCACATAACGATAAAAGTTTGTTATTGATTAATGCAGGAATGGCACCTTTAAAGCCATATTTTACAGGACAGGAGATTCCTCCAAAAACAAGAGTTGCAACTTGTCAGAAGTGTATTCGTACAGGAGATATTGAGAATGTAGGTAAGACAGCCAGACATCTTACTTTTTTTGAAATGCTTGGTAACTTTTCATTTGGAGATTATTTTAAAAGGGAAGCAATTCATTGGTCTTGGGAATTTTTGACAAAAGTAGTCGGATTAGAAGAAGAACGCCTTTATCCATCTATTTATGAAGACGATGAGGAAGCATTTGATATTTGGACAAAAGAAATTGGTGTTCCGGCTGAAAAAATTACTCGTTTTGGAAGAGATGAAAACGGAGATTGTGATAACTTTTGGGAACATGGTGCAGGGCCTTGCGGACCTTGTTCAGAAATTTATTATGACCGCGGTTTAAGCTATGGTTGTGGAAGCCCTGACTGTAAGGTGGGTTGTGACTGTGACCGCTTTATGGAAGTATGGAATAATGTATTTACTCAATTTGAGAGTGATGGAAACCGTCATTATACGGAGTTAAAACAGAAAAATATTGATACCGGAATGGGCTTAGAGCGTTTGGCTGTTGTAGTACAAGATGTACATTCGGTATTTGACATTGATACAATGAAAGCAATCCGTGATCGAATTTGTGAACTTGCCGGCGTAACTTATCAGGAAGATGAAACAAAGGATGTATCAATTCGTTTGATTACAGACCATATTCGTTCTGTAACATTTATGACTTCAGATGGTATTATTCCATCGAATGAAGGAAGAGGATATGTACTTAGAAGATTGTTACGAAGAGCTGCACGTCACGGAAGATTATTGGGAATTGATGGCTTATTCCTTGCAAAACTTTGTGAAACAGTAATTGAAGAATCGAAGGATGGTTATCCAGAGTTAGAAGAGAAGAAAGAATATATTCTGAAAGTTTTAACAAACGAAGAGGAAAAATTCAATAAGACAATTGACCAAGGTTTATCCATTTTAAATGAGATGATTGAGAACTGCAAAAAGAATCAGATAAAGACACTAAGCGGAAAAGATACATTTAAACTGTATGATACTTATGGATTCCCAATTGATTTAACAAAAGAAATTTTGGAAGAAAAAGGATTTTCTATTGACGAGGAGGGATTCCATGCGGCAATGGAAGAACAGAGAAATAAAGCAAGAGATGCAAGAGAAACAACAAACTATATGGGAGCAGATGTTACGGTTTATCAGTCCATTGACCCTAAGATTACAAGCAAGTTTGTAGGTTATGATCGTCTTATTCATGATTCCAAAATCAGTGTTTTAACGACTTCAGATGAATTAGTTGAGGCATTGACAGATGGACAGGCTGGAACAATTATTGTAGATGAAACACCATTTTATGCAACAATGGGTGGTCAGCAGGCAGATGTTGGTATAATCACAGCGGATGGAAGTGAATTCAAAGTAGAGGATACCATTCATTTACAAGGTGGAAAGATTGGTCACGTTGGAACGGTTGTAAAAGGAATGTTTAAAGTAGGAGATACTGTTACTTTGTCCGTTTGTGAGGCAAACAGAGTAAATACCGGAAAGAATCACAGTGCAACACACCTTCTTCAGAAAGCACTTAGAACTGTATTAGGAACCCATGTAGAACAGGCCGGTTCTTATGTAGATGCGGACCGTTTACGTTTTGACTTTACGCATTTTTCAGCTATGACAAAAGAAGAACTTGCGAAAGTAGAAGCAATTGTAAATGAGGAAATTGCTCATAGTCTTCCTGTAATAACAGAAGAAATGACTTTAGAAGAAGCTAAGAAAACAGGAGCGATGGCATTATTTGGAGAAAAATATGGCGATAAAGTTCGTGTTGTAAAAATGGGTGATTTCAGTGTTGAACTTTGTGGTGGTACTCATGTGCCAAATACAAGTGCAATTACAGCGTTTAAAATTGTATCAGAAAGTGGTATTGCAGCAGGTGTAAGAAGAATTGAAGCATTGACAGGAGCTGGTGTTTTTGCATATTATAATGAGCTAGAAGAAGAACTTACGAATGCTTCGAAAGCAGCAAAAGCAGAACCTCAGAATCTTGCAAAGAAAATTGAAGCAATGCAAGAGGAAATCAAAGCATTACAGTCAGAAAATCAAAAGCTAAAAGATAAATTAGCAAAAGATGCACTTGGCGATGTAATGGATCAGGTTATTTCCGTTAAAGAAGTATCTGTATTGGCTACAAAAGTAGATGATGTTGACATGAACGGACTTCGCACACTAGGAGATCAATTGAAAGAAAAAATCGGGGAGGGAGTTGTTGTCCTAGCTTCTGCAAAAGATGGAAAAGTAAGCCTTCTTGCAATGGCAACAGATGACGCTATGAAAAAAGGTGTTCATGCAGGAAACTTAATTAAAGAGATTGCTTCACTAGTTGGAGGTGGCGGCGGTGGTCGTCCGAATATGGCACAGGCTGGCGGAAAGAATCCTGCCGGTATTGATGCGGCAATTGAAAAAGTAAAAGAAGTAGTAGAAGTTCAAGTAAAATAGTAGTTTCTTTATATAAAATAAACTCCCTGAATCATTTGATTTTTGGGAGTTTATTTTTGTAGCATTGGCAAATTGTAAAAGTGAGATAAAAGGAGTGGGCAATTGTATTTATTTCTAATGTGTAACGAAAAGTATTTTGTTAAACGAAAGGTATGGTTTTATATGAATCAAATAAAAAAGTTATTATCTTATAAAATATCCATGATTATTTTTATACTTACTTCTTTGGTTTTGTTTGTTCTGTTTCTTATTATGTGTAAACTATGGGAAAATACAGAACCTTCTAAGGACATAAAAGGTTTTTACCAAGCCAGGACAGAAATTAATGATTTTTATTCTGCAAATTTTGACGGAGAAAATTATGAAATCTACTATTTTAAAGATAAAGATGACAGTACTTATAAATTAGTATTGACAAGCGGGATTTATGAAAAGCATAAAGATAATGTCTATTTATTAAAAGACGGAGAAAAAAGATTTATGATAACATTGTTACATAATAAGTTTTATTTACAAATTCCAAAAGATGAAGAACCGATGAACCAAAACATGGATACAGTATTAGAATTTAGAACAATTGGTGACAGGATTCCTACAACGATTAACGTTAATGGAATGAAAGTGAAAAAGTTATAAAAAAGACTTGACATAGAGCCTTCGACATTCTATAATCTAAATAGTGCTAAAAATACCCAAACAGTTGTATAAGCACAATACACAACTGGAGGGAGGTAAGGTGTGAGACTATGTCAAATGTTATCGTAAAAGAGAACGAAACGTTAGATAGCGCACTTCGCAGATTTAAGAGAAATTGTGCGAAAGCTGGTATCCAACAAGAGATTCGTAAAAGAGAGCATTATGAGAAGCCAAGTGTAAGACGTAAGAAAAAATCAGAGGCTGCTCGTAAGCGTAAATTCTAGTTGAAAAACTTAATTTAATTTGTGCAAGATAAAGGGTGGAACAATTTGTTTCACCCTCTATGTTATAAGAAATCGAATAATTAGCAATCGCAAATGGACAAATTTTGCGGTTGTTTTTTTGTATCCAAATAATTCAGTCATCATATAATAGTAATAGTATCAAATTTTCTGGAGGCAACTATGAATTCAAAAACCCAGGCACATATGGAATCGCTATCCAGTAGTATAAAGCTGCCATCTGACATTTTGGCAGGAGCACCTATCCTTACGATGACCGGTCAGACAGAACTTTGTATTGAAAATTATAAAGGTATCATAGAATATACAGGTGACCTTTTACGAATACAGACAAAAATAGGAAGAATACATATTATAGGGAAAAATTTAATTATCCGCTATTATACCGAAGACGAAATGAAAGTCAGTGGATGGATTGAACATATTGATTACTGCTGTTGAGCGGAAAATAGCAGTGGTTAGGGGGATACGCTTGTTAGATTATTTTATAAAATGGTACTATGGATATTTATTTGTACGAATTAGAGGAAATTCTCCGGAACGTTTTATTAATCTTTGCAGAAGCCGCGATATTTTAATTTGGAATATTAAAAAATGTGAAGAAGGATATGAATTCCTCATTCGTGTGGATCATTTTAAAGAGCTTCGTTACATAGCAAAAAAAACAAAAACAAGACCATATATAAGAAGACGAAAAGGGTTTCCATTTTACGTAAAAAAACTATGGGAAAGAAAGGGATTATGCGTTGGGGTAACAGCATTTTTTTTCCTTTTATATTTTCTGTCTACTTTTATATGGGACATTCAGTTTTCGGGACAATATACTTACACATCCGAAACATTAATGAAATTTTTGCAAGAAATAGATGTCTATGCAGGAATGCAGAAAAAAAATTTGGATTGCCCGGCAATCGAAACAGCGATTCGGGAAAAGTATACAGATATTGGGTGGGTATCTGCCGAGCGAAAAGGGACAAAGCTTTTGATTCGTATAAAAGAAACCAAAATGCCTACTCTATATGAGGAGAGAAAAACACCGGTTCATATAAAGGCTCCTTGTGATGGAGTTATCACATCGATTGTTACAAGAAAAGGAACTCCTAAAGTAAAAAAAGGTGACAAGGTAAAAAAAGGGGATATTTTAATTTCCGGTGTCGTGGAAATAATGGGAGATAATCAATTATTGGTGAACAAAGAGGCGGTTCCGGCTGATGGAGATGTTATGATTGAAACAACAATTCCTTATGCAAATCAGTTTCCAAGGAAACATCTTAAAAAGCTCTATACAGGAAAAGAACAGATAGAATATCGCTTTACTTTTCATAAAAATCAAATAACCTTAATGAATCCAATTAATTTTTTGAATAAGATACAAAAATATGATATATTAGCAGAAAAGAAACAAATTCATTTGAATCATTCGTTGGTTTTTCCGATTGAAATGGAAAGAATAGCGAAGCGGGAATATAAAAACGGGATTGCAATATATACAGATAAAGGGGCAAAAAAGCTTGCGAAGAAGCAACTTTCTTATTTTGTAGAAAAATTAATGGAAAAAGGGGTGTTAATTAAAGAAAATAATGTTAAAATAATAGTGGACAAAACAAACTGTATTTCAGAAGGAAATTTAAAAGTGGAAAAAAGAGCAGATTTGTTTTGTACTGTAAAAGAAGACGAGTGGAGGTTTGCATTACCAGATGAGCATAGTGGAGACAACAATTGATATACCGGCAGAACATGAAAAAAATATATTTGGTCAATTTGATTCGTTTATTAAAATTATTGAAAAAACTTTGAATGTTACGGTTGTAGCACGAAATGGAGAAATAAAGATAATTGGAGGACAGCAAAATATAACAAAGGCAAAGAGTGTTTTTGTTCAATTAACAGAGCTTTCAAAACGAGGCAATACAATAACAGAACAAAACGTGAATTATGCCTTATCTTTATGTTTGGAAGAAAAGGAAGAGGCAATTTTAGAAATTGACTCGGATTTAATCTGTCATACAATTCAAGGAAGAGCGATTAAACCAAAAACATTAGGACAGAAAAATTATGTGGATCAGATTCGAAAAAAAATGATTGTATTTGGAATTGGTCCTGCAGGAACAGGTAAAACGTATCTTGCGATGGCAATGGCAATTACTGCATTTAAAAATGGTGAAGTAGGAAAAATTATTTTAACAAGACCTGCGATTGAAGCGGGAGAGAAACTTGGATTTTTACCCGGAGATTTGCAAAGCAAGGTAGATCCCTATTTAAGACCATTATATGATGCTTTATATCAAATTATGGGTCCTGACAGTTACATGAAAAATGCAGAAAAAGGGTTAATTGAGGTTGCACCTTTGGCTTACATGAGAGGAAGAACGTTAGATAATGCTTTTATTATTTTAGATGAGGCACAAAATACGACACCGGCTCAGATGAAAATGTTCTTGACGCGTATTGGCTTTGGATCAAAAGTGGTAGTTACGGGGGACTTGACACAAAAAGATTTGCCAAGTGGAACGAAATCAGGGTTAGAACAGGCTGTAAAAGTGTTAAATAAAATTGACGATATAGGCTTTTCTTATTTGACAAATCAGGATGTTGTAAGGCATCCGTTAGTACAAAAGATTGTAAAGGCATATGATGCTTATGAAACGAGAATGAGTCGAACAGAAAGGGGAGGAAGAGAAAGAAAAAATCGAAGAAGCTGACAAAGGATAGATAATTTATGAAAGAGAAAAAAATGTTATTTAGAAAAAAGAAGGAAACTCTAATAGGAGTAATTTTATTATTAGCAACAATATTAGGTGGATTTGTTGCTAATAATTTATTTCCTCAAAAAGCAAATAGTTTGAGAAAATCATTTGCAATGACGATATTAATGGTTTTAATTGTCTGGTTTGGAATTGATATTGATGAGTTTCGCTTAATTGATGAAAAACAAAAACAACAGCTGTTTGTAGCTTCTTATTTTTTGTCACTTTGTTTTTCCATCGCCTCTGGAGCAGTACCTGTATATAATTTATGGATGGTAGGGGGTGCGTGGATTGCTGCATATTTAAATCTCTATTTGGGTTTGGCGATACAGTTTATTTTTACATATTTCGTTTGTAGTTTAAACCGGTATACAATTGAAGAATTTTTATTTTATTTTATTTTAGGTGCGGTTATATGTTTATTAGGTAAATACTGTGACAAAAGGATAACTTTTATTTATGTTACAATTATTACTGTTTCTTGCAATATTATATTGTTATTTGTCGCTAATAATTTTGTTTTTCATGACTCTATGAATACAAATACATTTTATTCAGTTGGAACAACAGTTCTTGTGACCGTTTCTATATTCCTTGGCTTTCGTTATGGAACAAAGTATATGGAATGGGAAGAAAGTAAAATTGGATTGGAAAAAATGGATGGCGATATGCTAGGAAATGCTAGGAGTTCAACAGAAGATATATATCCAAAAATTTTATCGGAAGATTTTGAATTACTAAAACAGTTAAGAGAACGTTCAACTGTGCTTTATGGCCATTCTTTAAAAATAGCAGAGCTATCTTCAGGTGCTGCCCGGTTGATTGGATGTAATCAAGAGGTTGCAAGGGCTGGTGGACTATACCATGAAATTGGAAAATTAAAGGGAAAAGATTATGTGGAAGAGGGAGTTTTACTCACAAAAGAGTATCATTTTCCAAAAGAAGTTGTAGATGTTATAAAACAGCATAATTCAAAGATTGAGAAACCAAAGTCAAAAGAGGCAGCAGTAGTTATGCTGGCGGAGAGTGTGGTTTCTACCATTCATTACTTTGAGTATGAAAAGAAAAAGGCATCAAAAGAAGGACGGGAATTGAAAGAACAGCCGGTTAATAAAATTGTTTCTAATATTATGGATATTCGGTTTACAAAAGGAGCATTAGATGAATCGGGGATTTCAATTTCTGAGTTTAATAAGTTAAAACAATATTTTATAGAATCTTTATTTTAAAGGAGAACGAGTATGACAGTACATTTTGATTGTGATGAATTAATTCAATTACCATTTGATTATGAAAAGTTGATTTGCTCAGTGATTGAGGAAACATTAGACTATGAAAACTGCCCGTATGAAACAGAAGTAAATGTAGTTTTGACAAATAACAAAGAAATTCAAATGGTAAATAAAGAGTTTCGCGATATGGACAAGCCAACCGATGTATTATCGTTTCCTATGCTGGAATATGACAGACCTTCTAATTTTGAGGATTTCGAAGAAGCTTATGACTGTTTTCATCCAGAAACCGGGGAGTTATTATTAGGTGATATTATGATTTCGGTCGAGCGAGCTAGTGAGCAGGCAAAAGAGTATGGTCACTCTTTGGAACGGGAAATTGCATTTTTAACGGCTCATAGTATGTTACATCTTTGTGGATATGATCATATGGAAGATGAGGAACGAGTTGTTATGGAACAGAAACAAAGGGATATACTAGAAATATTAGGAATTACAAGAGAATAGGAGTGTAAATAGGTTATGAAAAAAATAAAATGGATTTGTGTCCTTCTTCTTTTTGCTGTTGCTTTCACTGGCTGTAAAAAAGAGGATACAAAGGTTTCGAAAGAACAGGTGGTTCAGAAGGAAACAAAGAAGGAAGAGTCAAAGCAAGAAAAAGAAGAAAATCACGATGGAGAAGCGAAAAGCAGATTAACAGGATTATGGGTGGATGAAAAAATTGCAAAGAAACGTCCGTATGCAGTTATGTTAAATAATATTAAATTTGCAAGTCCCCAAAGCTCTACGGAACAGGCTTCGATTCTTTATGAAGCAGTTGTTGAAGGCGGAATCACCCGTCTGATGGGATTATATGAAGATTTTGATTCAGACCGCATTGGCTCTGCGCGGAGTGCAAGACATTATTACGTGAGTATTGCAGATGAATATGATGCAATTTATGTTCACTATGGTCAGACACCTTGGGCGATTGATAAAATGAAGCAATTAGGCGTAGATAATTTAAGTGGATTGGAAGCAGTTGGGTCGACTGTTTTTTACAGAGATAATTCAATTAAAGCACCTCATAATGCATTTGCAAGTAAAAAAGGAATTTTGAAGGGAACAGAAATAAAAGGATATCGGACGGAGTATAAAAAGGAAAATCAGAATCATTTTAATTTTTATGATAAGGAACAAACAATAAAAAATGGAAAAGAAGCGAAAAAAGTGGAACTTGGATTTTCAAGTTATACGACGCCTTATTTCAAATATGATAAAAAAGATAAGACGTATTATCGCTGGCAATTTGGTGAGCCTCATATTGATGCACAGACAAAAAAACAGCTTCATTTTAAAAATCTGATTCTTCAGTTTGTAAAGCAATGGGATATCGGAACGAAGGACTATCAGACAATGGATATTGAAAATTCGTCAGGGACCGGATACTATATTACGAACGGAAAAGCGACCGAAATAACATGGAAAAAGAAGGAAGCGAGCCATGAAATGTATTATTATGATTTGGATGGTAATATATTATCGATAAATCCTGGTAAAAGCTATATCGCCCTGTATCCGGAAAAACAAAAAGAACTTTTAAAATTTTATAGTGAAGAGAAGTAGCAATAAAAATAAAGTGACTCCTTTTTTTGAATAGTCTGCCAAATATTGGGCAGACTATTCAAAAAGAAAGAAAAAGGAGCGATTCCATTGAAAAGAAAAGCAGGAATCTATATCGCAGGAACTTTTTTTTCTGTTATGCTATTGTCCTTGTGCTATTATGGAAGTTATCGGTTATCTTATCAGCATTTTAAGCAGGAGGAAAAACAAAGCGAAGCAGAAAAAAGCAAAGCCGAAATGGTTGAAACAGACACTACAAAAATAGCTACAATAACTCCTTATACACAATGTGTTTTAGAGGAATATGATATAGAAACAAAGACAGTAACAGATAAAAAGATGTCGATATTAGAACGATTTGTCGGTTACACGAGAGAAGAACTGGCGGAATACTTAAATGTTTATTTAGAAGAAATGCCAAAAGAAGAAAAAAGAAATGGTCTGATTGCTTATGACCTTATATCGTTTTCAAAAGACAAAATAGTATTAAGAAAAACTTACGATTCGAAACAGGCAGCTTATAAGTTTTTTATGGTTGCAAAAAACAGTGAAATTGTTGTGTATTACAGCGATAAAAAGAGGGTTTTTGAATATACCGGACTAATGGTGGATTCTCTTCCCGAAGAAGAACTTACGAAATTAGAACAGGGGTTTTATGTAAAAGATAAGCAAGAACTTTATGGAATTTTAGAAAATTATTCAAGTTGATTCCTATAGAAAGCAAAATAAACGCATGAATGAAACGGTATTCTTATTGGAAACCGTTTTATTTATGCGTTTGCTGTTTCAAGAAGAACTTCCTCCTAGTCAAATATAAGAAAACATGCTATAATAAAAAAACATGTGAAACGGAGGGAAAAAGATGGCTGGAAAGACAGATGTGATTGTAGTCGGAGGCGGTGCTTCAGGAATGATGGCTGCAATTGCCTGTGCAAGACAACACAAGTCGGTTACAGTATTAGAACATAATGATAAATTAGGGCGGAAATTGTTAGCAACCGGAAACGGAAAATGTAATTATACAAACGAGTTGCAAAAACTGGAGTTTTATCATTCTAAAAATGACTGTATTGTTAAGACGGTGTTTTCTCAATTTGATAAAAATCAGACGGTTGAATTTTTTAAAGAGCTGGGAATTTATCCAAGAATAAAAAATGGTTATTATTACCCGTATTCCGAGCAGGCTTCTTCTATTGTGGAAGCGTTGCGACTGGAATTAGAGCGTTTGAAAGTAAAAATAAAATTAAATGAACATATTACTTCAATCAGGAAGGTAGAAGACGGATTTCTTGCGTTGACAGAAAGTTATCAATATAGTAGCAGTAAGCTTATTTTAGCAACGGGTGGAATGTCAGCTGCATCGCTTGGAAGCGATGGCAGCAGTTATTCTTTGTTAAAACAGCTTGGTCATACAGTGACCAAACTTTATCCGGGACTTGCAGGATTAAGAGCAAATGAAACATGTTTTTCAAAGCTTGCAGGAATTCGAGTAAAAGCAAAGGTTGAGTTATTGATTGAGGGAAAACATAAAGCGGTCGAAAATGGGGAAGTACAGCTTACAAAATATGGAATTTCTGGTATTCCTGTTTTTCAACTTAGTCGTTATGTGGCGATTGCTTTGGGGGAAAAGAAACAAGTTAAAATTGATTTGGATTTTATGCCTGATTATACAAAAGAAGAAGTAATTCTTTTGTTAGAGAGGCTAATTCACTATAATGCAGAAAAAACATTAAAAGATTTACTAGTTGGTTTTTTTGATAGTAAATTAATTGCGGTTTTGTTAGAATGCAGTGGAATTAAAAGGCAGAAAAAAGGGTCTGAACTGAGTGAGAGTGAGTTTCAAATGATTGTAGAAAGAATAAAAAAATTTAGTTGTACAATCAAATCTGTCAATTCGTTTGAACAGTCACAAGTGACAGTTGGTGGTGTTGATTGCAATGAAGTAGACTGTCAGAGCTTGGAATCTAAAATTGTTTCCGGCATGTATTTGACAGGAGAATTATTAGATGTAGATGCAATCTGCGGTGGTTATAATTTGCAATGGGCATGGTCAACAGGCTATGTTGCAGGAATAAATGCAGGATTTGAGAAAAAGGAAAGTGGAAAATTAAAATATGATACGATTATCACAAATTAAAATAGATATAGATAAGATAAAAACAGAATCAATGGAGGAAGAGATAGAGTGTTTGCTCCCTTTTATTGCGAAACATCTTCATGTAAAGCCGGACCGGCTTCAAACGGTAAAACTTGTCAAACGTTCTTTGGATGCAAGAAGAAAAGAAGCAATTCAATATAGCTATACCGTAGATGTGAGCTTAGAAAATGAGAAGCAATTTTGGAAAGGAAAGGTTTCAAAAACAATTCAAAAAGCTCCGGAAAGTTCTTATCATTTTACGCCGTTTGGCGAAAAAAAGATGAAAAATCGTCCTGTTGTAGTCGGTTTTGGTCCGGCAGGTCTTTTTTGTGCTTTGGAACTTGCCAGAGCTGGATACTGTCCGGTTGTATTCGAACGTGGTGAAGCAGTAGAAGATAGGATAAAAACCGTAGAAACATTTTGGACAACAAATCAATTAAATCCTGCTTCCAATGTTCAATTTGGTGAAGGCGGAGCGGGCACGTTTTCGGATGGAAAATTAAATACTCTAGTGAAAGACCCAATTGGAAGAAATCATAAGGTGTTAAAGGAATTAGTTCATTTTGGTGCAGATTCTCATATTCTATATCGAAATAAACCGCATATCGGGACAGACAAGCTTCGGGTAGTTGTGAAACAAATAAGAGAAGAGATTATCCGCCTTGGCGGTGAGGTACATTTTAATTCTCTTGTTACGGATCTTAAAGTAGAAAATAATCAGCTGCAGGCAATTGAAATCAATAAGAAAGATATTGTACCTTGTGATGTTATGGTGTTGGCGATTGGTCATAGCGCAAGGGATACTTTTTCTATGCTTTATGAACATCATATGGATATGGAGCAAAAAGCATTTGCAATTGGTGTTCGTGTGGAGCATCCGCAAACGGTGATTGGTAGGGCACAATATGGAGATGCTTATAAAAAACTGCCGACAGCGGAATATAAGGTGACCTATCAATCCTCCTCTGGAAGAGGAGTATATTCTTTTTGTATGTGTCCGGGAGGATTTGTTGTAAATTCTTCTTCAGAGCAGGGGTACTTAGCAATCAATGGAATGAGTAATGCCGCAAGGGATGAAAGAAATGCGAACAGTGCGATTATCGTTTCAGTTAACCCGTTTGACTTTGGAGAAAATCATCCGTTGGCAGGGGTAGAGTTCCAAAGAAAATGGGAAAAAGCTGCATATCAAAAAGGAAATGGTTTGATTCCAACGCAGCTTTATGGAGATTTTAAAGAGAATAAGAAAAGCAGTGGGTATGGATCTGTCATTCCCAATACGAAAGGAAAAACTTCGTTTGCTAATTTAAGAGAATGTCTTCCAGACTATGTGTGTCATAGTTTAATAGAGGGAATGGAAGCGTTTGAGCATAAAATTCGCGGATTTTCTAATCCAGAAACGGTCTTGTCAGGGGTAGAAACAAGAACTTCCTCTCCAATTCGAATTTGGCGGGATGAAGAGCACATGAGTAATATAAGGGGAGTTTATCCTTGCGGGGAAGGAGCCGGCTATGCAGGTGGAATTACTTCTGCAGCGATGGACGGAATAAAAATTTATGAGGCAATTGCTTCCGTTTATCGACCAATACAATAAGGAGAATTGACATGAATGAACGAGAATACATGAAAGAGAAAAAAAGAATTGTTGTTAAATTAGGGACTTCTACTTTAACACATGAAGAAACAGGAACATTAGATTTATTAAAGATGGAACAATTAATTCGAATCCTTACGGATTTGAACAATCAGGGAAAGGAAGTTGTCGTTGTATCTTCCGGTGCAATTGGCGTTGGAAGAAAAGCGATGGGAATCAAAGAAAGACCAAAGGAATTATCAGTAAGACAGGCTTGTGCTGCAATCGGTCAGGCAAAGCTTATGATGGTTTATCAAAAATTGTTTGCCGAATACAGTCAGCTGACTGCTCAGGTTCTTATGACAAAATATACGATGTTAGATGATATAAGCAGAAGAAATGCTGAAAATACATTTCGGGAACTATTGCAGATGGGAGTAATCCCAATTGTAAATGAAAATGATACGGTGTCTACGGACGAAATTGAATTTGGTGACAATGATACTTTATCAGCCATAGTCGCAGCTTTGATTGGTGCTGATTTATTAATTCTTATGTCAGACATTGATGGGCTATATACAGATGATCCACATACGAATAAAGATGCAAAATTTATTCATGTTGTAGAAAAAATTACAGAATCATTAGAGCATATGGGTAAGGATACAAATGGAAGTCTTGGAACTGGTGGTATGGCAACTAAAATATCTGCTGCCAAGATTGCCGTAAATTCAGGAGCTGATATGGTTATTTCAAATGGAAAAGATATTTATAATATTGCAAAGGTTGTTAATGGGGAGTCCGTTGGAACTTTATTTAAGGCTCATAAGTTAGAGGATTTTGATTTAACAGACTATATAAAAACAAACCGATAGAAACAAGGACAAATAAAAAAGAAAGGAATTTTATAAAGGTGCAGAAATGAACGAAAATGATATTAAAAGAATTAACGAGTTGTATCACAAATCCCAAAATGAAGGATTAACGCAGGAAGAAAAAGTAGAGCAGGCAAAACTTCGAAGTGCTTATATTGCTTCTGTTCGTGCAAATTTGAGAGGACAGTTAAACAATATTTCAATTTTAAATGAAGATGGAACAGTAACAGAGTTATCATCAAAGGATAAAAGTAATAAGAACTAGGGTATGTTTTTTATGATTTAGACATACAATGATGTTGGGGTCATAATTAGAATTCATTCCAAACGTGGAAAACGTAAGGATTGCTGGAAAATGGAGGAACATATGTCAATTGTAAAGCTAAATCAAAAATATACATATGAACAGCTGATAAAAGATGCAATTATGCTCGGGAATACGTTCCATGAGATATTACAATGTAAAAATATTGGGTATTCCTGGTGTAGACAAAGGATTCCTATGTTATTATTAGGAAAAGGGGGGAAAAAAATTTTTTTAACTGCCGGTGTTCATGGAAGAGAATCGGTAAATCCGATTGTACTAATGCGTATGGTAGAAGATTATTGTCAGGCATATCGTTATTGTCAGAGTAGAAGACAAGTTGATATAAATAAGCTATTGAATACAGAAGTAACATTTTGTGTGATTCCACTTGTTAATCCAGATGGATATACATTGGCGATTGAAAATCCAGAAAAAGCAAGTTGGAAAGAAAATATACGAGGTGTTGATATAAATCGCAATTTTCCGTCGATTACATGGAGAAAAAAATGGAATCGTGATTGTCCAGCAAGTGAAGTAGAAACACAGATATTAATGAGGGCATTTTGTCGTTTGAATCCAAGCTTATATATTGATTACCATTCGCGCGGGAAAAGTATTTTTTATTATAGAAATCAAATGGATGAAGTATATAATCGAGAGCAAAGACGAATTGGAGAATTGTTAAGTAAAGAAACAGGATATAAATTAGAAGAGCCAGAGCATGAAATCGAACAGGGAGATTCTGGAGGAAATACGGTTCATTTTGTTGCAGAGAATTGGAAATGCCCGGCAATTACTATTGAAACGGTAGAAGAAGCAGCAGAGTTTCCTTTATCATGGCAGTATCAGTGGCAAACGTTTCGCGAAGTTGCTATGACACCTGTAGTAGCAGCAAAGATAATTCTTTGATAACGATTAGGTGGGTAGATTAATTTGTTGGACTTTCAGTTTTAAATATGATATTATAACAGTAGAGAGATGCTTCACTATTTAGTTTATAAAATACATAAGGGATATCAGTTTATATTTACTTAAAAGGAGGAAGCTTATGAGCGATAATGAAGTATTAAAAATGATATTTGATAGTGTGCAGGGAATAAAGACTGATATTCAAACTGTACGAACGGAAATGCGAGAAGAATTAAAAGATGTAAAAGAAAATATGCAGGAAATGCGAGAAGAGTTACAGACTGTAAAAGCGGATATGCAGGAAATACGAGAAGAGTTACAGATTGTAAAAGAAGACATTCAGAAAATGAAGGAGAATGTTCAAAAACTTGAAAATGATTTTGCATCTTCCGTTGTTGATCTGAATGAAATAAAACAAAAAGTAAAAATAATTGATTTATCAATTGAGAATGAAACTAACCGTAATATTAAAATTATTGCGGAAGGTCATTTAGATCTAGCAAGAAAACTGGACAATGCTTTAAAAATTGAGAATGAAAAAGAGATTCTTTTAATTCGTGTGAATACAATAGAAAATGAATTAATAAAAGTGAAAGAGTATATTAATCAAATAGCATAGTATAATGATTCTACAAATAAAGAGTGGAAACCTAACAATTATTAGGAAGACACTCTTTCTTTCATTCCAGCGACTATGAATTTACTATTTGACAATTTAGGTTCTTTTTTATAGAATATAAAGTCGGAATCAATATAGAAAACAAAATCATATTATATTCGACAAAGATGTAGATTCTGACGTGATTTTATATAAAAAAATAAGAAGAAAGGATTTTTGTATATTGCAAAAACTTGCAATATACAAGGTATAAGTATGAATTATAAAATTGATTTAGATACAATTGACATTTCAGGTTCTGTCCCTACAACGGAGCCGGAAAGACAATATTACTACATGGCAAAATGTAAAAAATTGATTGAGGAGAAAAGTAAAGAAATTGGTCGTCCACTTCGTATGTGTACACAAACATTTGGTTGCCAGATGAACGCAAGAGATTCAGAAAAAATTGTTGGTATTCTTGAGTTAATCGGATATCAGGAAACAGAAAAGGAAGAAGAGGCAGATTTTGTCTTATATAATACCTGTACGGTTCGAGAGAATGCTAATCTTAGGGTATATGGAAGACTTGGATATCTAAAAAAATTAAAGGAAAAAAATCCTTATATGTTAATTGCATTATGTGGTTGCATGATGCAGGAAGCGGATGTTGTAGAAAAGTTAAAAAAGAGTTATCGTTTTGTGGACGTTATTTTTGGAACACATAATATTTTTAAATTTGCAGAATTGCTTTGCAATCGTTTAGAGTCAGACCGCATGGTAATTGATATCTGGAAAGACACAACAGAAATCGTAGAAAATCTTCCAAGTGAGCGAAAGTATCCATTTAAGGCAGGAGTTAATATTATGTTTGGCTGTAATAATTTCTGCAGTTATTGTATTGTTCCTTATGTGAGAGGAAGAGAGCGGAGTCGAAATCCAAAAGATATTATTCGTGAAATAGAATTATTAGTTTCAGATGGTGTTGTAGAAGTTATGCTTCTTGGACAAAATGTAAATTCTTATGGAAAAACGTTAGACGACCCAATGACTTTTGCAGAACTGTTACAGGAAGTTGAAAAGATAGAGGGATTAAAACGCATTCGTTTTATGACTTCTCATCCAAAAGATTTATCGGACGAGCTGATTGAAGTTATGCGTCATTCTAAGAAGATATGTACACACCTTCATCTTCCGGTTCAATCGGGCAGCAGTCGGATTCTAAAAATTATGAATCGTCGATATGACAAAGAAAAATATTTAGATTTAGTAGAACGTTTAAAAAAAGCTATGCCTGATTTAGCACTTACAACGGATATTATTGTTGGTTTTCCGGGTGAAACAGAGGAGGACTTTTTAGAAACGCTTGATGTGGTAAAAAAAGTTCGTTATAGCAGTGCATATACATTTATTTATTCAAAGCGAACAGGTACACCGGCAGCTTCTATGGAGGAACAGATTCCGGAAGATGTTATAAAAGACCGCTTTGATCGGCTTTTAGAAGAAATACAGAAAATTTCTGCAGAAGAAGCACAGAAAGATCAGGGAAAACGGGTGGAAGTATTGGTTGAAGATGTAAATGAGCATACAGAAGGATATGTGACAGGACGTATGAGTAATAATATGCTTGTTCATTTTAAAGGAGAAGAAGAGTTAATTGGTACTTTTGTAACAGTTTCATTGGATGAATGTAAAGGATTTTACTATATGGGTCATAAATGTGATTAAAAGATAGAGGAGGGATTGTATTTTGATTTTTCCGGATTTTTTAAAGCCTGGTGATGTGATTGGGGTGACAGCTCCATCTGATGGAAATAAAAAAGAATTAGATTATATTCGACTGGAACATGGAATTTTGGCACTAAAGAAAAAGGGATATACTGTAAAGGAAACGGAAGATGTCCGCACAAGTGAAAAAGGGCGAAGCAGCAGGAAAGAACTTAGAGCAATACAGTTAATGGATTTGTACCGGGATAAGAGGATAAAAGCAATTGTTTCTGCAAAGGGCGGAGATTTTTTATGTGAAATACTTCCTATGGTCGATTTTGATCTGATTAAAAAAAATCCAAAGTGGTTTCAGGGCTACTCTGATAATACTGCATTTTTATTTCCTGTTACTACAATGTTAGACATTGCGACAATCTATGGAAATAATTTTAACGATTTTGGAATGGAACCGTGGCATAAGGCTGTTGAACAGAATTTTATGATTTTAAATGGAAAATTATTAAAACAAGAAAGCTTTGATTATTATGAAGATGGTTTTCATGATAAAGTAACAGGCTTAGAAAGCTATCAAAATGACCTTCCTGTTTGCTGGACGAATGTTTATGACAAAGAAGAGATTGTGATACAAGGACGACTGCTTGGTGGCTGTCTTGATGTGCTATTAAATTTAGTGGGCACAAGGTATGATTATGTAAGAAGTTTTATTGACCGTTATAAGCAGGATGGAATTTTATGGTTCTTAGAAAGTTTTGATCTTGGGAGTGAAGCTTTAATAAGAGGTTTATGGCAATTAAAAGAAGCCGGATGGTTTGAGAATGTCAATGGTTTTGTATTTGGAAGACCATGTATGTTTTCCAGTTACACAGATACTACGTATGAAGAAGCAGTTCTTTCTATTTTGGGTGATATGCAAAAACCGATTATTTTCAATGCAGATATTGGGCACAAGAATCCACAGTTTACAGTAATCAATGGTGCTTATGGTATCATTGAGTCGAAGAATGGAAAAGGAAGCTTGCGGATGGAACTAAGATAGAGTTTAGAAGAGAAAAGTGGTCTTATCATTAGAGAGTTTGAGAAACTTCCATGATATAAGACCACTTTTTTGCTTAGTTTCCAGATTCGATGCTGATTTCATTAAATTTATCAAGTAAATCTTCTAACTTTAGATTCTGTTTTTCCGTTTGGCATTGATCCATTATAGCTTTTCCCTGATGCATCATAATCAGTCGATTTCCGTATTTGAGTGCAAATTTTAAATTATGAGTAACCATAAGAGTTGTTAACTTTTTTGATAAAATAAGTTCATTGGTCAGTTCCATTATGTTATCTGCAGTTTTTGGATCCAAAGCAGCCGTATGTTCATCTAGGATTAATAATTTATTAGGTGTTAAGGTAGAAGTTATCATAGCTAATGCCTGACGCTGTCCACCTGACAGATTCCCAACTTTATCGTGAATTCGATTTTCTAAACCAAGATGCAATTTCTCTAATTGGGTCTTGTAAAAATCAATTCGGTCTTTATTTACCGCCTTTTTAAATAGAAAAGGTTTTCCTTTATTTTCTGCGATTGCCATGTTTTCTAAAATAGAAAAGGAAGCACAAGAACCCATAGAAGGATTTTGATATACTCTTGCGATATAGGAAGAACGTTTATAAGCTTTTACATTAGTAATATCTTTTTCTTCTAATAAAATGCTCCCTTTATCTGCCTGTAATGTACCGCAGATTAGATTTAACAGAGTAGATTTTCCAGAACCATTACTTCCAATGACGGATATAAAGTCGCCTTCTTTTACAGAAAGATTAAAGTCATGATATAAAGTAGTTTCGTTTATGGTTCCAGTGTGAAAAGTTTTATAAATGTGAGTCAGATGAAGCATGTTGTTTTCCTCCTTTACGGAATAAATCTTTTGATACAAGGGCGATTAGGAAAATAATTGCCATAATTAGTTTCAAATTGTTTGGATTGATTCTTAAATTCAAAGCAACTGCAATACAGGCTTTATAAAGAACCGCTCCAAAGATTACCATTGTTGTTCCCTTTATTTTCGCTAATTTTCCAAGAAGAGTCATTCCAATAATAACAGAGGCAAGCCCCATAACGAGCATACCGGTACCAGAATTGGAATCGAAATATCGCTGCTGCTGGCAAAGAACAGAGCCTGCTGTAGCAGACAATCCATTGCATAACATAAGACCGATTATTTTAACCTTCCCTTTGTCCTGTGCAAGCATTGTTATCATATTTTCATTATCACCGGCAGCACGAAGCAGAAAACCGGACTTTGTTTTAAAATACCAGTCTAAAAATAATTTGATTACAATTGTGTTTAGAAAGATTAGAATGAAAGTTTTCCATACACCAAAAGAATTTGACAGGTTTGCAAGAAAACCGCTGTTAAAAATTGTTTTTGCATCTCCGATTTGTAACAGGGGGCTGTAACCGGTTATCATTAAATTGATGGAATACAGGCCAGTCATTGTAATAATTCCGGCAAGTAGATCTTTTATTTTTAATACTACATGGAAAAAGCCTGTTAAAAAGCCGGCACATGCCCCTGCTAAAAAGGAAATTAATATGGTAAGCCATGGATTAACACCATGAATTAGCAGTACTGCAGTCACTGCAGATCCAAGAGGAAATGTACCATCTACCGAGAGATCTGGAAAATCTAAAATATGATAAGTAATATAGATTCCAAGTGCTACAATTCCATAGATAAAACCTTGTTCTAAAATTCCTTGAATAATTGATAAAAAAGATGATAGTTCCATAATTAAAACCTCTTAATTTGTTCTTATTTTTGACTGTCATTTGTAAGATAGGTGACAGTATCCTTATAGTCGTTTGGCATTGCAAGATTGAATTTTTCCATTGCTTCCTTGTTTGCTACAGGAGCACAGTCGGAAATAATTTTAACCGGCATAGTATCAGCTTTTTTGCCATCTAAAATATTTGCTGCCATTTGCCCCGTTTTTTCGCCTAAGGCAAAGTAATCAATATTTTGTGCTGCAACACATCCTTTTTTTACTTGTTCTTCTTCGGAACCAAAGACTGGAATATGGTAAGCTTCGGCTTTTGCAAGTACTGTATCTAAGTTGTTGACAACATTGTTGTCAGTAAAATTATTGATTACATCACATTTTGTTACAAGAGTATCCATTGCAATTGGAATATCAGAAGCTGTACTTACACCAATTGCTTCAATTTTAAAATTATAGTTTGGCGCCAGCTCCTTGAATCTTTCTAAATGTGTTTTAGAGTTTACCTCACTTGTTGTATAAAGAATACCAATTGTTTTTGCGTTTGGCATCATTGCACGAATCATTTGCATCTGCTGTTCAAGAGGAAGAGAATCACTCGTCCCGGTACAGTTACTTTCTGGCTTATCAAGAGAGGTAACCAAACCGGCGGATACCGGATCGGATACCGCAGTAAAGACAACTGGTATATTTGTGTCTTTTGCGGAATTATAGGCTGCCATTGCAGTAGGGGTTGCAATTCCACAAATCAAATCGTATTTTTTTGAAACGAATGTATCTGTAATCATTGCAGCATTAGAAGTATCGCCCTGTGCATTTTTAATATCGAGTGTTAAGTTCTTTCCCTCTTTGTAACCACCATCTTCTAAACCTTTAATAAATCCTTCTCTGCAATTATCCAAAGAACCATGTGGAGCAATTTGTGCAATTCCAACGGTGATAGAAGTAACTTCACCTGACTTGGTACTTTGTGTACATCCTGTTAAAAGGGAGAATGTTGTTGTTATAGTAAGCAATCCAATTAAAAATTTTTTTCTCATAATGAACCTCCTTCTTTTCTATCCGACGCAGTGCGTTCCCGCCCGGAGGGCTTTTTAATTCATAGGACGTAATTTCCTATACAATAAAAAAACTCTTGCCCCTAATCTAAGGGACAAGAGTATAAACCTGCGGTACCACCCAAATTGACGTATTAAAAATACATCCACTTTCTCTTATGCTAACACATAAGCTCATTGGTAATGGGTTGAGTTCCCATCAGAGCCTACTGGGATATCCGTTCGGTCTGCCCTCAAAAGTCCATTCCATATATGCTTTATTACGACATCGCACCAACCGTCGCTCTCTGGAAATTAGTGTATATATGTACTCGTCTTTTTCATCGGTTTGAATTTTGTTGTTTTGTTATCCAACATTTTATGTCAAAGAAATTTATTTGTCAATAGGCAGATTAAAAAAATAATTTGTTTTCATGTAGTGATTTTTTATTTTGTATGTGTTATAATGTATTGATTACTGTAAATTTGAATGATAAAAAGAAAGGGTGTACGGTCTTTGTTAAAATTATCAAAAGAGACAATAAAGAAACTTGCAGTTGATGAAATGATATATAGCCGTGGTGTACGGTATTTTAAAAATGGAGCAGTGTCGAATGTAACTTGGTCTAATAAATTAAAACAATATCGAGCGACCGTAACTGGAAAAAACCCTTATTCTGTCATATTATCTCCAAAAGAAGATGGAACAATTGAATATAGCTGCAATTGCCCGGAGCATGCCAAGCAGAAAGGTGGAGCATGCAAGCATATTATCGCAGCATTGCTGTTTATTAATGATTATATGGAACGGGCAGAAGGAAGTGAACGTAAGGGAGAAGAAAAAATAATCTTTAATATACTGGAGTATTTTAATAAATTAGATTATAAAGAATTATATGGCGAAACGTTTGATATAAAGCCGATTTTTAGTATACCGGATTTAATCCGAGAAGACGGAAAAGTAAATCTTTCAATTCGGGTTGGAAGCACGAAAATGTATAAAGTACAAAATCTGAAGAGGTTTTTACTTGACTATAAAAATCAGGAAACAATTTCTCTTGGAAAAGAATTTCGTTTTATACCCGGCGAGAGTAGATTTAGTCGTCGTTCAAAAGGAATTATGGAGTATTTGTTAGAAGTCTGTGAGATTCAGGAATATTTGACAAGGTCTTATGGTACGACATTATTTTCGAAAGCGGATATGATGCTTACAAAGCGGATGTTTGCAAAACTTTTGCATGAAACAAAAGGAGAAACATTTACGCTGATTTTACATGAAACGGAATATGATAATGTTAGGTTTTTTGATGGAAACCCCGATTTGAGGTTTCATATTTCGGCAAAAGAAGATGAAGTATTTTTGGATTATAATAGTCCTTCTGGAATTATTTCATTATCTGCGGACGGAAGCTTTTTGTTATATAACAATGCTATTTATATGCCGGACAAAAAATTCATTCGTAATTTACTCCCATTTTATAAAAGTTTTGGAAAACAAAGAAGTTCTCTGATTTTTAAAGGAGAAGACAAGAAACGATTTTTGGATTTAGTTCTCCCTAATATTCATGAAACGATGAAAATTGACATTCCAGATAAGTTAAGGGAAAATTATATTGTCGATGATATCGTAACAGATATATATTTAGATCGATATAAAAATTATATTAAAGCAGTTATAAAATTTAAATATGGGGAGTATGAAATTAATCCGTTAGCTGTTTCGATTCCTCATGGAATTGTGATTGTAAGGCAGAAAGAGAAAGAGGAAGAAGTTCTTAATTGGTTTGAAGATTTTAGGTTCTATCCGCAGAAGGACTTTTTCTTATTGCGAGAAGAGGAAGAAATATATTCATTTATTACAGATGGGATTAAAACGTTAAATGAAAACTATAATATTTTTTATTCGGATGATTTTAAGGGAATTTCAATTCGTTCGACTGGAACGGTTTCTACAAATGTTCGTGTTAATAATGATATGAACTTGTTGGAAATGGATTTCAATTATGAAAATGTTCCAAAGGAGGAATTGAGAGAAGTATTTCGTTCTCTTCAGTTAAAAAAGAAGTATCATCGGTTGAAAAACGGAAGTTTTATTAATTTAGAGGGAGATGAAGCCCAAAAAAGCTTGGCTTTTTTACAAGAGTTAAATCTGTCATATCAAAATTATAAAGAGAATCATTTTTCCTTGCCGCAATATTCCTCATTTTATTTAGATGATTTATTAAAGCAAGTGGAAGAAGAAGTTGAGGTTCAAAGGGAACCTTCATTTCAAACGATGTTATCTGAGCTGACACAGATTGGGAAACACAAGTATCGTGTGCCAAAGGAGATTCAGGCAGAACTTCGAAACTATCAGGTAACAGGTTATCGGTGGCTAAAAACATTGGCAGAGCACAATTTGGGAGGCGTTTTAGCGGACGATATGGGACTTGGAAAAACACTGGAATCAATTGTTTATCTGACTTCGTGTGCAGGCGGACTACATTTGATTGTTTGTCCTACTTCGCTTGTTTATAACTGGTGTGATGAACTTCAGACGTTTGCACCTATGCTAAAAAGCCGTATTATTAGCGGGGCGCCGGAGGTTCGTCGGGAATTACTACGTGATTTAGATGATATTAATGTTTTAATCACTTCTTATCCTCTCCTTCGAAGAGATTATGAGTTATATAAAACGTTATCAATTGATACTATGTTTATTGATGAAGCACAATTTATTAAAAATCCGGGTTCTCAAAATGCAAAATCAGTAAAACGGATACCTGCGAAGCACAAGTTTGCTTTGACAGGAACGCCAATTGAAAATTCTTTATCGGAGCTTTGGTCTATTTTTGATTTTATTTTGCCTGGATATTTGCTTACACATTCCAAATTTGTTGAACAGTATGAAAAACCGATTATGAGAGATGAAGATGAGCAGATAAGGGAGAAGTTGAGTAAGCGGATACAGCCGTTTGTACTGCGAAGAATGAAAAAAGATGTGTTAACCGAACTGCCTGAGAAGATAGAAACAAAACTTGTAACAGAAATGACGGAAAAACAAAATATGGTTTACTTATCTTATTTAGAAAACTTTAGAGAAGAAGTGTGGAAGACCGTAAAGGAAAATGGATTTGAAAAAAGTCAGGTTCAAATTTTATCTGCATTGACAAGGCTCCGTCAGATTTGTTGTCATCCATCTACATTTATTGAGAATTATAATGGTGGAAGTGGAAAACTAGAGTTGTTAATGGAGCAGGTTCCATCCATTTTAGAAAGTGGTCATAGAATTCTTTTGTTCTCCCAGTTTACATCTATGCTTCAGATGATTGGAAAACGATTAAAGGAAGAGGGAATTTCTTTCTTTTATCTTGATGGTTCTACCAAACCGGAAGATAGAATTGAAATGGTTAATCAGTTTAATTCGGGTGAACGCCAAATATTTTTAATATCATTGAAGGCGGGTGGAACAGGAATAAATCTGACAGGTGCAGATACGGTTATTCATTACGACCCTTGGTGGAATCCGGCAGTAGAGGAACAGGCGACAGACCGGGTTTACCGAATTGGACAAAAAAATACGGTGCATGTAATTAAGTTGTTGACGAAAGGAACAATTGAGGAGAAAATATATAAATTGCAAGAGAAGAAAAAAGAATTGTCTGATTCCGTTATTTCTGCAAAGGAAGTATTTATTAATAAACTTTCAAAAGAAGAAATAGAAGAATTGTTTATGTAAGACAATAGATTCAGAAGCAAAAAAGCGGAAGCTTCCAGTTTTTTTGAATTGGAAACTTCCGCTTTTTAGAAAGTTATTCTAAGTATTCATTATAGTATTCTTCACATAAAGTGTCGGCATATGATTCATCTAATTCAGGAAATTCTTCACACACAAGGGTTTTTAAGTAGTTCATTTCATTTAAAAAATTTACTTCATCACTCAATCCTTCTTCATGGGAAGAAAGAAGAGATTCTTTTGTGATAGTATCCTTTAACCATTGATTTACTTTTTCTGTTAATGAGTTTTCGGTAGAAATTTGTTTTTTTGCCTCTTTGGCACTTCGGAAGGATAGTGCAGAAGCGACAAGACATCCGATAAATAAAGCACTATATAATACATATGAAAATGGTCCGTTTATAAATGTAATGATATTAACATAATTTAGAACGACAAACACAATGCCAAGAACACCAACAAGAAGAAAAACATAAGCAGTAGAAATAATATCTTGATATTTTTCTTCTTTACGGACATAAACGGTAGAAGCATTTTTAGGTGAGCGCAGTTCATCTGCAATTTTTTGATTCTGCATTTGTTCTATTTTTTCTGTCGAACTGGCAATTTCTTCATCGGGAAATTCTTCCGTTTTATTTTTAGAGTTTTTCTCTGCTTCGATTTCATAAAAGGCAGAATATAATTTTTTTGCCTGTTTGAATTCTTCTTTTGTAACAGAAACGGAATACTCAAAAGTGATATCGTTTTGTTCAATTTTACCTGATGATATATTAGAATAATATAGATAATCTAAAAAACGATGTGCGAGATCTTTATCAAGACATGCCATAACCGGAAGAAAAACAACCTCTTCTTCTAATTCATCTACAAGTGTAGTACCGCAGTCTGTACAGACTGTAATTCCATTTCGATATTCTGTTTTACATTTTGGACACCATGGCATTTGTGGTACCTCCCTCTTTTATCATTTATTAATTTTATCGTACCATAGGGCAGCAGAAAATTCAAGGGAAGATGTTTTTTTAAGTCAAGCAAGTACTATAATATACGTAATATGCTAAAAGATTTTAAAATTACTTTCAAAATTCATGATTAAATAAAAATAAAATTACAAAATCAATAAAATCAAAATAAAATATGATATAATAATAAAAAATTGGTTCAAATAAAAAAGGAGAATAATATGAATAATAAAAAATTTCCATCCATATGGTTTATTGAGCATATTTGGTTCGAGTTTGAACAGCGTCTTAAAAAAGAAGATACAAAAAAGAATTATTTTTCTGCAATCCGTACGATTTGCGAATATTTGAATTGTGATTTTACAGAGATTACATTGACAGATGCAAAGGCATATTTTGATTTAATCTCGTATGGGAAACAATCACTTTCTAAAAGAACAATACAGACAAAATTAGCAATGCTAAGAAGTGTAGGAACTTTTATATATCAAAATAAAAAGCGATTCGGCTGTCCTGATTATGTAAATGTATATACCAAAATAAAATCGCCAGATTACGATAACTATCTCCATATTGAAGAGATTCCTACTTTGGAAGAACTAGATTTTATTTTAGAGGAAGCTAAGGACAATCCAATGCTTTTTTTAATGATATTACTTGTGTTGCGATGCAGTCTTACGTCAGATGAGATTTGCAGACTTACGCCAAATGACATATGTATAGATGGCAGAAACATTATGTTTTTGGTGCTAGAACAGAATGGAAAACGTCGTTATGTTAAAATTCCAGATGATGTAAAAAAATACTTATTGTCATATTTAGAACAATTTGGATGCAATCCGTTTTTATTTCAAAATCAACGAGGGGGGCAATTAAAAGTTCGGACATTACAAAATATGGTTCGAGAATTAATTGATAAAGCAGGTATTAACAGAAAGTTTAATTTGCAAGATATAAGAAATGCTTCTATTACTTATATGCTTCATGGCGGAGCACCGGTAGAACAAGTTGCTGAGCATGCTGGAATTAGTGAACGCTGGATGTATCGGTATAATAAAATTATAGAGGAACTGGATTTTTCACCGGTTGATTATATGAATTTAACAATAAAATAAATTATGGAAAGAAATGTCTAACTTTTTAATTTCATCATATAGTTATAATATCAAATAAAATTAACGAATTTTTGCAGTATCACAAGCAGGATATAATATGTACGGATATAAAGATGGAGGAACTATATGACAGATCAGGAAAGATTAGATGAAATAAGTAGAAAAAAGAAAATAGAACAGGTAAGAAAAGAGATTGCTCCCCCTGGTAAAGGTGGAAAAGGAATTCAAATCCGTTTATTACTTGCGTCCATTTTGTTTTTACTTTTTTTGGTTGGAAAACAGGGAAACTTTTCATATCGTGGATGGAATTGTGAAAAAATAATGCAAATTGTACAGTATGACATTGGCATTGATTCGGTAGAAGAGAAAATAATTTCTGTTTTTCATAGACTAAATTAAGTAGTTTGTGTTATAATCCTATGGTTATTAAGATACTATAAGTTAGAAAGAATGGAGATTATATGAGAAAACTAGCACTATCGGATGAGATTTTATTAACAATAGAAAAACCTGCGAGATATATTGGTAATGAAGTAAATATGGTTGTGAAAGATAAGAACGAAGTAGATATTCGTTTTTGCATGTGTTTTCCGGATGTATATGAAATTGGAATGTCACATCTTGGAATTCAAATATTATATGATATGTTTAATCAAAGAGATGATGTCTATTGTGAACGAGTTTATTCACCATGGGTAGATTTGGATAAAATTATGCGAGAACAGAATATTCCGTTATTTGCATTAGAATCACAAGATCCAGTTAAGGAATTTGACTTTTTAGGAATAACATTGCAATATGAGATGTGTTATACAAATATATTACAGATTCTTGATTTATCGCAAATTCCAATTTATTCATCAGAGCGTACAGAAGAAGATCCATTTGTCATTGGAGGTGGACCATGTGCTTATAATCCGGAACCAATTGCAGACTTTTTCGACATGTTTTATATTGGGGAGGGAGAAACTGTTTATGATGAACTGATGGACCTTTATAAAGAGCATAAAAAAAGAGGTGGGACAAGAAAAGAATTTCTTGAAATAGCTGCCGGAGTAGAGGGAATTTATGTACCACAGTTTTATCAGGTTGAATATAAGAAAGACGGAACAATTGCTGCTTTTCGTCGTATCAATGAGCATGCAAAAGAAAAAATAAAAAAGCAAGTTGAAACAGATTTAAGTCATACCTATTATCCGGAAAAACCTTTAGTACCATTGATAAAAGTAACACAGGACAGAGTTGTATTAGAGATTCAAAGAGGCTGTATCCGTGGCTGCCGCTTTTGCCAGGCAGGTATGATTTATCGACCAATTCGTGCAAGAGACCTTGAATTTTTAAAGGACAGAGCTTATAAAATGTTAAAAGCAACCGGACATGAAGAGATTTCTCTAAGTTCTTTAAGTTCAAGTGATTATATTAATTTGCCAGAATTAGTTTATTTTTTAATTGATGAGTTTCGCTCAAAAGGAGTTAATATTTCACTTCCATCTCTTCGAATTGATGCGTTTGCATTAGATGTTATGAGCAAGGTGCAAGATGTAAAGAAAAGTAGTTTAACGTTTGCGCCGGAAGCTGGTTCACAAAGACTCCGGGATGTTATCAATAAAGGCTTAACAGAAGAAGTTATTTTAAAAGGTGCAATGGATGCGTTTCAAAGTGGTTGGAATCGTGTAAAATTATATTTTATGCTTGGACTTCCAACTGAAACACTAGAAGATATTGAGGGAATTGCAACATTATCCAATGAAATCGCAAAAGAATATTACACCATTCCAAAACAAGAACGAAATGGACGGGTACAGATTGTATCTAGTACATCATTCTTTGTTCCAAAACCATTTACACCATTTCAATGGGCAAGAATGGCAACTGCGGAGGAATTTTTGGAAAAACAAAGATTTTTAAATGGAAAGATGAAAGAACAGTTAAATTATAAGAGTATAAAATATAATTGGCATGAGGCAGAGGTTACTGTATTAGAAGGTATTTTTGCCCGAGGTGACCGAAAAATAGGAAAAGTAATTTACGATGCTTACAAAAAAGGATGTATTTATGATGCCTGGTCAGAATTTTTCCATTATGATGTCTGGCTTCAAACATTTGAGGAAAATCAAATTGATTATATGTTCTATACAAGTAGAGAAAGAGAGTATGACGAAATTCTTCCATGGGATTTTATTGATATTGGAGTTACAAAGAAATTTTTATGGAAAGAATATGAGCAGGCTAAAAATCAGACTGTTACACCAAATTGCAGACAAGCCTGTCAAGGTTGTGGTGCTGCATCTTTTAAGTGTGGTGTCTGTATTGAAAAAAGAAATAGTTAAAAGGATTTAAAACAGGAAAAGGAAGATAGAACAAATATGATAAAAGCAAGAATGAAATTTAATAAAAGCGGTTCCATGAAATTTATTGGACATTTAGATGTTATGCGTTATTTTCAGAAGGCAATCCGAAGAAGTGATATTGATGTTGCATATTCTACGGGGTATAGTCCTCATCAATTATTGTCTTTTGCTTCTCCACTTGGTGTAGGTCTTACAAGTGATGGGGAATATTTGGATATTCAACTCAATTCAACAAAGACTTCAAAAGAAATGATAGAATCCTTGAACGGTGTAATGACAGAAGAAATGCAAGTAACAAGTTTTCGGATTCTGCCAGAAGACAGCAAAACATCAATGTCTTTGTTAGCAGCTGCAGATTACCTTATATCAGTGAAGGATGGTTATCAGACAATACCAAATTTTAAAGAAAAATTCGAATCATTTATAAACCAGAAAGAAATAAAAATTATTAAAAAGACGAAGAAGAGTGAAAAGGAAGTCGATTTAAAACCATTTATTTATGCTTACGGATTTACGAAACCAGAATTTGAGGAAAAGATTGGGAGAAATCTAGGTGATACGACTGCAGGCGAATATAAAAATGGAATTAAGGTATATTTACAGCTTACTTGTGGAAGTGTTAATAATATAAAACCTGAACTTGTATTGGAGGCGTTTTGTCAGGCAAATAACTGGGAATATAACCCATTTGCCTATCAGATTCATCGAATTGAATTGTATACCGATACCAACGCAAAAAAAGGGGAAATAAATCCAAACGGAAGTCAGACAAAAAGAAATCTTGTTCCACTTGACCAGTTTGGAGAGATTGCATAGAGGTGACTATGAGTAATCGTTTTGTTATTACAAAAAAAGGAAATCAAATCTTGTCCGCTTATATGGAAAAGGATGAATTAATTCAAGTCAGTCTGGAAGATACTGCTCATGAAAGTATTTTATCTAACATCTATTTAGGGAAAGTAAAAAATATAGTAAAAAACATTCGTGCTGCATTTGTGGAAATTGCAGATAAAAGAATGTGTTATCTTTCTCTTGACAGTTGTAAAAAGCCTGTTTTTGTCAACAAAAAAAATACAGATGCAGTAACAGTAGGCGATACAATTGTAGTACAGATTGCAAGGGAGGATGTTAAGACAAAGGCACCCGTTTTAACAACCGAATTTAATTTTACAGGTAAATATGTAGTATTAACTCATGGAAAAACGAATCTTGGAATTTCAGGAAAAATCTCTGACGAAAAAGAAAGAGAACGGTTAAAAAATATTTTAAAACCGCATAAATCGTCAGACTATGGATGGATTATACGGACAAATGCTAAGGACGCATCAAAAGAACAGATTGAAAAAGAAATTGCTGTGCTTAAAAGCTTATATATGAATTTGTTGGAATTTGGTGTTCATAAAACTTGCTTTTCTTTAATTTATAAAGCACCGGCGGCATATTTATGTGATATTCGAAATGGTATGGCTTCTAGCATAGAGGAAGTAGTCACTGACGACAAAGAGTTGTATGATGAAATGCGAGAATATCTCAATTGTTATCAGCAGGAAGATGTAGAAAAAGTCCGGTTCTATGAGGATTCTTCAATTTCGTTAAAACGATTGTATGGACTTGAAACCAAATTAGAAAAAGCACTTCAAAGAAAGGTTTGGCTAAAATCAGGCGGGACATTAATCATTGACCCGACAGAGGCATTAACCGTAATTGATGTTAATACCGGAAAAGCTATAAAAGGAAATAAAAAAATACAAGATACATTTTTAAAAGTAAATCTAGAGGCAGCTTATGAAATTGCCAAGCAGATTCGGTTAAGAAATATATCAGGTATTATATTGATTGACTTTATTGATTTAGATAAAAAAGAAGCAAGGGAAGAGCTGCTGGAAGTCTTGGAAGGATACTTAAAGAAAGACCCTGTTAAAACTGTTTTAGTTGACATGACACCGCTTGGATTAGTGGAAATTACGAGAAAAAAAGTGCGTAAACCATTATGGGAACAGATATCAAAATAAAAAAATGAAAAAAGCAGTTGCATTTCGTTCCATTCTATGGTAGACTAACCCTGTTGTGAGATGAGGTGTTCCTCTGTTACGTTATGCAAGTGCATTGGTAAGTATTAAGAACATCAAATATTTGAAGGAGGTCACACAAATGAACGATATTATTAAAAATATTGAAGCAGCTCAGTTAAAATCTGAAATTGCAGATTTCAGAGTAGGAGATACAGTTAGAGTATCTGCTAAAGTAAAAGAAGGTAACCGCGAAAGAACTCAGGTTTTTGAGGGTACTGTATTAAAAAGACAGAACGGTGGAGCAAGAGAAACATTTACAGTTAGAAAGATTTCTAACGGAATCGGTGTTGAAAAGACTTGGCCATTACATTCTCCAAACGTTGAGAAAATCGAAGTTATCAGACGTGGTAAAGTAAGAAGAGCTAAATTAAATTACTTACGCGACAGAGTTGGTAAAGCTGCTAAAGTAAAAGAATTAGTAAAATAATGAGTACGATAAAGGGACAACACTCGATGTATTGTCCCTTTTTTGTCATAAGTTATGGCTACAATTAAATTGATTATTTATACAGAAAGAAAGGAATGGACGATATAATATAAAATGAGGAGAAATCGAAGAAGACGGAGAAGAAAAACGGTTCTTTTTACGTATGGAATAGAAGAAGAATCGAAAAAGATGAGGATTATAAAAGAAATTACTATATGGGCAGTTGAAATATTGCTTGTAATTTTTCTTGCTTATTTAGTAGTCGCTTATGGAATAGAAAAAACAACTGTTGTAGGAGGCTCTATGGAGCCAATTTTATCAAATAATGATAAGATTTTAATTAATAAATTGCTATATCGGTTTACGTCACCAAAACGATTTGATATAATTGTGTTTAAACCGGAAGGGAAAGAACATAGTTATTATACAATAAAGCGTGTCGTTGGGCTTCCTGGCGAAAAGGTGCAGATAAAAGATGGAAGTGTCTATATTAATGGAGAGAAATTAGAAGAAAAAGTAGAAGTCAGTTCGATTGTAAATGAGGGACTTGCTGATGAGCTGGTTACTTTAGATGAAGACGAATATTTTGTGTTAGGTGACAACAGAAACAATAGTGAAGACAGCAGATTTGCCAATGTTGGCAATGTGACAAAAGAAGAGATTGTTGGAAAAGCTTGGATTCGTCTGCATCCATTTGAAATTGTAAATTGGGTGACAAAAGGAAAAAATACAGACGTAAAAAAAGAAACAGAATAGGAGAAAAATTATGAATTTTCAATGGTATCCAGGGCATATGACAAAAGCAAAACGTGCAATGCAGGAAGATATTAAATTAATAGATGTTGTAATTGAGTTGGTTGATGCAAGGATTCCTTATAGTAGTAAAAATCCGGACATTGATGAGCTTGCTAAAAATAAAGCAAGAATTATTTTATTGAATAAGTACGATTTGGCAGATCCTACTCATACAAAAGAATGGAAAACATGGTATGAAGAAAAAGGATATTTTGTTGCACTTGTTAATTCAAAACGTGGAACTGGTGTAAAGGCTGTACATGAGGTTATTAAAGAAGCCTGTAAAGAGAAAATCGAAAGAGACAGAAGGAGGGGGATATTAAATCGTCCGGTACGTGCTATGATTGTCGGAATCCCAAATGTTGGAAAGTCAACATTTATTAACAGCTTTGCAGGAAAAGCATGCACAAAGACAGGAAACAAACCAGGTGTGACAAAGGGGAAACAATGGATTCGTTTAAATAAATCAGTAGAATTATTAGATACACCTGGAATTTTATGGCCAAAATTTGAAGACCAGAGAGTGGGTCTTAGACTTGCATTGATTGGATCCATTAAAGATGAGATTTTAAATATAACAGAGTTATCGTTCGAATTAATAAAATTTTTAAGAGATAATTATAAAAATGTATTAGAGAAATTTTATGAAATTGAGTATTATGAAAACGAAATAGATACTTTAACTGCGATTGCCAAAAAACGAAGTTGTATTCAAAAAGGAAATGAATTGGATTTTGATAAGGCTGCTGGAATATTAATGGATGATTTTAAAAGTGGAAGACTTGGAGAAATTACATTAGAATTACCGGAAGAGGAAGAATAGGTTCGTGATACAATAGAAGAAGTTCTAAATTTTTTTAATCTGCTTAGGAGGAAATAGCATGTATGATGAATCAAAAATAGAAGAAAGTTTAGAATTTTGTCATGACATCGAGAAATATTACAAAGATAAAAAAATAAAATATACAAAATCAGAGGAAAAGTCTGTTCCTTGTGAATCCATGGAACAGGCTTCTTTCGTTCGTGAAGAAAAGAAAACATCTGTTATTTTAAGTGTTTTAAAAGAATTTTTTATATTGATTATATGTCTTTTATTAGCTTATGGAATTGCGAGCCTGGTGAATGAATATTTTGTTCACCAGACAAGGGTAGAGGGAATATCCATGGAGGATACATTGGATAATAATGATTACCTTTTGATTAATAAGTTTATTTATCAGTTACGTGAACCGAAGCGATTCGATATTATAGTTTTTCCATATGAATATAATGTGTTTTATATCAAACGGATTATTGGTCTTCCAGGGGAAACAGTACAGATTAAAAATGGATCCATTTATATTAACGGGGAAAAATTAGAAGAAAATTATGGAAAAGAGGAAATAGACGAAGGCGGAACTGCAGCAGAGCCGATTACACTAGGTCAGGACGAATATTTTGTACTTGGAGATAATCGAAATCACAGTCTTGACAGTAGAGAACCTACGATTGGTATAATTCCAAGAGAAAAAATTATAGGGAAAGCATGGATGAGAATATTTCCATTTCAAAAAATACAGTTTTTTTAAATAAATAAGATAATAATTGTTTGGAGTAGAAGAAAAGAGAAAAAATCATGAAGAAAACAATTGCAGAGATAAAGAAAGAATTTGAATCAGTCGATAAAGAGGATAGAATCGCATTAATGACTGCTTACTCTGAGGATAGTCGAGCAGGGGTAAAAAAAATAATTGAACATTATAAAAAAGAAGAGGAAAAATTAAGAAAAGAAAAAATCCGTTGTGAAAAAATGAGATGCTATGAAAAAAAATATGAAGAATATTCTTATATTTGCGGAATTGATGAGGTTGGAAGAGGACCTCTTGCAGGACCGGTTGTAGCAGGTGCAGTTATTTTGCCAAAGGATTGTGAAATCCTTTATATTAATGATTCGAAACAGTTAAGTGAAAAAAAGAGAGAAGAGCTTTATGAAGAAATCATGAGGAAAGCAATTGCTGTTGGAATTGGTGTTGTATCACCGGCTGTGATTGATGAGATTAATATATTACAGGCTACTTATGAGGCAATGCGAACGGCAATTAATAATTTAGAGATAAGACCGGATATTTTGTTAAATGATGCAGTGACAATCCCCCAAGTCCCAATTAGACAGGTACCAATTATTAAGGGCGATGCAAAAAGCATCTCAATTGCTGCTGCCAGCATTGTGGCAAAAGTAACAAGGGATCATATGATGGAAGAATATGATAAAATATATGGAGGATATGATTTTGCATCGAACAAAGGATATGGTTCTCAAAGACATATTGAAGCATTAAAAAAATTAGGTGCTTCTCCAATCCATAGAGCTTCTTTTATAAAGAATTTTATATAGAGGTGAGATAGGATGAACAAAATCGCATGGAACCAGTCAGCTGGTTTAGCAGGCAATTCAGGGTTAGAACTTACAAATCAAATTCTTTCTAACTCAAGGGAAACAATGACAAAATCTTTGCTGGATTTAGTTCCCGGCGATACATTCAATGGACAAGTATTAGATATTAAACAAGATTCGGTTACAATTCAAATAGGCGGACAGGTGATTGAGGGAAAACTAGAACAGGACGTTGCATTATCAATCAATCAAACAATTAAATTTGTTGTAAAAGCAACGGAAGGGAATAAACTTGTTATATCCCCTGTATTAAATAATATGTTAGTGGGAAAAGATGTAGCTCTTTATCAGGCATTAGAGCAGGCCGGTCTTGCTGCAACTGATAAAAATATTGATACAATTATGGAACTTTTGAAATACCAAATGCCTTTGGATAAAGGGACCATACAAAAAGTATTGGCGTTTTCCTATCAATATCCGGAAGCTGATTTGAAAGATATCGTTTTAATGTTAAAGAATGAAATACCAATTACAAAAGAATCCATGGAACAGTGGCAGAATTATAAAAATTCCAATCATCAAATCACAACTTGTCTAAAACAAATTGCAAAAGAACTTCCAAGTGCTATATATCATGTTTTAACTGCTGATGGGCAAGAAGCTGCATCTTCTGTTTTAAATGAGATTTTTCGAGATTCCATATTTGATGACATTCGGTTAACGCTAGATTCGGAATTGACAAGTGTCAATAGAAACAATGAGTCTCTCAAAAGATTACTAGAAAAAGCTTCTGACGAACTTTTGACGAAATTGTCAGTAAAGCCAAAACAGCTTGGACGGGAGTCTATGATAGAACATTTAGAAGAATTAGAAAAACAAGTAAATTTATTAAACGATAAACTTGGAACGATAAATAGTGGAAAAGAAGTAATTCAGCAGTCAGCAAAAGAAATAAAAAATAACTTGAATTTTATGAAGGAATTAAATCAAAATTTTATTTATACGCAACTTCCAGTCCAATTATCAAAGCAGGTTACACATACTGATTTATATGTATTTGCAAATAAAACGGTTAAAAAGACGACAAATGATTGTATTCGGTTGCTCTTGCATCTAGATATGGAGTTTTTAGGTAGTACCGATATCATGGTAGCAATGCAAAAAACAAATCTAAATTTAGAATTTACGTTTACTGACCAAAATTCTGCTGATATTACTAAAACGCATATTGAAGAGTTAAGTCAGCGTTTAACAGAGAAAGGTTATCAAGTTACAAGCCGTTTTGTTGTAAATGAGGATGAAAATTTTGATTTTGTCGAAGACTTTATTTGTCAAAATAGTGATGGGAGGAATGTAACAAGATATTCTTTTGATATGAGAGCATGAAATCTGTTTTAGTTTCTATAGTCAAATAAAAGTATAACTTTTGAAGTATTCTGCATATTATAAAGCGAACATAAAAAGGAAAATTATGTCAGTTAATTCAAAATGCAGTAATATTGTTGATTATTCAAAAGTTACTGGAGATAGAATTTTACCATAAAAATTTTAGACAGTAAAAGACGTTATTCTATAAACACTGTTTTTGGAATAGCGTCTTACTTTTTTGTAAATTATGTATATTTTTTTGCCCTTTTATAAGAATTTGTTCTAAAAAAGAATACTTGATTTATTTTTGATGTGTTATGTTATAGAAAAAGCGTTAAAAATGTAAGAAAAATTTTGTTTTTTATTCGCATTGTTCCTGAATTGTAAAATATGATATAATAAAAAAAAGATTGAAAGGTGGCAAGTGAAATGGAAAAGCAAACAGCGAATAAAAATAAAACTGCAGTTGCACTTACTTATAATCCCAATGAAGAAGCACCTAAAATTATCGCAACTGGAAAAGGCTATTTAGCAGATAAAATTCTTAACAAAGCAAAAGAAAATTCAATACCAGTTCATCAGGACAGTAAACTTGCTAATACATTATCTAAATTGGATATCGGAGAGTATATACCACCGGAATTATATGATGTAGTTGCGGAGGTGCTAGTGTTTGTTGATAATATGGATCGGATAAAGGGGAAATTATCAGATTATAGCGAAAAGTAATGAAACATTATAGTGTATAATATTATCTAAGGGAGATTTATGCAGGAGTTAGCTAAAAATACAAGATTAAATAAACGTAAAATCGGTACAAAATATGAGGAAATTGCCGTTTGTTACCTAATTTCAAAAGGATATAAAATAATAGAAAGAAATTATAGGAATTTATATGGGGAAATTGATATTTTGGCTAAGAAAGATTCTACCTTGCTATTTTTTGAGGTCAAGTTTCGTAGTGATGGCAGCTATGGTGACCCGTTAGAAGCAGTAAATCATTGGAAACAAAAACGAATAAGCAAAGCAGCGTTATATTATTATGCAAAAAATGGCTATGCTAAAAATCTACCTTGTAGATTTGATGTAATAGCCATTTATGGAGATGGAACTATTAATCATATCGAAAATGCGTTTGAATTTCAATGGTAAGCTTATATGAAGGCTGTTAATGAACTATAAATTGCCCTTTCATTGTAGGAAAACAAGAAAAAGGAGAAATGTACATAAATATGGAACCAAAAAAGTTATTTCAAGTTGGAAGAGATTCTATTATATATTCAAAAAAATATTGGAAACAGAATAAAAATGGTATATTAAATCTTAGCAATAAAACACCGTATATTGAGTTTCCAACGTTACAACAGATTCCATTTATAAAACATGGATTTTCTACGCGATTAGGTGGAGTAAGTAAAGAACATCTTGCATCACTAAATCTTAGTTTTATCAGAAATGATGAACCAGAACATGTATATATGAATTATCAGAGAATATGCGATGCAATCGGAATTAAAATAGAGAGCTTGGTTTTTTCAGATCAAGTTCATGATACAAAAATTCATCGGGTGACAAAAAAAAATTTGACAGGAAAACCATTCGAAAAACAAGGGTTAAAGGGAATTGACGGACTGGTTACAGATGAGCCGGGAGTGACGCTTGTAACTTCTTATGCAGATTGTGTTCCATTGTTTTTTGTGGACACAAAAGAAAGGGCAATTGGATTATCTCATTCGGGCTGGAGAGGAACTGTAGGGCGAATTGGTGCAAAAACTGTTCAAACAATGAAAAATGAGTTTGGAACAAATCCAGAGAATTTAATAGCAGTAATTGGACCTTCTATTTGTCAAGAATGTTATGAAGTTAGTAAAGACGTAGCACTTCAATTTGAATCGGAATTTTTGCCAGAACAAATAGATTCCGTGCTTATCAAAAAAGAAAATGGAAAATACCAGCTTGACTTGTGGAGGGCAAATCAAATTATTTTGGCAGAGGCAGGAATACCACAAGAAAATATTAGTGTTGCAGGAATTTGTACTTGTTGTAATAATGGTCTGCTCTTTTCACATAGGGCTTCGCAAGGTATGCGTGGTAATTTAAATGGCTTTTTGCAGATAGTAGAATAATATCTATAATACAATTTTACAAAAACAGACACATGATATCATCCGTCTGATTTTATTCATGTGTCTGTTGGTTGTTATAACTGAAAAATGTTTTTCTATTGACGGTCTTTTATAATTTCATGGATTTTCTTTACCGGGTCAACAATTTCATTAATCGAAGTATCATGATTTAAAGTATTAATAATGAGAGCAACATATCGGCTAAGGTCAACTTTTGTATAATATGGTCTTGATACTAGTTCATCACTAATATAAGTTAAATTAGTAGTAAACAACTGGTCTAAAATTCCCTCTTCATACGCTTTGTCAAATGCTTCTAAGCCTTCTGAAAACAAACCATAAGTAACACACATATAAATCTTCTTTGCATTTCTTTTCTTTAATTCACGAGCTGTTTCAAGAATTGGTTCTCCGGAAGTAATTAAATCATCTACGATTAAAACTGTTTTGCCGGCTGGATCATTTCCTAAAAATTCATGTGCAATTACTGGGTGTAGACCATCTACTGTTGTAGTATAGTCCTTTCGTTTATAAAACATTCCCATGTTAATACCAAGTACATTGGCATAATAGACAGCACGAGGCATTCCATTTTCGTCCGGACTTACTGCCATTAGAGAATCTCCATTGACTAGAAGTTCCTTGTCATATTCTAATACTTTTTCTACAAATTGAAAGGCAGTATTAAAGTTGTCAAATCCGTTGATTGGAATGGAATTAACAACCCTTGGCTCATGGGCATCAAATGTAATAATATTTTCAACACCCATTTCAATTAATTCCTGTAAAGCAATCGAACAATCCAAAGATTCGAAATTTCTACGAATATCACGACGTCCTTCATACAAAAAAGGCATAATTAAATTAATTCGGCTTGCTTTTCCATTGGAAGCAGCAATGATGCGTTTCACATCCTGATAATTGTCGTCTGGAGAGGTAAAAGTATCTTCGCCATTTATTTTGTATAAATTACTTGCATTTACCGGATCCATTAATAAAAATAAATCGGCTCCTCGAACAGATTCATGAATAATACCTTTTGATTCACCGGTTCCAAATCTAGGTGTATCTAAGTCAACTAAGTAATTATCGGTAATATATCCAGGAAAAAACTCTGCTTTTTTTGTTCCGGCATACCCCTTTCTTGTTTCTGCTAAAATCTGGTTTACACTTTCACCAAATTCTTTCAAGCTGTCTAATGCAGCAATTTTTAAAGTACCAACAGGAAATGCTTCTTCAATAATTCTATTTGGCATATTATATTCCTCACTTTTGTATTTATAAAATAATCTATGGTGATTGTAACAGACTTTTCTTAAGAATTCAATAAAATGCTTTTCTTTTTCAGCAGAATGTGTTATAAATGTATAGTGCAGGTAAAAATCTGCGTGAAGAAAAAGGAGAAATGAAAATGAAACGAAAAGTAGTAACAACAATTATGGTTGTCAGCCTTGTAGCAATGATGACAGCATGCGGGGACAAATCAGTTTCTTCTAAAAAAGAAGAAACGACCAAAGCAGAAACACAGGCTAGTAAAGATGAAAATTATAAAATAAGTGACTGTGTACAATTAGGAGAATATAAAGGCTTGAAAAAAGAAGCTGCAAAAGTAACAGATGAAGATGTAGATACTTACATTAAACAGCAATTAGAGTCGAATGCAGAGAAAAAGAAAATAAAAGAAGGAAAAGTAAAAGATGGTGATACAGTAAACATCGATTATGAGGGGAAAAAAGATGGAAAGGCTTTCGAGGGTGGTTCCCAAAAAGGATACGATCTTACAATTGGTTCTAATACCTTTATTGATGGTTTCGAAGATGGATTAATTGGTGCAAAAGTTGGAGAAACAGTAAAACTAAATCTTACATTTCCAAAAAATTATAATTCGAAAGAGTTAGCTGGAAAGAAAGTTGTATTTACAGTTAAAGTAAATTATATTCAGGGTGACCCAATTATTCCTGAATTAAATGACAAATATGTAAAGAAGAATACAAATTATAAAACAGTAGAAGAATATAAAAAGGCTACAAATGAACAGCTATTAAATGAAAAACAGGCTCAAAACGAAAGTGCTGTTTGGCAGGAAGCTGTTAAAAATACAAAAATCAAAAAATACCCTCAAGTAGAATTAGATAAAGCATTTGAAAATATTAAATCATATTATCAACAAATGGCAGCAAGTTACAATACGGATTTAGATACTATTTTATCCCAGTTTGGTTCTTCTGAAAAGACTTTTGAAGAAGATACAAAGGATATTGTAAAAGCTGGTGTTGCTGAAAAACTAGTTGCTCTTGCAATTGCAGAAAAAGAGGGACTGGAAGTTACAGATAAAGAATACGAAGCTAAAATTGATGAATTTGTCAATAATGGTTATGGAACAAAAGAAGATATAAAAAAGAAAGTAAAAGAAGAAGATTTAAAACAACAGTTATTGATGGAAAAAGCTCAAAAAGTAGTTATTGACTCCGCAGTGGAAAAATAAGTTATTTGAAAAGTCGTCCGAATAAGGCGACTTTTCTTATCAAGGAGAAGATTAGATGAAAGGACATAAAATTACAGAAGTAGCTCCGGGAAGTATCGGAGAAGAATTAGAACTGGAACCGGGAGATATTCTATTATCCATTAATGATTGTGAAATAAAAGATGTATTTGACTATCATTATTATATGAATGAAGAATATTTAACTGTTTTAGTCCGCAAACAAAATGGAGAAGAATGGGAACTTGATATTGAAAAAGAATATGAAGAAGATTTGGGACTTTCTTTTTCGGAAGGGCTGATGGATGCTTATCGCTCTTGTCATAATAAGTGCATGTTTTGTTTTATTGATCAGATGCCTCCTGGAATGAGAGATACTCTTTACTTTAAAGATGATGATGCAAGGCTTTCCTTTTTACAGGGAAATTATATTACACTTACCAACATGAAGGAAGAAGATTTAGAACGCATTATATTATATAAACTGTCACCAATTAATATTTCAATTCATACAATGAATCCAGAACTTCGCTGTAAAATGCTCCACAATCGTTTTGCAGGTGATGCGCTGCAGAAGGTAAAACGGCTGTATGAAGCTGGAATTGAAATGAATAGTCAGATTGTATTATGTAAAGGTTATAATGACGGTGAGGAATTAGAGCGCAGTATTAAAGAACTGTCGGAACTGCTTCCTTATATGAGAAGTTTATCAGTTGTTCCGGTTGGATTGACAAAATATCGGGATAATTTAGTACAGCTTGAAAAGTTTGAAAAAGAAGATGCAAAAAAAGTTTTAGAACTAATTCATGAATGGCAGGAAAAACTTTTAAAAGAACATGGCACAAGATTTGTATTCCCAAGTGATGAATGGTATCTAATTGCAGAAGAAGAGATACCAAACGAAGAATATTATGAAGGATATGGACAGATTGAAAATGGCGTCGGAATGATTCGTTCACTTGTTGATGAAGTCGATGAGGAATTAGAGTGTATATCGAGAGAGCAAAAAGAAATAAGAAGTAAGACAATATCGTTAGCAACCGGCAGGCTTGCTGCACCAATTTTAGAAAAAATAATTAAAAAAGTGAATTGTATTTACCCTGGTATTCGTGGTAAAGTATATATGATAGAAAATGATTTCTTTGGACATGATATTACCGTAGCAGGGCTTTTGACAGGACAGGATATTATAAAGCAATTAAAAGGAAAAGAACTGGGAGATTATTTAATTTTGCCTGATGTATTGTTAAGAAGTGGTGAAGAAGTATTATTAGATGATTTAACAGTAAATGATTTGGAAAAAGAATTAGGTATTAAAATCCGGATTGTAGCTTCAGATGGAGCTTCTTTGGTTCGTACAATCGTTTTGGATGAATAACTATAGATAAGGAGTAGAAGAATGAGTAGACCAATTGTTGCAATTGTAGGACGTCCGAATGTAGGAAAGTCCACATTATTTAATTCATTAGCAGGGGAAAAGATATCCATTGTAAAAGATTATCCAGGCGTAACAAGAGATCGTATTTATGCAGATGTGACTTGGCTTAATTATCAGTTTACAATGATTGATACCGGTGGTATTGAGATGGATACAAAAGATATAATGCTTTCCCATATGCGTCAGCAGGCAGAAATTGCAATTGAAACTGCAGATGTCATTATGTTTTTAGTTGATGTAAAGCAAGGTTTGGTGGATGCAGATTTTAAAGTAGCCGATATGCTTCGAAAATCTCATAAGCCGGTTGTGCTAGTTGTAAATAAAGTAGATAATTTTGAAAAATATATGCCAGATGTATATGAGTTCTATAATCTTGGAATAGGTGACCCATATCCAATTTCAGCTTCTTCTAAGATTGGGTTAGGTGATATGCTTGATGAGGTAACTTCTCATTTTAATAAATCACTTGCTACGGAAGAAGAGGACGAACGGCCAAGAATTGCAATCGTAGGAAAACCAAATGCTGGAAAATCTTCTATTATCAATAAGCTTCTTGGTGAAGAGAGAGTTATTGTATCGGATATTGCTGGTACGACCCGGGACGCAATTGATACAGCTGTAAAATGGAATGGAAAAGAATATGTATTTATTGATACGGCAGGACTTCGAAGAAAGAGTCGTATTAAAGAGGAACTTGAGCGTTATAGTATTGTTCGTACTGTTGCTGCAGTAGAAAAAGCTGATTTGGTATTATTAGTAATTGATGCCACTGAAGGAGTAACGGAACAAGATGCTAAAATTGCCGGAATTGCTCATGAACGTGGCAAGGGTATTATTATTTGTGTAAACAAATGGGATTTGATAGAAAAGGACAATAAAACAGTTGCAAAATATACAGATGAGATTAGAAGAATTCTTTCCTTTATGCCATATGCACAGATTATGTTTATTTCTGCAAAAACAGGTCAAAGACTTCCAAAAGTATTTGAAACAATTGAAACTGTAATTCAGTATCAAAACTTAAGAATTGCTACTGGTGTATTAAATGAAATTGTGACTGAAGCGGTTGCAATGCAACAACCTCCTTCCGATAAAGGAAAACGTTTAAAAATCTTTTATGTAACACAAGTGTCAGTAAAACCACCAACCTTTGTTATATTTGTAAATGACAAAGAGCTTATGCATTTTTCATATACACGCTATTTAGAGAATCGAATTCGTGATGCGTTTGGTTTCACCGGAACTTCACTTCGATTTATCACAAGAGAGAGAAAGGAAAAATAGGTATATGATAACTACGATTATTATTTGTTTATTGATAGGATATGGTTGTGGATGCTTTTCCACCGGGTATTTTGTTGGGAAAGCAAATAATATGGATATCCGGAAAGAGGGAAGTGGTAATGCAGGTGCAACAAATGCACTCCGGACTTTGGGGATAAAGGCAGCTTTAATAACATTCTTAGGAGATGCGTTTAAGGCAATTATTCCTATTGTTGTTTACCGCATTATGTTTGCCGATAAAACTGCTTATTGGGAATTATATGCCCTTTATATTGGTTTAGGTGTTGTATTAGGACATAATTTTCCTTTTTATTTGAATTTTAAAGGTGGAAAGGGAATTGCTGCAATGGGAGGTATTATAATCTCAATTGCTGACCCACGAATTACATTAGCTGGTATTATCATTTTTGTATCAGTCGTTGCAATCTCCCGCTATGTTTCACTTGGTTCTTTAATTGTGGCATGGCTGCTGCCGTTAAATACCTTTTTATTTTATAAGGAAAGTCCTGTATTTTTACATATGATGATTATTTCATTTTTATTTACAATACTTGCTTATTTACGACATTGGCAAAATATAAAACGATTACTTTCCGGTACAGAACGTAAGATAGGTGTAAAAAATAAGTAAGAGAAAGGGTACTATTGTAGTATCCTTTCTCTTTTTTAAATTATATCTTTAATTAGAAAAAAAGAAACTTTACAGCATATTGCAAAAATATTTAATCATTACTTCTGCACTATGTAAATTGACTAATAATTATTTTACATGTATAATTAAAAATGGTGAGAATAAAAGAGAATTCAAATGTTGTTTTTACAATAAAAGGAGGAACTAAGTTTATGATTGGATTGGAAAATAAGGCAATTGAGTTGTCTGAAAAAATGCTTCAATTTTATACGGGAAGGGAATCCTTCCAAAATATAGTTCCTTTTTTAGCTGAGAATTTTTCATGGAATGGGATTCGAAAAGGAGAGTACAGCAATTCTTTAGAAGAAACCATTTGTTATTATGAAAAACATAAAGACGAGCAATCTTTTGCTTATTTTATAGAAGACGAGCAATTTCATACTGTAATTTCAAATGAAACAGTTTGTGTAATTGAAGGATTTGCTTACATGGAATATTATGAATATTCAAAGTCTTTTAAGAGTCCTTTAATTATGACATTTGTATTCCAGATAACAGATTTAGAAGAACTAAAGTTAATTCGGTTCCATATTTCCATTCCCACTGTTCATGCTCATTTACTCCAAGAAAATGGAATGCCTGGCAAAGTTGGAATTGAAAAGTATGAGATTGAAGATGTTTCTCATGATTATCTAACAAAATTGTATAGTGAACGCACAGCAATCCGTTTAATTAACAATTATTTAGCTTTTTGTTCTAAACGGACACAGTGCGGTTTATTTTTAATTACACTTGATAATATGGCAGAAATTTATATGCAGGTAGAAAAGAAAAATAGTGAGCTGATTTTGTCAGAGGCTGCTCAAAAGTTAAAAATGATGTTTCGCTCAAGTGATATCATTACCCGCATAAAAGAAGAATGTTTTCTTGTTTTTATGAAGGATATAAAGGAAAGTTCAATTGTTTTGCTAAAATGTCAAAAAATCTGCAGAACACTTCAGGATGTTTATAGTTATGGAAATAAAAAGGTTGAAGTTACTGTTTCTGTAGGAGCTTCTATTTTAACCTGTGAGGACTCTTTTGAAGTTTTATTAAAAAAAGCTAAGGTGGCATTAGAGGAAGCAAAGAAAAAAGGAAACGGACAGTATTCTGTAGATTCCATTTCAACTGATGCAATCCCTAAGAATTTACTCCAAATAAAATATGACCGAATTAATGTAATACCAGTATGTTTAAATTTAATTACAAGAATTGGACAACCAAAGCTTGCAATTAACCGTGTGCTAGAAATTGTAGGGGAATTGTATCATTTAAAACGGACTTATATTTTGGAATTGTCTAATGATAATCGATTTATTTCTATGAATTATGAATGGTTTAATAAAGAAACAGAAAGTAAAAGATTCTCATTTCAACGGTTGGATTGTTTTTCCTTAGGTCAATATTTTTCCTATTTTGACGAAAATGAAATACTTCAATGGTCAAAGGACTGTCCATTGCCCAAAGGTTTTCAAATGGTTATTCCAAATAGCTCTTTGGCTGGCATACAATTGTTATTTTATGTGTCAGAGAAGCCAATCGGGGTTTTAGGAATTGAGTATAAAGATGAATATGAACATTCAAGCTACGAAGATATTAATTTGTTCCGCTATATTGCTCAAATAATAGGAATAAAGCTTCAAAGTATCCGTTATGAAAAAGAAATTGCCCGCCTGTCTGGTGCTGATGCAGTCACAGGATTTATGAGTTATTCCACTTTCTATGAATTAGGAGAAGAAATTATACAAAATAAAAAGGGTCAAAATTATGCAATTTGTTCTTTTGAAATTAGAAGTCTGTCAGAAATCAGTGAATGGTATGGCTACTCTGTTTTAAATAAAGTAATTCGTTATTTCTCGGATTTATTAAAACAGGAATTGCCCAATACTCTGTTATTGGCAAGAGACAGAAATTCAGTTTTTCATGTATTAACATTATTAGAATCAAATGACCAATTTATGATTGCCTTAGATAAATTATATGCAAAGAAAAAAGTTTGTTATGAAGATGAAATTATTTTATTGCAATTTTTGGGTGGCATTTACTTCTTTAACGATTTAAAGGTGGATTCAATTTCTTATGCAATTGACAGAGCAGACGCAGCAAGAAAATCTGTTAGTGAGAAGCATCATACTTTTGCATTATTTGATGATGCAATGGAACGAATGCTAAACAAAGAAAAGAAGCTGATTTCCAGAATGAATAATGCTTTGAGAGAAGATGAATTTAAGATCTATATGCAACCGAAATATCGCTTATCTGATGAGCAATTTGTAGGAGCCGAGGCATTGATACGTTGGATTTCTCCAAAATTTGGTTTTCTATCACCTAATCAATTTATACCGATTTTTGAAAAAAATGAATTTATCATTGAAATTGATTTTTTTGTATTAAAACGTGTGTGTGAAAAGCTTCAATCAATTTATGAGTCAGAAGAAGAAATGTATACAATATCTATTAATCAGTCAAGGATTACTATTACAAAAACAGATTACATCAAACGGCTACAAGAAACTTTGAATCAATTTAGCTTTCCGAAACAATATATTGAACTGGAAATTACAGAAAGTGTATTCGGACAGGATATGGACGGAATCGTGAAGGTTGTTAAACAGATAAAAAAATTGGGCTGTATGGTTTCTATTGACGACTTTGGTTCCGGATACTCTTCTCTAAATATGGTTCGATTAATTCCATTTGATGTGTTGAAATTAGATAGAGGATTTTTGCCAGATGGGGAACTATCTGAACGAAGTCATCAAATTATTGAGAGTATTATTGAGATGGCAAATCGGATTCATGTTCGAGTAATTTGTGAGGGTGTTGAAACAAGAAATCAAGTTGAATTTTTAGAACAAATAGGCTGTGATCATGTTCAAGGATACTATTTTTCAAAACCGATGCCAATGGATATTTTAGATATGTATCTTGCCAATAGAAATAAAACTGACCAAATATTACGGGACTTGACAGAAAAAGGGTTTCAAATTGCATCTAAGCTTCTTGGGGATTTATTCCATCAAAAAATTTATATGGAAAACTCCAAGATTTGTCCAAGTCGTGCAAAGCAATTACTTGAATTAGTTCATCTAAAAGATAACAATTTAATTGGGATAAAAACAATGTTTTCGCAAAGTGAAATTAAAGGAAGTATTTTAATTCTTTTGAAAAAGTCCTATGCATCATGGATACTAAAAGGAGAAGAATTAAATCCATATTTTTTATTTCAATTAAATGAAGAAACAATTAAAAGGCTGGAAGACCTTGGAAGTATTGTAGCTGCCTCTTATGCAAAAATAATAAAAGAAGTAACCGGGTTAACAATTTCCAGTTCTTACACAGAAGTATTCAAAGAGGATGTAGAGGATATAATTCAATATACCGTTACAGAAATGAATGGATTGGCGGAACGTGTTCGTTGCATTGAAAACCGGTTTTTTATACATAAAAATTATAGAGAGGAATTAATTGCACAACTATTTTTGTTTCTTGATTCCAATTCGGAAAAGTTAATTTTAGATACAATTGAACGAAACCAGTTAAAAATGACAGTTGAAAAAGCAACAAAATTATGATAAAGTAAATTTATTAGACTCTGGAGATAACTTTATTTTCAGAGTCTAATATATTATTAGGACAAAATAGAAAAGAAAGTGATGGTAAAGATGGAACGATATCAAGAAATTGAACGGAGTATAATTAAACGTTATAGAAAATCAATTTGGAGAAAATTTATTGAGGGAATTAAAGAATATGAATTGATTGAAGAAGGGGATAAAATAGCGGTATGTATTTCTGGTGGCAAAGATTCCATGCTTTTGGCAAAATGTATGCAGGAGATAAAAAAACACGGGCAGGTAAATTTTGAACTGGAATTCATTGTTATGGATCCCGGATATAATCAGGTTAATCGCGAGAAAATTATTGAAAATGCCAAAATTATGAATATACCGATAACTATTTTTAATACAGAGATTTTTGATACTGTTGTTAATATTGAAGAAAATCCATGCTATCTCTGTGCAAGAATGAGAAGAGGTTATCTATATAAAAAGGCACAATCTTTGGGTTGCAATAAGATAGCATTGGGACATCATTTTGATGATGTAATAGAAACTATCTTAATGAGTATTTTATATGGTGGACAATTTACAACAATGATGCCAAAATTAAAAAGTACAAATCATCCGGGTATGGAATTAATACGTCCGCTTTATTATGTAAAGGAAAAAGATATTATTCGCTGGATGGAATATAATGAGTTAGAATTTATTCAATGTGCATGTCGATTTACTGAAAATATTGCACATGCGGAAAATGCCGCTGATGTATCGAAAAGACAGGAAATGAAACAACTTATCAATAAATTTAGAGAAACGAGCGACATTATTGATATGAATATATTTAAAAGTATGTACAATGTTAATTTGAATACAGTAATATCATACCAGCAAAATGGTGAAAAACATCATTTTTTAGAACGTTTTCATGAAAAAGAAAAATATTCTCTCGGTGAACAATCGAAATGATTCAATTAATTATATAGTATTAGATTTTATAAAAATTTTACCTGTATTCGAAAAAATTAATAGGATTCCCTCTTTATTTATGTTATAATTGAAAAAAGTCTTCTTTTTGTTAGGATAATATAAATTGTTTTCTCACTATAGGAGCAAATTTAATGTACAAACGTTGGAAAACAGGATAATTTTTATTACTTGGCAAAAAGAAGTGGAAGAGAGGGAGTCAACATGAAAAAAATATCAACGAAATATTCAAAATTTATTTCAATTGGAGCATTGGTTTTATTGATTTGTATTTTTTTAATACCAATTTTATTGCGACGATTTGAAAATGAACCGGTAATTTCTGCGTCGTCAAATTCTTATTCTTCATATGACAGATTTTATTCGGAAGAATTAAAAGAATTTCGTTCAAATCCAACAGATATAAAAGAAATCGCCAATTCAGATTTAAAAGTAGAATCTGTTTTGTGTGAGGAGAATATAATTGATATTTGCTATAAGCTGACATCAAAAAATGAAAGTCTGTTTCCATCAGAGTATCCTGCGAAAATGCGATTAGTTTTGGAAGGTGGAACAAAATATTTCTTATCAATTTCTAATTTTGCAACAGAGAACAATGGGGATGATAGTTATTATATTGCTGTTTGCGAAGATCCGAAAGAAATTTTAGGCAATCTTTCTAATCAGGCAGGAGAAAAGGCTACATTAACACTCTATACTCTAAATGACAAAAAGAAAGCAGAATTTAATTTTCAATTTCCAGAGAAATTATATGAAAAGAATCGAATATCAGTAAATAAAAAATATACTTTGGCAAATGGAAAATCACTAATGGTTAAGCAAGTTACTCAACATGCCATATATTCTTCAATTGAATATTCATGCGATAAATTAAAAAAAAGTCAGGGGTATATTTTAGATATTTTTGATGAAAAGGGAAATAAATACACTTGTCTTGGTGGAGAAGCTTCGGAAAATCAACTAAATTCAGAGCAATCTTCTCATATTTTAAATTATGAACCTTTTACAGGGGAAATAATTTTTTTCAGAACGTATTTTCATGATGCTTCATCTGAGAAAATTACAGAACCGGAATACTTAAATTCCAGTGAAGAAATTAAGCTTAAGTAATAGGCAATTCAGATTAAATTGTATAAAGGAGTTTTGTAGTGATTCAACTGTTGAAAAAATTTAGAATTTATTTAATTCCATTGGCTGCTGTAATCTGCATCGTTTTTCCATCTCATTTAACAATTGCTCTTCCTTATATGATTGGTGGCTCAATGGTTATTGTTGGTTTTGTTTATGAATGGAATGCAATAAGGAAAAAAGAATACAAGACATTAGAAACAGCCGAAACAGCACAGGCATTGATTCTTTTAATAATGGGAACATTTATTATTTTGAAACATGAAAATTCGATAGGTATTTTAGGGTATACATGGGGTGGCTTTGGTCTGATGAAAGGTACCAAAGAGTTAAATATTGCATTTTATAAACTGTCTGTTCACTTAAAATTTGGAATTGAATTAATTCAGGCTATTGTTACAATTGGTTTAGCATTAATTTTAATATCGGATCCATTTGAAAAATTCACACATCATGTCATGTTTTTGGGATTTGAAATGCTTGCTACTACACTAAAGATTTATCACGAGGAATATATAGCGGTACCAGAAAGAAATTTCGAAGATAACGAATAAAATTAAAGGAATGAATAAAATGGAAAAGAAAAAAACAGAACATGTGACTCATACATTCGGACCTGTATATAATAAAGATTCAGAAATATTAATATTAGGATCTTTCCCATCTGTGAAATCAAGAGAGGGAGAATTTTATTATCATCATCCTCAAAATCGATTTTGGAAAGTATTGAGTTATCTATTAGATGTAGAACAACCTGTTTCGATTGAAGAAAAAAAGCAGTTGTTGCTAAAAAATCATATTGCTTTGTGGGATGTTATTGAAAGTTGTGACATTTGTGGTTCGAGCGATAGCAGTATAAAAAATGTAGTGCCAAATGATATTCCATCACTTCTTAAGCAAACAAACATAAAAAAAATTGTAGTTAATGGTGGAAAAGCTGACGAACTTTATAAGCGATATTGTTTAAAACAGACGGAGATTAAAGCAATAAGATTACCATCTACAAGTCCGGCAAACGCTATTTGGTCGTTTGAACGTTTGATTAATGAATGGGAACGAATATTTTCGGATTAACAGAATATAATATACAAATTAAAAGTATCACAAATGTGATACTTTTTCATTTTAGGATAATAATCATGACAAGTTCGAATTTTATAAAATTACTCAGTGGTCTGACATTCTTCTTCTTCGGCATGCAGATGATGAAGGAGGAGTTAGAACATCTGGCAGGTAATAAAATGCAGATCCTTTTAGAAAAATTCACTTCAACAAAATGTCTTGGAATCATCACGGCAACACTTGTAACCGCGTTTGTCCAATCGTCTTCACTTATTACGGTTATGACAGTTAGCCTTGTTGGTTCTAAAATTATGACTTTAAAGCAAGCAACATGGATTATTATGGGAGCCAATATCGGAACTACATTTACCAGTCAAATGCTAGCATTTGATTTAGGTTATATTGCTCCTGTAATTGCATTTTTAGGAATGATTCTTATAACTTTTTTTAAAAAAAAGAAATTTCATGTGTTTGGAAATCTGCTTTCTGGTATTGGCGTATTATATATTGGGATGGAAACTATGAGTCAGGCAATGCTCCCGTTAAAAAATAATCCATTTTTTGTTGAAATGCTTACAAATTTTACAAATCCATTCATCGGCGTTGTAATTGGAACTATATTTACAGCAATTATACAATCTTCTTCGGCATCAGTTGGAATATTACAGGCATTAGCGGGAAGTGGATTAATTAATTTATCAAGCTCTGTTTACATCTTGTTTGGGCAAAATATAGGAACTTGTATTACATCTGTTTTGGCTTCTATCGGAGCAAATCGTTCTGCAAAAGAAGCAATGTTAGTGCATTTACTCTTTAATGTTATTAGCATGGTTGTATTTATACCTCTTTTTTTATGGACTCCCCTAGAATCACTTTTTATAGCCTTCACCCCTGAGCATATAGAAACGCAGATAGCAAATATACATACTTTTTTAAATATAGGAACTACCATTATATTATTTCCATTTGATAAATGGTTAAGTCAGTTCGCAAAAAAAGTTGCAGAATATATTAAATAAAATAGAAAAATTTATTTGTATTTACATTCGTATAATTATATTTTATAATAGATATACAAATGTAAATCTAAAAGGAAAAAGGAAATGAAAATTATATGAATTATGAACAAGCATTAGAAAAATTTATTGCAGAATCAGATGGAACGATTTTAACCAAAGATGTTGAAGACCTTGGAATTCCAAGACAATATTTAAATCAATTTCAAAAAGAGGGAAAACTAGAGCATGTTTCTCATGGAATTTATATCACAGCTCGGACAAAATTGGATCAATTATATTATATTCAGCTTCGTTCAAAACAGATTATTTTTTCCGGTAAAACAGCCCTAGTACTTCATCATCTTGTTGATACAATACCGGATAAGATTTATGTTACCGTACCACAGACTTATGCCACAAACCGACTTAGAGAATCAGGTTTAGGCGTTATGACAGTCAAACCTGAATTACATGAACTTGGAAAAATAGAATATCTTACAAAGTATAACCATTTGATACAAATATATGATAAGGAACGAACAATATGTGATATTGTAAAGGCACGTAATAAATTAGAAAAAGATTACGTTTATAGTGTTTTAAAAGCTTATACAAAAGAAAAAGAGAAAGATTATCATAAGCTAATGAATTATGCAAAAAAATTGAGGATTAGAAGTGTACTATCACAGTATTTGGAAATTTTAATGGCATGACTGCTTGTTGTATAATAAATGAATCTATTAATTATACGAAAGAAAAAGCTAAAAAATGTTAGAAAAAATTAAATAACAAAAGGATTTTTTATGCTATACTTTTCTATATTGAAGCAATATAGAATTTAGGAAAAAGGAAAGGAGAAGCTACCAAAACAAAGGGGATATTTATTTCTATTTTGAGTAGCAGGCTGCAAATGAAAAGAAGAAATATAAAACACAAAAAACATAAGAAATTTTGGTTTGTTTTATCAGGACTTATTATTTTATTAGGACTAACCATTTTATCAAATCATATATTCAATCGAAACTATAATAACTTAAGTAAGACCGATAGAACGATGCTCTCACAGTTAAATATGTTGTATTCTGAAACAGAGTTAAAAGAAAAGAAACTATGGAAACAATATGACTTAAGAGAACTTCCAATTGTTTTAGTAAGGAAGGGGGATTGTCTTAATTTTTCGGGTGATACAATAAATCTGTTACGTGGAAATGCTTATGCCATCGGGGTCAAAGGATTAGAAAATAAATGGTATGCACAGAAAATTGATATGCCGGCTTCTTATCATCTGCCAGATGTCTATCGATTATCTGTTTTAACACCAGGGATTGGAGCTACGTGGAGTCCCTTCGGTAATTTTCAGACGATTGGTTCTAATATGAAATTAGGAGAATCTTCTCATGTTTATTATATGAAATATAACAAGAAAAATTTAGAACATGCCTTAAAGCCAAGCCAGTATTTTGTTCCATTTCTTTCACATGAATTATTTCATTATACAATTCAAAATGATTGGGGAACAGAAAAGGAAATTATATTATCAGGTAAATCAAAAGAATGGTTTTCTTATCTCGGTTTACAATACGCTAGTTTAGATGTGTTGTTAGGACAACTAAACTCCTATGACTATAAAGAATTAAAGAGGGCAGTTGCTGATTATGTGACAATTTCTGAGTATAGAAAGTTATTAGATCCAATTGATTACGTAGAAGAAAAGAAACATGAAACAGTGGAGGGAACAGCAACTTATGTTGGGATAAAGGCATCTTCTTGCACCGATACACCAAAGTTAAAATTACTATCTGGAATTAAGTCTGATAAAGATAGAAAGTTTTCTGTTCTTTTTTCTGCTATTGCAGAAAATTCAGGCTATACATCAGAAATTAAATGGAATCGATATGATTCCGGCGCATTACTCTGTATGACGTTAGATCGATTATATCATTCGCATGTGTGGCAGGATTCTTTGAATGCACAATCCGTAAAAAAGCCGGTTACACTTTACGATTTAATAAAAGATTATTATAATACAAAGAATCTTGAAAAATACGCAAGATCAATCGAAGAAATTAAGAAAGAGTATCACTTTGAAAAGATAGAAGAGCAGGCAGAAAAAATAGAAAAGCAAGTGAATTAAAACGATGCCTATAAAACCAGCAAAGTTCGTATTCTGTAATAGAATACGAACTTTACTGGTTTTATTAGGGTTTGACAGATTAGCGGCGAACTTTTACTTGTTTTTTTACGAACTATTATGTAAAATAAAAATAGGAAAATATTATATGAAATGAGGTACCTAGTTTGGCAAATAAAAAGACATTATCTTTGACAAAAGAATCCTATTTGGAAATAGTTCAACTAATAAGAAATGGATTTGATTATGGAGATGGCAAACATTTCCGAGGAAATGAACGATTAGCAACAATATTAAATCTTGAGGCAAATTTAGGACTTAGAATCTCCGATGTCCTTCAACTAAGGTTAATTGATATTGTGCTGGATGGTGACCGTTATCGGTTAGACATTATTGAAAAAAAGACAAAAAAGGCAAGAACCTTTACAGTTCCAATGGAAGTTTATCTTTATATCCAAAATTATGCAATACGTGCAGGGATTCGTCCGGAAGCCCGATTGTTCCCAATTACAGTAAGAGCAGTGCAAAAGCAGCTTAAGATTGTCGCGGATTATATGGGATTAGACTGCATTTCAACGCATAGTTTTCGAAAGTATTTTGCCACGGATATTTATGTCAATTCAGATTATAATATCGAATTAGTTCGCGTGCTTCTTCAGCATAGTTCTGTCGTAACGACACAAAGATACATTGGAATACAGCAGAAAGAATTAGAACGGGCGTTACAAAATCATGTGAAAATCGTGTAATCTTTCCATATAATAGTTGTTCAAGAAAGAAAAAGAAGGAAAAGTAGTTGATATCTTGTACGAAATTAGATAAACTTAATATATAAAATTAGAAATGTAATTTTAAATAATAGGAGAGAAGATTATGATTCAAGAAGTTGAAAAAGAGGTTTACAAAGTACTAGATGAATTAAATATTCCATTTTCAAGAACAGAACATGAGCCAACGATTACTTGTGAGGAAGCAGATAAATGTATGGGACATTTAACTGGTATTCCTAGTAAAAGTTTATTTTTAACGAATAAGAAAAAAACAGATTTTTATCTCGTAATAATGAATGGAAATAAGCCATTAAAGATTAAGGAATTCTCACCTTTGGTTGGAGAAAAACATGTTAGCTTTGCTTCTGAAGAAAAATTAGTAGAATATTTGAATTTAAAACCAGGTATGGTATCTGTATTCGGACTTATAAATAACAAAGAGCATGATATCAAAGTTGTTGTAGATACGGAAATCTTAGAAAGAGAGAAGATTACATTCCATCCAAATATTAATACAGCAACAATTGAAATTAGCGTTGATGATATGTTCCGATTTATCGAATATATGGGAAATCCACTTATAAAAGTGCAATTTCCATAATGGTATAAAGAAAAAAATACTTATTATACAAAAGCAAAATCCAATTAAGAAGTCACACCTTTTTATTGATAATTGATATAAGTAAAAGGGTGTGACTTCCTAATTATAACTAATAACAAATACTAGCTTTCTCTTAATTTAACTACATTTGCTGCCTTACGTTTACGGTCTTCATCAAGTGCAGCATAGTGCTTTTTTGTCGTATTTACATCATTATGTCCTAACACTTCGGCAACAAGATAAATATCACCTGTTTCCCGGTATAAAGTAGTTCCATAAGTACTGCGAAGTTTATGCGGTGTAATATGTTTTAGGGTTGTAATTTGGCTTGCATAATCGGATACTAAGTTTTCAATTGCACGAACAGTCATTCTTCTTTTTTGGATAGATAGAAATAAAGCATTTTCGTGACCAGGCAAAGGAGTAATAGCAGTGCGACTGACTTCTATATAATTTCGCAATGCTTCTTCAACTTCAATTCCAAAGTATACAAAATCTTCCTTTCCACCTTTTCGAATAATTTTAATTCGGTCATTTTTAAAATCAACATCATTTAAGTCTAAGCCAACACATTCTGATACACGAATTCCAGTTCCAAGCAAAAGGGTAAAAATTGCCAAATTCCTTAATTTATTTTGTTTAAAATAAGTTTTTTTTCGTCCAGTTAAATTAGGACTTCCATGTTCTACCAAATCTAACAGCATAGCAACTTCATCATAATCTAAGCGAACAATCTCTTTCGAATGAATTTTGGGCATATCCACAAGTAAGGATGGATTTGTTTTCAATAATTTTCTACGGTTAAAATAGTAATAAAATGAACGGAGAGAAGATAGTTTTCTATGAATTCCACGTTCATCGTTTGTATAACTTTTTCCATCCTGATTTTGATACAATTTTAGATATTCTAAATATTCTTCAATGTCCACGGATTCTAACTGTTCTAAATCTTCTAATTTAAAATCGGTTGTATTATATGTTTTAAATTGTGGATTTGTTTGAATTAAAAATTGAAAAAAAACACGAAGATCGTATACATAAGAAATTCTTGTTTTAGTCGAAGTTTTTGGTTCAATTGCCCGAAAATATTCCTTACAAAAACCAGGGAGTGTTGTCAATAATTCTCGTAATTTCGAAGTATTATCAATAGTAAGTTGCTTATTATATGAAATATTTTCATTCATTTTAATCAATTCCTTTCCTTGTTTTGCTAAATATATAATGAAATTAATCATATAAACTGGCAGTAGCCACCCATATTTCTTTATTTTTATTCCAAATTGACGGAAATTCTTTGATTGAAACCGGACATTGTGATCTTCCGATTTCAATGGTTGCAGTTGGAATGTGCTTGCATATAGAAGTCCAGTCACCGAGCCCTGCAGCGTCTTTCTTGTTATAACTTCCGTTTATTGGCATATAATTGGTCAGACGTTTAATTTCTGAAACCAATTTTTTTGACCTATTTAATAGTTCTCCTTTTTGACCAAAATACCAATATATAACAGAACCCATTGCATGATAATTAAGTGTTGCAACTGGTTTTTGCAGGTTAATTGTTTTTATAATAGCTTGTGTTTCTTTTTCAGATGCCGGCATAGTTCCTTTATAATAGGCACTATTTGGATGTTTGTAGTTTCTTGCTGAAGTTTTCCATCCTGGACTAAAATTTCGATTTAAGTCAACGCCACGTGCATTTGCTTTCCATTTTTTATAAAAGGAGAATGAACCGTTTCCATATTTTTTTCCTATCTTTTCTACATTACGACGCAAAGTAGCATTATGAATTCCTTTTAAGCCAAATTGACTGATGGAAACACCGTCTGGATTCAACATTGGTATCAAATGAATACATACGTTATCAAATAATTCACTATAATAGCGACCTTTATAAATTCCATTGTAATAATTACTACAATAATATTCTAACTGTCTCATGGTAAGCTGGGATGTCATATATTCTCTTGCATGAATAGCAGAATTAATGACGATATTCTTAGTGGCATTTGGATTACCAAGAGTGATTTCACAAATTTTTCGATTATCATAAGAGTTTCCAATTGTTGTTACATGAATACGATCGCCATATTTTTTTTGTAATTGCCTAATGTCGGTTTCCATTGCAGTGTATGTATATCTAGAAGATGAAGGATCAACAATAGATAGCTTTTTAGGTGAAAAAGAATCGGCTCTTTTTGTTACAGTTACTTTTATGGAATCCGATATCGCTTTATTCCCTTTTACAAAAACCGAAATCTTTGCTTTTCCTTGCTTTTTTGCTTTTATGATTCCATTGGTCGAAACAGTAGCAACATCAGGATTAGAAGATTTCCAGACCAAGGTAGGAATTTTAGAAGTCTTTGGAGAAATAGTATAATCTAATTTTCTTGTTTGACTGACTGCTAATGTAATCGAAGAAGATTCAAGATACTGGTATGTAATTTTCTTTATATTTGATATTATATGAATATTAAGTGGAAGAGTATATACCGTATTTTTATCATATGATAAGTCAGTTATCTTTATATTTATTTTACAATTCCCTATGCCTTTTGGAGTAATTATACCTTTATTGCTTACAGTGGCAACGGATGTATTTGTAGCCTTATATGAAATTTTGTAATTAGCCGGAAGATTTTTTATCTTTGGAACATTTCCTTTTTTACCATATACAATCGTTAATTCTTTTTGGGATAACAAAGGGATCTCTTTAGGGATTGGATTCGGCTCAGAACTTGTAACAGGCTCTGAAGTTGGTGTTGGCTCAGGACTTGTGACAGGTTCTGAAGTTGGTGTTGGCTCAGGACTTGCAGTAGGTTCTGAAATTAGTGTTGAATCTGAAGTTACAGTAGGTTCTGAAGTTGGATTCGGTTCTGAAACGGTATCCGAATATGCAATTTTCCCCGAAAAAAGAATAAAAGTAAAACAGAAAAAAAATAATAACGTTGATTTGAATTTGTACATTTTTTATAAACTCCTTATTTCTCTTCGCAAAACAGGGATTTGGCGAAGAGTTATTTTGATATAAAAACACATGTTTTTATACTGTTCTTATTACTACACTACAGCTAATATCATAATAAAAAATTATAGCTTATATTCATTAATAATTCGTTCTAATTCAAGAACTTCACTCGTTGACAACGTTTGATTCCCAATATATTCTGTTAAAAAATTACTGAGTGAACCATTGTACAATTTGTTTAATAATGCCTGTGTTTCTATAATTTGAATGGTTCGCTTTGGAATTGCGGCTTTACATAAAAAACCAGGATCTTCTCTAATAATGGCACCTTTATCAATTAAACGTTTGATGACTGTATAGGTGGTATTTTTTTCCCATCCAATATATTCTTTTATAATTTTTGAGATATCTTTTGCAGCCAATACTTTATTGGACCATAAAAGTTCCATTATATTTAATTCACCTTCATGAAGTCGTATTTCCTTCACAAAAACACCTCCATTAATATTACCTTTAACAAAATAATAAGAATCAAACTCTACACTTGTAGAAATTATCAATTAAATTCTACATTATTAGAATAAAAAAGTCAACTTATTATGTAATACTTTTGCAACATAATTAATTTTTTAGTAATACCTATCAATTTATCTTAGTTGTTGTAATAAGTGATTAAAATATTCAGGCAGAGGTGCCTCAAATTCCATATATTGATTTCTTGTAGGATGAATAAAGCCAAGTACTCTCGCATGGAGTGTCTGACCTTCTAAATAGCTAAATTTTGTTTTTTTAGGACCATAGACATCATCCCCTAATAGCGGATGATTAATACTTGCCATATGAACTCGAATCTGATGCGTTCTTCCTGTTTCCAGCATACACTCAATATGTGAAAATTGCTGAAGATTTTCTAAAACGGTATAGTGAGTTACCGCTGATTTCCCATTTTTTTGGTTAATTGCCATCTTTTTTCGGTCAATCGGATGACGTCCTATTGGACCTTCTATCGTACCTGTTAAATCAGCGAAATTACCATATACGATTGCATCATACTTTCTTGTTATCGAATGTTCTTTTAACTGTTTTGCAAGGCAATTGTGTGCTTTATCATTTTTACAGGCGACAATAACACCGGTTGTATTCATATCAATCCGATGAACAATACCCGGTCGCATAACACCATTTATCCCGGAAAGATTGTTCTTGCAATGATATAGTAACGCATTTACAATCGTTCCTGAATAATGTCCTGGTGCAGGATGCACTACCATATTTTTAGGTTTGTTAATTAATATTACATCATCATCTTCATAAATAATATCAAGAGGTATTGGCTCAGGTTCAATATCTAGGTCAACAGGTGCAGGAATTGCAACCGATATCGTATCTCCAACTGATAGCTTATAATTTGCTTTTAATATTTTATTATTCTTAGTAACAAGACCATCTTGAATTAGTTTTTGAATATAGGAACGTGAAAGTTCTTGATTTTTTTCCGTGAGATATTTATCAATTCGTTTATTTTTATCTTCATCCGTTACTAAGAAAGTAAGTAATTGATTTTCCATTTTAAAATTTTATTCTCCTTTTTTCTTTGATAAACATGTAAAATCATCTTCTTTGTAATAAAAAAGACATAATAAAAGCAATAAAATTGTAGCTACTGTTACATAACAATCGGCCACATTAAAAATTGGAAAGTCAATCAATTCAAAATAGAAAAAATCAATCACATACCGGTTTATAATACGGTCAATAAAATTTCCAATCGCTCCTGATGCAATTAAAATCAAAGTATATTCCATAGGCAGATAATGCTTTGTATCTGGTAATTTTATATAAACATAACACAGTAAAAGCATGATTGCTAATGTTAATACAACTAAAAAAATTGTTTTATTTTGAAATATTCCAAAAGCTGCACCTCTGTTTTCAAGGTACTGAAGAGAAAACACCCCTGGAATAATAGATAAACCCTCTGTTCCCTCTAAAAAATATTTTGCCAATTGCTTTGTTGCCTGATCAATAATTACAAGTAACAAAAGAATACTTACGCCTTTTCGTGCTTTTTTCTGATTCATAGGTTACCTCATCTCTTAAAATCTCTTAAAATCTCTTAAAATCTCTTAAATTAGTATTAACTGAACAGCACTCTCAATCTCCTGTTCTGTAATTGTTTTGTCGATATATGCGGCGCCAATTGAATGAAGTAAAATGAATTTAATTTGTCCAGCTTCCATTTTTTTATCATTTCTTGTAGTTTGCGCAATTATTTTTGATGAAAAAGAAACATTAGATAAGCAAACCGGAAGTTTAAATTGTTTTAATGTTTCTTTTATATCTTCCAATTCATCAATGGAAAGATTTCCATGTTCATAAGACAATTGTGCTGCTGCTACGATTCCTAATGAAACACACTCGCCATGAAGATAACTAAAATTTAATTGTTTTTCAATTGAATGTCCAACTGTATGACCGAAATTCAACAATGCTCTTTCGCCGTTTTCATGTGGATCCGATTCAACAACTTGTTTTTTTATCGAACAGCTTCGATAAATCATTTCGGTCAAACTTTCATTTTCTCTGGATAAAATGGAGGAACTGTTACTTTTCAACCATCGATAATATGATTTGTCCTTAATCAGACCATGTTTTATAATTTCACCAAAGCCGGAATAGTATTCTCGTTCTGGTAAAGTATTCAACACCTGAAGGTTGATGTATACTGCACTTGGCTGATGAAAGGCACCGACCATATTTTTGTAGGATAAATAATCTACTCCGGTCTTTCCACCAATACTGCTATCGACCATTGCCAATAAAGAAGTTGGAAGCTGTATAAAGCGAATTCCTCTTAAATAAGTCGCAGCGGCAAATCCTGTCATATCTCCAACAACCCCACCACCCAATGCAATTAAAATATCTTTTCTGTCAAACTGATAACTGATTAATGTATGGTAGATTTTTTGAATTGTTTCAATATTTTTATTCGCTTCTCCAGGCTCTAATGTTAAAATTTCGACAAAAGGTATTGATTGATTTACAATTGATTTTACTTCTTGGGCATAATGAATACCGATATTTGAGTCCGTTACAATTAATGCTTTTCCATGTTCTAATTGCAATTTATCAATGACAGAAGAAAGCTTGTTATAATTGTTTTCGATATATATGGTATAAATTGGATTATCCTCTTTTGTTATAATCAATTCTTTATTTATAATATCCATAAACAGTCCCTCCTTTATATATAACACTTATAAGAAGAATTTAAAGGAATTCAAATGTATCATCAAAATTATCATTTTTTTCTTGTACAGAAGTTTCTTGTGAGCTTGTAATTTTTTTATGAATGTACAAACGTTCCGGTCTGGTAATACGTATTTTGTCTGGTCTTTTCAATTCCGTTTTTGCCTCTTGCCTGATTGGTTTCTTTTCCGGAGCAAAAGCTTCTAAAGAAGAACTGTTAATAGAAGATATATTTTCTGTGAGTTCTTTTTTTACAATTTCATTTAATGTTAAATCTTCATTTTTTTGCTCTGAATGGCTAATATTTGTATTATTATTACTTTGTTCTACATGTGTAGTACTTTCTACAACGATAGGTTTTTGTTCTACATCTGCAGAATCAGGTGCTTTACGAACCATTTCTGTAGATTCCATCTCTGGCATTTCTATTTTAGGTATATTAACTTCAGGAATATCAATATCTGGAATATTTATTACCGGAATTGTATCATCTGATTTCTCATCTTTTATTTCTTCTTCAGGTGAAGTTATTTCTGGCTCTACTGCTCTACTTTTGTTTATATTTGGTATTTTAATATCTGCATTTTTTGTTTCTTCTTCCTTTAAAAAGTCAGGTGTATCAGCGATATTATTTAACCGTAAATGAAATGCATCTGATTCCATTAATTCAAGCTGTGCAGATACAAGCTGTTTATACTGAGAGCGATAATTTTCATATTGCTGTAATAAGGTCACTGTCTGATTGTGGATTTTTTCGGCCTGCTTTTTTGCATCTTCAATAATATAACGTGCCTGTGCCTGTGCTTTTTGTTCAATTGCATTTGCTTTTGAAATAGAAGCATTTTTCGTTTCTTCAGCAGCCTTTTCCGCTACAACAAGCGTTTTTTGTAATGTCTTTTCTAAATCTTTATAATATTGAAGACCATCACTTAATACGGAAAGCTTATCTTTCAATTCTAAATTTTCTTTATATAATTGTTCATAATCTTTGAATACTTCTTCGAGAAATTCATCCATTTCATTTTTCTTATATCCACGTCCGGTTTTTAGTGGTCTGTTTTGCATTTCTACAGGTGTTAACATAAAGTTACCTCCTCTATATGTATTTTGATATTATTATTTTGTAACGTTTTTTCTTTGTTTGTTCAATTGCATTTGCTTTTGAAATAGAAGCATTTTTCGTTTCTTCAGCAGCCTTTTCCGCTACAACAAGCGTTTTTTGTAATGTCTTTTCTAAATCTTTATAATATTGAAGACCATCACTTAA
>NZ_VUMT01000011.1 GCF_009696045.1 Velocimicrobium porci | reverse complement strand
TGGAATTTTGGTCGAGGACATTATATCAAAAATGGGAGGTAAATGCTCTTTTTATTTGCAAACCTCCAATAAATTAAGGTTTTAAAAGAATTTTTAAAATAAAATACGGGTAGTTTTTGACACTACCCAATGAATACTGGGAGCAAAAGATATGTGAAATTGAGCAAATTTTTCAAAATAGGAATAAACCTTATAAAAATTACTTTTTTCATGAACAAATAAAAAAATAATCAAAGAATAATTTGTCTAAAAAATGACATTTATTGCTCAAATCAGGTTATGATGGTATTCTTATTATTAGATGGTTAAACAATATTGAAAAAAAAATATGAAAAGCAAATCATCTAATATAATGAAAGAAGGTAAACCTGAGGGAAGTTATGGAAAAAAGATATCTTGAATTATTAGCGAAGGAATATCCCAATATTGAATCGGCAGCAACTGAAATTATAAATTTAAATGCAATACAGTGTCTGCCAAAGGGGACAGAATATTTTTTCAGTGACTTACATGGGGAATATGAAGCATTTATTCATTTATTGAAAAGTGCCTCTGGGGTAATACGAACAAAAATTGACGATTTGTTCGGTAAAACGATTTCAAAAAAAGATAGAATTCAATTGGCTGAGTTAATCTATTATCCGGAAAGACAGTTGAGAGAAATTACACTAGAAGGAGAAGCATTGGAGGACTGGCAGCGTATTACGATTTATCGTTTGGTTCAAGTGTGCAAAAAAGCTTCTTCCAAGTATACAAGGTCGAAAGTTCGAAAAAAAATGCCGGCGGAGTATGCTTATATTTTAGATGAACTGCTTCACGCAGATGAAAGTGTAGATAAAGAATATTATTATCAGTCAATTATTCAATCAATTGTTGATATGGGTAGTACCGATACTTTTATTACTGCGATTTGTACATTGATTCAGGAGTTATGCATTGACCGGCTTCATATTATTGGAGATATCTATGACAGAGGACCCAGACCGGATATTATCATGAATGAGTTGGAATCTTTTCATGACGTGGATATTCAGTGGGGAAACCATGACATATCGTGGATGGGTGCAGCCAGTGGCAATCGTGCGTTAATTGCAAATGTTGTCCGTATGGCAATTCATTATAACAATTTTGACTTAATAGAAGATGGGTATGGAATTAGTTTGAGGGCGCTTGCGACATTTGCTTCGGAGGTTTATCGAAAAGATGTGTGTGCGTTATTTGTGCCTTATGTCTGGGATGAGAATAAGTATGCCCCGGTCAGCTTAGAACTTGCTGCTAAAATGCACAAAGCGATTACAATTATCCAGTTTAAACTGGAAGGACAGTTGATAGAAAAGCATCCGGAGTATCAGATGGATGACAGAGCATTATTAGGGAAGATTGATTATAAAAAGGGTGTTCTTTGTTTAGACGGAAAAGAATATGAGCTAAAAGATACAAAATTTCCAACGGTTAATCCAAAAAAGCCATTTGAACTGACGAAAGAAGAAGAACAGCTAATTGAAGTATTAGAAGGAGCATTTAAACATAGTAAAATACTTCATAAACATATTCATTTCTTATATTCTCATGGTGCGATGTATAAATGTGTTAATAATAATCTTTTGTACCACGGATGTATCCCTATGACAAAAGATGGTACATTAGAAGAGGTTGAGTTTTATGGAGAAAAATATAAGGGAAAAGATTTGCTTGACTATTTGAATGATAAAGTAAATGAGGCTTATTTTGGAGAAGAAGGAAGCAGGGAAAAAGAAGATGCCAGTGATTTTATGTGGTATCTGTGGTGTGGAAGCAAGTCACCTGTATTTGGAAAGAGTAAGCTGGCTTGTTTTGAGCAGTATTTTTTGATGGAAGAAGAGGCAAAAAAAGAGCGTTATAATCCATATTATATGCTTAGCAGTAAAGAAGAAATTTGTAATTTGATTTTTGATGATTTTGGTATGGATAAGAAATCTGCACATATAATCAATGGGCATGTTCCAGTAAAAATGAAAGACGGGGAAAGTCCGATAAAAGCGAATGGAAAATTGTTTGTTATTGATGGAGGCATTTCAAAAGCATATCAGTCTAAAACAGGAATTGCGGGATATACATTAATCTACAATTCCAGAACATTAAATCTGGCAGAGCATAAGCCATTTGTGTCGAATCCTAAGGAAGAACTACATAAGCAAACACCAAAGGTAAGCATTATTGAACGGATGAGTCCTAGAGTTACAGTTGCAAACACGGATATTGGAAAGGAACTTAGTAAGCAGGTAGAAGACCTCCAGGAGTTGATTAAGGCATATAAAGAAGGTGCTATTAAAGAAGTGTTTTGATAGATATCTCTAAAGTAGATGTGGGAAATAACCAGAATCTACTTTAGAGGTATTTTTTCTTATTTTATTTTTTCTGCATCTGAGAAGCTGTTTTTAAACCATAAGCAGGTGTTGCAGTTAATACAGCACGTTTAACCGCTTCTGCCATGACGGTTGAAGATAGCGTACCAACTAAATTGAGATCAGCATTTATCTTACCGGTAGACATTGCATAGATGCTATCACCATCGGCGGTCGTGTGGATGGGGCGAATACTTCTCGCATATCCATTTTGTGCCATTTGAGCAATTTTTGTCATTTCTGTTTTGGTGAAAGAAGCATTTGTTATGATAGCACCAATTGTTGTGTTTCCAGTAAAAAGGTTTTTGGGATTCTGATAGGATTCGTAAAAAGCGGTTTCGCTGTCAAGAAATTCACCGGTTTCCGGATTACAAAGACCAGCTAATTTTTTATTTGTTTTATAATCAAATACATCCCCTAATGCATTGACAGCTACGATTGCACCTACTTTTAAATCGCCTAACTGAACGGCGAAAGTACCAAGCCCGGATTTCATCATACCTTTTTCACCCAAAAATTTTCCAACAGTTGCGCCTGTTCCTGCACCGTGATTTCCCTCTAAACCTAGAATTGCCTCTTTGGGAGAATGTTTGGAGCGATTCCATGCATCTTCACAAGCTTTGTATCCCATCGCCTTGTCGGGGCGAACTTTATGATTGGCAACGGTTAAATCGAATAGACAGGACGTAGATACAATGGGAACTTTTGTAATTCCAACAGGAAAGCCAATATCCTTTTCCTCTAAAAATTCCATAACACCACCAGCGGCATCTAGACCAAATGCACTTCCACCACTTAATAAAATTGCATGAATTCCATCGTTGGCAGCAGTTGGGTTTAACAGGGCGGTTTCTCTGGAAGCGGGTCCGCCACCACGAATATCAACACCGGTTGGAGAGCCGTGGTCTGCCAATATAACTGTACAGCCGGTTGCATTTTTCTCATCTTCTGCATTTCCAATTTTTATATGTTCTATTTCTGTAATGAATATTTCTTGTATCATGTGTTTTACCTCGTTAAAATTAATTTGTTTTTAAGCTTCTTGTATAAGTAAGTAAAGGAATACATACCGCACTGCAAATAATAACTGCGGAAAGCATTTCCAAAAGTCCGTTTACTCCTATTACAGTTAAGAAGATTCCTTTCAACACCTCTGTAAAATTCATGTCTGTAAAGAACATAAAGTAAAGGCATGATAACACAAGAATAGTGTGAATCATAGTTGAAAGGGCAGCACTAAGTGCCAGCCGTATATAAGGTTTTTTTATTACTTTCTGGAACTTTGAATAAAATACAGATGGTACGATTCCTAATATAACACGTGGAATGATACACATAATAAAAGATTGGGCGGGTAATCCGGATACGATTGGAGAAAACATCATATCGACAGGAGTTGCACCGCGCAGAGTTGCATTTGTCATACTGATGATTCCAAACGTTAAGCCTAGTAATCCGCCATAGAATGGTCCCATAAGGATAGAACCGATAATAACTGGGATATGTAATATGGTGATGGATACAACACCATAGTTGATAAATCCCAACTGAGTTGCTGTGAGTATTACCAAAATTGCAATAAGCATGGCTAATTGAACCATTTGTGTAACCTCAAAATTTTTTTTCTTCATATTAAAATCCTCCTGCTATTGTTCTTAAAAAGATACAATGCAAATATCATTACAGGTTGTATTATAAAAGAATGGCAAAGAATTGTCAATTTGGTGCAGAGGTGCTTATTTATGTAGCACAAGGTGCGAATCGGGTAGTTGTTGCAAAATATGAAGAAAATAAACAAAACTTCACGAAAAGAAATAATTTAGACTTAAAATTTAAAAAAATAAAAATTAAGTAAAAAAATCATGTATAACAATTGCATTTTTTTCTATTACAGTATAAAATGAATATAACTATAACAATCAGATAATACCTATGAAGTTAAAGCTAGGAGGATATGGATGAATAAGAAAAAAAGTAAGAAAAGAGCTGTTAAACGGGGCGGTATTAAAGGAAAAATGATAGCAGTTCTTTTGCCGTCTACAGTCATAGCACTGCTTGCCATTATTTTGGTTTCATATGGCATGTCCAGAAACAGTTTGCTTAATAAGACAAGCGAGCTTGTAGAAACCGGAGCAGATTCAGCGGTGAATAACATTTCAGGCTGGCTATCTGAATGTATTGCAGGAATGGATACTATAGCTTATACAATTGAAAGCCAGGACATGACTGAAAAAGAAGTAAGAAGCTATTTAGAAAAAATTTTAGGAAAAGATGAGAACTTTCCAGATGGTGTTTACATAGGAATTGAAGACAATAGGCTGATTGATGGAAGTGGATGGAAACCAGATGGAAATCTTACAGAAAGTACTTGGTATAAGAGTGGTCAGGGAAGAGATAAGTTTGGTTTTGATGTCCCTTATGTAGATGACCTTACTGGTGAATATGTTGTTACTGCGACGAAAAAAATTAATGTGCTCGGAAAAAACGCTACAATTGCATGTGATATTCAGCTCGGACGTATTACAGAGGTAATCCAGAATATTAAGATTGCCGAGACCGGCTCTGCATGTGTTATTGATGGTGTCAGTGGGACAATATTAGCAACTCAGAATACAGATGTGGTAGGAAAAACAGCTGAAGAAAGCGGAGAAACTTACTATAAAGAAGTATTTAATGCAATTCAGAATAATAAGCTTAATCCGGAAACTTATAATACAAGTAAAGGTACAAGGCAGATGACGGATATTAAGCAGATTGATGGTACTGATTGGTATGTTGTTGCAAATGTTGATGAACAAGATGCGATTAAGGATTTATTAAAACTTCAGAAAATTTTGTATATCATTGGAGCAATTGCAATTATTGTAATGTGTGTTATTATTGAACGTCTGGTTCATGCAATGTTAAAACCAGTTAAAAATATGACACACTCTATTGTAAATGTTACAAATGGTGATTTTACAGAGGATATTGTTGTAAAAGGAAATGATGAGATTGCTCTCATGGGTAGAAATATGCAGAATTTTATTGTTACAATGCGTGGAACAATAAATACACTAACGAATATTGCAAATGGACTTGATATAAAGGCAAACAACAGTACATCTTTAGCAAGTGAACTTAATGAATCTGCCGGAAGACAATCGGAAGCGATGCAACAGTTAAGCCGTACAGTTGAAGAACTTGTTAAGGCAATTACAGATATTGCAGAGAATGCAACCTCTCTTGCACAGATTGTATCAGATACCAATGATGACGGAGAGTCTGTTGTTGATAATATGACAGTAACAATGGATGCTGCAAATGAAGGACGAAAAGATATGAACCAGGTAAATGAAGCTATGGTTAAAATAGAAGGTTCTATGCAGACATTAGGCGAGTCGATTGGTGAAGTAGGTCAGGCAGCAGTTAAAATTGATGAGATTACAACAACAATCAGCAATATCGCTGAAGAAACAAACTTACTTGCATTGAATGCAAGCATTGAAGCTGCAAGAGCTGGCGATGCAGGAAAAGGATTTGCAGTTGTAGCGAGTGAGATTAAAAAATTGGCAGAAACAAGTGCTTCTGCAGCAGAAGAAATTTCTCAATTAATTAATTCAGTATCTTCTCTAATTAGTACTACGGTTGATCAGAGTCATGAAAATATGGAAGGTATTAAGAAAAGTGCAGGCTTAGTCGATGTTGCCTGCCAGACGTTTGACCGTATTTATGAAAGCCTGAATACGACAAATACAATTGTTGGAAACATGATTCAAAAAGTAAGAGAAGTAGACGATGTAGCTACATCAGTTGCAGCTATTACAGAAGAACAATCTGCAAGTGCAGAGGAAATTGAGGCAACATCGGAAGAGATTACAAATCTTGCAGGAATTGTTGCTGAAAATAGCCAGGCTGTTGAAAATGATGCTTCTGAATTAGCACAAAATGCAAAAGAATTAAAAGAAGAAATTAGTATGTTTAAGACAGAAAAATAAAAAAATAATTACTTGACGAATATTTTTCATATTGCTATACTATAATAGTAAAGAAGGTACGGAACGTACCTTCTATGGCGACTTAGCCAAGTGGTAAGGCAGAGGTCTGCAACACCTTCATCACCAGTTCAAATCTGGTAGTCGCCTTAAAGTGGATTTGCATTCGGTTTATAACGAATGTAAGTACGAACGTGGTTGTTAGAGATGTATTTCAAAAGAAGAATAGTAGTTTACAAAATCCCTTATAGCTAAAAAGCTATAAGGGATTTTTAAGGATTATAGAAAACTATTTGAAAAAATTTGTCGATTGACAAGAGAGTGCCATATTTTGTTTATATGTTGTAAGAAAAAGGAATAGCAAATAACTTTTATACAAATGGAAATGACGGTGAGAATTTGAGAAAGACGATTTTTGTAATAGAGGATGAAGAAAAACTGCGAAAAACGATAGTTGATTATTTAAAAATGAATGATTATGAAATTATTCAGGCAGAAGATGGAAAACAAGCATTGGATTTGTATTATGAAAATAATACTCGAATTGATTTGATTTTATTGGATGTTATGCTTCCCTACTATAATGGCTTTGAAGTACTAGAAGAGATTCGTACAATATCGGATACGCCTGTTATTTTTTTAACTGCAAAGGATGGAGAAAACGATCAGCTACGAGGATTTAACCAAGGGGCGGATGATTATATTACTAAGCCATTTTTGTTATCTGTATTAAAGGCAAGAATTGAAGTCATATTTAAACGGCTTATGAAAAATGAACTATGGAGGGAAAAAGGAAATCTAAGAATTGAAGAAGAGAGCCGGAAAGTTTTTTTAGATAAACAAGAAGTAAGTCTGACGCCAAAAGAATATGATTTGCTTTACTATTTTATAGAAAATGAAAATATTGTACTGACAAGAAGTCAGATATTAGATGCTGTTTGGGGGCTTGACTATGATGGTGGAGAACGAACAGTAGATACAGTAATTAAACAGCTTCGAATTAAACTGGGGAAAGAGAATCCTTACATTCAGTCAATTTATGGTGTTGGCTATCGCTTTGAGGTATAGAGAAAAAAAGAGGAATTTAATATGGGAAAAACAATTAAAAGCCGTCTTGTGCTTATGGAAGTATTTATATTAGTGTTTATCGTTGGCATTTTTAGTTTATTTTACTTCTTTTTTGCAGATAGTTATTATATTTATAAGAAATCTGAATTAATGGAGAAGGCATTTGAGCAGATACATTCTTTAAAATTTCCGGATTATTTTGAAAATATGGACTTAAATGAAAATTTTTTTATAAAATATGAAGAAGAAAATTTTAAGTTCTTAATTGCCGATGAAGAGTTTCAGGCATTGTATTATACACAAAGTGATATTAACCCGAACAGGGATAAAAGACGGGCGTTTGAATGGATGAAAGAGCGGAAGAATTCCTTTGAACCGGAAGGAAAGGTGAAAGCTGAGATAAGAGATGGAAGAGGGGAAGTTAAAAAATTAAGTCTTTCAGGAATTATTGAATCAAAAGGAAGGAATTATTATATCTATATTAGTGAGATGACCTATATTGCTGAAAAAAGTGTCACATATGCCAAAAATCTTACTATAATAGCTATGGTTTTTGCAGTTTTAACAGGAAGTCTTATTTTTTATTTTGCCGCAGATAAGATTACAAAACCAATTATTGAAATTGATAAAGTAGCAAATGCAGTTGCGGCAAAAGATTTTACAGTTAAAGTAGAGGGAAATATGAGATATGCAGAATTGGAGCGACTTGCAGAAAGTGTTAATTCGATGGCCTCGCAAATTCAGGAATATATTCAGGAGCTGGAAAAATATAATCGTTCCTTAGTAAAAGAAAATGAATATAAAACAGAATTAGAATTGATGAGAAAACAGTTTGTAAATAATGTGTCACATGAATTAAAAACACCGCTTGCGATTATTTCAGGTCAGGTTGAAATGCTTTCTTATGTAACGGAAGAGAATAAAAAGGAATATTACTATAATTCAATTATTGAAGAAGTAAATGAAATGAGTGAAATGCTTAACAGTATGCTTACTATTTTTTCAATGGAGCATGGAATGGAGGAGATGGAGCTGGCCCCTCTTAACCTTAGCCGGGTTATTTGCAAATTAATTGAGCGTTATGAAATTATGTTTCAACAAAAGGGAATTAAGTGCGAAAGAATAGTAGAAGAAAACTGTTTTGTTATGGCAAACGAAAAGTATATTACACAAGCAATTACAAATTTTGTAATGAATGCTTATAAACATACACAGAAAGGAAGACGTATAAAAATAGGAGTTCATTCCAATAATAAAAATGTTTATGTGTTTGTTTATAATGATGGAGAAACGATTCCGGAAGAAGAAAAAGATAAAATATGGAATAGTTTTTATAGGGGAACGGAAGAGAAGAAAAAAGGAATACAATATAGTGGAACTGGTTTAGGGCTTTATATTGTAAAAAATATTATAAAGTTTCACTATGGAGAGTGTGGGATTCATAATAAAGAAAATGGGGTAGAATTTTATTTCATTTTAGAACAATTAGTTGATAAATAAAAACATATTTCCATCACAATCCTTTTTTAGAGTATTTTATATGAGTAAAAATGATACATAAAAGAAAAAAGGAGAATGATGACTTTTGAAACGAATTTTAATGCGTGCTGGAATGTCACCATTGGATAATAGAAGCCAATTTGATGTGGTGACACAAAACTTAATTGGCAATAACATGGGAAATATGCTCTTTGTATATAGCATGTTTCGAACTTTAATGACAGAGGACACAGAGATTGACACAATTTTAACGAATAGGGCATATCAGTTAGAAGAAATTGAAAAAATGAATCAGGAGTATGATTATTTTGTAATTCCTCTTGCGAATGCGTTTCGAGATGGATTTATAAAAGAATTAGAATATCTTACGAAGATAGTAAAGAACCTTACGATTCCGTGCATTGTAACTGGGATTGGAATACAAAAAAAGATTGATAGCCCTTTAAATCAGGAGTTTTTATTTAATGAACCTGCAAAAGAATTTATGAAGGCTGTTTTAGAAAAATCTGCACTTGTCGGGGTAAGAGGAGAAATTACGGCAGAATATTTGAAAATCCTTGGTTTTCAGGAAGAAAAAGATTTTACAGTGATTGGATGTCCTTCGATGTATACGTATGGAAAACAGTTGCCTAAACCAAAAAAAAATAATTTGACCGAAGAGTCTGATGTGTGTATTAATTATAAAATTGACTTGCCAAAAATTTTACATCAGACGATAGAAAAAAGTAAAATTCAGCTTCCAAATTATACAATTATTCCGCAGTCAATCGAAGAACTAAGGTTAATGTATGCAGGAGTTCCATATCCGGTAGAAAAACATACATCGGTTCCGAAAAAATATCCGGTTCACATTGCAAGTAAAGATTATAGGAATGATAAAATCCGTGGATTTGTGAATGTACCACAATGGATTCAATATATAAAAGAGTCAGAATTTTCATTTGGAAGCAGAATTCATGGAAATATTGCAGGAGTTCTGGCGGGAACACCAAGTTATATTTTTGTCTATGATGGAAGAATATTGGAACTTGCGAGATATCATAATATTCCACATCAGACAGTAAAACAGATGACAAGCAAGACGGATATTTTTGAGATTTATGCAAAAACTGACTTTAATAGTGTTACTTTGGGGCATGAACAGAGATTCTTTCATTTCCTTCAGTTTTTGGATCAGAATGGTTTAGAAACAATTTATGATAAGAATGGAGAGGCAAAGAAAGTGCCATTTGAAGAAAAACTTGGAAAAATGGAATTAGAACCTCCAATTCGATCTATTTCTTGTGTTTCATGGAAAGAAAGAGAAGAGAGAATGAATCTTTATTATACGTTCTTAGAGAATAAAAAAGAGGACTATAGAAAAACTGTTTTAAACCTTAGAGCAGAAAATAAAGAGTTAAAGAATGAGATAAATACAGTCAAAAAAATGAAAAATCATAGTTTCTATAAACGTTTATTGCGAAAACTGTCATGTTGAGTGAAACAGGATAGATACTATGATTATAACAGAGGATAAAAACCGTTTCCTTTTTTATGAAAGGGCGGTTTTTTAATTTAAATTTTATGTTATCATCTGAGAAAATGATTAAAAAATGAAAAAAATGTGCTATACTAGTAACAGAGAAAATTGCTAGAAAAGTAAGACTAAAAATAAAGATAGAGGTAACATATGAAAAAAAGGCTTTTAATTATCACAACGGGAGGTACACTGGCTTCTTCAAAAGGGGAGGAAGGTTTGGCACCTGAACTAAATAGCACAGAGATTTTTTCCAGCATGGAAGGAATTATGAATTATTATGATGTAGAATTTATGGATTTAATGGCAATTGACAGTTCTAACATGCAGCCGGAGGAATGGAAGCTGATTGCACGGACGGTGTATGAAAAAAGAGAAGATTATCATGGAATGGTTATTATTCATGGTACAGATACAATGGCTTATACGGCTGCGGCGCTGTCTTTTATGTTGCCGAATATTACGATACCGGTTGTGTTGACTGGAAGCCAGCTGTCTATTTTAAATCCAATTGCTGATGCCGTGGAGAATTGCCGGTGTGCTGTTAATATGGCAGGAAGTGGAGTTCCAGGAATTTTTGTTGCATTTAACCGCAAAGTTATTCTTGGAACAAGGGCAAGTAAAGTAAGAACAATTAGCTTTGATGCCTTTGAAAGTATTAATTATCCCTATATAGGGGTTGTAAATTCAAATGGTCTTGATATTAATCGCTACGCATTGAAAAGGACGCATCGACGATTTGAATTAAAAGATAAGTTATCAACGAAGGTTTTTTTGCTAAAGCTGGTTCCGGGAACAAATCCGGATATTTTTGAGCATTTATATCAAATGGGATATGAAGGTGTTGTAGTTGAAGCATTTGGAATTGGTGGAATGCACTTTAAAAAGAGAAATCTTCCGGAAGCAATCAAAAATGTGATTGAAAAAGGGATGACAGTTGTAGTTGGAAGTCAGTGTCTTTATGAGGGAAGTAATTTGTCCGTTTATCAGGCAGGACAGAAAATATTAAAGCAAGGGGCTTTGCCATGTAATGATATGACAACAGAGGCAGCTGTTACAAAACTAATGTGGGTACTTGGGCAGACATCAGATAAAAAAGAGATTGAGTCATTGTTTTTGAAAAATCTTGCAGGTGAGATAACTGTTCCAAAGAGAAAGAAAAATGAATACCATTAAAAGTGAGGGATAATGGGCATGAGTCAAAAAACGAGAAACATAAAGTTAATTTGTTCTGATATTGATGGCACATTAGTGCCGGATGGTACAAGCGAAATCAACAAAGAGGTCTTTGATGTAATTCTTGCATTAAAAGAAAAAGGGATTATATTTGCAGCAGCTAGCGGAAGACAATATGAGAGTATTCGGAATCTGTTTGAAAGAATTGCAAATGATATTATTATTATATCAGAAAATGGAAATCTTGTGATGTGTCGTGGTGAAGTAATGGCAAGAACGGAAATTTTAAAGGAAGATGTGCAGGATATAAAGAAAAGAATTGACGCAATTGAGAACTGTCAGTTGTTGCTTTCCGGAGTAAAGACAACTTATATCAGACGAGCAGACAGGGAGTTATATAGATTGATGAAGGAAGGTTATCACTACGATATTACATTGGTGGATGATTTTGATGAGGTAGACGATACAATTATTAAAATGAGTTTGTTTCAAAAAGATGGAAGAGCAGAAGAGGTTGCAGGAGAAGAATTCATGGATTATTGGAGTGTACATCCAAGGATCTCAGCGGTATGCGCAGGAAAAGAGTGGATTGATTTATTTGATAAAGATGGAAATAAGGGAAATGCAGTAGAACAAATTCAAAAAATTATGGGGATAAAAGTTTCTGAAACAATGGTGTTTGGGGATAACTTGAATGATATCGAGATGTTACACCGTGCCGAATACAGCTATGCGGTTGGCAATGCAAGAGAAGAAGTACAACGGGAAGCGAACTATATTGCCGACACAAATGTGAATGATGGTGTGTTGAAGGAATTAAAGAAGCTTTTAGCTGAACTGGACTAGGGGAAAATGCAAAGGAGGCTGTCCAATGAAAGAACGGATTAATAAATTGCTGGAACAGAAAAAATATGCAGAACTGGGGAAACTGTTAAAAGATATGGAACCGGTTGACATAATACTTTTATTGGAGGATGCTTCGGATGAAGAATTACTTTGTCTTTATCGAATATTACCAAAAGAATTAGCGGCAGAAGTATTTGTTGAAATGGACGGAGATGTCCAAGAACATTTGATTCAGGCATTTAGCGATAGAGAGCTAAAGGATTTTATGGATGAAATTTTTTTAGATGATGCAGTTGATATTATTGAAGAGATGCCGGCAAATGTAGTAAAAAGAATCTTAAGGCATACGGCACCTGACATGAGAAAGGTGATCAACGAGGTGCTAAAATATCCAAAAGATTGTGCCGGAAGTATTATGACAATTGAATATGTGGATTTGAAAAAAACGATGACGGTAGATGAAGCATTTCAAAGGATTCGAAAAACGGGTGTAGATAAGGAAACAATTTATACCTGTTATGTAACTGCGGAAGACAGAAAATTAATTGGACTTGTGTCAGTTCGAACCTTGTTGTTATCAGATAAAGCAAGTAAAATTGAAGATATTATGGAAACAAGCTATATTTATGTGGAAACTTTAGAAGATAAAGAAGAGGTTGGAAAAAAATTTGATAAGTATGGTTTTCTTGCGATACCTGTTGTTGATAAAGAACATCGTTTAGTTGGGATTGTTACTTTTGACGATGCGATGGACGTCATCAAAGAAGAGGCAAAAGAAGATTTTGAAATTATGGCTGCAATGAGTCCGAGTGAAGATTCCTATTTTAAGACATCTGTCTGGAAACATGCGAAGAATCGTATTTTCTGGCTTTTGTTTTTAATGTTATCTGCAACGGTAACCGGTGCAATTATAACAAAGTATGAGGCAGCATTTGCAGCAATTCCATTACTTGTGTCTTTTGTGCCGATGATAATGGGAACTGGTGGAAACTGTGGTTCTCAAAGCTCTACCATGGTGATTCGTGGTCTGGCAGTGGATGAGATTCGGTTAAAGGATTTTCCAAAGGTTATATTTAAAGAGGCAAGAATTGCTCTTATTGTGGGTTCTTGTCTTGCGATTGTAAATGGAGTGAGAATCTGGCTATTTTATCATAATCTTACAATTGCTCTTGTTTTGGGACTTACTTTAATGGGAACTATTCTTTTGGCGAAGTGTCTTGGCTGTGTGTTGCCTATGATTGCAAAAAAAATTAATCTGGATCCTGCTATTATGGCCGCACCGCTGATTTCTACGTTAGTTGATAGTTGTTCATTAATTATTTATTTTAATATTGCGATGTGGATTATGGGATTATAAGAGAAAGACAGGAGGTAGTGTTTACCGCCTGTCTTTCTCTGCTAATATTCTTTTTTAGAAAAAATTTTGCAAGTAATGAAGCAGGATAAGGCGAGGAATAGCATAATAAGAATAGGAATAGTAATAAAAAGCAGCGAAGATATACGATCAAAAAATTCATTGAGCTGTTGCTCGGTTGGAAGTACAGAAACAGGAAGTAGTTTTGCTCCCATAAGTACTATAATTACGGGAACAAGAAATATAGCAACTGAAGTAAAACGGCTTTTTTCAACTCCAAGTTTAACGGTGATTGGAATGATAAGGCTGATGTAAAAAGCACTTAATACTAAAGAAACTACAAGGTTAGTTGTTATATCGGTAATTGGAATTGTCTGTTCTTTTATAATATAAAAGGAAAGCATAGAAAACAATGAAATCAGCGTACCGATTACCATAAATAGTAAAGAAAGAATATACTTGCTATAGATAAAATCATTTCTCTTAATAGGCAGAGTAAGGGCATATTCATTCCATTTGGCAGCTTCATCATAAGCAAAACTGCTAACGACAACCATGACAAATAAAAGGCTGGTAAAGCTTCCAAGGAAAAGCGGTTCATTTATGGTATAACCCCAAATTACGTATATTATAATAACTCCGAGCAGAGTCCGCAGATATTTTTTTAAATTTAGTAAGTCCTTTATAATTAATCCTGTCATAGCAATTGCTCCTTTCCATAGTAAAGCATGATATCCTCCAAAGAAACACGGTCAATTATATAATTTTTATATTGTTCTAGCATATTGGGTTCCAGTTCGATTAATACATCGCAGGCAAAACGGTTTTCATGAATACCTCGGATAATGGAAGAATCCAGTTCGGTAAGGGATTCTTTGGAACAATGGAAAATATGGAAGTTTTCCAGTAATTCATCTTTTGTTTTGGAAAGAATTATTTTTCCTTCATGGACAAATGTTATATAGTCACAGATTCTTTCCAAATCGGATGTGATATGAGAAGAAATTAAAATAGAATGTTCCTCATCTTGTATAAAATCAAGAAAAACATCTAAGATTTCATTTCTTACTACGGGGTCAAGTCCACTTGTGGCTTCGTCAAGAAGCAGTAACTTTGGTTCATGAGCTAAAGCAACAGAAATATTAAATTTCATCTTCATACCGCGTGAAAATTCTTTGATAAATTTGTTTTCAGGAATCTGGAACTTTTTTATGTATTGAAAAAATAACTCTTGATTCCAGTTAGGATAAATTTTGTTCATAAATCGGTTTACACCTTTGGCATTTAATAAATCATGAAAATGGTTTTCATCGAAAACAACGCCAACTTGCTGTTTTATTTGTATTTCATTTTCCGGGTCGGAGGCATTCATTCCGAGAATACGAATTTCTCCAGAATCTTTTTTTATAATATTTAATATTGCTTTTATGGTTGTACTTTTTCCGGCTCCATTTTCACCGATAAAGCCCATAATAGAACCTTTTGGAAGTTTTAAATTTACATTGTCTAATAAAAAATCAGAATAATTCTTTACCAAGTTGGATATTTCTAACGCATATTCCATAGTAAAGCCTCCTTTTAGAATCAGTTAATAAATGAGTATTATAAGGTTTCATTGTAAATACTAGTTAATAATTCAAGTATTTCATTTAGTGGAAGATTTCCAAGCTTCGCATGATTTACAGCTTCGCTTAAATGTAATTCTACTTCTTTTAAATGTTCCTCTTTGATTAATTCGAGATTTGTTTTTCCAACGAAGCTTCCTTTCCCAGTGATTGTCTGGATAAAACCGTCCCGTTCCAGCTCTTCGTAAGCTCTTTTGGTTGTAATTACGCTGATACGGAGTTCTTTTGCTAAAAGTCGCATAGAGGGAAGTAAATCACCTTCTTTTAATGTACCGTTTATTATCATTGTTTTTATTTGGGAATAGATTTGTTCGTAAATAGGAGTATTCCCGGTATTGCTTATTATAATATTCATTTGCATGCTCCTTTTTATGACAGAATAGAAGTTTAATATTTCTGGTCATATTGTATATATACTATATACACAATATATCAATTAAAAATGTTGTTGTCAAGTAAAAGTTAAAAAACTAATTGACAGCATTAGTTATATGTGTTATATTTGATATAGAACAGATAAGATGCAAAATTTAGCAACTGATGATAAATTTGAAAAAGATGAAAATAAAGAAGCAATAAGGAGGAGTGAACATGAATATCAATCGTTTTACACAGAAATCAATGGAAGCAGTCAATAACTGTGAGAAGATTGCATATGACAATGGACATCAGGAACTTGCACAGGAACATTTGTTATATAGTCTTTTGACCATAGAAGACAGCCTGATTTACAAATTGATTCAGAAGATGGAGATTGAGCCGGAAGTGTTTATCGCACAGATTCAAGGGTTGCTGAATAAACGACCAAAGGTTTCCGGTGGTCAGATTTATGTTGGAAATGATTTGAACAAGGTTCTTATTTATGCTGAAAATGAAGCAAAGCAGATGGGTGATGAGTATGTATCTGTAGAGCACTTATTTTTAAGTATGATAAAACAACCAAGCAGAGAAGTAAAGGAGCTGTTTAAGGATTTCCGAATTACAAGAGAACGGTTTTTACAAGCACTATCAACGGTAAGAGGCAATCAAAAAGTAACGAGTGATAATCCAGAAGCAACTTATGATACATTAGAAAAGTATGGATATGATTTAGTAGAGCGGGCCAGAAATCAAAAGTTGGACCCTGTAATTGGACGAGATGCTGAGATTCGTAATATTATTCGAATTTTATCAAGAAAGGCAAAAAATAATCCGGTATTAATTGGAGAACCCGGTGTTGGTAAAACGGCGGCAGTTGAAGGTTTGGCGCAACGTATTGTCAGAGGAGATGTTCCAGAAGGATTAAAGGATAAGAAATTATTTGCACTTGATATGGGTAATTTAGTTGCAGGAGCAAAATATAGAGGTGAATTTGAAGAACGTCTAAAAGCGGTACTAGAAGAAGTAAAGAAAAGTGAAGGTCAGATTATTCTGTTCATTGATGAACTTCATACCATTGTTGGAGCCGGTAAAACAGAAGGTTCTATGGATGCAGGAAATATGTTGAAACCAATGCTTGCCAGAGGTGAACTTCACTGTATCGGTGCAACTACACTAAATGAATATCGCATGTATATTGAAAAAGATGCTGCGTTGGAGAGAAGATTTCAGCCGGTTATGGTTGATGAACCAACAGTAGAGGATACGATTTCAATTCTTCGTGGATTGAAAGATAGATACGAAGTCTTTCATGGGGTAAAAATTACAGACTCTGCATTAGTATCAGCTGCAACGCTTTCAAATCGTTATATTTCTGACCGATTTTTACCGGATAAGGCAATTGACTTAGTTGATGAGGCTTGTGCCTTAATTAAGACAGAATTGGACTCAATGCCTACAGAATTAGATGAGGTTCAAAGAAAGATTATGCAGTTAGAAATCGAAGAAGCAGCCTTAAAGAAAGAAACAGATCGTCTTAGCCAGGAGAGACTAGAGGCATTACAAAAAGAATTGGCAGAATTAAGAGAAAACTTTGCCGATTCAAAGGCAAAATGGGATAATGAAAAAGCTTCGGTAGAAAAGGTGCAGCATTTAAAAGAAGAGTTAGAAGCATTGAATAACGAGATAGAAATGGCACAGAGAAATTATGATTTAAATAAAGCTGCTGAACTTCAATATGGAAAACTTCCTGCCCTAAAGAAACAATTAGAACAAGAAGAGGAAAAAGTTAAAAATCAAGAAAGAGAATTAGTTCATGAAAGTGTAACGGAAGAAGAAATTGCTAAAATTATTTCCAGATGGACAGGAATTCCGGTTGCAAAATTAACGGAAAGTGAAAGAAATAAAACACTTCATTTGGAAGAAGAATTGCACAAGAGAGTTGTTGGTCAAAACGAAGGTGTTACAAAAGTAACCGAAGCTATCTTACGTTCGAAAGCAGGTATTAAAGATCCTACGAAACCAATTGGTTCGTTTTTATTCTTAGGACCTACTGGTGTAGGAAAAACAGAATTGGCTAAAACATTGGCGGCGTCTTTATTTGATAATGAACAAAATATGGTTCGAATTGATATGAGTGAATATATGGAGAAATATTCAGTATCCAGATTAATTGGAGCACCTCCGGGATATGTAGGTTATGAGGAAGGCGGACAATTGACCGAGGCAGTTCGAAGAAAACCTTATTCTGTTGTTTTATTCGATGAAATTGAGAAAGCTCATCCGGATGTATTTAATGTATTATTGCAAGTATTAGATGATGGACGTATTACAGATTCACAGGGACGGACAGTTGACTTTAAAAATACAATTTTGATTATGACTTCCAATATTGGTTCTTCTTATTTATTAGATGGAATTAATGAAAATGGAGAAATTAAGAAAGAAGCAGAAGAACTGGTAATGAATGATTTACGAGGACATTTTAGACCGGAATTTTTAAACCGTTTAGATGAAATTATTCTCTTTAAACCATTGACAAAAGACAATATTAGTGGAATTGTAAATCTGCTGATGGAAGAGTTAAACAAACGTCTTGCAGACAGAGAATTAAAAGTAGAGTTGAGCAATGATGCAATGCAGCTAATAATTGATGAAGCTTATGATCCAGTATATGGTGCAAGACCATTAAAACGTTATTTACAAAAATATGTGGAAACATTGACTGCGAAATTAATCCTTGAGGATAAGGTAAAAGAGGGAGATATAATAGAAATTATTGCAGAGAATGGTGTATTGAAGGCAATCATAAAGGAATAGCGGTAATAAAAGAAGTAAAGCAGGTTCTTCAGAACCTGCTTTTCATTCAGAGAAATGGAAACAGCCTGAATGGAAAATAAAAAAATTCTATTTTTGATCATTTAAGATAGAATGTATCATTGCTACACATTTTTTTTCCAGTTTGGATGCGAGTAAAAATGCCTCCGCTTCTGATGAAATATTTGGAACAAACCCGGCTGCCATAATAGCATGTCCGCCTCCGTTTCCAAAACCATCTAATAATTCTTTAATAATTCTGGCAGAATCTAAGCAATCAATTTCACTTCGAACAGAAAATTTTAAACCACCCGCTCGATAAGAGTAAACCAGAACAAAGTGGACTTCGTTTAATGTAAGAAAGAAATCAGACAAAGTACCAATAATTGCTTCGGAACAGTTATTTCCCACATTTGCAAAACCAATCGAATCAACAATATGAAGATTTTCGATTGCTCTCACGTAGGAAGTTAAATCTGAGAGGGTAAGACTATTTGAATGTAATTTTCGCAAAATGGAAGGACTTGATACTTTATGTAGCTCACAAAAAATATTAGCATCCAAATTAGAAACTCCCCGCGTGAGATTAGCAGTATCCATTTTTAGTCCGTATAATAGTGTAGTAGCAACTTCTTGATTTATAGGAATTTTATTTTCTAAAAAATAATTAGCAATAATCGTGGAACAAGAACCGACATCACTTCGTATATCAAAAAAACGATAATTATTAGTAGTTTGTAACTTATGGTGGTCAATACAGGCAATTACAGTACCGACAAAATCATTTACATTCGTGTTGCCCTTTTGACAATCAACAAGGATAATTTCGTCCCCTGGTTTTAAATTTACATTACATTCGGAATGGACATCAATGTTAAGAAGTTCTATCATTTGTAAAGTATTGCATTTATCAATACATCCATTATAACAAATGACAGATTCAATCTGAAAATGCTTCAAAAGTACTTGCAATCCTTTGGCACTTGCAAGCGCATCAGGATCCGGGTAATTATGAGGTTGTATATACACAGGATTTGTGCGGATTTGTGCGATTAATTGCTGTAATTTTGTACTGCTCATAATAAATTGTAATTCCTTTCTCAGACTATCATAGTATTTTATAATATAAGTTCGTATCATCATCGTGTGTAGTATATCACATTTATTAAAAAAAATGTGACCAATCGAGAAAAATAGAAAATATTTCCCATGATTTTAACAGTAAGTATTTCACCATGCAGGATTTCTGACTATTTCAAAGCAAGTCTTTGAGATTCTGTTGGCGGAATTGCCCCAATTGTATGACTGGAAGCCGTTAAGTTACAGTTAAATGTATGAGCTAATCTATGTCGTAACACATTTTACGATTATGGCAGAAACAAATGATATATTACGGTAAGCGATAGGGGGGAGCAATTGTAGCCACATTGGGCATTGCTTTAGTAACGCTCATGAGAGGTGAAAGAGAAGAAAGAGGCTGTTAGACAGAAAATATCTAACAACCTCTTGTTTTATATTTTATGATATTGGGGTCAAAATATCTTTTGACCCCTGATACCTACGGATGACTGCGCACTTTGTGCTCCCGTCATCCTAAAAACATTCGAAATCTGCCCTATTCGGGCTACTTTCTCATGTTTTTGCGGGTCTCAAAGTCATGCTTTTCCATGTCAGCATGAAAAAGCATGACCTTTTGACCCTGGTATCATTTTATAGGATTATAATAGAGTTCTTTTTAACCAAAATATCTTTTTAACAGACCTTCAAATGCTTTTCCGTGTCTAGCTTCATCCCTAGCCATTTCATGTACTGTATCATGGATTGCGTCTAATCCTAATTCTTTTGCACGTTTAGCAAGGTCGAATTTACCAGCAGTAGCGCCATTTTCGGCTTCTACTCTCATTTCTAAATTTTTCTTTGTAGAGTCAGTTACAACTTCACCTAATAACTCAGCAAATTTAGCAGCATGTTCAGCTTCTTCATAAGCAGCTTTTTCCCAGTAAAGACCGATTTCAGGATAACCTTCTCTATGAGCAACTCTTGCCATAGCAAGATACATACCAACTTCAGAACATTCCCCGTTGAAGTTTGCTCTTAAATCTTCAATAATATCTTCTCTAACACCTTGAGCTACGCCTACTACATGCTCAGCTGCCCATGACTTTTCTCCGGATTGTTCTGTAAACTTGGAAGCTGGAGCATTACATTGTGGACATTTTTCTGGTGCAGATTCTCCCTCATAAACATAACCACATACTTGACATACAAACTTTTTCATATTTTTGTTCTCCTTTTCTTTTAATGATTTTATAGTAATAAATATTTCCTTTTAAAACAGTAATGATTACTGATATTGTTATTATAGTACTTAAACTTTAAAATGTCAACTGTGCTTTTAAAAAATAATAAATTATTTGGAACTATTTTTACAATTTGGGCATTTACCATAAAAATAAGTAGAACTTCCCTCAATAATACCATCAAAATTGGCACCGGCAATTATGTTAATATGAGAAATGGATTCCATTTCAAGGTCTAAAACTCTTCTACATTCAGTACAGATAAAATGATAGTGTTCATCCGTGTTATAATCAAAATGATCGGTACCATCTCCGCAGGAAAGTTTTTGAATTTCACCCTGTTCAACTAAAAGATTCAAATTACGATAAACAGTGCCAAGACTAATATTAGGATATTCTTTTCTAATATTATGATATATGACATCAGCAGTAGGATGTTCCTTTGTACCAGATAAATAATTGCGAATGGATTCCCGTTGACGACTAAATTTTATAACAGGCATATAAAATCCTCCTTATATAATAGTAATCATTCTTGTTATTATATTCTATCAATTTTTTGAAATAAAATCAATATAAAATTAATAAAGCAAACTATCATGAAGACGATGAGGAAGGTATGTTTATATGCCTGTTATTGTTTCAACAGAATGGAGCAGATACTTACAGTTTAAAATATTGCATATGCTTTTCCAGTTGATGGGCAGTGTCGGCTAATTGCTTTGAGTCAGTGGCAACTTGTTCACTGTGTTTTGTAAGCAACTTGGACTGTTCTGTTAAGTCTTCGCTTGTGTTTACAATTACTTCTGCACTTGCCGACTGTTCTTCTGTTACTGCAGCCATATTGGTAGCTACATCATCTACACGTGCAATTTCTTTAAAGATATCGCTCATTAATGCCTCTGTTTGATTGATGTTTTCATAAATTTCATGGAATGTAGTGCATGCATCTTCAATCTTAATAGAACTGGAGGTAATTTCATCTACACTTAAAGCAGTTTGCTGGATTGTTTGTTCCATTTTCTGATTGATTGTGTGAATCAAGGCGGAAATATTACCTACAGCTTCTGCACTGGTTTGTGCAAGTTGTCCAATTTCTTCTGCAACAACGGCAAATCCTCTTCCCGATTCTCCTGCTCTTGCAGCCTCAATTGCGGCATTTAGGGACAGCAAGTTAGTTTGAGATGCAATATCACCAATTAAATCTACAATCTTGTTGATTTCTTTTGTTGAGTTACCAACTTCATTCACTGTTTCATTTAATGAAGTAATGCTATTTTGAATATGTTCCATAGACTGTTGTGCTTTATTCATGTCTTCATACCCTTTACTTGCAATTTCAACAGTAGTTTGTATTTTATTATTTGCAATGTTGCCATGTTCCTTTGTAGAAGAGGCAACTGTAGCAAGCGAAGTAGCACTTTCTGCAATGTCATTAATTGAACCGGTTAGTTCATTTACTGTAGTATGCAGGTGTTCCATGGAATTAAATTGAGTTTCGGATAAGTTTAATAGTTCTTCTGACAAAGTATCGCTGTTTTGTGCCTGTTTTAACATGCTGGAGGAACTTTCTATAATTTCCTTTATCAGCCTTTGCATAACTTGGATAAAATGATTCATATGCGAACTGATTACAGATACTTCATCATGTCCTTTCACTTGTAACTGGCTGGAAAAATCACCATTTGTTGTATTTTGTATTACACCTGTAATGATATGGATTGGGTTGATAATCATTTGTATAATACGTTCAATTAGGATAATTACAACTAAAAGAATAATAATACAAACAATAATATAAGTTTTTGTAAGGTTTGATATGTTTTCAAGTAAAATGGATTTATCAATACAAGTTACAAGAATCCAAGGTGTATGTTCAACTTTTACGGAATTTACCATAATATCCGATTTACCATCTCTTAATGTTATAACATTAGAATTATTTGAAGATATATACGTTTCAATTTCTTGATAAAAGGTACCGTTATCATTAAGGGCAGTTGCAAGTTTATCTGTATCTTTATGGGCGATAATCTGATTTAAAGAAGTATCAACTAGAAAAGCATAGCCTTTTCCCATAATCTGAGCAGAAGAAATAGCATCCGTGATATCTTTTAAAAAGATATCTGCTGACATAACTGCTTTTTTGGAACCATTGTTTTTTAATAGTGCAGATGCACTGATGACATATTCCCCGGTATCTGAATCAATATATGTTTTTCCGAGTGTTGGTTCTTCGTGGGTTAAGCCTTCTTTGTACCAGTCACGTTCTGTAACCACATAGTCTGAATCAGGAACCCATCCGCTTCCATCAATGTAGTGACCATTATTATCTCCAACATAGACACCATTTGGTGCAAATGGATGAAGGGCAGGAGTCGTTTTTAAATATTCGAGAGCTTCTTTTTCTGAGGAAAAAGAAACATTATTTAAAGTATTTTGAACTGATTTTAGAGATGCTAAAAGTTCATTTATATCAGATTCAATTTGTTTTTCATAACGTTCAGTTTCAGAAACAAGAAGATTAGTGTCAGCTTCAAGAATTACTTTCTTTGATGTATTGGATATGACAAGTAAGATTGTAATAATGATAATTGTAACGATAGGTAGTATCGTACCAATTAACTTAGTTTTAATGCCAAATTTTTTCTTTATAATCTCTTGGGTTAGGACATCTTGGTTGTTTTTTTGGATTGACATATGTATCATTTCCTTTCTTACTAGTATAATATAATAAAATGTTGGGGTCAAAATATCTTTTGACCCCTGATACCTACGGATGACTACGCACTTTATGCTCCCGTCATCCTAAAAACATTCGAAATTCGCCCTGTTCGGGCTACTTTCTCATGTTTTTGCGGGTCTCAAAGTCATGCTTTTTCATGCCAGCATGAAAAGCATGTCCTTTTGACCATGGTATCATAATAATTTACTATGACATAGTTAGAAGAGATTGTCAATTGATAAAAGTACAGAAATTAGTAAGAAAATATAATAATAATTAACAAAAAGACCTTCAAATTAGAAAATTCTGTCAATCTTCTAATTTGAAGGCCCAAAAATTATTTATTGCTTATTATCTATTAACGTTGACCATATTTTTTCAAAATTGTTTGAATTCGTTCTGTTGGGCTTAAGAAGCTACTTATAGACTGGTCGTGATTTAAAGTGTCAATTAAAAGTGCAATGTATTTACTCATATCCGCACTAATATAATATTCTTTTGTTAACAATTCTTTTGGCTGGTATACAAGATTTGTAGTAATAACCCGATAAATTGTTCCATCTTCGTAGGCTTTATCAAACTTTTCCAATCCATTTGTAAATAAACCAAAAGTAGAAGCAATAAAAATTCTTCCTGCTTTGCGTTTCTTTAGTTCTCTTGCGACGTCAAGCATGCTTTCACCGGAGGAAATCATATCGTCGATAATTAACATATCTTTTCCCTCTACATTGCTTCCTAAAAATTCGTGTGCCACAATTGGATTGCGACCGTCAATAATTTGTGTATAGTCACGACGTTTGTAGAACATACCCATATCTACACCTAAGATATTTGCATAATATACAACCCGGTTCATTGCTCCTTCATCAGGACTGATAACCATTAGATGGTCTGCATCGAATTTAATATCAGGTATATTTTTTAATAATGCTTTGATAAACTGATAAGTTGGCTGAATTGTTTCAAAACTTTTTAGTGGAATTGCATTTTGAACTCGAGGATCGTGGGCATCAAATGTAATAATGCTTTCTACACCCATATTTGTTAATTCCTGAAGGGCTAAGGCACAGTCTAGCGACTCTCTGGCGCTGCGTTTGTGCTGTCTGCTTTCGTATAAGAATGGCATAATAACCGTAATGCGACGGGCTTTACCTCCCACTGCTGCGATAACTCTTTTTAAATCCTGATAGTGATCATCTGGGGACATGTGATTCGTTTGTCCACATACAGAATAAGTAAGACTGTGGTTACATACATCTAATAGTAAATACAAATCAGAACCACGAACAGATTCTTTTATGATACCTTTTGCTTCACCGGAACCGAATCTGGGACAGGAAGCTTCTACAAGGTAAGAATCTCTTTGATATCCTGCGAATGCTATCGTAGATTTGTGTTCATTTTCACGTTCTTTTCTCCATTCAACGATATAGTCATTCACCTTTTGTCCTAAGGACTTACTGCTTTCTAAAGCGATAATTCCTAATGTTCCTACTGGAATTGTGTTTCCTAAATTGTCTTGTGCTGGCATTCATTATTCCTCCGTATATAGGTTTGGTTATTATTGTTCAATATTTGTCCATTCTTTGTTATATCATTTCTATATTGGTTCGTCAAGGTGTAAACGCTTTTTTTAGTCGAATATCGTCACCTATTATCTTTAATAGACGATAATTACTAATAATTCTGGAGAAAACCCGTTCGCTGTACAGACGGCTTAAATCATCAAGTGACAGATTAGTAGAAATAATAGTTGATTTGTGACTTAGATGACGTTCATTAATACAATGATAGAGTTGGGAAGCAATGAAACTATTTACTGTTTCTGTTCCAAGATCGTCGATAATTAAAAGGTCACAATCAAAAATATATTGAAATTGATAATCGGCCTCTGTTTTTTCTTCAATCTGTCTACTGAATTTATGTTTTTCTAAAATGTCGAAGAGTTGGAATGAAGTTAAGTAAACGACGGTATGTGCAGAATCCAATAATTCCTTTGCGATGCAATTGGCAAGAAAGGTTTTTCCAACACCTGTATTTCCATATAATAAAATATTAGAGTATTCTTTATCAAAGTCTGTAATAAAATCTTGACATTCATGGACAATTTTAGTTATATTTGCTAAAGGAGTAAGTTTTGTCGTCGGTTCTACATAGTCATCAGAGTAGAAATCATAGCGAAACGTATGAAAATTTTCTTTGGATAATATTGTATCCAGATTCGCCTGCTGGTAGAGCAAGTCAACAATTGCCTGTTTAAAACAGTGGCATTTCTCACCCTCAATAAAACCGGTATCCTTACAATCCGGACAATTGTAGACTGGTGCAAGATAATTTCTTGGAAAACCATGCTGTTCTAATAAGGCGGTCTTTTTTTCTATTAATACTTTGTTTTTCATCGAAAGCTCATCTGTATGGGAGGTGCCTTCGATTAATGCTTGTTTCGCATATGTAATCCCATTTTTTACAATTTCCCGGTCGAGTTCTGCAAATTCAGGAATTTGTTTTATAACTTCTTCATAGCGCATAGTAAGCAAATGTTTATTTTGAAAACGCCGTTCATCATATTGTTGAAGAATTCGATTGTATTGAAAATTTTTTAGTGCCATAGTTAGTTCTCCCTTTATGAACGATGAAGTAATCTTTGTTCAATGTCTGCATAATCTTCTTTTGAATAATTTCTCTGTGGAAAGGCATTAAAGCCATTTGGACGAATGGATGGTGCAGGATTTGGATGAATGGAAGCTTTTGAATTTTTATTAATATTAAATTCTGTATCAAGCTTTGTAATATCATTCTTTTCTTTGACACCTTTATTGTACCAATTTTCAAGAATTTTATCCGTATATTTAAAATCAGCTTTTTGTGTGTTCAATATAGTGCGGTTACAGGCCTCAATAATGATTTCAATAGAAAATTTATACTTTGTTATCCATTTGTCAATGTATTGCTTTTCAATTGCACCGGGAGTACGGCTTAGCCCAAAGGCTTTGCTTACAGCACTATAATTAGCATTGTATAAGGCATTTGCCTCTTCTGCCTGCTCTACAGTGCATATATTTTGTTCTGCCCATGCAAGAGCAACTGCTTCTATATAAGAAGGATTCTTTTTTCCCTTTGAAATGCAATATTCGTAAAGATACATAATCAGTTCTCCACTAAACCCTACCGTGTCGTAAAGGTATAAGATTAATTGAATATCTTTTGGTTTTAATGTACGTTCTAAGTAAACTTCTATGATATTCATAAGCCATGTTACCTGCTCGTCATTTGCCAGCTTTTTAATCTGTTCATCCGTGTAAACAGGATGCTCAGGAGCTTTAAATGTATTTTGAGCGGTTGGTGAATCTGCAAACGGTTCCAAAGAGGATTGGGAAAGTACATTCTCTGATTGGATAGGTTCTAGTGGTTTTAATTCATTTAATGTAATAGAAATAATTGAGCCAGCTTCATTTTCTGTTAATTCAATAAGATGAACCTTTTCCCAATATTTTAATGCTCTTATAATATCTGCTTCTGTATTTTCAAGGCGGTCTGCCAGAAAAGAAATTGAAAATTCTTCTGGTTGTCCAGAAAGGCACCGAAGAAGATAAAGATATACTTTTACATAACTTCCATTGGCTGTTGGCATATAAGAATCAATAAAAATATTTGAAATTGTTGTGGAATTTGCATCTGCAATTGAATATAAATTAATTTTTCCCATAATAACCTCACTCATTTCTAATCCGTTCATTGTTACATTCTACTAGATTCCTAGTATAACACAGAAAAATTTTTCTGCAAATAGAAGATTTAGTAAGTGAGAGTTATCAACAAAAAATTGAAAAAATGTGGATAATGTGGATAACTAAGCGGATAGGAATGGAAAACCTTGATATTGTAGGGACAAGCAAAGTTATATTAAGAGGGAAAAAATAGAAAAAATCCACATTCTTATCAAAATAAAAAGTGGATAAGAATGTGGATAGTGTGGATAATTAGTTCCCAAGCAGGGATTCTCCTACAGCTACAATATCTCCTGCACCCATAGTTATCAACAAATCACCGTTAATACAATTTTCTAATAAAAAGTTTTCAATTTCGTCAAAAGAAGGAAAATAGTATACTTCTTTTCCTAATGTTTCTAATTCACGTTTTAGGTCTAAAGAGGAAATCTCTCCAGTGTCTGTTTCCCTTGCAGCATAGATATCTGCTAAAACAATTTTATCGGCTAGAGATAAAGCTTTTGCGAAATCTTTTAAAAATGCTTTTGTTCTTGAATAAGTATGTGGCTGAAATACACACCAGGTAGTTTTGCAGGAGATGTTCTTTACAGAAGACAACGTTGCTGCAATTTCAGTTGGATGGTGTGCATAGTCATCGATGATAGTTACTCCGCCGATTGTTCCTTTATATTGAAAACGACGGTCGGTTCCAAAAAAGCCGGAAAGCCCATTTTGGATTGTTTCGATTGAAATATGGAAATTAAGCCCAACCGCAATGGCTGCTAATGCGTTGGAGATATTATGAATTCCTACGACATTTAGCTCGATACGACCTTTATTTTCTTTATTTACAATAAGGTCAAAACTGCCGAATCCTTTTTCATTAAAGGAAATATTATCAGCATAGATGTTACAGCTTGGATTATCAATGCTATAAGTAACAACCTGACAAGAAAGTCCGTCTGTAATTTCTGAATAATTCGAAATGGAACCATTAATCACTAATAGACCAGATTCTGGTAGCCGTTCTGCAAACTTGTGGAATGAATTGCGGATATCGTTTAAATCTTTGAAAAAGTCTAAATGCTCTGCTTCAATATTAAGAATAATACCAATTGTTGGATTGAATTTTAAAAAGCTATTTGTATATTCGCAGGCTTCAGTAATGAAATTATCGGATTTACCAATTCTTATATTACCATCAATTGCCTTTAAAATTCCTCCGACAGAAATCGTTGGATCTAGGTTGGCAGCAAGCATGATATGGGAAATCATAGATGTTGTTGTGGTTTTTCCATGTGTACCCGACACAGCAATTGCGGATTTATAGTTTTTCATTACCTGACCAACCATTTCGGCACGATCCATCATAGGAATACCCATACTTACACATGCGGCATATTCTTCGTTGTCCGGATGAATTGCGGCTGTATATACAACAAGATCAATATCTTTTGTAATATTTGATGCTGCTTGTTCGTATATTATAGAAATACCAAGACTTTCTAAATGTTTTGTAATTTTGGTTTCTTTGGAATCAGAGCCGGTAATTGTAAAACCCATTGTATGTAACAGTTCAGCAAAACCGCTCATGCTAATTCCGCCAATACCCATAAAATGTACGTGAATTGGTTTATTAAAATCGATTTTATACATATTAAAAGACACATCCTATCATTGTTTTATATTGTTATTATAACCATTTCTATGAAAAAAACAAATAATAAATTTAAAAACTCCTTTTATTTATGATAGTGAATATTCAATGGAAGAGATAGACGAGTTGTCATAATTTTGCGGAAAATGTTGGGTTCTTTGAAAAAATATCGATTTTGAATGAATTGTCAAAAAAAGAAAAGAAATTTGAAAAAAAATCAGCAAAAACAATTCCATTTTACTAGAAAGGATGGTATAATTAAGTTATTAAATTGACAGGAGGAGATTGCATGATAAAAAAAGAGATGATTGCGATGCTTCTTGCTGGAGGTCAGGGTTCCAGACTGGGGGTTTTAACTTCTCAGATTGCAAAACCAGCAGTAGCATTTGGTGGAAAGTATAGAATTATTGATTTTGCATTGAGTAATTGTATTAACTCTGGTGTTGATACAGTAGGGGTATTAACACAATACCAGCCACTTCGACTGAATACACATATTGGAATAGGAATTCCTTGGGATTTGGATCGTAATATTGGTGGTGTTTCGATTCTTCCTCCATATGAGCGAAGTACAGACAGCCAATGGTATACAGGAACAGCGAATGCTATCTATCAGAATATGGAGTATATGGAATATTATAATCCGGACTATGTGTTGATATTAGGCGGTGACCATATTTATAAGATGGATTATGAAGTCATGCTGAAATTCCATAAGGCAAATAAAGCAGATGTAACATTGGCTACAATTCCAGTTCCTATGGAAGAGGCAAGTCGTTTTGGTGTAGTGATTACGGATGAAAATCGAAGAATTTTAGAATTTGAAGAAAAACCTGCCAACCCTAGAAGTAATTTAGCTTCGATGGGGATTTATATTTTCTCTTGGCCAGTATTAAAGGAAGCGTTGATTACATTAAAAGATCAACCATCTTGTGATTTTGGCAAGCATATTATTCCTTATTGTCATGAAAGAGGGGATCGTGTATTTGCCTATGAATATAATGGTTATTGGAAAGATGTTGGAACTTTAGGTTCCTATTGGGAGTCTAATATGGAACTAATTGATATTGTTCCGGAATTTAATTTATATGAAGAATTCTGGAAAATATATACAAAAAGTGACAAAATTCCACCACAATATATTTCCTCAAGTTCAGTGATAGATCGTGCAATTATCGGAGAGGAATCCGAAATTTATGGAGAAGTACATAATTCAGTGATTGGATCAGGGGTTACAATCGGAGAAGGTGCTGTTATCCGAAACTCAATTATAATGAATAATGCCACAATTGGGGACAGAACGGTTGTGGACAAGTCAATTGTTGCTGAAAATGTAGTAATCGGTAAAGATTGTGTATTAGGCATAGGAGAGGAAGTTCCGAATAAATTAAAGCCGGATATCTATGAGTTTGGCTTAGTGACAATTGGAGAACGGTCCATGATTCCGGACGGAGTAAAGATAGGCAAGAATACAGCAATCTCGGGAGTAACAGAACTATCGGATTATCCAAATGGTATATTAGAAAGCGGTGAAACTATAAGTAAGGCGGGTGACAGATTATGAGAGCAATAGGAATTGTGTTGGCAGGCGGAAACAGTAATCGGATGGGAGATTTAGCAAAAAAGAGAGCAACTGCGGCTATGCCGGTTGCAGGTGGTTTTCGTGGAATTGACTTTGTACTTAGCAGTATGTCAAACTCTCATATTCAAAAAGTTGCGGTATTTACACAATATAATGCGAAATCATTAAATGAACACTTGAATTCTTCAAAATGGTGGGATTTTGGAAGAAAGCAGGGCGGTTTATTTGTGTTTACACCGACGATTACAGCCGACAATGGTTTTTGGTATCGTGGAACAGCAGATGCGCTTGCACAGAATCTTGACTTTTTGAAAAATAGTCATGAACCTTATGTTGTAATTGCATCTGGTGATTGCGTTTATAAAATGGACTTTAATGATATATTAAGTTACCATATTGCAAAAAGAGCAGATATTACAGTTGTTACAACAAAACTGCCACAGGGAGAAGATCCAAGCAGGTTTGGAACGGTAGTGACAAATAGTGATGGAAGAATTATCGAATTTGAAGAGAAGCCAATTGTGACGAATAACGAGGTAATATCGACTGGTATCTATGTTATTCGAAGAAGACAGTTGATTGAACTGATAGAAAAAAGTATGCAGGAGGAGCGATTTGATTTTGTAAGGGATATTTTAATTCGTTATCGTTCTTTGAAAAAAATTTATGCATATGAATTGAAAACTTACTGGAGTAATATTGCATCTGTTGATTCGTATTATAGAACCAATATGGATTTCTTGAAGAAAGAAGTAAGGGATTATTTCTTCAATCAGTATCCGGATGTATATTCGAAAGTACTTGATTTGCCTCCTGCAAAGTATAATGCCGGAGCGAGTGTGAAAAACAGTTTAGTTTCCAGTGGATGTATTATTAATGGTCAGGTAGAAAATTCTGTATTGTTCCGTGAAGTCTATATTGGAAATAACTGTGTGATTAAGAATTCAATTATATTGAATGATGTTTACATAGGTGACAATACGCATATTGAAAACTGTATCGTAGAAAGTAGAGATACGATACGTGCGAATACAACTTATATCGGGGAACCGAATAATATTAAAGTTGTTGTTGAAAAAAATGAAAGATATGTGTTGTAATTGTGACCAGAATGAAAAAACATGATGTAATAGGCAGACAATGTAGAAGACAGACAAGGGGGTTTATGCGAAATGCAGATCACAGATGTGAGAGTCAGAAAAGTAACCAAAGAAGGAAAAATGAAGGCAGTCGTTTCAATTACATTTGATGATGTATTTGTAGTTCATGATATTAAGGTAATTGAAGGTGACAAGGGATTGTTCATAGCAATGCCTAGCAGACGTGCTGGTGATGGTGAGTATCGTGATATTGCTCATCCAATTAATTCTGAAACAAGAGAACAAATTCAAAAGACTATTTTGGAATATTATGAGAAGGCATTGGAGGAGAAGCAGGAACAGGAAGAATAGGAATTTGATTTGCTAAATAGAAGCAATTGAAAAAAGGGCTACTGCAAAGTATAAGTAATATAATATTTTGCGGTAGCTCTTTTTGGATTACGAAAATTACATTAAATGTGCTTTTTTTGCGATACGAATTAGAAGAGTGCCTTTTGGGAAGGTTTTTAATTCTTCCTCGGTTACGCCCTTTAAAAGCAGAACAATACAGAAGTATAAAACTGCCGATAATGGAATCGAAACGCATAAGCTTAGTATATTGCTTTTTAAGAGCAAATGAGTTACATAGTAAGAAGCCCAAGTACCAATTCCCATAATAACAGAAGCAACGCCCGGTATCAGAAAAGTTTTTTGAATATCCTGTACGTAACCAAGACATTTCTTAACGGAGAGCCCATTTAAAATGCACATAATTAAAGAATAAAGTATTGTTCCTAATAATAAAGCATATAAATCTAAATCTGTATAATTTAGAAGGGGTATTAGTACTGCTAAATGGATGATTAAAGCAACAATTGCGTTTTTCACCGGAATATTTACTTTTCCAATTCCTTGAAGTACGGCATTTGTTAATGTTGAAAGGGAATAAAAAATAACGCTGATTCCACCATATCTTAATAAAGAGCTTGCCATATCAATGGATTCTTTTTGTGGAAATAGTAAAGAAACAATTGGGTAAGCTAATACAGACATTCCAACGGCACATGGAAATGCAATAATCATTGTAGAGCGTATGGATTGTGAAATTTTTGCTTTTGTTTCTTCGATGTCATCTTTTGCGAAACTTGCTGAGATACTTGGAATCATGGCAGAAGACATAGCAGAAGCAAATGCGATTGGAATATTCATAATAACAGTATATTTTCCGGCAAAAATACCATAATTGGAAGTTGTTACAGACTGGGTTAAATGTTTTACATCCATGGATATTTTATAATAAAACTTCATGTCCAAGGTAGGAGTTATATTATAAATAAATGTACTGAATATTACAGGTGTAACAAGTAATATGGTTGTCTTAAATATTTTCGAATAAGATTCAGGGACGGATTTTATGTCCTTATCTATTCTATGTTTAAAAAAATTATGGTTTAAATGGTATACAAATAATATAAAAAGCAATGCGACAAGAACACCGGATATTGTTCCTAAGGCACTTCCGGAAGCACCATATAATGGAATCAGTGATTCTTTTGAAGTATTCGCAAGTGGTCTTGTAAAGTAATAAGCGGCAGTAATGCTGACAATTGCATTGATTAGCTGTTCAAGTATCTGAGAGATAGATGTCTGGACCATTGAATTGTAAGCTTGAAAGTATCCCCGGAAGGCACCTAGCAATCCGGAGAAAAAGATTGTTGGTGCAAGAATTCTTAAAGGAATAACAGCATTTGAGCTTACTAAAAATGGTGCACATACAAATGTAAATAAACTTGCTAAGCTGCCGACGACAACGACATAAATAAGTGAACATTGAAAAACACGGTGAGCATTTTTATATTGATGAAGTGCTAATCGTGATGAAATTACCTTTGAAATTGCGGATGGAATACTATAAGATGAAATAAGCAGTATCATTGTGTAAATGTTGTAAGCAGAACTGTAGATTCCATTACCCTCATCACTGATGATACTAGTTAGAGGACTTCTATATAATATTCCAATAATTCGGACTAAGATACCCGCAACTGTAAGGACAGTAGCCTGTATTAAAATATTGTTTTTACTTTTATTCTTCATTGGATAACCGCCTTTTACCATCAATTAACTTAACTAATATAGTTTACATTATAACATATTTTAAGGCAAGTAGTATTTATAGATTTGATATTTTATGATTTTTTAGTTATTGCACAAGATTTCGGAAAAAAGTATAATAAAACAGGAAAAATTAATTTGAAATGGAAGGAAAATTAATATGTATATCATTGTAGGTTTAGGAAATCCGACAGAACAGTATGCCGGGACAAGACATAATATTGGATTTGATGTCATAACGAGAATTTCGGATGATTATAATATACCATTAGACTTAAAAAAACATAAAGCCATTTGTGGAAAAGGATATATAGAAGGACAAAAAGTTATTTTGGCACAGCCTCAGACTTATATGAATCTGAGCGGTGAAAGTGTTCGGGAACTGGTTGATTATTATAAAATCGGGCTGGATGAATTAATTATTGTTTACGATGACATTAGCCTGGATGTAGGGCAGTTGAGGGTTCGACCAAAAGGAAGCGCAGGTGGTCATAATGGAATTAAAAGTATAATTTCTCATTTGGGAACACAGGAATTTCAAAGGGTTCGTGTTGGTGTAGGGGACAAACCGAAGGGCTGGGATTTGGCTGACTATGTGTTAGGACGTTTTCCAAGAGAAGAAGAACCACTTGTAAGAGAGGGACTAAAGCGTGCCTCCCAGGCTTGTAAGACAATTATGTCTGATGGAATCGAAGCAGCAATGAATGAATTTAACAAGAAAATAAATTTTGACAAAGAATAGTGAGGAGTGGAGAATTTGAACACTTTTTTAGCCCCATTAAGAGAATTAAATGAATTTAATGAAGCACAAAAGAATGTGGATATTGGGAACACTCCTGTACACATTACGGGGTGTATTGACTCACAAAAATGTCATTTGATTTATGGTATGAGTAATTCGTATCCTTATCGGATTATTATCACCCATAATGATTTAAAAGCGAAAGAAATATACGAAGATTATAAGCTTTATGATAAAAATGTTTACTTGTATCCTTCGAAAGATGTTATTTTTTATAGTGCTGATATTCATGGAAATGCGATAATAAGAGAACGGCTTCGAATTTTAAAACGTTTAATGGAAGGTGAACCTGCAACCATAATTATGACAATTGCGGGTGGAATGGATCGTGTCCTTCCGCTAAACTTTATGAAGGAAAAAAGAATTCATATAAAAGAAGCGGATATTTTAGATTTAGATAAATTAAAAGGTCAAATGGTTCGATTAGGTTATGAACGGACAGGACAAGTCGAAGGACCGGGAGAATTTGCAGTACGTGGAGGTATTATAGACATTTTTCCTTTGACAGAGGAATGTCCTTATCGAATTGAATTATGGGACGATGAGGTTGATACGATACGTTCCTTTGACGTTGAAAGCCAGCGTTCCATTGAACAGGTTTCGGAGTTAATGATTTATCCTGCTTCTGAAATTATTATGGATGAAGATACTGTAATAGAAGGGTTAAAACGGATTGAAAAGGATAAAGAGACTTATATTGTCCAGTTAAGAGAACAGAAAAAGCTTGATGAGATACGGCGTATTAAAGGGATTATAGAGGAGTTTAAGGAAACAATGGATATTTATAGCGGCTCAATGGGAATGGAGAGCTATATCCGTTACTTTTATGATAAAACAGTAAGCTTTTTCGATTATTTTACAAAGGATAATGCGGTCTTTTTTCTTGATGAACCGAGCAGAGTAAAAGAGCATGCGGAGGCTGTTGAATTAGAGTTTAGAGAGAGCATGGCAGGACGTATTGAAAAGGGATATATTTTGCCGGGACAGGTTGAAGTTATTCATGAGCATAAGGAATTATTTGCAAAATTAAACAGCAAACGTCTTGTTTTGATGAGTATGATGGATTATAAGTTAAAGGACTTTGTGGCAAAGACAAAGTGTGATTTCATGGTAAAATCCGTAAATCCATATAACAATAATTTTGAGATTCTTGTAAAAGACATTGAAGAATGGAAAAAAAGAGGATACCGGATTCTTTTAATTTCAGGTTCCAGAACAAGGGCAAGACGTCTAAGTGAAAATTTAAGAGAGTATGACTTAAACTCTTATTATAGTGAAGACTTGGAAAAAGAATTGCAAAGTGGTGAGATAATGGTCACTTATGGACAACTTCACCGTGGTTTTGACTATCCGCTCATTAAGTTTGTTTTTATTTCAGAAAGTGATATTTTTGGAGCAGAAAAAAAGAAAAAACGAAAGAAGAAGACAACTTATGAGGGGACAAAGGTTCAGAGCTTTACCGATTTGAATGTAGGAGATTATGTTGTGCATGAAAATCATGGTCTTGGAATCTATCGCGGAATTGAGAAAATTGAAGTTGATCAGGTTACAAAAGATTATGTAAAGATTGAGTATGCAAAAGGAGGCGTGTTGTATGTACTTGCAACAGGTCTTGAAGTGCTACAAAAATATGCAAGTGCGGAAGCAAAAAAACCAAAATTGAATAAGTTAAATTCAATCGAATGGAAAAATACGAAGAAAAAAGTTCGTGGTGCTGTGGAAGAAGTTGCGAAAGATTTGGTTGAATTATATGCAAAACGACAGCAGCAGGAAGGCTATCAGTTTAGTGAGGATACAGTTTGGCAAAGAGAGTTTGAGGAAATGTTTCCGTATCAGGAAACGGATGACCAGCTTACAGCAATTGAAGCTACCAAAAAAGACATGGAAAGCAGAAAGATTATGGATCGTCTTATTTGTGGAGATGTTGGTTACGGTAAGACAGAGATTGCAATTCGAGCTGCTTTTAAAGCGGTGTCGGACGGGAAGCAGGTTGTATTTTTAGTACCTACAACGATTTTAGCCCAGCAGCATTACAATACATTTTCCCAGAGAATGAAAGATTTTCCGATTAGCGTTGATATGCTTTCAAGATTTCGGACTCCTGCGCAACAAAAAAAAGCAATTGAGCGTCTGAAAAAAGGGCAGTTAGATATTATTATCGGAACACACAGAGTTTTGTCAAAGGACGTTGTCTTTAAAGATTTAGGATTATTGATTGTAGATGAAGAGCAACGTTTTGGCGTAAAACACAAGGAAAAAATTAAGCAGTTAAAAGGCGATGTGGACGTTTTAACTTTGTCAGCCACTCCGATTCCAAGAACACTTCATATGAGTCTTGTCGGAATACGTGATATGAGTGTTTTGGAAGAGCCTCCGGTTGACAGGATTCCGATACAGACTTATGTTTTAGAACACAATGAAGAGATAATAAGAGAGGCAATTAATCGTGAACTGGCAAGGGGCGGTCAGGTTTATTATGTCTATAACAGAGTAAACAATATCGATGAAGTTGCATTAATGATTTCTAATTTAGTGCCAGATGCCAATGTTTCTTTTGCACATGGGCAGATGAGTGAACGTGAATTGGAAAAGATTATGTTTGAATTTATCAATGGAGAGATTGATGTATTAGTATCTACTACGATTATAGAAACCGGGCTTGATATATCAAATGTAAATACAATGATTATTGAAGATGCAGACCGTCTTGGCTTATCACAGCTTTATCAGCTTAGAGGAAGAGTTGGACGTTCAAACCGTACGGCTTATGCGTTTCTTATGTATAAAAGGGATAAGATGTTAAAAGAGGCTGCTGAAAAACGTCTGCAGGCAATTAAAGAATTTACAGAGCTTGGAAGTGGCTTTAAGATTGCGATGCGGGATTTAGAGATTCGAGGAGCCGGGAACCTGCTGGGTGCAAAGCAACATGGTCATATGGAGGCAGTGGGATATGATTTATATTGTAAAATGTTAAATGAGGCAGTAAAGGCGTTAAAGGGAGAAACTGTCATTACAGAGGAATTTGAAACAACAGTTGATATTGATATGAGTGCGTATATTCCGCCAACTTATATTAAAAGTGAATTTCAGAAACTGGATATGTATAAGCGGATTGCAGGAATTGAAACAGAAGAGGAACTCTTAGATATGCAGGAAGAGCTTATGGACCGTTTTGGAGAGCTGCCATCTTCGGTGAACAATTTATTGAATATCGCATTTATAAAGGCATTAGCCCATAAGGCATATATTGTTCAGGTAATCCATAGGGGTTATGAGGTTAAGTTTTTTATGTATAACAAAGCAAATGTCGATATTAACCGGATTCCGGCACTTCTTGAGAAATATGATGGAGCATTAAAGTTTTTGCCGGAGACAGTTCCATATTTTATTTATAACTTGGCAGGGAAAAATAAAAAATACAAGTTAGAGCCATATGATTTTTTTGAGCGAATGAAGAAATTGATTGAGGATATAAAGCAGTTGCTTGTATAAATGAAATCTATTATACTAAAGAAAATGAGTCGTCTGTTATGTTAGAGCAGCGAAATTAGAAACTAAATGAGATATATGAGGATAAATAGATTTTGAGTGAGCCTAATTTGGCAGCTTGAAATAGAAAGACATGGATGGGTATAAAAAATGAAAAATTGGAAGAAAAAGCTTGTTTTATTTGGTTGTACGTTAGGGCTTATGGCAATGGTAGTCAGTGGCTGTGAGAGTGAGAGTAATACGAAAAAGATTGATAAAAAAGAGTTAGAAGAGGAATCAAAAGAAGTTTTAATGTCTGTTGGCGAAGAAAGTGTATCCTATGAGGAGACCTTTGCTTATATTTATATGTTAAAAAAGCAATATGAGCCAAGTATGAGCGGAAATATATGGGATTTTCAAATAGAGGAAGGACAAACATTTGGTGATTATGCGAAAGAGCAGGTAATCAAAGAGATTACACAATTAAAAGTGATTGCACAGGAAGCTAACAAACAGCAGATTGCGTTGGATGATGACGAAAAGGAAGAAGCAAAGCTAAATGCAATCGAGTTTATGAAAAATGTAACAGATAAAGAGAAAGAAGTGTATCTGTTAAGTGAAAAAACAATGACTTCCATCATGGAGGAGCATCTTCTTGCCCAGAAGATGTATGACATTGCAACAAATGAAGTGGATACTACAATTTCAGATGAAGAGGCAAAACAGATTACAATTCAATATCTTATGGTTATGACAAAAGGCACTGACAAGAATGGAAATAAGGTAGAAATGAACCAAGAAGAAAGAAATGCTGCAAAAAAGAAAGCAAAAAGTCTTTATAAACAGGCGAAAGATGCTTCTAGTTTTTATGCCTTGGCGGAATCAAATACAGACGCTGATTCGGTGGATCTAACGTTCGGAAAAAATAATATGCCAGCTGATTTTGGAGAACAGGCATTTCAATTAAAGAAAGGTCAATTGAGTAACTTGATACAGGGAGAGAATGGATTTTATATCTTATATTGTGTCGATGATAATGACGAAGATGCCACAACTGCTAAAAAAGAAGAAATAATCCAAAAAAATCAGGATAAGTTGTTTCGGAAAAAATATAAGAAATGGTCAAAACAATATGAGGTGACAATTGGAACGAAGTTGTGGGATAAGATTCAGCTGGGGAATTGATAAAAAAGGCAGGATATGTTCCTATAATGAGGAAGGTATCCTGCCTTTTGTTTGTTTTGAACTTATTTTAACAACGATTTTTATAGGTCACAATTATTTACTGTTCTAGGGAATGGGATTACATCGCGGATATTGCCCATTCCGGTTAAATACATAACACAGCGTTCGAATCCAAGACCGAATCCGGCATGTCTTGTAGAACCATATTTTCTAAGGTCTAAATAGAAATCATAATCCTCTGGTTTTAATCCCAATTCATTCATACGGGATAATAATTTATCATAATCATCTTCTCTTTGGCTTCCACCAATGATTTCACCGATACCTGGTACAAGAAGGTCCATAGCAGCAACCGTTTTATTATCGTCATTCATTTTCATATAGAATGCCTTGATTTCCTTTGGATAGTCAGTAACAAAAACAGGTTTTTTGAAGATCTGTTCTGTCAAATAACGTTCATGTTCGGTTTGTAAGTCACAACCCCATGAAACTTTGTAATCAAAATTATCGTTGTTCTTTTCTAAGAGCTCAACTGCTTCTGTATAAGTTACATGACCAAAATCAGAATTAGCAACATGTTGAAGACGTTCAATCAATCCTTTGTCGATAAATTGATTTAAGAAGTTCATTTCTTCCGGAGCATGTTCCAAAACATAATTAATTACAAATTTTAACATATTCTCTGCTAAAATCATATCATCTTGCAGGTCAGCAAAAGCAATTTCCGGCTCAATCATCCAGAATTCTGCAGCATGTCTTGTTGTGTTTGAATTTTCCGCACGGAATGTAGGACCAAATGTATAGATATTTCGAAATGCCTGAGCATAAGTTTCACCATTTAGCTGACCACTTACCGTCAGATTTGTTTCTTTTCCAAAGAAATCTTTTGAAAAGTCTACAGTACCATCTTCTTTTGTAGGAAGATTATCCATATCGAGTGTTGTTACACGGAACATTTCACCTGCACCTTCACAGTCACTTCCGGTAATTAATGGTGTGTGTACATATACAAAGTTTCGTTCCTGGAAAAATGTGTGAATTGCGTATGCAATTAAAGAACGAATCCGGAATACTGCCTGGTAAGTATTTGTTCTTGGACGTAAATGAGAGATTGTTCTAAGGTATTCCAATGTATGGCGTTTTTTCTGTAAAGGATAGTCTGCACTGGAAGCACCTTCAATTGTTATTTCAGTTGCCTGAATTTCAAAAGGCTGTTTTGCCTGTGGAGTTTCAACCAGTTCACCTTCTACAATAATGGCAGAACCAACATTTAATTTTGTAAGTTCAGCAAAGTTAGAAAGTTTCTGTTCTCCGTACACAATCTGCAATGTTTCAAAAAATGTTCCATCGTTGATTACGATGAAGCCAAATGTTTTAGAGTCACGGTTGCTTCTTACCCAGCCACCGACTTTTATTGTTTTACCGATATAGTTTTCTTTATTCCTATAAAGGTCTCTAATAGTAACTAATTCCATATTAATACCCATGCATACCAAATTTGTTTTATTGGTACTGCCCATATAGGAGGCTGAAAGAAAGGGCAATGCATATATCCTTTCTTTTATTTTCTTTCAGTTTATCTTTCAACCTTTGAAATATGCCGTCTGGGTGACAGCTTAAGACCTATAATTTCTTTTACTATAATAGTCTAAAAAGCAGAAAAATACAAGGAATTTCTTGGATTTACAAAAAAAGTAACTTGATTCGGACGAATGACCTTTACATAAATGGAAAAATGGTTTTTAATAAACTCTAGGAAAAAGGAAATTTCCGTAGTATAATAAAACTACGTTGATAACTTAAAAATAGAAAAACAAGCAGTAAGTTTACAATCAGAAAAGGAAAGCAGGAGGATTCGATTATGAAATTTTTCGTTGACACAGCAAAAGTAGAGGATATTAAAAAAGCAAATGATATGGGTGTTATATGTGGAGTTACTACAAATCCATCTTTGATTGCAAAAGAAGGAAGAGATTTTAAAGAAGTTATTACAGAAATTGCGTCTATCGTAGATGGTCCAATTAGTGGTGAAGTAAAGGCAACTACAGTAGATGCCGAGGGAATGATTCAAGAGGGAAGAGAAATTGCTAAGATTCATCCTAATATGGTAGTTAAAATTCCTATGACAGTAGAAGGATTAAAAGCAACAAAAGTTTTAGCAAGCGAAGGAATCAAAACAAATGTTACATTGGTATTTTCTGCAAATCAGGCATTATTGGCTGCAAGAGCAGGTGCAACTTATGTATCTCCATTCTTAGGACGTTTAGATGATATCAGTACACCAGGTATTGATTTAATTCGTACAATTGCAGAAATTTTCGAGGTTCATGGTATTGAAACAGAGATTATTGCAGCAAGCGTCCGTAATCCAATTCATGTAACAGATTGTGCATTAGCAGGTGCAGACATTGCTACAGTTCCATATTCTGTAATTGAGCAGATGACAAAGCACCCACTTACTGATCAGGGTATTGCGAAGTTCCAGGCAGATTATAAAGCTGTTTTTGGTGAATAAATAATAGAAATCGTTATAAATTGTATAAGCATAAGAACAGTCATTGTCCGGTAACAGACAGTGGCTGTTTTGGTTTACACAAAAATAGATTGACATTAAAAAGTAAATTTGTTATAGTTGAATCCGTTGGGAATGAAGTACTCCCGTGGTGGTAATCACCAAAACCGCAATTATGCTGATGACTTCTGTGGATAACCACAGGGGGAGTCAGCTTTTTTTATTTTAAGGAGGAAAATAAAATGTTAACAAGTCTTGCATTTATTTTTTTATTAGGACTTTTGCTTGGAAGTATATTTGAGAGACTAAAGCTTCCAAGTCTTTTAGGGATGATATTTACAGGAATTATTTTAGGACCACATGTGCTTAATCTGCTTGATGAATCTATTTTGTCAATTTCAGCTGATTTAAGACAGCTTGCACTTGTAATTATATTAACAAGGGCAGGACTTTCGTTGGATTTGGATGATTTAAAGAAGGTTGGGAGACCGGCTGTTTTGATGTGTTTTATTCCAGCGTGTTTTGAAATTGCAGGCGTTACGTTGCTTGCTCCGCATTTATTGGGTGTGACAAGACTTGAGGCGGCAATTATGGGAAGTGTGCTGGCAGCAGTTTCACCTGCGGTTATTGTGCCAAGAATGATTAAAATAATGGAAGAGGGCTATGGGAAAAACCATAGTATTCCACAGCTAATTTTAGCAGGAGCTTCCGTTGATGATGTATTTGTGATTGTACTGTTTACTTCTTTTACCGGTTTGGCTAAGGGGAATGGGATTGAATTAATTAATTTTGCATCAATACCGGTTTCGATTATAATGGGAATTTTACTTGGAGGAATTTTTGGTCTTTTGATTACAAAATTTTTTAAAATGTTACATATGCGGGATTCGGTGAAGATTATTATTATTCTTAGTATTTCCTTCCTGTTTATAGAATGTGAGAACCAGTTAAAAGGTATCATTCCAATTTCGGGTCTGCTTGCTATTATGAGTATGGGAATTGCAATTAATCAGTGGTACCCAATTCTTTCAAAGCGTCTTTCTCAAAAATATAACCGTTTATGGGTTGGGGCGGAAATTCTTTTATTCGTTCTTGTTGGAGCTACTGTTGACGTTGGATATGTAAAAAAGGCAGGAGTTTTATTTTTAGTGCTTATTTGTTTGGCACTTCTTATGCGAATGATTGGTGTGCTTTTTTGTATGTTCAAAACTTCATTTACCAAAAAAGAAAGAATTTTTTGCATGCTTGCGTATACACCAAAAGCGACAGTACAGGCGGCAATTGGAGGTATTCCGCTTGCAATGAATCTTGCATGTGGACAAAAGGTTTTAACGGCAGCAGTAGTGGCAATATTAGTCACTGCACCATTCGGGGCGATTGCAGTAGACAAAAGCTATCGACTGCTTTTAGAAAAAAATAACGAATAATCCAAACTTTTTTTAAATTAAAAACATCTATAAGATAGATACAATCTATGATTTGCAAATCGGGTAATGTTGAAAGAAAATTTATAGAGAAAGGGAAATGACTGTCTACGGATTTCAACGATTGTATTTAGGCAGGAAAAGAAATGGTACCAGAATGAAACAGACACTACAAAGTTATTTGATTGATTTTATTATGGAGAATCAAAAGAAATATTATCGTATCGCTTATTGTTATGTCAAAAATAAAGAAACTGCACTTGATATTGTACAAAATACAATTGTTAAAGTACTTGAAAATCAGGACTCTTTGCGGAAAAAAAGAGCAGCAAAAACATGGATTTATCAAATTTTAATTCATGAATGTCTGAATGAGTTAAGAAAAACAAAAAGAGAAATTCCATGTGAACCGGAACAACTGGGCGAGGACTTTTACAAAGAAAAATTTTATGATGGAGAGGAGGAAGTTTTATTTGAGGCAATTAATATTCTTCCTGAAAAGCAGAAGACAGTGATTCTTTTACATTATTATGAATATTTGACATTAAAAGAAATTGCAGCGATAACAGAAACAAATTTAAGCACGGTAAAAACGCGTTTATACAGCGGATTGAAAAAGCTTAAAACTATCTTGAAGGAGGAGATTGAATGAAAAAGTTTGAAGAGGCAAAAAAAATATATGATAAGATTGAGATACCAGAGGAATTGTCAGGTGTTGTAAAAGAAACAATTGAACAGCACAAACAAAAGGAAGTAAAAATTAGAGTCCCTTATTGGAGATATTCCGTTTTAGCTGCCGCATCTGTAATGTTATGTTTTACAATTACTCTAAATACAAATGCTTCTTTTGCTAAAACAGTTAAAGATGTTCCAATTCTTAAAACAATTGCAAAAATTTTGACGATACGATCTTATGAAGAAAAAGATGATGATAAAACGACAACGGTCAATGTACCGGCGATTGAAGATAAGAGGGAAGAAACTTCTAGAAAAATAAATGATATTAATAAGACAATTGATGAAAAAATAGAAAGCTATGTAAAGCGTGCAAGTGAAGATATCAAAGAGTATAAGAAGGCATTTATGGAAACGGGAGGAACAGAAGAAGAGTGGAAAGAAAAGGATATTCATGTTAATGTAGATTATAAAGTGATGAGCCAGACAGAAAACTATGTATCTTTTGTAATCAGTGGCTGTGAAGATTGGACTAGTGCATATTCAGTCGATTACTTTTATAATATTAATTTAAATACAGGAGAGGATATTACATTAGAAGAGTTGCTTGGAAAAGACTATATTGAGAAAGCAAATCAATCAATTCGAAGCCAGATGAAAGAAAGAACGGAAAAAAATAAAGAACTTACTTATTTTACCAAAGAAGAGGGCGGATTTGAAACAATTAGTAAAGATGTAAAGTTTTATATCAATAAAAAAGGAAATCCGGTCATTGTATTTGATAAATATGAAGTTGCACCAGGTTTTATGGGACAGCAAGAATTTGAAATTAAATAAACTTTTATTGGCAGTTCCGGTTTTAATGAATAATTTTTCTTAAGTTACAAAGAATATTGGTAAAGATAAGAAAAAATTTGTAAGGAAATACAAATTACGATACTATTTTAACTGGAGGAATATACGATGAAAGCGACTGGAATTGTTAGAAGAATAGATGATTTGGGAAGAGTTGTTATCCCAAAAGAAATTAGAAGAACTTTGCGGATTCGTGAGGGTGACCCGTTAGAAATTTTTACCGATCGAGAAGGTGAAATTATATTAAAAAAATATTCTCCGATTGGAGAATTGAGCCAGTTTGCCAAACAATATGCTGATTCACTTGCTCAGACAACAGGTCATGTTGTGTGCATAGCAGACAGGGATTCTTTAATTGCAGTTGCAGGGGGTGCTAAGAAAGATTTGCTATCGAAACCGATCAGCAAAGAACTGGAAGAAGCTATAAATGAGCGAGAAAGTATTATTGCTGAAAAAGGAAGCAAAAATTATAGAAAAATTACAGATAGCGAGGACTTAGATTACACATTTGAGGCAGTTAGTCCGATTATTAGTGCTGGTGATGCGGTTGGTGCAGTTATTTTATTATCAAAAGAAAATAAATCTAATTTTGGTGAAGTCGAGTCAAAACTTGCAGCTACTGCTTCCGGATTTTTAGGAAGGCAGTTAGAACAATAATTAAAATATAATATCTGTCGTAAAAAGTTTTTGTATTTTTACGACAGATATTATACAATAAAAAGACAGAAGAGAAAGATGAGGTGGTGAATTATGAAGGAATTTGATGAGTTTGTAAAAATAATCCGTATACTTAGAAGTGAGAATGGCTGTCCATGGGACAGAGAACAGACCCACGAGAGTTTAAGACAATGTATGCTTGAGGAGGCATATGAGGTTGTGGATGCGGTCGACAAAAAAGATATTGATAACTTAAGGGAAGAATTGGGTGATGTATTGCTTCAAGTAGTAATGAATGGAGTGATTGCGGAAGAAAAAAAGGAATTTACAATGGAAGAAATGATACAGGAAGTGTCTGAGAAGATGGTTCACAGACACCCTCATGTATTTGGGACGACAGAAGTAAAAAATTCGGATGAAGTATTGAAAAATTGGGAAGAATTGAAACAGAAAGAGAAAAAAGAAACTTCCGTTTCTGATAGTATAAAGCGGATTCCACTTGCACTGCCTGCTAATATTCGAGCTGCAAAAGTACAGAAAAAGGCGGCAAAAGTTGGATTTGACTTTGATAATTATGAAGAGGTTTTAAGTAAAGTCTATGAAGAACTGAGCGAATTAGAGGATGCAAAAAGAACAGGTGATATTTGTAAAATCGAAGAAGAGTTTGGGGATTTATTGTTTTCCGTTGTGAATTTATCTAGGTTTTTGCAAATAAATGCTGAAAATTCCTTGACAAATGCCACTAATAAGTTTATAAATAGATTTGTAGGCGTTGAATCTCTTGCAAGGCTTGAGAACAGGCAATTAAGCGAGCTGTCCATAGATGAGATGAATGATTTATGGAATCGCGTAAAAGAATCAGAATAGGCGAAGTTCTGATACATAAAAATATAACGATTCAGAGGAGGAGTTTATCCATGAACAAAGCGGAATTAGTAGCTGCTATCGCAGAAAAAACAGAATTATCTAAGAAAGATACAGAAAAAGCATTAAAAGCTTTTATTGATGTTGTAACAGATGAATTAAAGAAAGGTGAAAAAATCCAATTAGTAGGATTTGGTACTTTCGAAGTATCTGAAAGAGCAGCTAGAGAAGGAAGAAATCCACAGACTGGCGAAACAATGAAAATTGCAGCTTCTAAAGCTCCAAAATTCAAAGCAGGTAAAGCATTAAAAGATGCTATCAACGCATAATTAACTTGCATTTAAAGGGTTGCTCGGGATACGGGCAGCCCTTTTTTCGATTAGGTGGTATCACTTGAAGAACAAAAAACGATTGGGAGGTAACAATGCGATTAGATAAATTTTTAAAAGTATCTCGATTGATAAAAAGAAGAACAGTAGCAAATGAGGCTTGTGATGCAGGTCGAGTTCTTATTAACGGAAAAACTGCTAAAGCTTCGGCAGCAGTAAAAGAGGGAGATACAATAGAGATTAGTTTTGGAAACAAAGAGGTAAAAGTAGAGGTTCTTAATGTTCAGGAAACTGTAAAAAAAGACGAAGCGAAAGAATTGTATCGATATTTGTAATGAAATGAACCCTTTTTTAATATATATAATAAAGTATATCTAATTGATGTCGGGGTCAAAAGATATTTTGCCCCCTGATACCTACGGAGGACTACGCACCATTGCATTTAATATTAGAGAATATATTAGGAGGGGTTATTTTGGAGGAAAAACAAAAAACAAAGGCTCATAAATTGGTACTAACTTCAAGAAAAACAGCATTAATTACAGGAGTTCTTGATGTATTATCGTTTGATCCAGGAGAAGTGTTGCTGGAAACAGAAATGGGGACACTTATGATACGGGGAGAAGAACTTCATGTAAGCCGGCTGGATTTGGAAAAGGGAGAAGTGGACGTTGATGGCAAGACAGATAGTCTGACTTATTCAAATGGAGGGCAGGCTTCAAAAAATGGTGAATCTCTGTTGAAAAAGCTGTTCCGATAGAGGTGATTTATGAGTGAGATGATTCGTTTAGAGGCTGTTTTTTTTGCAACTGCCTTTCTATGGGGAATATTTTTACTTGTAGGATATGATATCATTCGGATTCTTCGGCGGATTATTCCGCATAATGCCATGATAGTAGCAGTCGAAGATATGTTCTTTTGGACAATAGGTGGGATTCTTGTTTTTTGCATGATGTATGAAAAAAATGATGGAATCGTTCGGGGAATTGCACTTCTTTCGTTATTCTCTGGAATGTTCTGTTATCATTATATGGTTAGTAAATATGTGGTAAGATGGATTTATCAGATAGTAGGTGTTCCGATTAAGAAAATATTAAATGTCGTTAAGAAAATATTGAAAAATGGTTGGAAAACAGTTAAACTAATAAACAAAGGACGAGAACGGGCAAACGAGCCGGAAGGTGGAGATCAGGATGGTAAGGAATAAATATGCCGAAAAACGGGCAAAACGAATGAGAAGAAAAAATCTTTGTGTTGTCGCAATTGTTGTATTAGTGCTGTGTTGTACTGTTTATTATAAAAAGGTAGACCTGGATGCAAAGAACATGGAATATCAGAAGAGAATAGAAGAGCTTGAAAAGCAGAAGAAAAAGCAGGAACAAAGAGCAGATGAGATTGATGATTATAAAGTATATGTTCAGACAAAAAAATATATTGAGGAAGAAGCAAGAACAAAATTAGGACTTGTTTATCCCGATGAGATTATTTTTGAGGCAGAAGATTAACAAGATAAAAAAATAAAAATGATTATTGACAAGCTAAGATAAGTTTGCTATAATAATAAGCGTCTTGTTTGGCGGGATAGCTCAGTTGGCTAGAGCACACGGTTCATACCCGTGGTGTCGAGGGTTCAAATCCCCCTCCCGCTATGAATAAATAAGGAATAGAAGTTTGTATTATACAAGCTTCTATTTTTTTGCTTTATAGGAAAGTTCGTCTCCTATAAAGCAAAAACGCTCCACTTTGTTCTTATAACATCATTTTATCTTATAGTAATAAAAATACTTTGCCAGGGATTATTCGAAATTCTTAATCAGACTTATGTCCATAGATTCGATTCGAAACCCATTCTAAGCAAAATCTTGTCTAACGGTTCTTTAAAATCCATTCCACAATTTGACAAAAAATAAATTTGAGTTTTCGTATAATGGGTACTCGAATGATGCGAGTGAATGGAGGAAATAAGATGACAACATGGAAGAAAAGAACAATAGTACTGGATTTATTGGGATTTATGTTTGGACGATTTTTTATTTCGGGAATGAATCCTGTAGGTATGGCTTATTACTTATGTATGTATACACAGGAGACGGGGAAAGGAATTTTAGCATTTACAATTCTTTTGGGATTGGCGACTAAGATGGACTGGATCGAAGTATTAAAATATGCCTTGGCAATGGGGACGGTAACGACTATATTCCATTTAATGGAACATACAGGAAAAAAGGTCAACAGTAAAATTAGAGGAATAGCAGGTGGATTTGTAATCGCTGCAATGTCGTTGACTCATGGGGTACTTATGCTTCACTATAAGTTCTATATTATATTAGCCTTATTAGAAGGGTTACTTGTTTTTTTATTTACTTATCTGATGCAAAAAGGAATTACATACTTATTATCCTGCAAAAAAGGAGAGGGAATTAGCAATCAGGAGATGATTAGTATTGGGATTATGCTAGGATGCATTGTATATGCCTTTCCTGCCTGGACATATTATGATATTAGTATGGCAAGGCTTTTCGTATGCTTTATTGTCTTGTTTGTCGGATATAAGTATGGCTCTGGTGCGGGAGCTGTTATTGGTGCAGCTTGTGGAATTGCAGTTTCTTTTCAGGGAAATGAAGTAACCTTAATTGGGATTATGTGTATTCTTGGAATTTGTGCCGGGATGTTCCAGGAAATTGGAAAATGGGGAGCATCCATTGCTTATTTGGTTACTGGAATTTCATTAGGATTTTTATATGAACAAACATTAATCAATATGAGTGGTTTGCGAGATTTAATCTGTAGTGTGTTTTTATTTCTTCTTGTACCTAATTTTTTATGTAAACCGGTTGCTTGGGAAGCGGGTACAAATGGGGATTATATTAAGCAGAATATTCAATTGATAACAAAGAATAAGTTTCGTGATTTTTCAGATGCCTTGGGGAGTCTTTCTAAATCATTCAATGGAATTGCAAAACCGAAACAAATGTTTAGTTATGAAGAGGTCAATGGTATTTTTGAAAATGTGTCAGAGCAGTTTTGCAAAAGCTGTTCAAGATGTGAGGAGTGTTGGAATCGGAATTATCAGACGACGTATCAATCAACCCAAGCAATTTTTTCAGTTGCAAAGGAGCAGGGACGGATTCGGGAGGAGGATATTCCATTTGATTTTGTGAAACGTTGTATTAATGTAAAAGCATTTGTAAGAGAAACGAATAAAAGCCTGGAGATTGCAAAAGTAAATTTGGATTGGTATAACCGGCTCACAGAAAGCCGTGAAGCTGTGGCGGAGCAGTTGAATGAAATGGCAGAAGTTATGAAAGATTTTGCTGAAGATGTCTGTGGAATGAAGGAAGTAAAAAATGATGTAGAAGAGCAGATGATAATGAAACTGCATAATCACCATATCGATGTAAAGCGTTTGGTTCTAATGGAAAACAGGGAAAAACGGACGGAAATCCATCTTGTTGCTAAGATGAAACGAGGGCGTTGTGTGACAAGCAGAGAGGTGGCTGTAATTTTGGGACAAGTATTAGGAAAAAGAATGCGTCCGGCGGAGCATACTAAAAATGTTGTTTCAAAAGAACCGGAACCAATGGTATTTGTGGAAGATACCCGCTATAAGACGATTACAGGTGTTGCTCGAAAGACAAAAGAAGGAGAGGAGATATCCGGCGATAATTTTTCTTTTTTAGAGTTGGATACGGGAGAGATGATTACAATGCTTTCTGATGGAATGGGTTCCGGAAAAGAGGCGAACAGGGAGAGTGCGGCTGTGATTGACTTGTTAGAGCGGATGATGGAGGCGGGATTAAGAGAAAAAGCGGCAATCAATTTAATTAATTCATTATATGTATTACAATCAGATAGCAAATCGTTTTCGACAATTGATATGGGAATTTTAAATTTGTTTGAGGGTAGTTGCGACTTTATTAAATTAGGTGCTGCGACTACATTTATAAAAAGAGGAGAGGAATATTTGACCGTGGAATCCTCTTCTTTGCCCGCAGGAATGTTTCAAAAGATTGAGGTTGAGTCGGAGCAAATGAAAATGGAGGATGGAGATTATATCATTATGGTGAGTGATGGGGTGTTAGATTGTTTCCCATATGAGGAAAAAGAAGCTTGTATGGAATTTTTATTATCTGAAATTAAGAGTAGTAATCCGCAGGAAATTGCCAACCAATTGCTTAGGAAGATTGAAGAGATGGAGGACGGAAAACGGAGTGATGATATGACAGTATTAGTTGTTGGAATGTGGGAAAAATAGATGTTATAAGGGAAGGAGTTCTCCTTCCCTTATCGTCTGTCTTTCGAAAAGAAATACAGTTTTGAGAAAAGTTTAGCAGGAGATATGTTGAAATAATGGGAGGTGAGTTGTAGAATGATAGAAAAGAAAAAGGAGCAGGTCATGTTAGAGAAAATTATTGCATATATAGAAAAGTATTCTTTAATTGAACGTGGAGATGGAATCGTTGTCGGCGTGTCCGGTGGAGCAGATTCGGTTTGTCTTTTGTTGATTCTGGTGGAGCTTAGAAAACGTTTTTTACTGGATTTAGTTGTGGTTCATGTTCATCATGGAATTCGTGGGAAAGAGGCTGACGAAGATGAGGAGTTTGTTCGAAATCTGGCTTCTCAGCTGGAGATTCCGTTTGTTGTGGAAAGGAGAGATGTTCCTGCATTTGCAAGGGAGTGTGGTCTGTCAGAAGAGGAGGCTGGAAGGGCTGTCCGATATGAGATTTTTGAACAGGTAAGAAAGTGCTATGGGTTTACTAAAGTTGCAGTGGCTCATAATAAAAATGATTGTGCAGAAACGGTTTTATTTCATTTGTTTCGGGGAAGCGGTCTGACGGGCATTAGTGGTATTTCTGCCAGCAGAGAGAAGGTGATCCGTCCTTTGCTCTGCTGTAGCCGTGATGAAATTGAGCGATTTTTGGCGGAGCGTGGACAGCTGTTTCGGACTGATCGGACAAATTTTCTTGAGGAATATTCCAGAAATAAGATTCGACTTAGAGTTTTGCCATATGTGGCAAAGGAAATTAACGATAGGGCGGTTGAACATATTGTTGGGACTGCAGGTATGGTATCGGAAGCTCAGGAATTTATTGAGAAAAATGTTCAAATTATGTATGATAAGGTTGTATCAATGAGAAATGGGATATACTTTATAAATGCAGATGAATTTCGTGCAGTTGATAGAATTATTCAAAGAGGAATTCTCTATCAGGTGATTGTGAGGCTGGCGAAAGGAAAGAAAGATATCGAACAAAAACATGTGGAATTAGTTATGGAGTTGATGAATCGAAGTGTCGGAAAGGAAGTGATGCTTCCTTATGACATCGTAGCAGTGCGGTCTTATGATGGTATTCAAGTGTGCAAAAGAGAGTGTCTTGTTAGAAGTAAACAGAAGAAAAAATGGGAGTTTGTGGAAGTTAAACCTGGTAATACTTATCTTCTTGAGGAGATTGGATATCAGATTTCTTTGGAACTGGTCAAAAATGAGCAAGGAGCGATGCAAATTCCAAAAAACGACTGTACGAAATGGTTTGATTATGATAGAATAAACAATGTTATCTTAGTCCGAAGCAGGCAGAGTGGTGATTACCTGGAAATTAATGACAAGAGAGGGAGGAAGAAGCTAAAAGATTATTTTATTGATAAAAAAATTCCTCGAGATGTCCGGGATGAGATTCCGTTATTAACAGATGGAAACCATGTAATGTGGATATTTGGTGATCGGATAAGTGAACGTTACAAAGTCAGTGAAATGACTAAAAATATACTAATGGTAAATATTATGGAGGTAAAAAAGAATGGAAGATAAGATTAGAGTTATGATTTCAGAAGATAAGGTAGCAGCAAGGATTCAGGAGTTAGCAGATGAAATTAACAGGGATTATGCGGGAAAATGTGTCCATTTAATTTGTATTTTGAAGGGAAGTATATTTTTTACTTGTGAGCTTGCCAAGAGAATCAATACAACCGTGACAATGGATTTTATGTCCGTTTCCAGTTATGGAGATGCGAAAGAAAGTTCAGGAAGAGTTAAGATTGTAAAGGATCTGGATGAAAGTATCGAAGGTAAGGATGTAATAGTAGTTGAGGATATTGTAGATTCCGGAAGAACTTTATCTCACTTGATGGATGTGCTGAAAGTAAGAAAACCAGCTTCTATGAAACTTTGTACTTTATTAGATAAACCTAGTCGAAGAGTCGTTGAAGTACCTGTTGACTATACAGGATTTGAGATTCCAGATGAATTTGTTGTAGGATATGGTCTGGATGATGTTCAAAAATATAGAAACTTACCATTTATCGGAGTGGTAGAGGACTAAAGGAGGATTTTGGCTTGAAAAAACAATTTAAAGGGCTTGGATTTTATTTTGTAATCCTGGCTATTATTATTGCGGCCTTATACTTTTCCGAGAGTATGCAGACAAAGACAACTGCATCCTATAATATTACTTCTTTCTTTAAAGATTTAGCGGATAATAGGGACGACATTTCATTTGTAGATATTTATCAGAATCAAGAAGTACCAACTGGAGAAGTTGTGGTGCGATTTAAGGATAATCAGGAAAAAAGGTTTTATGTAAGTGATACAAAAGAAGTGGAAAATCAGATTAAGTCTGAAAATTATACAACATTTGAGGTTCATGATATTAGTAAACCAAGTTGGATTATCACAACACTACTTCCATATCTTCTTGGCTTCATTGTAATCATTATACTATTCAGTTTTATAACGAATCAAGCTTCCAGCGGCGGTGGTGGCAATTCCAAGATGATGAATTTTGGAAAGAGCCGTGCCAGAATGACAACAGATGAAAATAAGCGGACTACATTTAAAAATGTGGCAGGGCTTCAGGAAGAGAAGGAAGCTTTGGAGGAAATTGTTGATTTTTTGAAGACTCCAAATAAGTATATCAGCGTTGGTGCCAGAATTCCTAAGGGGGTTCTTTTAGAAGGACAGCCGGGAACAGGTAAGACTTTACTTGCAAAAGCAGTTGCAGGCGAGGCTGGTGTTCCATTCTTCAGTATTTCCGGTTCTGATTTCGTTGAAATGTTTGTCGGTGTAGGTGCTTCCCGTGTAAGGGATTTGTTTGCGGATGCAAAGAAAAATTCACCTTGTATTGTATTTATTGATGAAATTGATGCGGTCGCAAGACGAAGAGGTACAGGTCTTGGAGGTGGGCATGATGAACGGGAACAGACATTGAATCAGCTGTTAGTCGAAATGGATGGTTTTGGTGCGAATGAAGGCATTATTGTTATGGCTGCCACAAACCGTGTCGACATTCTTGACCCTGCGATTTTAAGACCAGGTCGTTTTGACCGTAGAGTTACAGTCGGCTATCCGGATGTAAAGGGAAGAGAAGAGATTCTTTTGGTACATTCCAAAAATAAACCTTTGGCAGAAGATGTAGATATCAAACAGATTGCCCAGACAACAGCAGGATTTACAGGAGCTGACCTTGAGAACCTTTTAAATGAAGCTGCGATTGTTGCAGCCAGAGAGGACAGGGCATATATTGTAGAAGAAGACATTAAGAAATCATTTATTAAGGTTGGCATTGGTCCTGAAAAGAGGAGCCGTGTTATATCGGAAAAGGATAAAAAAATTACTGCTTATCATGAAGCAGGTCATGCACTGCTGTTTCATTTATTACCGGATATCGGTCCGGTTTATACGGTTTCTGTTATTCCAACCGGACATGGTGCAGCAGGTTATACGATGCCTCTTCCAGAGCGTGATGAAATGCACATGACGAAGGGAAAAATGCTTCAGGATATTATGGCAACATTAGGTGGTCGAATTGCAGAATCATTGATTTTTGATGATATTACAACGGGTGCTTCCCAGGATATCAAGCAGGCATCTCAGCGTGCAAGAGATATGGTAACAAAATATGGTTTTTCAGAAGCAGTGGGTATGGTTAATTATGCAAGCGATGATGATGAAGTGTTTATTGGTCGTGATTTAGCACATACAAGAACTTATAGTGAAAGTGTTGCGAAAGTGATTGATGAAGAGGTAAAAGAAATTATTGATGATTGTTACGAAAAAGCAAAGAAATTATTGACTGATAATATAGAAATTCTTCATGCTTGTGCAAAGATGCTAATCGAGCGTGATCGAATCAGCAGAGAAGAGTTTGAAAGCCTGTTTCCAAAAAAAGAAGTGGAACTGGCGAAAAATTAGAGAAAATAACAGGTGTGTTTGAAGAAAAATAAAAAAACACGCGTGCAATATTGCTAAAAATAAGATGAAAATTTTTGAAAGTTTGTGCACACTTCAAACAATTATAATGCTATACTATAACACGTAAACCCCAATACATTATATAGTTTTTGCTACACCCCATAAGTAACAAAAATACCTTCTCCAAAAAGAGAGCAGCAGATCGGATGGCTGCTCTCTTTTTTTTGCTTTATAGGAAACTTCGTCTCCTATAAAGCAAAAACGCTCCACGAGGATGTGCACAGATGCGAAAGAAGTATTGTTGCAAAAAGCATGCAACACGCATCTGGCACGCAAAGTGGAGCAAGTCCCTCATGAGTGAGGGATACAGGGAGTTGAGGTGGACTTGTCTACTTTGTTCCAATGGAACAAAGGAAGACAAAAGAATCTTAAATAAATCATTTCCTTTGGGGGAAGCATATTGTATAATAAGTGTATATATAATGTAATTATGTTTAGAATTAGTATTGTATTGAGGGAAACAAATCCATGGAGGCAAGAGATGGATATATCATTGAATTTTAAACAGTTGACAGAGAGTCAGAAGATTCGTTTCTATGTTGACAGCAATGTTCCAATTTTAGATGAAGAAGCTTTATTCAGTGATGGAACGAGTAATTATCGGATACCAATGGAGCCAGAGCCATACGAGGTGGTGAAGCTTCGATTTCGTACCGGAAGAGAGAATGTGGACAGTGTATGGGCAGTAATTAATGAAGAGCGGCACTTGATGAAAAAAACAGAAAGTGATTATTATTTTGATTACTATGAAGTAGAGTATAAACTAGAAGATAAAAAAATTGATTATTATTTTCGAATTCGCTCGGGAAGCCAGATTCTTTACTATAATAGTAAAGGAGTATGGAAGGAGATAAATCCATATTATAGCTTTTTTATTATGCCGGGATATAAGACACCGGATTGGGCAAAGGGAGCAGTTTTTTATCAAATATTTGTAGACCGCTTTTATAATGGTGATTCAGGCAATGATGTGGAAGATAGGGAGTATGTTTATATTGGTGATGGAACTGTCAAGGTAAAAGATTGGGATAAGTATCCGGCTGCGATGGGAATTCGTGAATTTTATGGTGGTGATTTAAAGGGAGTCATGGACAAGCTGGATTATCTGCAGGATTTAGGTGTGGATGTTATTTATTTGAACCCTATTTTTGTATCACCATCTAATCATAAATACGATATTCAGGATTATGATTATGTAGACCCACATTTTGGTGTAATTGTGGAAGATGGAGGAGAGACTTTGGCAGACTGGGATAATAATAATGCCAATGCTTCGAAATATATAAAACGCGTGACAAACAAAGCTAATTTGGAGGCAAGTAACCAATTATTTATTCAACTTGTTGAAGAAATCCATCGGCGTGGAATGAGAATTATATTAGATGGTGTATTTAACCATTGTGGTTCCTTTAATAAATGGTTAGATAGGGAAAAAATATATAAAAAGGAAGAAGGCTATGCACCAGGAGGTTATGTGTCGGAGGATAGTCCATATCATACGTATTTCCGTTTTCATGAAAATAACTGGCCGGATAATTCAAGCTATGATGGATGGTGGGGGCATGATACACTCCCTAAGCTAAATTATGAGGATTCTAAAGAGTTATTTGAGGATATTATGCGTATTGCGAGAAAATGGGTTTCTCCGCCATTTAACGTTGATGGCTGGCGTCTTGATGTAGCAGCTGACCTTGGATACTCACAGGAGTTTAATCATTATTTTTGGAAAGAGTTTCGGAGAAATGTAAAAAAAGCAAATCCGGAAGCGATTATTCTGGCAGAACATTACGGTGACCCATCACCCTGGCTTCAGGGAGAGGAGTGGGATACTGTAATGAATTATGATGCGTTTATGGAACCTGTTACTTGGTTTTTGACCGGGTTAGAAAAGCATAGCGATGACTTTAGAAGTGACTTGCTGGGATCGTCAGATAGCTTTTTCGGGGCAATGCAGCATCATATGAGTCGTTTTAATACACAATCATTACTGACAGCAATGAATGAACTGTCAAATCATGACCATTCCCGATTTCTTACGAGGACGAACCGGAAAGTTGGCCGGATTGGCACTGTAGGTCCGGAGGCAGCATCCCAAAATATTAATAAGGCAATTATGCGAATTGCTGTTTTAATGCAGATGACTTGGCCGGGAGCACCAACAATTTATTATGGAGATGAGGCGGGGGTCTGTGGATGGACTGACCCGGATAATCGAAGAACTTATCCATGGGGAAGAGAGGATCAGGAATTGATTGCATTGCATCGGGATTTAATTCGGATTCATAAGATTCATCCATCGCTGAAATATGGTTCAATTATATTTTTATATGGTGAACTGCAGGTAATTAGTTATGGACGATTTAATGCAAAAGAGAAAATGGTCGTTATTGTTAATAGTAGGAACGAATCTTTCGAATTAAAGATTCCTGTATGGAAAATAGGGATTCTGGATAAGGAATGTTTAGAACGGGTTATTTTAACAAATGAGGATGGTTATAATATAGATAAGCCTTATTATTTTGCGGAAGGTGGGATTTTACAGATTGAAATGCCGCCACAATCGTCTGCAATTGTTAAGAATATTAATAGTGTGTAAAAATGGAAAAGAAAAGAGCGGGAGTATCAGGCTGCTCTTTTCTTGTTACTCTCAGTAAAAATTTTTCTAATATTGTATATAAAGTTGTAAGTTTATATTAAAATTGAAAAAACAAAAAAATTAAAAAAAATTGCTTGCATTTTGTCGAAAACATGCTATAATAGTTTGTGGATTGATTTTGGATGGATTCCCGAGTGGCCAAAGGGGGCAGACTGTAAATCTGTTAGCAACGCTTTCGAAGGTTCGAATCCTTCTCCATCCATTTAGATCGATTTATTCGATTTGATGCCGGCGTGGCGGAACTGGCAGACGCACAGGACTTAAAATCCTGCGGGACTTATACTCCCGTACCGGTTCGATTCCGGTCGCCGGCATTTAGAATTTAAAGACTCAACCTTTGTAGAAAATATAGGTTGAGTCTTTTTGTATTTCTTAAAGAATCGTGTAAAAAAATCCAAAGGAAATTTTAAGATTTCTTAAGAGTTTTTATAGATACTTTCCTTATACTTTTTGTTATAATAGTGCCACATATTTACAATAAAATAAGAGAAAGGAAGTACGGAACAAATATGTAATGACATATCCGGAACAGGTGAACAGAATGAGAAAATTGAAATTAATTAGTTTTATAACAGTAACTGTAGCTGCATTAGCATTAGCAGCTGGATGTTCAAATGGAGCAAATAAAAATGAGACAAAAACAGAAAACGTGTCAGAAACACAAGAAAAGGAAAGTGAAAATCAAAATCAAGGTAAAACCGAGAATATAGGAAAAATATTTCAAACTATGGATACAACAGATATAACAGGGAAAAAAGTAACAAAAGATGTTTTTGCAGAAAAGAAGCTTACAATGGTTAATATGTGGGCAACCTGGTGTGGTCCATGCGTTGAAGAAATTCCTGAGTTGGAAGAGATTGCAAAGGAATATAAAGATGGTGATGTTGCAATAAAAGGACTTCCGGTTGAGATTGATGGGCAGACAGGAAAGCCTATGGCGGGTCTCACGGAAGGCGAAAAAAAGATGGTAGAAGATGTTCTGAAAGAAGCAGGTGCAACTTACCAACAACTTTTAGCAAGTGAAGACATGAAACAGACACTTAGTGAATTAGAAGGTTTTCCTACCACTTATTTTATAAATCAGAAGGGCGAATTAGTTGGTGAACCGATAGTGGGATCTAATTCGAAAGATGGATGGAAAAAAATAATCGAAGAACGATTAAAAATGTTAGAAGAAAAGTAAGAAAGGGCGAGGTGGAGATGTGGTTTATGAAAAATAAAACAGCATATCTTATTTTAATGATAGCCGTCATATTTATTGTAATTGGGATAAATCGAGGCGAGGCGGAAGTTGTCTTGACGAAAGCAGTCCAAATCTGTCTAGAGTGTATAGGCATTGGATAGGAGGCTGTGTCATATGAATATAATAAGAAAAATAAGAGAGCATGTACGACTTATTGTTCAAATTACCTTTACTGCTTTGTCAAATGGATATGTAAATGGATTTTTACAGGGAACTATTTATAAAGGAACGAGTAAGAAAATATGCGTGCCGGGATTAAATTGCTATTCCTGCCCCGGAGCGTTAGGGGCGTGTCCGATTGGTTCACTGCAGGCAGTATTGAATGCCAGACAATATCAATTTTCTTTTTATATAATAGGAATTTTGATGGCAATTGGTGCTTTTTTTGGGAGGTTTGTGTGTGGATGGCTTTGTCCATTTGGTTTAGTACAGGATTTGCTTTATAAAATACCACTTTTTAAAAAATTGCGAAGGTTACCGGGAGAAAAATATCTTCGGCTTATAAAGTATGGAGTACTTTTACTTTTTGTAATTATTTTTCCAATATCAATTGTAAATATAGTTGGAATTGGTACACCTTGGTTTTGCAAGTTGATTTGTCCGTCCGGAACATTGCTCGGAGGAATTCCTCTTGTGTTGAAGAATCCATTATTACGTGAAACAATAGGTGTTTTATTTTCCTGGAAAGTGCTTGTGCTGGTAACGATTTTGGTCTTATCAATTAAATTGTATCGGCCATTTTGCCGTTATCTTTGTCCACTGGGTGCAATCTATAGCTTTTTTAATCCGATTGCATTGTATCATATGGAGATTGATCAGACAAAATGTACAAAGTGTAAGGTTTGTCAGAAAAACTGTGGTCTGGATATTCCAGTATATGAAAAGCCAAATGCAATGGAGTGCATACGATGTGGTAAATGTATAAAAGTATGTCCACATGACGCAATTAAAAGCAGTATAATGCTAAAAAAAAGTGAAAAATAAGAGGTGGAGAAATGAGGGGAGAAGTTGCTGTAATATGTAGCCAAATTATAGCTTTTAGTCTATTATTTACGTCTTGTGAGGGAATTGCAAAGGAAAAAAAGGAAGTATATGCAAATAAAGAGGGGCAGGTTCGGCTGCAAGATGATTACTATGACTACATAAACGGAAGCCTGATCCAAAAGAAACAAATACCGGCTGATGAAACAGGATGGAACTATTTTAATGAAGTCAGTAATCAAGCCGAAAAACAGTTAAATGATGAATTAAAACACATAGTCACTCATCGGGATGAATATGAGAAAAATTCCAGTGAATATAAGATTGCAAGCATATATCTCACAGCAAAAGATATGGAACGAAGAGATTTAGTTGGTTTTGGGGATTTAAAGCCATATATAAATCGGTTATTATGTTCAAAAAATATTTCTGAGTATTTAAAGGCAATGGCGGTTATTCAAAAAGATTTGGGAAAAGGAAGCCTTTTTGCCTTAGAGGCACAAGCTGATTTGAAAAACTCAAATCAATATGCACTTTATATTGGTGAACCGAATTTAATGATTGGAAAAGAGGGATTTACCAGGGATTATTTTGAAGACAGACGAGAAGCCTATAAGAATTATATTACAGAGATTTTAAAGACGCTTGGAGAAAAAAAAGAAAACGTAGTTAAGATTAGTGAAAAAATATATGAGCTTCAGGAACAATTGGCAAAGGAAGCGTTAGATGCAGAAGAAAGTGGGAATCCGTCTGTGATTTATAATCCTCTTACCAAAGAAGAGTTAAAAAACATTTTTACTAATATTGATATATTAGGTTATTTAACCGATTCCGGGCTGGATAACTATCAGAATTATATTGCAGTAAATCCTGCAGTTTTAAAGACGGTAAATCAATATTTAAAAGAAGGAAATTTGTCGTTGCTAAAAAAATATTCTGCTTTTATTTTAGTCAGCAATTATTCAGGGTATTTGACAAAAGAAATTCAAGATGATAATCAAAATTTTGTACAGATTCTCAACGGAACAAAGGAAAAACCATCGGAAGAAAAAACATGGTCCCGTATTACACAAGAATTAGTACCGATGGAATTTGGAAAAATTTATGTAGAGAAAAACTTTTCTGCAAAAGATAAGAAGAAAATTGAGAAAATGATTGATAAGATTCTTATGGCTTATCAGAAAAAAATTGAAGGTCTGGACTGGATGAGTGCAGATACAAAAACAGAAGCTAAGAAAAAGCTAGATTGTATGACTGTAAAGGTTGGTTATCCAGATTTATGGTCAGAGGAACTAAAACAAGTATCAGTTAAAGCTCCGGAAGAAGAGGGAGTATTTATCAATAATGTATTAAATATTCAAAAGACGGCGGCAAAACGCCAGCAAGAAAAGATGAATAAGCCAGTGGATAAGAGTGAATGGGGAATGTCGCCACAGACTGTAAACGCATATTATAATCCTTCTGCAAATGAAATTGTATTTCCGGCAGCTATTTTACAGGAACCATTTTATAACAGAGCGAAGAGTGAGGCGGTTAATCTGGGAGGAATTGGAATGGTAATTGCTCATGAAATAACGCATGCTTTTGATAATAATGGGGCAAAGTACGATGAGAAAGGAAATCTTCACAACTGGTGGACACAGGAAGATTATAAGAATTTTGAAAAGCTGAATGAAAAAGTGATTGAGTATTATAATCAATATGAAATTATTGATGGGTATAAAGTGAATGGCAAGCTGACGTTAGGGGAAAATATTGCAGATTTAGGAGCGATGTCTTGTGTTTCTGATATCGTTGGAAACAATAAAACTAAGCTGCGTAAACTTTATACTCAATATGCTAAAATTTGGGCATGCAAATATAACAAAGAAGAACAATTAAGCCGAATGAATTCAGATCCACATTCACCGGGGAAAGTTCGTGTAAATGCTGTTTTAAGTTCGATGGATAAATTTTATAGGGCGTATTCCATTAAAAAGGGAGATAGAATGTATGTTGCACCAAAAGACAGGGTGAATGTATATGAATAAAATTTAAAAGTAAATGTAGCAAAAACGCTCCGCGAGGATGTGCACAGATGCGAAGGGAGTATTGTTGCAAAAAGCATGCAACACGCATCTGGCACGCAAAGTGGACAAGTCCCTCATGAGTGAGGGACTTGTCCACTTTGTTCAATATTATTAGGGAAGTCGAAGTTTGATATGTTTATCCTTCAATTGCGATATAACCTTTATTTTCAATCTTTTCCGGTGTTTTTTTCGGAATGGTAAGTCGTAAAATACCGTCTTCGTATTTTGCATGAATATCTTCTTCTTTTATTGTATTTCCTACGTAAAAGGCTCTTGCACATTGACCGGAATAACGCTCTTTTCTAATATAAGTTCCATCGTCATCTTGCTCTTCTTTATCGAGTCCTTTTGCAGCACTGATTGTCAAATATCCATTTTCTAGTTTAGCAGAAATTTCGTCTTTTTTAAATCCCGGCAAATCAATATCTACTTCATAGGAATTATCAGTTTCTTTCACATCAGTTTTCATTAAGTTCTTAGCGTGTTTTCCGTAAAGAGGATTGCGTTTGCCAAAGAATTCTTTTTCCCATGGGAAATCAAAAGAAAAATCCATCATGTCATCAAATAAGTTTTCTCCAAAAATACTAGGCATCATCATAAGTCATTCCTCCATTCATTTAAATGATTTCTTTTATTTGTTCTATCTGTACTATAACACACATTATTAGCACTGTCAATAGGTGAGTGCTAATTTTTATGAAAACATTGTGAAGTTTCTATTTTTCCTATTTTTTGATTCTATTGTAGTTGAAATGCTACTAGCTTCAATAATTATTAGAGAATTACATAACGTTTTGTAGCTTGTGTCATTTCCTGTTCTGCTTTTTTTCTATTTGAAAAAGTTTTGATAGACTTGTTCTTATTATAATACAGCTTGGCAAGACAGAGTTGATGGTTGGAACAGTAATTGAAAAAGTGATTAAAATGATCACTTTTCTGGAAAAGCATATGTTTACAGATCTCCTTGAAAATTGTAGTGCAATTTAGGTTGAGGATGGAGGAGTTTCTTTAAAGGAAGTGGAGAAATTAGGCATAGTTTTAATGGAAGCATTTTCCTCGATGGATAAATGCTTATTCATAGCTGATTATGTTAGGGAAGATTTAACTTTGTAATTTAAAAAAGGGAGAAAAAGGGAAAAAGATAAAAATAGAAAAATATGTTGATTTATGACAGAAAAGAGGTATACTTTTTATTAAAAGTAATGTACAAAGAAATCAAAAGTTTAAGGAAGGAAAAGATATCCAATTGCTACCTACATTCTAACAGCTTAAGCAACAAGATGGACAATGGCTCAGTTGTCAAGACAAAAATTTGATATTTTTATAATGAACTGATATGTTGACTAGTTACATGAGAGAATGCAGTGCAGCATCTCACAGATTTTTATATTATGCGACTGCCTTAGCTTCATCCAGAAGCATTGCCGGATAATATACCTCGGCAGGACGCTTGTTTCCAATTGACTGATGGCATCTTTCAAAGTTATATGTGTAGATATATCTTATAATAGCCTCTCTTGCATCTTTGAGATTGGCATACTCTGTAAGATAAGCTTCATCATATTTGAAAGTACGGAACCAGCGTTCAATCATGATATTATCTGCCCAACGACTTTTGCCATCCATGCTTCATTGGAATGTATGTAATGTCAATAGACCATACCTGATTCGGGCAATCTATAATAGCATTCCGAAGGAGATATAGACAGACTTTTGCCTGCTTCATACGCTTAGACCGATTCATCTTTGAATAAATCGGTGTAATGTCCATTTCACGCATATATCTTCCTGCTTTACGGCGACCAACCTGGTATCCGCGCAGTTTAAGCTGAGCAGACATCTGACGGGATCCCCAGGTAGGATTATCAGTATGCAGATGGTCAATGATAGCTTTGCATTCCAATTCTTCCTCTGAAACCGGGGTGCCACCACAATATACGCTGGTGCGGTTGATTCCGAGTAGCTTGGCTCCTGTAGAAATCGGCAGTTCTTTAGTCGGCGAAAGGTTTCGGACTAAATTTACTCTTGTAGTCAGGTCCGACAATTTCTTCAGATTTTTTTTGAGCCAGTCAACCTGCATGGTAAGTTGACCGACCTTTTTGGCGTATTCGGCTTTTTCCTTGCGTTCTTCCACTAGTTTTTCGCGGAGATTGTCTTCTCGCTTATTATCAAAAGCGAGAGAAGCATTAGCAAGGAATTCTTTCTTCCAATTGCGGAGAAGGTTAGGCTGGATATCATTTTCAACAGCAAGGACATTGAGTTCCTTCTCACCCTTGAGCAGTTGGAGAACAAGATTGGTTTTAAATTCAGCACTGAAATTTCTTCTTGATCTGGACATAATAAGTACCTTCTTTCTTTTGTTGGTTATAGTACATCAGATTCATTAAGAAATGTCGCTTTCAGTGTCTTAATTTATGAGACCATTATAGTTGATTTAGGAGAAGACATTAATTATATGTTAAACTATTTGTTCAAAGAAAAAAAACAGTTCATATTGTATATATTTTTTTTAATTTTAGATGGAATTAATGTTGCATTATTAGCTTATTTTTTAAAATATACATTTGATGCGGCAAATAGCGGAAGCTGTTATAGACTAAATATGGCATGGCTGGTTGTTGGGATTTATTTATTATTTTATTCGGTTGTCAGCAATTGCACCCGACATTTTAAAGCCAATTATATTACAAAAACCATGTTTTATTTAAAAGAAGATTTATTTTTTCAGATTGTAAATTACAGTATTCATAAATTTAATCAACAAGCATATGCAAGTTATATTTCTATTTATAATAATGACTTAGAGTTAGTAGAAAAAAAGTATTTTGAATCGATTTTTTTGATTATAAGGAGTATTGTAATACTAATCTGTTCTTTTGTTATGTTAATATGGATTCAACCGTTTGTTGCGGCTGCTGGTATTATACTTTCTTTGTTGCCGTTGGTAATTCCTAAAATTTTTGAGGAAAAATTAGGTAACTATACAAAGAAATATACTGACTCCATGAAAGAATATAATTCTTTGCTCAGTAATTATTTCATGGGATTTGAGACAATAAAAAGCTTTGGAATTAAAAAAAATGTTATACATTTGCATAGTCAGACAAATAAAAGCGTTGAAGATAGGAAAAAAAAATCTTATTATGTAAAAGCAAATGCAGATGTAGCTACTAATTTTATAGCAATTGGAACACAGTTCGCAGTCTATCTTATATCAGGTTATTTCATGATAAAAGGGGTTATCACTGCAGGCAGTGTAATTGCAATTACCCAGTTAATGTATAAAGTCGTGAATCCGGTGTTTGACGTTATTGATCAGCTCAATAATATGAAATCAGTAAAGTCAGTTATAAAAGAAATAAATGAAATTTTAAATTACAAAGAGGAGGAGAAAGAAGTTAAAAATCAACTAGAAGTAAAAAGAGGTATTTCATTTGAACATGTTTTTTTTCGATATGATGGTTCTGATTTTTGCTTAAAAGATATTTCACTTTATTTGGAAAAAGGTAAGAAATATGTGATTGTGGGGGAAAGCGGAAGTGGAAAGAGTACATTGGTTAAATTATTGTTAGGATATTATAATAATTTTAATGGTCAGATATGGTTTGATGATATTTGTTTAAAGAAAGTAAATCCAGAATGTTTATGTCAGATGTTTTCTGTCATGCATCAAAATGTATTTTTATTTGATGATACAATATTTAATAATCTTACATTATATCAAGATTATGATTTGACAGTGGTTCAATCTGTCATTCATCAAGTTGGATTAAGTGATTGTGTGAATCTCTTAGAAAATAATATTTACACTAAAATACAAGGAAATGGAGCTAATTTATCGGGAGGAGAAAAACAGAGGATTGCATTAGCACGTACTTTATTAAGAGGAAGTCAATGGGTCATTATGGATGAGGCGACTTCAAATTTAGATAATGAAACCTTTCATACGATTGAACAACAAATTTTGAGTTTAGAAAACATTACTTGTATAACAATAACACACAGATATCAAAAAGAACTTTTAGAACGATATGATAAAATTTTTGTATTAAAAAATGGAGAACTTTATGAGAGTGGAACTTTTCAAGAGTTAATGGAACAGCGAGGATTGTTTTATAACTCGTATACAGTATTTGATACAGTTTAAATGATTGACGGATATTCTTAGCAATTTGGATTTTATTAATTTTTAATGTCAGATTTGCGATGTATGGCTTTGCTTTGGTTTATTATTGACATATGTCGGAAATAGTGTTATATTGATTATACAATTTAAGTGACATATGCTGGAAAAAGGAGGAGTAAAATGCCCAGACCAAAAAAATGGAGAAAGGTATGTTGTTTACCAAAGAGCAGTGAATTTCATCCAATTAATTGCAGATTAGACTGGTCAGAATTTGTGATTTTATCAGTTGATGAGTATGAAACAATACGTTTGATTGATTATGAAAATCTTACACAGGCGGAATGTGCAAAATATATGAATGTAGCACGAACAACAGTTCAAGAAATTTATAGTAATGCTCGTAAAAAAATTTCCATTGCATTGGTGGAAGCTATGCCATTAAGAATTGAAGGTGGCGAGTATAAGTTATGTGATGGCGAAGAAGTATTATGTCATTATGGCAGATGCAAAAATCAGAAACGAATTCAAGAAAATAGAAAGTAAGGAGAAAATAAGATTATGAAAATTGCAGTGACTTATGAAAATGGAAATGTATTCCAACATTTTGGACATACAGAGACTTTTAAGCTTTATGAAATTGAAAATAATAAAGTTGTTAAATCTGAAGTTGTTGACACAAATGGCAGTGGTCATGGTGCACTTGCACAATTCCTAAAGAATTATCATGTGGATACATTAGTTTGTGGAGGCATTGGTGGCGGAGCACAGAATGCACTTGCAGAAGCAGGGATCAAATTATATGGAGGTGTGACAGGAAGTGCAGATGAGGCAGTAAACGCTTTATTAGAAAATAAACTTTCCTATAATCCAGATGTTAAGTGTAATCATCATGAGCATGAAAATGGAACTCATACATGTGGTGAGCATAGCTGTGGGAAATAGAATTAACAGTATTTGGAAAAAAGATTGTTGTAATTTATTAGTTTACAACAATCTTTTCTTTAACTTAATACCATCTTGTCATCGGAATCATATTATTTACGCCCTTTGATAAAAGAATTTGATGCAAGTCAATAATGCCATTATGAAAGGTTGCTGCACAACTACATAGATAAAGATCCCACATTCGTGTAAATTCAGTGCCCATAGAAGCTTCAATTTCCGGTAGATGTTCATTAAAATTATGACTCCAGCAGCGTAAGGTGCGATAGTAATGTTGGCGGAGGCTTTCGACATCTAATGTGTAAAAGCGATATTCTCCAAAAAGCTGCATCATTTCTCTAAGACTTGGAATCATACCGCCCGGAAAGATATATTTTTTTATCCAGGGATCGCCCGGATATTCTTTCAAAGCACTTATATAATGAAGGAGAAATAATCCTTGTTCTTTTAAAACAGAATTGACATTTTTGATGTAACATTCATAATTCTTTCTTCCAACGTGCTCAAGCATGCCGACACTTACAATACGGTCGAATGTAAGGTGGCTTTTTCCCAGCTCACGATAGTCCATTTGCCTGACGGTCAGTTGATGTTCCAGTCCTTCTTTTTGTATTTCATATTCGAATTTCTTTTTTTGCTCCTTGCTCAGAGTAATTCCCATTCCTTTGATTCCGTATTTTTTAGCTGCTTCAATTAAAAGAAATCCCCATCCGCAGCCGATGTCAAGAAGAGTCATATCTGGTTTTAGCAGAAGTTTTTGTAAAATATAGTCTACTTTGTTTACCTGAGCATCATAAAGAGTATTAGATTTTTCTTTAAAATATCCACAAGAATAACTCATTGTCGGATCGAGCCAAAGCTTATAAAAGTCATTTCCAATGTCATAATGGGAACAGACTTCTTTTTTTTGGTTTTTCTTTGACACAGAACTGTGGATTAATTTCTTTAATGCAGAATGGTCGGTGGAGAACTTTCCCATTTGACCTAAAAAATGGTCAAGGGCATAAAATAAATCACCTTTAATTTCTAAATCCTTTCGCATGTATGCTTCGCCTAGGGCGAGGGAGGTACTTGTTAACAATTCTTTTTGTGGAATTTCTTTATGAATTATTACTTGAAATTTAGGAGTTCCACTTCCGATATGGTAATTTTGGTTATTCATTGTTAAGATAAATGGATATTCATCAAATCGTTTCATAAATTCAATGAAATAGTGTTCGGCTAGTGTCATGGACTGTCACCTCTTTCAATCTCTTATTTTATTCTATATGAATGGAGAAGGTAAAATGTTTACTATCTGGGAAATACAGGAAACCGGTATGATTAGAGTTTTTACAGTTTTAGCACATTTATTCACATGAAATTTATTCGATGTTAAAAAACGATTTTGTGTTGGTGTTGCAAAATATATCTCTAATTAGTCAGATTAAAAGAAAGAGACAGGGAATAAGCTCTATAATAATAGATAGAAAAATGGTATATTAAAGTGGAAACAAGGGCATACTGCTCTTTGTACGAAGGAGAAATAGGATGGAGATGAATGAATTTAAAGACCTCTTGTTTGATATTTTGAATGAGACGGACAATCTTCCAATTCAAGACATAATCGTAAATGATAAAAAGAGTCAGATGTGCATTTATTTAAAGGATGGAAGCAGTGTTTATGTTACCTGTGAAAATTATGGAAAATGGTTTATTGTTCGTAATTAACATGATAAAACAAAGTGGTATAATGAAAACAAAATAGAATTAAAACCCAGTAAGCGAAAATTGGTCTACTGGGTTTTTGTTTAAGTAGAGATTATCAGGATATCTGAATCGGTATTTGTTCATAATCTTTCACTTCTCCAATGATTCTACTCCAAGGGGAATAACATTCCATGCGAGAAAGGAATTCGTTGGCATCTGATTCTGGCATGGAAAGTAAAAGACCGCCTGAAGTCTGTGGATCAAAAAGAATATCTTTTTTACATTGGGAAATATCGGAAATGAAAGCGGTTTTATCCTGCAGATAATCTAAATTGTGATACATGCCTTCTGGTATAATTCCCATAGAAGCATATTCTTCGGCACCGTCAATTAGTAATAAATCTTCTGAATGAATATGAATTGTTTTTTTACTGCCAGAAGCCATTTCACAGCAATGTCCAATTAGCCCAAATCCTGTAATATCTGTACATGAATGGACAGATAAATTGTTTGTACATTCTTTTGCATACTTATTTAACGTTGTCATGACTTGTGTGAGCTTTTTTTGTTGTTTTGGAGTAGTCAGTTCTGCTTTTGCAGCGGTATTCATGATTCCGATTCCAAGCGGTTTTGTTAAAACTAAAACATCTCCGGTTCTGGCATTACTGTTTGTTAAAAGCTGATTTGGATGGGCAAAACCAGTAACACAAAGACCATATTTTGGAGTTGGATCTGCGATCGTATGTCCTCCCGCGATAACTGCACCGGCTTCTTTTACTTTTTCGTATCCTCCAAGTAGTATTTCTTTCATAATTGAGATATCAAGACAGGAAGGAAAACACATTAGATTCATTGCGGTAGCAGGTGTTCCTCCCATTGCATACACATCACTTAAAGCGTTGGCAGCCGCAATCTGGCCAAACACATAAGGATCATCAACCATAGGTGGAAAGAAATCTACAGTTTGAATGATGGCGGTTGAGTCATCTAATTGATAGACACAGGCATCGTCACTTGTGTCATAACCGACAATTAATTTTTCATTTGAGAAAGTTGGAAGCTGTTCTAATACTTTATGTAAAACGGCTGGACCTATTTTCGCTGCACAGCCGGAGGTCTTTACAAGACTTGTTAATCGAATTGTTGAATTGTTCATAGTAGAAAATCCCCTTCTGTTTTGTTTGAATGTATTATTTAGATACCAGGGTCAAAAGGTCATGCTTTTCATGCTGGCATGAAAAAAGCATGACTTTGAGACCCGCAAAAACATGAGAAAGTAGCCCGAATAGGGCGGATTTCGAATGTTTTTAGGATGACGGGAGCACAAAGTGTGTAGTCATCCGTAGGTATCAGGAGTCAAAATAGCTTTTGACCCCAACATCTTATTTATAAGGTATTATACTATATCTGAAGTGGAAAAACGATGGCATAAGGATAGTTTCTTCTATTGTTTTATGATAGTTTTAAATAACATTTGTACAACTTATTTGAAAATGCTATAATATAAGATTAGTATCAGATGAGAGATTGTATTTAGGAGGGCGAAAATGGAATTAAAACAGTTGGAGATATTTGCAAAGGTTGTTGAGGTACAGAGTTTTTCTAAGGCAGCAAAGGAACTTTATGTTTCACAACCGACGGTCAGCTCCAATATAGTAGCTCTGGAAAAAGAGTTTGAAGTAAAGTTATTTGAAAGGACAACGAAGAAAGTATCTGTGACAAAAGAGGGGGAGAATTTTTATCGATATGCAAAAGAGATATTGGAGGTTAGTGAGGAGCTATATTATGAGTTTGGAAAAAGTTATCGTCAGACAGAGAGGATTGTGCTTGCCGGATCTACAATTCCTTCCTTATATATTTTGCCGGAACTTGTTTTAAAATTTCAAAAAAAATATCCGAATGTCCAATTTTCAATTGAACAGGGCGATAGTAGTGAAGTCATTCAAAAAGTGCTTTCTCATCAGGTAGCGATTGGTATGGTTGGGCAAATAAAAGAAGATAGCAGGCTATGTTATATTCCATTTTGCAGAGATAAATTGGTAGTAATAACACCGGTAAATAATTATTATCAAGAGTTATTTCGGACAGATTGTACGATAAAACGGTTCTTAGAAGAACCAGTTATTTTTAGGGAACAGAAATATGGAGAAAAGAAAGAAGCCGAGCTATTTTTGGAACGTTATCGAATAACAGAAGAAGACTTAAATGTTATAGCATATATGAATGATCAAGAGATGATAAAGCGTTCTGTTAGCTGTGGTATGGGAATTTCTCTTATTTCCAAAAGAGCGGCTATGGATTATGCAGAACTTGGAAAAATTTATATTTATGAACCGGATGAAGAAGTGAGCTATCGAGAACTGTACCTTGTGTTTGAAGCAAAGAAAAAATTTGATAAGTTAGAAAAGAAATTTTTGGATTTTACAATGGAAACCTATAAAAAATAAGAGAACCGAAATTCAACTTGTTAAAAACAAACAAAATTTTTTAGGTTTCAACAAAAAAATTTAGTTTTTCTGTTGAAGTTTTAACGCTATTATGGTACTCTATAAGTAGAGTTATGATGAAACGGAATCTGTTTTTGGGGGCAATATTTAACAGATTGTTTAAGCGTGAAATGGAGGAGAAACATGTATACATTAAATGTAAATGGAACAACCTATGAAGTCGAACAGGATAAAAAGTTAATGCGCTTTTTGAGAGATGATTTGAAACTTAAATCCGTAAAAGACGGATGTAGTGAGGGTGCCTGTGGAACTTGTACGGTATTGATTGATGGAAAGGCTACAAAAGCCTGTGTACAGCCTCTCTCTAAAATGAATGGAAAGACGATTATAACAGTAGAAGGATTATCGGAAAGAGAAAAACAGGTATTTGCTTATGCGTTCGGTGAGGCAGGTGCGGTACAATGCGGTTTTTGTATTCCGGGTATGGTTATTTGTGCAAAAGGTTTAATTGACGTGAATCCGAACCCATCAAGAGTAGAGATTGCTTTTGCAATTCGAAATAATATATGTCGTTGTACCGGATATAAGAAAATCATTGATGCAATTGAGATGGCAGCAGGAATTTTCCGTGGCGAGATTGAGATGAAGGAGCCGGAAGAAGACGTTAAGGTTGGAAGTAGAATTCATAGAGTTGATGTGAAGGACAAAGTGCTTGGAACAGGTCAGTATGTAGATGATATTGAGATGGAAGGCATGATATATGGAAGTGCGGTTCGTTCTAAGTATCCAAGAGCAGTTGTTAAGGCAATTCATACCGAAAAAGCAAAAGCACTTGAAGGAGTGGAATGTGTTCTGACTGCGGAAGACATTCCTGGAAAAAATAAGGTTGGACACTTAAAGCAGGATTGGGATACTATGATTGCAGTTGGTGATACAACGAGATACTTAGGGGATGCAATCTGCCTTGTTGCAGCAAAGACACCGGAGATTTTAGAACAGGCGAAGCAATTAGTTGAAGTGGAATATGAGGAGTTAGAGCCTGTTACCTGTCCGGAGGAGGCAATGAAGGACGATGCTCCTTTGATTCATGAAACAGGCAATATATTAAGCCATGAGCATCTTGTCCGTGGAAATGCGGACGAGGTGATAAAGGCGTCTAAATATAAAGTAACAAGACATTATGAAACACCATATACAGAGCATGCTTTCCTGGAGCCGGAAGCAGCAATTGCAATGCCATTTGATGATGGAGTGTTTATATATTCTACAGACCAGGGAACTTATGATACCCGTCATGAATGTTCGATTTTGCTTGGGCTGCCACCGGAAAAAATTATTGTTGAGAATAAATTAGTTGGTGGTGGATTTGGTGGAAAAGAAGATGTAACTGTTCAGCATCAGGCGGCGTTGATTGCTTATATTACAAAAAAAGTAGTAAAAGTTAAACTGACAAGACAGGAAAGTATTCTGGTTCATCCAAAACGTCATCCAATGAGTATGGATTTTACAACTGCATGTGATGAAGAAGGACATCTGACAGCAATGAAAGCAGTTATTGTGGCTGATACAGGAGCTTATGCTTCGTTGGGAGGTCCGGTTCTTCAAAGAGCCTGTACGCATGCGGCAGGACCATACAATTATCAGGTTATTGATATTGATGGAAAGGCAATTTATACAAATAATCCACCAGCAGGTGCGTTTCGCGGATTTGGTGTTACACAGACATGTTTTGCAACCGAGTGTAACTTAAATTTACTTGCAGAAATGGTTGGAATCTCACCTTGGGAAATCCGCTACCGCAATGCGATTCGTCCGGGTCAGGTACTTCCAAACGGACAGATTGCCGATTCTGCAACGGGTCTGGTAGAAACATTAGAGGCAGTGAAAGATATTTATGAAAGCAGTCCTTATGCAGGTATTGCTTGTGCGATGAAGAATGCGGGTGTTGGTGTTGGAATTCCGGATACCGGTCGTTGTCGTCTGATTATAAAAGACGGAAAGATACATATTCATGCCGGAGCTTCTTGCATCGGTCAGGGACTTGGAACTGTTTTAGTTCAGGTTGTTTGTGAGACACTGGATGTACCTTTAGAATGTTTGGTATATCATGCACCAAATACATCAATGGCACCAGATTCAGGAACAACTTCCGGTTCCAGACAGACATTGGTAACAGGAGAGGCAACAAAGAGAGCTTGCGAAAAACTGAAAGAGGCAATGAAAGAAAAAACTTTAGAACAATTGGAAGGTGAAGAGTTCACGGGAGAATATCTTGCCAAGACAGACAAGATGGGAGCCGATGTTCCAAATCCGGTATCTCATGTAGCGTATGGATATGCAACTCATGTCTGTATATTAAATGAAGATGGTACGATTGAAAAAATGGTAGCGGCACATGATGTAGGAAAAGCAGTGAATCCAAATAGTGTAGAAGGTCAGATTGAAGGTGGTGTTGTAATGGGTCTTGGTTACGCACTGACTGAAAAATATCCATTGGAAAATTGTCATCCAACAGCAAAATATGGAACATTGGGACTATTCCGTGCAAATAAGACACCGGATGTGGAAAGCATTATTATAGAGCGTCCGGGAGTATCAGTTGCTTATGGTGCGATTGGTGTAGGAGAGATTACTTCAATCCCAACTGCACCATCGGTACAGAATGCTTATTACGTAAAAGATGGAAAGTTCAGAACAAGTCTTCCATTAGAGGATACGCCATATAAAAAATAAAGAGAGAAAAAGAGAGGAAACCGACCAAGAGGCAAGTCCGCAAGGTCGGTTTTCATGCTAAAGATTAAAGTGGATAAAAGGAGAGTGTTACTGTGAAAGAGGTAAGAGTAGAAGATGCAGTTGGAATGGTGTTGTGCCATGATTTGACGGAGATTGTACCGGGGAAATTTAAAGGCTGTGCATTCCGAAAAGGACATATTATTGAAGAAAAGGATATTGAGAAATTACTTGATATCGGAAAACGATATATTTACGTTTGGGATTTAGATGAGGGATATGTTCATGAAAATGATGCGGCAAAAAGAATGGTAGACGCTGCGATTGGACAAGGAATTACATATGGTGAGCCAAAAGAAGGAAAAATTACATTAAAGGCTGCATACCAAGGAGTCTTAAAGATTAATCTGGACTTGCTTTATCAGGTTAACGAAGATGAAGCCATCTGCTTTTCTACAATTCATGGTAACAAGGTAGTACTGGAAGGAAAGGCTTTAGCAGGAGCAAGAGTAATTCCGCTTGCGGTTAAAAAAGAAGTAATAGAAAAATTTGAGAAAATATGCAAAGAACAAGGACCATTGATTGAGGTTTTTCCAATAAAAAAAGCAAAGATTGGTATTGTAACAACAGGCTCAGAAGTGCAAAGTGGAAGAATTGAAGATAAATTTGGACCGGTACTGGAGGCGAAAGCGAAGGAGCTTGGAGCAGAAATCGTTGGACAGGTATTTCCGGGGGATGATGCTGAGAAAATCAAAGAAGCCATTTTATCCTTTTTAGAACAGGGGGTTGATTTAGTCGAGGTTTCAGGAGGAATGAGCGTTGATCCTGATGACAGGACTCCGAAAGCAATCAGAGATTGTGGAGGCGAAGTCATAACATACGGAACACCGGTATTGCCAGGTGCTATGTTTATGCTTTCTTATGTGAACGGAACGCCGGTTGTAGGACTTCCGGGATGTGTCATGTATGCAAAACGAACGGTATACGATTTGATGGTTCCAAGAATTCTTGCGGGAGAAAGACTTACAAGAAGAGATTTTATTTTACTCGCCCATGGAGGACAATGTCAGAATTGCGAACATTGTGTGTATCCGGATTGTGGATTTGGACAGTAAGGTAAACCAAAAAAGTAAAGGTGGAAGATAACAGTGGAAGCAATACAATTAGAAGATGGAAAACATAGAACAATTGATTATATGAGAATCTCTGTTACGGATCGTTGTAACCTTTCGTGTGCCTATTGCATGCCCGGAAAGAATCATAAATTTCTTCCAAAGGAAGAATTATTGTCATTAAAAGAATTATATCGTATTTGTAAATTAGTCAGTGAAATTGGAATTCATAAATTGAAGATTACTGGTGGAGAACCTTTACTTCGGGAGGGAATTGAAGATTTTATAACACAAATAAAAAAACTTCCAGGGATTGAATGTGTAACACTGACAACAAATGGCACGATGTTAAGAAAAAAACTTCCGGTACTGAAAAAGGCAGGAATTGATGGAATTAATATTAGTCTTGATTCTATGAATCCGGTAGTATATAAAAAGGTGACAGGATTTAATCGGCTTGAAGAAGTTTTGGAGGCTGTGCAGTCATGTATTGCTTTGGAAATACCGACAAAATTAAATTGTGTCGTATTAAAAGAGATTAATGAATCCGAGATAAGAGAATTTGTTAAAATGGCAAAACAATATCCGGTAATTGTGCGTTTTATAGAGATGATGCCACTCGGAGAAGGCAGTCGGTTTGAATCGGTGTCAGGTGTTTTATTGAGAAAACAATTAGAACAGGAGTTTGGAGTCTTGTATTCTGCTTGGGATGTAGCGGGAAATGGACCTGCTGTTTATTACCACGGGGAAGACTTTAAAGGAAGAATTGGTTTTATTAATGCAGTCAGTCAGTGTTTTTGTGCTTATTGTAATCGTATCCGCATGAGTGCCGATGGATATATTCAGCTTTGTTTGTCACATCCGGATGGCTGGAATATGAAACATGCGATTCGCAGCGGAATGACAGATGATGAAATAAAGCAAAAATTTATTACATTATTGAAAAATAAGCCGGCAGGGCATGACTTTAATTTAGATATAAAAGAGAGAAAACCACATGACATGTGGCAGATTGGAGGGTAACTATAGATGGGAATTATAAAGGCAATTTGCATCAGCGAGAAGAGAGGAACAGAAAAAAAACCAATTAGCGAGGCTGTTTTAGTTGAAAATTATGGAATTGAGCGAGATGCACATGCCGGTAATTGGCATCGACAGGTGAGTTTATTGTCTTATGATAAAGTAGAAGAGTTTAATCGAAAAGGCGGCGGTGTGGCATCTGGAGATTTTGGAGAGAATCTTTTAGTGGAAGGGTTTGATTTTCGTTCCATGCCGGTTGGAACAAGATTGATAACAGGTGATACAATACTTGAGATTACGCAGATTGGTAAAGAATGTCATAGTCATTGTACAATTTACAAAAGAGTTGGGGAATGTATTATGCCAAAAGAGGGTGTGTTTGCAAGAGTAATAAAAGGAGGCGTAATTCATACGGGTGATGAAATGCGAATGGAGCTTCCAAGGAAAGACAGGTCGTTTCAAGTAGCAGTTATTACGTTGAGTGATAAAGGGTTTCGGGGAGAACGTAAGGACGAAAGTGGAGCTTTCATCGAACAATATATGAAAGAACGTGGCTATGAAATCGTAGAACGGATTCTTCTTCCCGATGAACAGATTCAGATACAAAAAAACCTGATTCGTTTAAGTGATAGCCGTCAGGTAGATTTAATATTTACAACGGGAGGAACCGGATTTGCAATGCGGGATTGTACACCGGAGGCAACGCTAGCGGTTGCAGACCGAATTGCTCCGGGTATTGCAGAAGCGATTCGATATGGTTCTATGCAGATTACAAAACGTGCGATGCTGGGAAGAGGAGTTTCAGTAATTCGGAAGCATACATTGATTATTAATCTTCCGGGAAGTCTTAAGGCAGTAAAGGAAAGCCTTGATTTTGTGATAGAACAATTGCCACATGGAATAGAGCTTCTTCGGGGAACAACAGGTGAGTGTGGAAAAACGATTAGTATTGAAGCAGATACGAAAAGTAATGAACTAGTTTAATAATAATGAAATAGGGGAAAATTGTAATAAGATTAAAAAATGGATGGAGAAAGAGAAAATTACTTCTCTTTCTTTTTTTTGGATTTTTATGCACATTTTGTACAAATTCATAAATAAGAGGGGTAAAACAAATATTTAACAAAGTTTTAATAGCGAAAATGGACAAAAAGAAACAAAAAAATTGTATAAAACGAGTTTTTTTGACAAGAATCTCACTTTTTTATACAAGAAAAATAAAAATATGCAGTATAGTTATTCAAAAATAGGAAATATATGTGTATTATAAAGCAATTGGGTGTATAATATATATAATTTATATTTTTTATACAATTCTTTAATAATACAATAATTTTTTTGTTTTAAGTCCGCCATAAAAGGACAATGAACGTTAAAATCTTAAGTACTGTTTTTATGAATCAATTTTTAAAACATTATTTATTTAAGGAGGATATATTTCATATGTCTAGTGAACAAAAAAAATTAGGACTACTTGCTTTGACAGCATTAGTAATTAGTTCTTCTATTGGTAGTGGTATCTTTGGTATTTCTACTGATATGGCAGAAAGTGCAAGCCCTGGAGCTGCTATTATCGCATGGATTGTAGTTGGTCTTGGTGTGTTAATGCTTTGCTTAAGTTTAATTAACTTAATTAATAAACGTCCAGATTTAAGTGGTATTTTAAGTTATGCCGAAGCCGGATTTGGACCTTTCGGAGGATTTATCAGTGGATGGGGATATTGGTTATCCGCATGGCTTGGAAACGTTGCATTCGCTACAATGATGATGAGTGCTTTAGCATATTTCTTCCCTGTATTTGGAAATGGTAATAACTTGATTTCTATTATCGTTGCCAGTGTAATCTTATGGCTTATGTTTTTCTTAGTAAATCGTGGTGTAGAAAGTGCGGCTGCATTAAATACAATTATTACAATTTGTAAACTTGTGCCATTATTTGCATTTATTGTTATTGCTATTTTCTCCTTTAAAGCAGATGTATTTACTGCTAACTTCTGGGGAACATTATCAGGAAACTTTGAAACAAAAGAAGTATTTTCACAGATTCAGAACAGTATGATGGTATTAATGTGGGTATTCGTTGGTATCGAAGGTGCTGCTATGATGGCAGACCGTGCTGAATCAAAATCGGTTGCAGGAAAATCTACAATTTTAGGTTTAGTTGGTCTTTTATTTGTTTATATCCTTATTTCCATTTTACCTTATGGTCTTATGGAGAGAGAAGCAATCGCCGAGTTAGGACAGCCTGCAATGGGATACCTTTTAGCTTCACTTGTAGGTCCTTGGGGAGCAGCATTTGTAAATATCGGTTTAATTATTTCTATTTTTGGATGCTGGCTTTCATGGACAATGCTTCCAGCTGAAACTACTTTATTAATGGCAAAAGGTAATTTACTTCCAAAGAAATTTGGAGAATTAAATGAAGCAAAATCTCCAACATTTTCTTTATTTTTCATGACAGTTTTAACACAGCTTTTCATCTTTACATTGTTATTTACAGATAAAGCTTATAACTTTGCTTACTCTTTATGTACAGCAGCTATTTTCGTATCATGGATTTTTGTAACATTATACCAGGCAAAATATTCTTTCGAAAACCGTGAGAAAAAAGGTGAAATGTTACAGTTTGTGATTGGTGTCCTTGGAACAATATTTTATCTTTGGGCTATCTGGGCTTCTGGAATTGAATATTTCTTACTTTGCTTAACAGTATACATTTTAGGTATTTTCCTTTATGTAAAGGGAAGAAAAGAAGCCGGAGTAGAAAAAGTATTTTCTTCTAAAGAGTACATTACAATTGCATTTATTGTAGTTGGTGCTGCAATTTCTATTTATATGCTTGCAACTGGACAGATTGCAATGTAAAATAGAATAAAAAGGAGATTTTGCTTATGAAAATACCTTGTTTTGGAGTCGAAGAGTGGTTAAACGTATGGGAGAACGATGCAATTTATGATATTGCAGGAAGTTCGATTGCTTCCTTTACACTAGATGAGATTATTGCAATTGGTCATAAGTCAAAAGAAGAATTCTTTGAAGAGCTTCTGAAAAAGAAAATGAATTATGGCTGGATTGAGGGTTCACCTGAGTTTAAAAAGGAAGTAAGTAAGATTTACAAAAATGTTTTACCAGATCAGATTTTACAGACAAACGGAGCGACAGGTGCAAATCTCTTAGCAATTTATGCATTGATAGAGCCAGGAGATCATGTTATCTCATTGCATCCAACTTATCAGCAGTTATATGATATTCCACGTTCCATGGGAGCCGATGTAGACTTCTGGGAGATTAACGAGGAGAATAACTGGTTACCTGATTTGGATGAACTTCGCAAAATGATTCGTCCGGACACGAAGATGATTTGCATTAACAATGCGAATAATCCGACTGGGACAGTTATGGAGGAAGTATTCTTAAAAGAGTTGGTTGAGATTGCAAGAAGCTGTGGTGCTTATATTCTTTCTGATGAAGTGTACAAGCCGTTGGAGGAGGACTTGGAAATTCCTGCAATTGTTGATTTATATGAAAAGGGAATTTCTACAAATAGTCTTTCTAAGACGTATTCTGTTCCCGGTGTGCGGGTAGGCTGGGTTGCTGCCAATGCAGAAGTAACAGATATTTTCCGAAAATACCGAGATTACACGATGATATGTGATGGTGTATTTGACGACTATCTGGCGACCTATACACTTGCAAACAAGGAAGCAGTGCTTAAGAGAAATCGTAAATTAGTTGAAGAGAATCTTTCCATCGTAAAAGAATGGGTTGCAAATGAACCTAGAGTTTCACTGGTATTTCCAAAGCATGTATCTACCTCTTTTATTAAATTGGATATTCCGATGGAAATTGAAGAGTTTTGTATTAAGCTGTTAAAGGATAAAGGCGTATTGCTCGTGCCGGGTAATCGTTTTGATGTGCCGGGACATGCCCGTCTTGGATATTGTGCACATACAGACGTGTTAAAAAATGGATTAAAAGCTTTATCCGAATATTTAAGACAGTTTGATTAGAAATGATATAGAAGTATTAAAATAGTTTAAGAAAAAATGCTATGATGATTTATTATCTTCATAGCATTTTTTCTTAAACTATTTTAATTATGTTCTTATGGTACGGCACGTTTGGTTAGTTGTTATTTTATGTTTACAAGAGTATAATGATGTTAGATTGTAATCGTTAAAGAAAATACAAATTATGAGAGGTGAAGGTAGTGAATGCAATATATGCGGATCAAGCGGCGACGTCATTTCCAAAAGCAGAAGGTGTTTCAGAAGCAATCACAAAATATCTTCTTTCAAATGGGAAAAATATAGGAAGAGGAGGTTATCAAAGTGCCTATGAAACAGCCAACCTTGTATATGATGTAAGGGAGAAACTATGCAGACTGTTTGATTTTGATAAACCAAGTAATGTAGTGTTTACAGCCAATATTACATATGCAATTAATATGATAATAAAGGGATTTTTAAAGGAAGGTGATCATGTACTTGTCAGTAGTATGGAACATAATGCGGTTATGCGTCCGCTTGTTCAATTGGCAAATGAAAAACAGGTTGAATTTTCAAGAATTCCATGTAATTCATTTGGAGAACTTTGTGTTGAAAAAGTTGAAGGAATGATAAAGAAAAATACGAAAGCAATTATTATGCTTCACGCTTCCAATGTAAGTGGAACTGTTATGCCGATAGAAAAGGTGGGAAAAATTGCAAAAAAGAACGGTCTATTTTTTATTGTTGATTCTGCACAGACGGCAGGGGTAATTCCTATCTCTATGAAAGAGATGAAAATAGATGCCCTTACGTTTACAGGGCATAAAGGTCTGCTTGGACCTCAGGGAATAGGAGGATTTTTAATTACAGATCAGTTAGCAAATCAATTAACGCCACTTGTTTCAGGAGGAACCGGAAGCATGTCGGATTCAGAAGAAATTCCGGATTTTTTACCGGACCGTTTTGAGGCAGGTACACTAAATCTTCCGGGAATTATAGGTTTAGGAGAGGCACTTTCTTATCTGGAGCAGACAGGAATTAATCATATATATCAACATGAAATGGAACTGACGAAATATTTTTTAGAAGGCGTAAAAAAAATTCCATCTTTTCAGATTATTGGTCATGAAGACATTAGTAATCGTACTGCGGTAGTTTCTTTGCAGTGGAAAAAAGGGGATGAAGCATTGCTTGCCTTTGAACTTGATCACAGTTATGGGATAATGACGAGAGTCGGAATGCATTGTGCACCGAATGCACATAAAACACTCGGGACATTTCCGAAAGGAACGATTCGTTTTTCATTTGGGCATAAAAATAAAAAAGAGGAAATAGAAGAGATTCTTGCAGTATTGACAAAAGTTAGGTGTTAAATGTGAAATTTAAAGTAAATATAAAAAAGCGATTGTATTATTATGCAAAATATGCTATGATAAAAATACAAAAATTATTTAGGTTGGATAAAAATTTTTGTACAAATTAAATAAGGGTGAAAAACAAATTAAAGTCTAAATCCAAATGCAATGTTTGGGGTGATTCATTACGTTGGATATGAATGTGCAGGAGGATGAATGATGGGTAGTAAAAAAGAAAATTATGCTTCCGTATTTGAATTAAATGGAGTACCAAAGTTTAGTCAGGCACTTCCTTTAGCATTACAGCATGTTGTTGCAATGATTGTAGGATGTGTAACACCTGCGATTATTATTGCAGGGGTTGCAGCAGGAAAAGGTGATATTACTGCCAATGATACGGTTCATTTAGTACAGGCAGCATTATTAGTTGCGGCGATCTCAACAATAATTCAAATATGTCCAATCGCAAAACGGATTGGTTCGGGACTTCCGATGGTAATGGGAGTTAGTTTTGCATATTTAGCAACCATGCAAAGTATAGCTGCTGATTTTAATCTGGCAACGATTTTTGGTGCACAGATTGTTGGTGGCTGTGTGGCAATAGTAGCGGGAATCTTTGTCAAATGGATTCGACCATTATTTCCACCGCTTGTTACAGGAACAGTTGTATTTACAATTGGTTTGTCATTATATCCGGTAGCAATTAATTACATGGCAGGTGGAAAGGGTTCTCCGGAATATGGAAGTGTAAAAAATTGGGTACTTGCATTGATTACGTTGGCAGTTGTAACAGCTCTCAATTATTTTGGAAAAGGGTTTTTTAAACTGGCATCTATTTTAATCGGTATTTGTGTTGGATATGTAATTGCATTATGTATGGGAATGATAAATTTTGATTCTGTAGTGTCAGCAAGCTGGTTTCAGTTCCCACAGCCAATGCATTTTGGTATCCATTTTGAAGCATCAACAATTATAGCAATGTCAATTTTATTTGCAATTAATTCCATTCAGGCAATTGGGGATTTTTCTGCTTTGACAACAGGAGGTCTTGACCGTCAGCCAACAGATAAAGAGTTAAGCGGCGGTATTACTGCATATGGAATAACGAATATTATTGGTGCATTTTTTGGAGGACTTCCAACTGCAACATTTAGCCAGAATGTTGGTATTGTTGCTACAACAAAAGTTGTAAACCGTTGTGTGATTGGCTTAGCTGCGTGTATTTTATTAGTGGCAAGTTTTGTACCTAAGTTTTCTTCAGTTTTGACAACAATACCTCAAAGTGTACTGGGAGGAGCTACCGTATCGGTATTTGCATCAATTACAATGACAGGTATTAAATTAATTTGTCAGCAGGAATTGAACTATAGAAATACTTCGATTATTGGTTTGGCAGTTGCATTAGGTATGGGACTTACATTAGTGCCAGAAAGTATGGCATTATTTCCAGCATGGGTAAGTACAATTTTTTGTAAATCCCCAGTAGTTCCAGCTGCTATTATTGCAGTATTATTAAACACGATTATTCCTAAAGAATTAGGTGAGACAGCAAAACAAAAGGAATAAGATAGTAAAATTGAAAATCCATGAAATAGAATGATTAAAAAAGCCACAGAATATAACAAAATTACTATGTTTTCTGTGGCTTTTTTGATTAATTTAGGTTTAAAATTAAGTTATTATTTGTTTTTTACAACCCAGATTCCATCTTTTCCGATTTTCTCTGGCTGATACATAGGAATTTTGATGGAAGTGCCATCTTTAAAGCTATATTTTATGATTGCTTCATTTCCTTTTTGTGATTGAATGGTTGAGTTGCCTCCAGAAAGATTTAATATATATTGTGCAGCAGTTTCTGGAGATTTGTAGTTAGAATAAAAAGAAAAGTCGTCAGACAGCTTCTGATTTGCCCGTTCTTGAATTATTTTTGTATATTCTAACTTTTTGTAATCAGGAAAATAGTATTTTGACTGAATTTTGTATGCCTGATTAAACTCTTTTTTACTAGAAATTTCATCAAAATAAGATGTTTTTATGTGGTCTCCATATAATTTGTTTTTCTTTTCAGTAATTTTCACGGTTTCTTTCCATACGGTTACATGTGGATCGGAGACTTTGGCATAATAGTAAATGTAGATAATATTTCCTTTAATAACTGTGATGTAATCAGGGTCCCAAGGCCATGGACTGGACCAGCCAAAAGAATATTTTCCTTTTTCATATTCTGTAACCATATCCCACTTGGAAAAGTCTTTCTTGTTGTAAGTTAATTTGTATAGTGCGGTTGCGTTTCGTGAGGTAAATGCAGTAGCCCATTTGTCAGCGAAGGCTTGAATTTTTTTAGCTTTTATCTTTGCAGAAGTGTCACTTGTTTTAGTTAAATGGTCTGTAGAGGTTTGAGATTGTAATACATTGAGAGGATTTTTCGCATCTACAGTATTTTTATTTGTTAAAAGACAAAAACTTATGCCAAAGCAAAGGACTACCAACAATAAGGATACTTGCATAGGGAGTTTTTTGTAGTGAAGAATATTTTCAATTCTTTTTTTAATACTTCCAGAACCAAAACTGATTGGAAGCTGGTTGCCTTGGTAAGGCTTGGTTGCAATTGATAGCAACGAGGTCGTATAACTTTTTTTTATGCCTGAACCTAATTGCTTGATAACTTGTTCGTCACAAGACATTTCCATATCATGGCTCATCAGAAAAAATGAAACCCATACAAGCGGATTAAACCAGTGAATACAGGTAATAAAAAATGCTATTGATTTAAATAGGTAGTCTTTTCGCTTGATATGAACCTGCTCATGGCAAATCATATAGTTGCGTTCGTCATCCGTCAGATTATATGGGATATAAATTCTTGGTTTAAAATATCCGAGAACAAAAGGGGTTGCTATATTGTCGGCTTCATAGATGTTGTCGCAACATGAGATTGCAGTAGATATTCTTTTCTGTAATCGATAAAAAGTTATTCCGTAGTAAAAGAGCAGACAAATAATACCTGATAACCATATAGCAGCCAGAATTGATGATGAAGAAATAAAATTATTTCCATTGTTACTCAAAGGAGTGGACGACAAATTTGTTTGAGTAACTGTTTTTGAAGGCAAAGCTTTTGGAGAAGTTATACTTTTTCCAATATGGAAAACAACGTTTTCTGTCTGTTTTGAAGTAAGTTGCTTTGGAATTAAGCTAATTGCACTTTCTGGCTGGAATGGGCATATTAACCGGATAAATACAACAGACCAGAGAACATAAGAAAAAATTTTTGGAGCCCTCGAGAGGAGAAGCCTTGTAATTAGTATTACTAAAATAACAAAACAAGATAAAATGCTCATATGAATTGTTGTTAAAAAAAGTTGTTCCATTAAGATTCCTCCTCGTAAGAATTAATAATGTCTTTTAGTTCTTTTACTTGTTTTTTGCTGAGTTTTTTATGCGTCATAAATGCAGTAAGAAAGCGGGGGAGAGAGCCACTATAATTTTCTTCAATAAATTGCTCACTTTTTTTTTGCTCATATTGGTCTTTTTTTAGAACAGCAGTAACTGTGGCACTTTCGTTTTGAAACAGTTGTTTTTCACAGAGTTTCTTTAGAACAGTGTAAGTTGTAGACTTTTTCCAACCAAAGTTTTGTTCACATAATTTTACTAATTCCCCAGACCCTATCGGTTCATTTGCCCAAATTAACTCAGCAAATCGTTTTTCGCTTTCTGTCATAATATATACATCCATCGGTATCCTCCTTTAATCTTTTTAAGGTCTATAAATGATAGACCTGTTGTTTGATTTAAGTCTACAACTTATAGACCTCTTTGTCAAGAGAAAATTAATTTACAAACAAATCACCCAATCATTTCTATAAATTTAAAAATGATTGGGTGATTTCTTGAAAAATGTTATTTATTTGAATATTCTAGGAGTTCCTTTTTCTTCTAATTTCTTAAGAATTTCTTGAGGATTCTCGAATTTGCTTAAGAAAATCATTGCTGCGATAACGTATGGTTTGAAGCTTGCTTCTTTGTATAATGGATCACGGTAGCGGTCGAATACGGAAGCATCTACTTCACCTTCTTCACAGCTTACGCCTGTAATATCTGCAGGTAGGCAGTGTAAGTAAAGAGCTTTTCCGTCTTTTGTTGTTTTCATTAATTCTTCGCTGCAAGTCCAGTCTTTATGTTTTGCGTTTTGAGCTAATAATTCTTTTTCTAACTTGTCGATACCGTCAAAGTCGCCATTACCATATAATTCAGTACGTTTCTCCATGGCAGCAAATGGAGCCCAGCTCTTAGGGTATACGATATCAGCGTCTTTGAATGCTTCCGCCATATTGTTTGTCTTTGTAAATGTACCGCCAGAAGCTTCTGCATTTTTCTTTGCAACTTCTTCTACTTCAGGCATAACTTCATATCCTTCAGGATGTGCAAGAACAACATCCATACCCATACGTGTCATCAGCCCTATAACACCTTGAGGAACAGATAATGGTTTACCATAAGATGGGGAGTATGCCCATGTCATAGCAAGTTTTTTGCCTTTTAAATTTTCAATTCCACCAAATTCGTGGATTATATGAAGCATATCAGCCATACATTGTGTAGGATGATCGATATCACATTGTAAGTTTACTAATGTAGGTCTTTGCTCTAAAATACCATCTTTGTGACCTTGTTCTACGGAATCAGCAACTTCGTGCATATATTTATTACCTTTTCCAATATACATATCATCACGGATACCGATAACGTCTGCCATGAAGGAAATCATGTTGGCAGTTTCACGTACTGTTTCACCATGTGCAACTTGAGATTTTCCCTCGTCTAAGTCCTGTACTTCTAAACCTAAAAGGTTGCAGGCAGAAGCGAAAGAGAAACGTGTACGAGTAGAGTTGTCACGGAATAAAGAAATTCCAAGTCCGCTTTCAAATACTTTTGTAGAAATATTATTTTCTCTCATAAAACGAAGCGCATCAGCTACTGTCCAGATAGCTTCCAGTTCATCATCTGTTTTTTCCCATGTAAGGAAGAAATCGTTATTGTACATTTCCTTAAAATTAAGAGCGTTTAATTTATCGATATAATCCTGTAATGCTTTCATATTTTAATCTCCTTTATGTTTTTTACACTTTTGTTGTTACGGTCAAATTTTTAGTTAGTTTTTTTTTTGATATGACTGCCTTTGGGGGAGGCAGTCATAAATAGAGTTACGACTAATGTTAACAGAATATAAGCGTTTTATTTTTGTTTTATTATTTACAATATAAAGTAGGTAGTGCTGCATAAACAGCTGCACATCTTACTAAATCATCTTTCCATGTTTTTTCGTTTGGTGCATGTGCCTGTGCTTCTGCACCAGGACCAAATCCGATACAAGGAATTTCGTTACGACCCATAATGGATACACCATTTGTGGAGAATGTCCATTTGTCTGTAAGTGGACGGGCTTTTCTCATTTCTTCTGTTTCAGCATTTCCGGTACGGGTATCGCCATACAAGCCTTTGTAAGCTTCTTCTAAGGCGGAAGTAACAGGGTGGTCTTCCGGAATTACCCATGTTGGGAAATAACATTCGATTGGATAAGTAAGTCCTTTATAAGATGGACGTGCATATTCATACATAGAAACGGTTACATCATCGCCATATTTTTTAACAGAAGGGAGTGCACGGATTTCGTCTAAACAGCTTTCCCAAGTTTCACCTGCAGTCATACGACGGTCTAAGGAAACAGCACAGGAGTCTGCAACAGCACAACGGGAAGGTGAAGTATAGAAAATCTGGGAAGTCGTAACAGTACCACGTCCTAAGAATCTTGCTTCCTTCCATTGTGGGTTATATTTTTCGTCTAACATTTTTACTAGACCTTTGATTTCAGTAGAATCTTTGGCATCATTTTCATTTAAAGCACGAACTTCCTGAAGAATATCAGCCATTTTATAAATTGCGTTATCACCACGTTCAGGAGCAGAACCATGGCAGGAAACACCTTTTACATCAATGCGGATTTCCATACGTCCACGTTGTCCACGGTAGATGCCGCCGTCAGTAGGTTCTGTTGATACAACAAATTCTGGTCTGACTTTATCTTCATTGATAATATATTGCCAGCAAAGACCATCACAGTCTTCCTCCTGTACAGTACCGGTTACTAATACAGTGTATTTATCAGTTAATAGATTTAAATCTTTCATAATTTTTGCACCGTATACAGCAGATACGATACCACCTAATTGATCGCTTGTTCCACGACCACCGATTTCTGTTTCACTCTCAAAACCTTCGTATGGATCAAAATTCCAGTTATCTTTATTACCGATTCCAACCGTATCAATATGAGCATCAAAGCCGATTAAAGTTTTTCCGGTTCCCATATAACCTAAAACGTTACCCATTGGATCAATTTCAACTTTATTGAATTCTAATTTTTTCATCTCTTCTGCAATGCGGTCGATGTGACCTTTTTCATCACAGCTTTCACCAGGAATTTTTACTAAATCCCTTAAAAATTTTGTCATGTCTGCTTTGTAATTTTCAGCGGCAGTTTTAATTTTATCAAAATCCATTATGTTTACCTCCTAATACATCTCATTCACTTTTTATTTCTTTGCAGTTTTTGAATTAATATTGTTTACCTTCCCAAACAATCTCTTTATAACGGTCAGGGTCTGTATCACCCTCCGTAGAGAAACATAATACTCTCGAATCTTTGTCCAGACCTAAATATTCTTTTAAGTCTTTGTATTTGTCCATTGTCATAATGCTTGTAAGAAGTCCGAATGGAGCAGCACCGGATTCACCGGAAACAATACTTGAGTCACCTTTTAGTGGAGCAGCTGACATTCTCATTCCTTTTGCTGCAACCCAGTCTGGAGCAGATACAAATACATCGACATGATTCTTTAAGATATCCCATGAAATCGTATTTGGTTCACCACAGGCAAGTCCAGCCATGATTGTAACCATATCACCGTCTACAATTCTTAAATTACCATCTTTTGCGGCAGCACCTTTATAAAGACAGGCAGCAGCCTCGGCCTCTACGACAACGATTTTTGGTGGATTATCAGGATAACGGTTTACAAAATATCCGGTTACAGCACCGGCTAAAGAACCAACACCTGCCTGAACAAATACATGAGTTGGACGTTCACATCCGGCTTCTTCTAATTGTTCATTTGCTTCCATTGCCATAGTTCCGTAACCTTGCATAATCCATGCCGGAATTTCTTCGTAGCCATCCCATGCAGTATCTTGAACAACAACACCATTTGGAGTTTCACTTGCAGCTTTTGCAGCCATACGAACACAGTCATCATAGTTGACTTCTTCAATTGTAGCTGTTGCTCCTTCTTTCTGGATGTTTTTGAGTCTTGTCTGTGTAGAACCCTTTGGCATAAATACAACAGCCTTTTGTCCCAATTTATTCGCTGCCCATGCAACACCACGTCCGTGATTTCCATCGGTAGCAGTAAAGAAAGTTGCCTGACCGAATTCTTCTCTTAATTCTTTCGAAGTCAACACATTATAAGGAAGTTCAGATACATCTTTTCCCGTCTGCTTTGCAATGTATTTTGCCATTGCAAAAGAGCCTCCCAATACTTTAAATGCGTTTAGACCAAAACGGTAAGATTCGTCTTTTATGTATACTTCCTTTAAGCCTAAATAATTTGCCATTTCTTCTAATTTTACCAAAGGAGTTTTCTTATATTGAGGAAAACTCTCATGGAAAGTTCTAGCTTTTTTGATTTCGTCTAAAGCCATGACGCTAAGTTGTCTGTCATCGCTTTTAGGCATTTCGTTTGCAACCCATAATATATCTTTCATTGAAAGAATAGCCTCCTTATTTGTCCGATTTTTTCACATCTATATAACTATATAAAGTATATTTGGAAATACCAAAATAGTTAGAAACTTTATCACCGGATTTTGTAATTAAGAAAGCACCTGCATCATTTAGAAAATTAATTGCGGCAACCTTTTCATCTTTTGTCATCAAAGCGACAGGTTTTCCAATCATGGCAACGGATTGTTCAATTAAATCATCTAAAAGGTCGTTTACATTCTGGGTGATTTTTTCAGGTAAATCTCCTTTATTAGATGGAACTTCCGTAGCAAGTATGGATTTTACTGCACTTTCTGCTGCAAGTAATCCGGTAATATCATAATTGACACAGAAAATGTAATCAATTTTATTGTTTTTGCCTCGGATATACATGGTACTGGACTGAAGAATTCGACCATCTTTGGTACGGGTGAGATACCGATAACGGTCTTCTAATTCATTCGAGTCTTTTTTGGTGGCCTCTAATACTACATGAGATGGTCCGTCTCCTATAGTACGGTTGGATATCTGGCCATTTTCGATATATGCCACAGAACTTTCAAGATGTTCTACGGTCAAATCATGTATTACAACTTCACAATTCGGACCAAACTGTAAGGCAATTCCGTGTGCCAATTGTTTTAGGTAATCTAACGTTTTCATTGAATATCTTCCTTTCGCGAGAGGTTTATTCTAATTCCATCATATCATAAAAAAATCGAAAATCAAGACTTTTTTACAATTTTTTTTTGATTACCTAAAAATTTTTGTATTTTTTGCTTGCAAACTCTTATTTCTAGTGTTAGACTTATTATATAGATACTACAAAATATGATGCTATATGAAGCTGATTTTGGGGAATTTATATGGTGTTTTGTAGAAAAGCGGCTAATAACAAGACAGAATTTTAAAATGTTGAAAAAAACTAAAAAATTTTTAGTTAATATGCAGACCATAAGGTTACTGGTTAAGAGGTTGAAAAAAGATAAAAGAAGGAGAAGAGAACTATGTTATTGATTGGGAATGGACGTTTAGTAACTAGAGATAATACAAATCCATTCATCGAAAATGGTGCAGTATTCATCGAAAATGACTTGATTAAGAAAGTAGGAACAACGAAGGAGTTAAAAGAAGCATATCCTGAGGCAGAATATATTGATGCTAAGGGCGGTGTTATTATGCCTGGATTTATCAATGCACATGAGCATATTTATAGTGCAATGGCAAGAGGATTATCAATTAAAGGATATGATCCAAATGGTTTCCTGGATATCTTAGATGGCATGTGGTGGACAATTGACCGGAATCTTACACTGGAACAGGTAAAACAAAGTGCAATTGCCACATATATTGACAGTATTAAGAACGGAGTTACAACAGTATTTGACCACCATGCAAGTTATGGGGCAATTACAGACAGTTTGTTTACAATTGAAGAAGCAGCAAAGCAAACAGGAATCAAGAGCTGTCTGTGTTATGAAGTATCTGACCGTGATGGGGAAGAAAAGATGAAACAGGCAGTAAAAGAAAATGAAGCATTTATTAAGCATGCCTTAAAAGATGATTCTGATATGATAGCCGGTATGATGGGACTTCATGCTTCGTTTACACTGTCTGATAAGACACTTGAATATTGTGCGGAGCATAAGCCGGATGAAGTTGGATATCATATTCATGTGGCAGAAGGAATTGAAGATTTATATGATTCTTTACATAAGCATGGAAAAAGAATTATTGACCGTTTGATGGATATGAATATTTTAGGAGAAAAGACATTGGCTGCTCATTGTATCTATGTGAATAAGCATGAGATGGATGTCTTAAAAGAAACAGATACTATGGTAGTACATAATCCGGAATCCAATATGGGAAATGCTTGTGGATGCCCTCCTACGATGGAAATTTTCCATCATGGTATAGTAACAGGCCTTGGAACGGATGGTTATACACATGATATGACAGAATCTTATAAGGTTGCAAATGTACTTCATAAACATCATTTATGCGATGCCAATGCAGCGTGGGGAGAAGTACCTGCAATGTTATTTGAAGGAAATGCTAAAATTGCAAATCGTTATTTCAAGCGCCCTGTTGGCATTATAAAAGAGGGTGCGGCAGCAGACGTAATTATTTCTGATTATATTCCATTAACTCCAATGACAAAAGACAATATTAATAGTCATATTCTATTTGGAATGCAGGGAAGAAGTATCGTTACAACAGTTGCAAATGGAAAGGTATTGATGAAAGACCGTAAATTGACACAGATTGATGAAGAAGAAGCAATGGCGAAAGTAAGAGAAGAAGCTTTAAAACTTTGGACAAAAATTAACAATAGATAGATATGCCAGTGCACTAGTGAGAAAGATTGAAAGAAATAAAAAAGAAAGGAAATATGCAATGCCCGTTCTTTCAATCTCTTGTATTTGGGCAGTATCGCAAGCAGACTTGTGATATGCATGGGTAGAAAAAATGAGTGATATTATGACACCAATTCCTTTTGAGGATTTATTAGATTGGATTTTAGAGGAACATAAAAAGTATGGTACAGTATTTGGAGTACATAAACCTTTTGTTGCAGATCAAAATAAGAAATTATCGTTATTTGATGAAAAAATAGAAACACCATTTGGTCCGGCAGCAGGTCCAAATACACAGTTAACACAAAATATAGTCGCTGCTTACTATGCAGGAAGCAGATTTTTCGAATTAAAGACAGTTCAGGAGTTGGATGGTGAGGATTTACCAGTCAATAAGCCATGTATTAAGGCAGATGATGAATGTTATAATGTAGAATGGTCAACAGAACTCCGGGTACAGGACGCATTTGCTGAATACGTAAAAGCATGGTTCATTTTGAAAATGATTTCAAAGGAGTTCGGTTTAGGCTCTCCAGATGGCTTTATGTTTAATATGAGCGTTGGATATGATTTAAAAGGAATCCAGACAAAGAAAATTGATGATTTTATCGAAGGCTTAAAAGACGCTTCCCAGACAGCCATTTTTAAAGAATGTAAAGAAACAGCATTAAAATATATAGACAAATTTGAAAAAGTGACAAAAGAGGATATAGAAGCAATTACAGCAAATATATGTAATTCAATTACATTATCTACACTTCATGGATGCCCTCCGGAAGAAATTGAAAAGATTGCAACTTATCTTTTGACAGAAAAACATTTAAATACATTTATAAAATGTAATCCAACATTGTTAGGTTATGAGTTTGCAAGAAAAACAATGGATGAAATGGGTTATGATTATGTTGCATTTGGTGATTTTCATTTTAAGGATGATTTACAATATGAAGATGCAATTCCAATGCTGAAACGTCTTCAAAGCCTTGCAGATGATAAAAAATTGAGCTTTGGTGTTAAGATTACAAATACATTCCCGGTTGATGTAAAACAAAATGAACTTCCGGGAGAAGAAATGTACATGTCAGGACGTTCTTTATATCCATTGTCAATTGCTTTGGCTGCAAAGCTTTCGGAAGAATTTGACGGCAAGCTAAGAATTTCTTATTCCGGTGGTGCCGATTACCATAATATTAAGCAGATTTTCGAAGCGGGAATCTGGCCAATTACAGTTGCAACGACAGTATTAAAGCCAGGTGGATATGGTCGTATGGTACAGATTGGAGAATTGCTTGCAAAATCAGAATATAAACCATTTGAACGGGTTGATAAGAAAGCGGTCCGAGAGCTTCAGACAGACTCTTTGACAAACCCATATCATACGAAGGCGGTAAAACCATTGCCATCCAGAAAGATGAAAAAAGAAGTACCTCTTATGGACTGTTTTGTTGCACCATGTAAGGAAGGATGTCCAATTCATCAGGATATTACCACTTATATGAAATTGACAGCAGAAGGAAAATACGAAGAAGCATTGGAAGTAATTACGGAGAAAAATCCACTTCCATTTATTACAGGTACGATTTGTGCTCACAGATGCATGAGTAAATGTACTCGTAATTTCTATGAAGAACCGGTACATATCAGGGAAACAAAGTTGGAAGCGGCAAAAGGCGGATATGAAGCATTTATGAAAAAACTTCAAAAGCCGGATGTTACAGAGAAAGGGAAAGCCGCTGTTATTGGTGGTGGTCCTGCAGGACTTGCAGCAGCCTATTTCTTAGCAAGAGGCGGAAAGCAGACAACTATATTTGAACGTAAAGATTCTCTTGGCGGTGTAATTAAACATGTGATTCCTAAGTTCCGTATACCTACCGAGGACATTGAGAAAGACATTGAACTTGTTAAGGCAATGGGTGTAGAAGTTAAGACGAATTCTTTGGTTACTTCAGTAGAAGAAGTTAAGAAAATGGGGTATGATACAGTAATTCTTGCACTTGGTGCTTCCAAAGAAGGAAATATCCGTTTAGAAAGTGGCAAAACAGTAAATGCACTTGCGTTTTTAGAAGAGTTCAAGAAAAAAGAAGGACATGTATCGATTGGTAAAAACGTAGTAGTAATCGGTGGCGGTAATACAGCAATGGACACGGCAAGAGCTGCAAAGGCTACGGATGGTGTGGAACATGTTTATCTTGTATATAGAAGAACAAAACGCTATATGCCTGCAGAAGAAGAGGAATTATTACTTGCAGAAAAAGACGGTGTGGAATTTAAAGATTTGCTTGCACCGGTTAAAGTGGAAAATGGTGTATTAATTTGCCATAAAGTAGAGCTTGGTGATATGGATGCTTCTGGAAGAAGAAAACCAATCGAAACAGAAGAAGTGGTAGAAATTCCGGCAGATACAGTAATTGCGGCGGTTGGAGAAAAAACAGATAAAGAATTTTATGAGGCAAATCGTATTGTGACAAATAAGAAAGGCTGTCCAATTGTAGATGAAAACCTTATGACAAATATAGAACAGGTTTATGTTGCGGGTGATGGATTAAATGGTCCTGCTACGGTTGTAGAGGCAATTCGTGATGGTATGAAGGCAGCAGAAGCGGTTCTTCAAAAATCAGTAAAATGTGAGCAGGAAGATGAGCGAAATCCGGAAGAACTTTATGCAAAGAAAGGTATTATACTGGATGCTAATCCAGCTACAACTGAAAGTGAGCGCTGCCTTGTATGTTCTGGCGTATGTGAAAACTGTGTTGATGTATGTCCAAATAGAGCCAATGTTTCGATTCAAGTACCTGGAAGAAAGATGGCACAGGTTCTTCATGTAGACAGAATGTGTAATGAATGTGGAAACTGTATGAGTTTCTGCCCATACAGCAGTGCACCATATAAAGATAAATTCACTTTATTTAGAACAGAAGAAGATATGTATCATAGTGAAAATCAAGGATTTGTTCTACTTGATAAAGAAAATAAAGTATTTAAAGTAAGACTTGGAAATGAAATTATGAATATGATTGGATTTGATAGAAAAACTTTGGTTCCAAAAGAGATTGTAGAATTTATTAAAGCTGTCTATGAGGATTATGTTTATTTATTTTAATTTAGATAAGTTTACGGATGTGGTATACTACATTTGATATTAAAATTTATAGAAAAGTTTAGGAGGAATAGAACATGAACAAAGTAATCGCAACAACAAAAGCACCAGGAGCAATTGGACCATATTCACAGGCAATCGTAGCAAATAATATGTTATTTACATCCGGGCAGATTCCAATTGACCCAGCAACAGGAAATGTTGTAGAAGGTGATGTTATTGCTCAGGCAGAACAAGTTTGCAAAAATCTTCAGGCTGTATTAGAAGAAGCAGGAACAAACTTTGAAAATGTAGTAAAAACAACTTGCTTTTTAGCAGATATGGGTGATTTTGCAGCATTTAATGAAGTATATGCAAAATATTTTGTATCAAAACCTGCACGTTCTTGTGTAGCAGTTAAGACATTACCTAAAAATGTACTATGTGAAGTTGAATTGACAGCTACAATATAAGATATAAAAGTAAAAAATAAAAAAATTAAAATGAAAGAAGTAAAAACAGTGACGGACACGGAAAAAAGAATTTGGACCGCCGTTTTTATTGAACATAAGGACAGTTCGCATAGCGTACTGTCCGTTGTTTCTATTAAGATCTATAAATGAGATTCTGATTATTAGGTGATAGAAGATGGAAAAAATATATATTTGTATTGTTTTACCATTAATTTTATTGTTAATTAGTTGCTCACAGGAAGAAAAAAGTAAGCATATTATCTTCCAAGATACGTATTGGGGAATGACTCCCGATGAGCTTTTAAAGAGCTATAATTTTACAAAGGATGATATAGATTATGAAAAAAGTGAAGATGGAATTACGGTTTCTATTCCTAATATGAAAGTTTTAGAAACAAAATCAGAAGGGGTTATTTTTCAATTTTATAAAGTAAAAGAAAATAAATATGGATTGTATGGAGTTACAGTTTCATATCCTGACGAACTAGATATGAATCTTGTTTTACAAGAATTAAAAAAAGAGTATGGAGAACCATCAAAAGAACATAAAGAATATAAAAGTAATTTAGAGGATAATCAATTAAAAAAAATAACATATAAAGAAAGTGAACATGAAAAATATTTTATTGATTCGGAATATTTGGATACACAACTAAAAGAAAAACAAAAAAAACAATTAAAAAAGATATTTGAAAAAAGATATCATAGTTTAGAAAATAATAAAAACTGGGAAGATTTTCTATCGAATGTACCTATGGCAACGATATATTGGACTGATAACTTTTCTTATCCAGAGGGAGTTACAATGCAAAAGGTGAAAGTAAGTAAGAACAAATTGTTCTTTTCTGGAATTGGTTATTTTACGAGGGATAAATATTTATAACTTGTGTAGTGGGATAGTCTAGAGTATATGTTGGAAGTCTTCTTGAAGATGCTTAAGATTAGGAGAATCGGATATGAGATATTTAATAAAAAACGGATTCGTTGTTACAAGTAAGGAAACAACACAGATGGATTTGCTTATTGAAGAGGAAAAAATTAAAAGAATTGCACCGACAATTGAGGCAGAAGAATCGATGGAAGTGATTGATGCAAAAGGAAACTATATCTTTCCTGGGTTTATAGATGCCCATACACATTTTGATTTAGAAGTAGCAGGGACAGTAACCGCAGATGATTTTTCTTCAGGAACAAAAGCAGCTATTGCAGGGGGAAACACTTGTATTATTGATTTTGCTACGCAAAATAAAGGTGAAACGCTAGAAGAAGCAAGTGAACATTGGCATAAAAAAGCAGACGGAAAATCTTCTTGTGACTATGGTTTTCATATGGCAGTGACAGATTGGAATCAACAGACAAAAGATGACTTGAAAGCGATGTTTGAAGAAGGAATCACGTCCTTTAAATTATATATGACATATGACACAAAAGTTAGTGATGGAGAGATTTTTGAAATTCTTACAGAATTAAAAAAATATGGTGGAATTGTTGGGGTTCACTGCGAAAATGGAGCGATTATTGATGAGCTGGTAAAGAAACAAAAAGAAAATGGTAACTTTTCTCCATCTGCTCATCCACTTACAAGACCGGCAGAAGTAGAAGCAGAAGCAGTAAATCGTTTGCTTTATATTGCTAAACTGGTTGATATTCCAATTGTAGTTGTTCATTTAAGTTCAAAGCTTGGATTTAAAGAGGCAGAACAGGCGATTGAACAGGGACAAACGGTATTTTTAGAAACATGTCCTCAATATTTATTGATGGACGACTCAAAATATCAATTAGACGGATTTGAGAGTGCCAAATACGTATGCTCACCACCATTGAGAAAAAAAGAAGATGCCGATTGCCTATGGAAGGCTTTAAAAGAAAATAAATTACATACAATTTCCACGGATCATTGTAGTTTTAATTTTACACAAAAAGAGATGGGAAAAGAAGATTTTACAAAAATTCCAAACGGTATGCCGGGAGTCCAGCATAGGGCAGAATTATTATATACTTATGGGGTACTGGAAGAGAAGATTACAGTCAGTCAGATGTGCAAATATCTTGCTGAAAATCCTGCCAGATTATACGGTTTGTATCCGAAAAAAGGGTGTATCAAAGAAGGAAGCGATGCAGACCTTGTAATTTGGAATGGTAATGCCAGTGAAACAGTTACGAAAGAAAATCAGCTTTATCATATGGATTATTCACCGTTAGAGGGTGTTGAAATAAAAGGAAAACCAGATAAAGTATTTCTTCGCGGACAGATGGTTGTGGATCATGGATGTGTTATCAAAGAAAATTGTGGATTATATGTAAAACGTAGTACGATGGAAAATGAAATATTATAGCAAATTGTGTATCCCGGTTTAATGTTTTAGAATAATTTAAAAAAACTAAAAAAAAATTAGTGTATCAAAAAAATATTTTGAATTTTACTGAATATATTGGTATAATAGAATCAGAAAATAAACAATAAAGTGGGGATGTAATGTATTATTTTTTGGAGATAGGTTTTTTTGTTACTTTAATTTTAGTAGTGGGTATTAGTATAACAGCTTTTATTAACCAAGTTGCAAGTAAAGAAGAAGGTTTTTTTATTAAGCAGGTGAGAAAATATTATGCTTTAAGTATAGTTTTTTTCTTGCTTTTTGCAGCTACGAGAATGATTTATGTATCGGTTGCAGATGTTTCTAATATTCCCATTGTGGATGGAATGGCAATAGGGGCTGAGCACAGTTTAACAGAAAATCAATTTCTCGTTTCTTATAAGACGGCGGGGCGTTCTTTTAGACAAACAATAAAAATAAAAGAAGAAGAATTGGAGCAAGTTCGGGTTGCCTGTACAGCGAAAGAAGGAGAGGTTTTTTTAAAAATGACGCAGCAGGCAACTGAGAAGACCTTTAATGTTACAAATTTTGATGGAATTATTGACATGAAGGGGTTTCATGCCGGTGAGATTAATTTGGAAACTTATAATAAGCAGGCGAAGGAGGTGTCTGTTGAGGTAATCTGGAAAAGGTGAGAAAATAAAAATACATAAGAAATGAAGGATTAACCTTGCAATATTTAAATTATAATGATAGAGTTGTATTAGAAAAAAGTAAGAGATAAAATATTAGAATCAAAGGAGAAAAGTTAAGTTATTAAAAGCGAATCGTACTCCTACTGATAGACGTTATTATACTTATGACCAATATTTGCAATTTAAAGGAATCCAAACAGAGAATGATATAAGAGATACAAAAGATAACTAAAACAATTGGCACTTGCAGGTTTATTTATAACTTCTATCTTGCTCATAATAAAGAACTTTATAACAACGGTGAAAAGTTTATGACAGCAAAATCATTTAGTGTTTGGATTAATCATGAATTTATACCAAATAATCCAGAGTATTCATGGATAAAAGAAGTAAGTTCTAAGTCGGTTAAAAAATCTATGGAAAATGCCTGTACTGCTTTTACCAGGTTTTTCAAAAAACAAAGTGGATTTCCTAGATTCAAGAAAAAGAATAAATCGGATGTAAAAATGTATTTTGTTAAAAATAATCCAAAAGATTGTTTTTGTGAAAGACATCGAATTAATATTCCTACTCTTGGATGGGTCAAATTGAAAGAAAAAGGTTATATTCCTACTACGAAAGATGGGTATGTAATTAAAAGTGGAACCGTTTCTTGTAAAGCTGGAAGATATTATGTATCTGTTTTAATTGATATTTCTTGTACAGAAAAACTACAATTAAATGAGTTTGGATTAGGAATTGATTTGGGACTGAAAGATTTTGCAATTATTAGTAATGGTATTACAAAGAAAAATATCAATAAAACTGCAAAAATAAGAAAATTAGAAAAACAATTAAGAAGAGAACAGCGTTGTCTATCGAGAAAATACGAAGACTTAAAGAAACGCAACAAGAAAATGAAAGGAGAAGCCACTAGACAAAATATTCGGAAGCAAGTCTTAAAGGTACAAAAACTTCATCAAAGAATTGATAATATTCGTACCGATTATATCAATAAATGTGTAAATGAGATAGTAAAAACCAAGCCATCTTATATTACCATTGAAGATTTGAATGTAAGAGGAATGATGAAAAACAGACATCTCTCAAAGGCAGTTGCTTCACAGAAATTCTATGAATTTAGGACGAAACTGGAAGCAAAATGCAAAGAATTAGGAATTGAATTGAGAATTGTAGACAGATGGTATCCATCCAGTAAATTATGTCATGAATGTGGATGTATCAAGAATGATTTAAAACTTTCTGACAGAGAATACATTTGTGAATGTGGATATCATGCTGACAGAGATTATAATGCAAGTCTTAATTTAAGAGATGCAACATCCTACAAAATAGCATAAACAAGCATTTGTAGGCATGTACCGATGGCTTTAGTCGGGAATTTACGACTGTGGACTGTACAAGAACTTGTGAGTAGCGTATTACTTTGTAATCGCAAAAGCATACAGGACGAAACAGTAAGAAAAGTTTGTGAAAACGTTCAATATCTCGATATGGATATGTTTGTCTATGTTTTGAGTGGCAGAATATAGTTATGGGACAACCAGTAAAAGAAGTAGTTTCAATTGATGATTTGGAGAAGTTAGATATTCGTGTAGGGGAAATTTTAAAAGTAGAAGACGTTGCGAATTCAAGAAAATTAGTAAAACTTACAGTTGATTTTGGTGATTTTCAGAGAGTTATTTTATCAGGTTTAAAAGAGGAAAGAGAAGACCCTACAGAGATAGAAGGAAAACAGGCTTTATTTGTAGTTAATTTGGCACCAAGGAAAATGGCGGGAATTGAATCAGAGGGAATGCTATTTGATATAGGATATTCGGATGGAATCTTACCAGTGCTTGCGGTTCCAGAGGAGAAGGTTCCAAACGGTGTTTGTGCGGGATAATATGATGTTGGGGTCAAAAGATATTTTGACCCCTGATATCTACGGATGACTATGCACTTTATGCTCTGGGTATTTCTATTATAAATTTTTAGAAATATTCAGAGCATTTTTTACTTTACTTTATAGGAAAGTTCGACTTTCGTTAAACGCTTGGATGAAAATAGCCCGCACAAAGGCGGGCATGGGAAATAGACGACACTGTTTAGAAGATATAAAAACCTTCTGCACCAGCCTCATCGGCGAATAAGTCATCTTCATTCAAGAAGTAATCCATATCCAGAAGTTCTTCCTCGCTCATACGGCGAATGTCCTTGGAAGTCATACCTTCTGGGGGATTATCCATATATTTTTTGCGTAATTCCTCGATGTTTGGTTTCATAGTAGTTTATCCTCCTTCCAGAGGATTATATCATAAAATCAGAGGAATTTATGCAGAAGAACGCTTTCCACGAGATTTGGACATTGCTTTCTCGTAAAGTTCTTCGAGAGATACGCGTTTGTGATTGTAATAAAGTTCAAGAAAGACCATCTTGTGCTTACAGTCAGGACATTCCAGAGGGTCATAACCGAAAGAGGATAGAATAGCAGTTCTCCATTGATTGAAGCTGCGGTAAATATGATGTTTGCTTTTTGAAATGGCACGATGGAGATTTGAATCAATCTTACGGTGGCGAGCGTAAAGGCCGCCATACCGGATCATTTTGAAATGTTTTTCAGGTATGTGCCGGATCAACCGTTTGATGAAATCCATGGCAGGAATGGTTTCTTCAATATATTTTTCATCCTCGTGGCGATTGTAGTGGAAAGTAACCATTTCACCATCATATTTATCAATCCTGGAAGTGGCGATGACAGGTC
>NZ_VUMT01000010.1 GCF_009696045.1 Velocimicrobium porci | reverse complement strand
CAGTATCAAGACCAGCACCGAAGCCAACATCAAAAGCAGTATCAAGACCAGCACCAAAGCCAACACCAAAAGCAGTATCAAGACCGGCACCGAAGCCAACACCAAAAGCGGTATCAAGACCAGCACCGAAGCCAACACCAAAAGCAGTATCAAGACCAGCACCGAAGCCAACATCAAAAGCAGTATCAAGACCAGCACCAAAGCCAACACCAAAAGCAGTATCAAGACCGGCACCGAAGCCAACACCAAAAGCGGTATCAAGACCAGCACCAAAGCCAACACCAAAAGTAGTATCAAGATCGGTACCGAAGCCAGCCCAAACGCCAGTTGTAAGGGTTTCGGCGAACACAATTGCTAAGAAGAAAGCTAATACGGCAGTTACTAAGAGAAGCATAAATAATACCATTTCAACGATGAAAAAGAGTGCGGAAAAAACGGTAAAAAGTGCTTCCAATGCTTTAAAAAAGACAGTGGTGACAGTTGGTAATAAAGTAAAGAAAAATGTAACCCAGACTGTGAAAAAAGTAACAACAACTGCCAAGGCTGGGGTTAATACGGTGAAAAAAGCAGGTGCTCAGGTAAAGAAGACTGCAGGAAATGTTAAAAATAGTGTAAAGGCAGCAACCGCATCAATAAAACAAAATGTAAATAAAGCTGCAACTACGGTGAAAAAGAATGTATGTACAGTTGGAAAGAAAGTAACGACATCGGTCAATCATACGGTGAATAAGGCAAAGCAGACGGTAAAGAAGGTTGCTTCTAATGTACAAACAACAGGAAAGACTACTGTTACAAATGTAAAGAATTCTACTAAAAAAGCGGTTAATCATGTCAAGACAACAGCAAAGAAGACAGCAAGTACAGTAAAAGCAAATGTAAATAAGGCAAAGCAGACAGTAAAGAAGAATGTTACGAATACCGTAAAGCAAGGTAAAAAGACAGCTGTTACAGTAGGAAATAATGTTAAAACCAAAGTTACAACTGCTGTGAAAGATGTAAAAAATGCGACAAAGCAGACGTTAGAAAAGGTGAAAAAAGTTATTAATAACGATGTTGTGGGAGTAAATTGTGTAATAAAAGAAACGAAAACAGGAAATGTTTCCCATACACAATCTCAGCACATCGGAGGGAATATTTTTGAAGTAACAAAGGGAAAGGATGGTAAATCCTATACAGTAAATGCACCTATTAAGGTAAAGGTACCTCATAGTAATAATACAATGACCTATAAAACATCTCTTACAATTGGAAAAGATGGAGTAGAAATTGGTTTTAGTGTAGAGGATGGTAAGACTGGAGTTTCATCCGGAGGTGGCATTTCAGTTGATAAAAATAATATAAAGAAATTTGTTACAATGGCAACTTCAACACCTTCTGGTTTTAGCTCAGAAATAAAGGTCGAAACGAGTTCGACGGATACGAAAAAAGCAGCGGCAGCAGCCAGTGTTGTTGCAGGCTGTGCTGCACTTGTTTATTTAGCGGCAAATGATTTGACAGGTGCAGGTGTAGCAGATGATGTTGCGATTCCAGGTGTTATGCAGGGAATTTATCAATCAGCAAAAATACTTTTAGCAGCATAGCTGCTAAAAACAAGAGAATAGGAGAGGAGTAAGAACTGTGAAACGCGCCTGTTATATTACGACATTAGTAGGAATTATTTTTCTTCTATTTATTATTTTAAACAAAAGTTGGAAATCAGAAGACAATAAGCTTGAGGGACGAACTTTAAATGAATTTGCTTCTGAGGAGTATTTAAAAGAGAAAGATGCTTCTGAATTGAAGTTTTATCCTACAATTGAAGAGGCAGTTTGTTCATGTGACTGGGATGAATATTCGGTCAGCAGGATAGAAAAAGTGGTAAAAGTAATTCAAGGGGAAGATTCCTGTGATGTGTTTTTTATTGTAAATAATAAGGAAAAGGATAATTTTTATACTTTTAAATTGAAAACAAAGCAGGAAAAACAAAAAATTTTGTATTCCGAACCGCTATACGCAGTAGGAACTTCTTGGGAGCTTGAAAAGTACCGTGGCAGAGAATTAGAAAAAAGATATGATAAAGAAGACTGTTTTAAGCAAAAGATTATATCCTGTCTTGGATTTTTTAACAGTACAGGGGCTTTTTCTCTAGACAAGAATAATAAAATTATAAAATGGGGACTTCATGATAATGAAGAAATAAAAACTCTGGCCATCGATGAAAAAAGACCGACGGAGGTTGTGAAGATTAAGATGGATGGAGAAGTAGTATATTTTTGGTATTATGAGAATCTTAATTTGGAAAATGCAAAGATGCAGGAAATTAATATATCTCATTAAATTAAAAATATTTATGCAAAATAAAATAGTTAAATTCTTTGTATTCTATTAATACCTTTCGATAGTAACTTTAATTAAATGAAACAGGAAATGATGGTTAAAAAAATTGGGAATTATCATTTCCTGTATCTTGTGTTTTTTTCTGTAAATTTCTTATCATTTTTATCCGAAATATAATATAATCAGATATCGTTTTGCCCAATTGAGTGAAAGTCATTATAAAATTTGATAAATGAGAAAAAATATTTTCAATTTTGTTTTTTGCAAAAGAAATAAAAGTTTTTGTGGAAAAAAAAGAGGAAATGGCTTACTATAATGATAGACAATGTTTTATGGGAGGAGGTAGATCATGAATTGCATTTGGAAACGAGGGAAGTCTTTTGGAAAGTTTGAAAAAAATGAGGAGAGTGGATTGGAGTTTTCAAAAGAAATGTTAGAAGGGACACCTACGGCAACGATTCCATTTGATTGGATACAAAAACATCCGGAGAGAGGGTATGTTATTGTTAAATATTTGCTTTGCGATGAAAAGAAAAAAGAGGCTCCGTATACAAGCCATCCGAATCAATTGTGGGACAAATATGCAAAAAAATTTTTTGCGTTATGGAGAGCCAAGTGTGATTTTGATGCAACCCTATATCTGGTAAACTATGCGAAAAAAGGGAGTAAGCATCAGGACGAAATACTTTTAATAAAAGTCTTAGATATGAATGAAAATGGAATAACGAAGGAGATGAGTTGGAAATATACAAGAAGTGAGTTTTCAAAAGAATTTCAGAAGTTTAACCGAGAATGTTTGGTAGATAAAAATGTAGTGCTTGAAGATATTTATCGAAATCAACCGATGATAGAAAATGGAAATATTGTATTACAGGAGGGAGAATATAAAGGTCGCAAAATTGATGAAATATATCATGATGATAAGCGTTATTTGGAATGGCTGGGATCTTCCGACAATCAATATTCCAGTGCTGCCAGAGTGTATATAGAACAAAGGGAAGATGAGTTGAGAAGACGCTGATTTATGAGGCAATTAGAAATATTTTCAACCTTTGTATAAATAGATAGAGAAAAGGGAGTACAACAGAAACAGAAATAGAAATACTGGTCTGTTGCACTCCCTTTTTTTAGATTTAAAAATTATAAATCACTATTGTGATAAATTGGATTTAATGCAGTATATTGTTTAATAAGCTGTGCATTTAATGCTTTAAACTCATCAATTGCATAAGTTGCATTCTTTTCACCTTGTTCTGTAAGGTATTTTTGTAAAGCAGTTTTATCAAGAGGATTATTATTGTAAATCTTCATAGCCTCTTCATCAGATGCTTTTAAGTTTTGGTTTAATTTATGTGTTACATTATTCATAACAGGTGTAACTGTTGGCATAAGAGCTTTATATTGAGGTCTTACTAAAGCGTTTGTTGTACGGAATGCCCAGTATGCAGAATCATCAGAAGGTGTTGCTGTACCTGTGCGGTAAGCTTCAGGAGTCTGAGTGATTCCTGCATAGAAAGGAACATATACGCTTGTTTCAGGTACTCCAAGAGCTACCCATTGTACACCACTGATTTCAACAGGCATGTTTTGACGGAACTGAATAATATGAGATTCCATTGTTCTTGGAACACTGATTGGACGTAAGCTTCCTTCATTTTTGCCATATGAGTCATATTTTGTATCATTAAAGTGAGAACTTAATACTTTTGCAATGGCATCCTTGTCAATCTTTTTGTCTGGTTTGCGATAGAAAGGAATTGTTGTTGAGTCAATTTTTTGGTTTTCAACCTGTGATGGAGATAATACTTTTTGTCCATACCATACACGAGGAATATTATATGTAAGGTCATCTTTGTCGTTTGTTCCAAAGATTTCTCTAAAGTTAAATCCGCTCTTAGCTGGATTTAAATTGTTTTTCTTAACAAATTCCTGAAGACCTGTTGACCACATAAAGTGTTTTGTGTCATTAAAATCAATTTTTTGGATTGCAATTTGGTTTGCAACAACAGCGTAATAGTTATCAGGAATACGTCTGGCTACCCAATGATGACCGGAACCAATTTCCATGTACCATACTTCGTCTTTATCAGAAAAGGCTACACCATTTACTTCAGCTGAACCATATTTTTCAACAAGGGCACCAAGGCGTTCAACACCTTCACGAGCTGTGCTGATATAAGGTAATACTGCTGTAACCATAGAATCTTCGCCGATTCCTGTGTCTTCTACAAGTGGATCCGCTTTTGCAATTTTATCATTGTAGCTTCCACTTTCTGTGGCACTCATTGCAACACCCTTTTCGTTAATACCAGCTTCTTCAAATTGTCCTTCTGACTCATCATTTTCAGGGGTTGCAGTATACTTGTAGGCATGAGCAGGAAGCTCGCAAGTAAAGTTATTTCCCGTAGATTTGTACATAGTTCCAGCTGGATTATTTTTTGCTTCGTGTACTAAAAAATATTTTGGCCAGGCAGTCATAGAATCTTCGTTACGAGCGATGAATGTAGAACCATCTGTAGAAGCATTCTTACCAACCAAAACAGTTGTACAAGCAGAAGCAACAGTAGGTACAAGTAATGTTGCTGATAGAGCAGCTGCAAAGGCTGCACGGATTAATTTGTTTTTCATAACTTTAAAAGCCATTTTAATACCTCCATGTTATAAAATATTAGAGTTATGCAATTGAAAAGTGTTACTAAAAAGTTCATTTTGTTAGGATAAATGTACTTAAATTAGCAGATGTAATGCTTAACTCTGGGGAACATCGTTTTTCGATGTATCTTAACAGCTTTATTTTAACACCGAGTTGGGCAAAATGCAATACTGGTAAGATAATTGTATCTTCTTATTAATACAAGTTTACATAAGAGATAGTTAAAGAATAGACATATAGTATAAAGTAAACAAGATGATAGAACACTTTCCTTGGGAAAATTATGAAAAATCAATAGTAAGGATACGAAAATAAGTGAGCAAATAGTAATAAAAAACAGCATATATCAAAAAAATAAGAAAATAATTCATTGCGTCTTGCGACTTTTCCTGTATAATAATATGTGGACATTAAGGAGGAATTTCATTGGATAATGTGAAAAAGGAAAAGAAAATGGAACGGCGTCCTTTTACAGTTGTTTCTCTATTTTCAGGAGCAGGTGGTTTAGACATTGGATTTGAGAAACAAGGCTTTAAGGTGCTATGGGCAAATGATATTAATAAAGATGCATGTGCAACACACCGCCGGTGGTCGGATGCAAAAGTAGTGGAAGGAGATATTGGGGCAATTCCGTTTGATACAATTCCTTCTTCTGATGTGATTACAGGAGGATTTCCATGTCAGGGATTTTCTCTTGCAGGTCCAAGAAAAATTGATGATAAAAGAAATGTGTTATATAAGCATTTTGTTAATTTAGTTGAAGAAAAACAGCCTTATGTTTTTGTTGCCGAGAATGTAAAAGGAATTCTTACATTAGGTCAGGGGAAAATTATAGATGCTATTATAGAAGACTTTTCGACAAGAGGGATTGGATATGATGTTTATCCGTCTTTAGTTAATGCGGCAGACTATGGAGTACCACAAGACAGATATCGTGTTATATTAATTGGGTTTCGAAAAGATATGGGAATAACAAAATATCAATTTCCGGAACCATTTGGATATAAAATTTCATTAAAAGAGGCATTAGAGGGGATGGGAGAACCAGACCCGGCTGATGTCTGTGAAGGGGCTTTTTCACCACGTTATATGAGCAGAAACCGGAAACGAAATTGGGATGAAGTATCCTATACAATTCCTGCAATGAGCAAACAGGTAACACTTCATCCTTCCTCGCCGGATATGGAAAAGATTGCAAAAGATGCCTGGAGATTTGGAAAAAATGGACGAACAAGAAGATTTAGCTGGCAGGAGGCGGCAGCAATTCAGACATTTCCAAAAGATATGGTATTTGAAGGGGATTTAACAAGTAAATATAAGCAGATTGGCAATGCGGTTCCGGTAAAATTAGCGGAAGTGATTGCAGAAGATATAAGAAAGATATTGAGTCAGTTAAGAAAACCAAAAGAGGAAAAAAAAGATTTTGGACAGACGAAAAAAGGAAAAGCATTTGAGTATGCCTGTTTGAGTGCTTTCGAGCAGTGGCTTTCTAAAAAAGGAATTGCATGGGAAGAGCAAAAAAGTAAGGCACTTAAGACGGCGGAAGAATTCTATATGCAGTTAGATAAGGACACAAGGTGTCAGATGAGCGTGGCTGCGACGGCGGCAGTAAAAATGCTTGAACGGCTTGAGCCGAATTTGACAGATAAAGAAGAAAAAGGGGTATTATTACTTCGAATCCAGGAAGATGCCAAAGGAATTGCCGGTGATGTCAGAGATATTGTATGTGAGCGTAAGGAGACGAACTGGGAAATAGGATTTTCATGTAAGCACAATCATATGGCGGTCAAACATTCCAGACTTTCTTATACGATTGATTTTGGAAAGCAGTGGTTTGGAAAAAGTTGCTCGAAAGAATATTTTGAGGAGATTGAACCGGTTTTTTCTTTTTTGGAAACTTGCAGAAAAGAGAAAATGCTTTGGAGTGATTTAGTCAGGAAAGAGGATGAGGTCTATGTACCATTATTAGATGCCTTTGTAAGGGAATTAAAACGACTTACACTTTTACACAAAAGAGAGATTCCGACCTTACTGGTACGTTATTTATTGGGAAAAAATGACTTTTATAAAATTATAACACAAGATGGAAAAAGACAATCCATTGTTCAAGGTTATAATTTGTATGGAACATTAAACAAGGCTACGAAGAATAAAAAACCAGATAATAAAGTGCATTTGTTAAAGCTTCCTACTAAATTTTATGATATCAGTTACAAAGAGAATTCGAAAAATACGATTATTGTAACTTGTGATGGAGGCTGGGCATTATCATTCCGGATCCATAATGCGAGCAGCAGGGTAGAACCTTCACTAAAATTCGACATACAGCTTACTGGTGTTCCACAAGTTCTTCACAGTCAGATTGAACCGTGGGAATAATAAGTGAGTAAAAAAATAAAAAAATTTAAAATTGCGGTAGTAAAAATAGAATAACTTTCGTTTCTATTTTGTAAACAAAAAGAAAAAGAGGTTATACTATGAGAAAAAAAATTACTGCGATGAAAAAGATTTTATTTGGTGTTGTGGTAGGAGCTGCCTGCTTCTCTATGACAGGTTGCATAGAGGTACAAAAAAGTGAAGCGATTGAAAAAGTTTCAGCAAAAAGTATTGAAAAGAATGTGGATGCGATATTTTGTAAGAAACTTACAGATAAAGACGCGGATAAAAAAGTAAAAAAGACAATCAAATTGAATGTGAAAAAAGACCTGTATACTGGTAAAGATAAGAAGCTTATCTATACAATAAAAAATACGACAGGAAGAAATCAACAGGTTGTTTTAGCACCTAGATTAGAGAGAAAGACGAAGAACGGTTATGAAGATGTTCCCTGTATAACCGGTTTTTGCGGTACTGCAGATCCACTGGAAGAACAGCTTGAAGGAAGTATTTTGTTAGAGTGGTATCCTAATTTAAGCAAAGGAACTTATCGTCTGTCATTTCGTGCAATTAAACAGACGGAACAAACTGTGAAGGAAATTACTTTAAAAGATACATTTGAATATGAGCCATAAGAATGAATAGAAAAGGTACTTTTGCGGAAACGGCAAAAGTACCTTACTTTTATATTTTTTTTTGTTTTATAATTGGGCTTTTTGTCCTTTCTGTCCACGCTTTCGGTTGCGGACTTTTTTGGCATTCAATTGTTTGCCCTGATACATGAACTTTTCTTCAAAGAATGGGACAATGGTGGAAAAAGCTACCGTATCATTTTTGTCTAAGGTAATTCCTTTCACACCTCTGCTTGCTTTTTTCTGCTCACTGACTTCATTGAGAGGAAAACCAAGAGAAAGTCCCTTTTCCGTTAACAGGATTACCTTTTTATCATCTTCTAAGATGTCAGAAGCGGATAATAAAAGAATATTGACTAGGCAATCATCGGTATCAAGTTTGGTAGAAGCAATAGAAGACCGAATTGTTTCAAATTCCGCTCCAGAAACAAGTTTTACGTATCCATATTTTGTTACAAACAGTAGCTGTGATTCAAATAATTGTTCAAATGAAGTATATACAAGAATTTCTTCTTTTCCAACTTTACAGAGAGAATGAATTAAAGTTCCTTTGTCCTTTATTTTACAGCGTGGAATTTTTTCTGCTTTTACTTGATACATATTTCCCTCTGCGGTAAAAAGGCATAGTTTATCGGTGTTTTTCATTGATATAACATGAGGATATTCCTTTTTTGTATCTTCACTGATTCGGTTATAACTGGAAGAATCCAGCGACTTTGTATAGCCGAAACGGTCAATTAGGACGAAAATATCTTCTTCTTTAAATTCTTCTACATATTCAACGTTAGAGGCGTTGATTAATTTTGTTTTACGTGAATAAGAAAATTCTTTTTTATAACTTCTGAGTCGGGATTTAATTACTTTGTGAAGCTCTTTTTGGCTTCCAAGAACCATTTTATATTCTTCGATATTTTGCTGTAAACTAGCCTCTTCCTCATGAAGTTTCATAATTTCTAAGCCAATTAATTTACTTAAAGGCATTGCCAGAATCGCTTCTGCCTGTCGTTCTGTAAAATTAAGAGTTGAGGCAGTTTTTTTGGATTTATTGGATTTAAATTTTATATCCGTAGTATCTCCGTGAATTAAACAATTTTTTGCCTGTTTTACGGAACTGCTGCCACGCAATATCTCAATAATTAAGTCAATTAAATCAGTTGCTTTGATTAAGCCATTTACAATTTCAAGTCTTTGGTTTGCCTTAAATAAAAGATGCTTATATTCTTTTGTATATAATTCTTCTTGAAAATAAACAAATTCCTGAAGAAGCGATTTTAAAGAAAAAGTAATAGGCTGTTGTTCCTTAACAGCAAGGAAATTAACGCTATAGGTATCTTCCATTGCTGTTTTTTTATAAAGGCCGTTAAGAAGATTATTAATATCCCTATCTTTTTTTACTTCAATTACAATACGAATTCCTTCCTTTGAAGATTCGTCCCTAACATCGTAGATTTCATCAAAAACTTTTTCTTTCATAAGAGAAGATAAAGTTTCAACCAGACGGGTTTTGTTTCCGGCGACTGTATAAGGAATTTCTGTAATAACAATATTTTGTCTGCCGTTGTCACCTTTTTCAATTTCAGTATTAGCACGAATCTTTAATTTTCCTTCTCCCGTTTCATAAATAGTAGAAAGAGCATCTTTATTAACAATTGTTCCACCGGTTGGAAAATCCGGTGCAGGAATATAATTCATCAGCTCTTCGGTTGTAATGGAAGGCTTATCCATATAGGCAATAACACCATTGATTACTTCGCCGGGATTGTGTGGAGGAATATTAGTTGCCATACCGACAGCAATTCCGGTTGTTCCATTAATTAAGAGATTAGGAATCATGGCAGGAAGAACCGAAGGTTCTTTCTCGCTTTCGTCAAAGTTTGGTATAAATTCTACTAATCCCTTTTCTAAATTGTTTAACAATGTCATGGCACCTTTTGAAAGGCGGGCTTCCGTATAACGCATGGCAGCAGCACCATCACCGTCAATTGAACCAAAGTTTCCGTGTCCGTCTACAAGTGGTATAGAAAGAGAATAATCCTCTGTCATATGTACCAAAGCATCATAGATAGAGCTGTCACCATGAGGGTGATATTTACCCATTGTATCTCCGACAATACGGGCACTTTTACGATGTGGTTTATCAGGTGATAATGCCAGTTCATTCATTGCATAAAGAATTCTTCGCTGAACAGGCTTTAAACCATCCCGTACGTCAGGAAGGGCACGTGCAATAATAACACTCATAGCATAATCACGATAAGAATTTTTCATTTCTTCAGAAAAATCCAATTGTATAATTTGTTCAGATTGTTTACTCATATTCGTAACCTTGCATATTGCAGAAGTATCCACAATATTGCCCCAAAATGGTTGAAAGAGAGGGCAATGCAACATATCCTTTCCATCAATATAGTTCTTTCAACCTTATAGTTCATCTAAATATCAAGACGTGCATATTTTGCCTCTTCCATAATAAAGGCCCTTCTTGGCGGAACATTACTGCTCATCAAAGTAGTGGTTATTTCATCAGCTTCTACCGTATCACTAATTGATACTTGAGCAAGAATTCGGGTTTCCGGATTTAGGGTTGTTTCCCATAATTGTTCGGCATCCATTTCACCAAGACCTTTGTAACGCTGTACACCTAAAATTTTTCTTCCGCTCTGTTTCTTAAATTTTTCTAATTCAAAATCATTAAAGATATATTCGGACTCTTTTTTCTTTTTCTTCAAATCAGTACGCTCATATTCCACACGGTAGAGAGGTGGAAGTCCACGGTAAATTTTTCCTTCATTAATTAATTCTGGCATGAAACGATAGAAAAAAGTTAACAGCAAAGTACTGATATGAGCACCATCGACATCGGCATCTGTTAATATAATAATTTTATCATATTTTAATTTGTTAATATCAAATTCATCTCCAATGCCACAGCCAAAGGAAGCAATCATGGATTTTATTTCATTGTTAACAAGAATTTTTTCTAAGGTTGCTTTTTCTACATTTAAAATTTTACCGCGAAGAGGAAGTACTGCCTGGGTTTTCCGGTTACGGGCAGTCTTTACTGTTCCGCCGGCGGAATCACCTTCGACAATGTAAAGCTCACATTCTTCTGCTTTTTTGGAAGAACAAGAAGCAAGCTTACTTCGGGTATCAACGTCATTTAATTGTTTTAAAACGGCAGTACGTGCTTTATCACCTGCTTTTCTCGCATTGTAAGATTTCATAGAATTTTCTAAAATTTTCTTTAGATCCTCTACATTCTTATCAAAATAACGCTGTACTTCTGTAGAAAATACTTCATCAACTGCACTTTTGGCGTCGGTATTTCCGAGCTTTGTTTTTGTTTGTCCCTCAAACTGGGGATCCGGATGCTTAATAGAAATAATTGCAACAAGACCATTTCGAATATCTTTTCCATCAAAATTTTCATCTTTTTCTTTTAAAATACCAAGCTCTCTTGCATATTGGTTCATGACACGAGTGAGTGCCATCTTAAAACCGGTAACCAATGTTCCACCGTCAACAACATTGATTCGGTTACAATATGCGTTAATTTGCTCAGAAAAATTAGAAGTATATTGAAAGGCAATTTCAACCTCAATATCTCCGCTTGTTCCTTCCACATATACAACATCATCATGGAGAACAGTTGCTTCCCGATTAATATAATTTACAAAGCTTTTAATTCCATATTCTTCATGATAGACAATTGATTCACCCGAAATTTCATCTTTATAACATATTTTTAGATTTTTATTTAAAAAAGCAATTTCTTTTAGTTTCTTTTTTATTGTTTCAGGTTTAAATTCAACCGTTTCAAAAATGGAAGCATCAGGATAAAAAGTAACCTTAGTTCCGGTATCTGATTTATTACACTTAGAAACAACAGGAAGAAGACCATTTTCCAGTTTTGTAATTGGATGACCGCCCTGTTCATATTCATCACGATACACTTGTCCGTTTCTTCTCACTTCAACAAGCATTTTGGAAGATAGGGCATTTACAACAGAGGCACCTACTCCGTGAAGACCTCCTGATACTTTGTAAACAGAACTGCCGAATTTTCCACCTGCATGTAGAATTGTATATACTACACGAAGTGTAGGAATCTTTTTTGTTGGATGAAGATCCACAGGCACTCCGCGTCCATAATCTCGAATTGTAATACCGCCATCTTTTTGTAACGTTATATCAATTTGAGAGCAAAAGCCTGCAAGATGTTCATCGATTCCATTATCCAGGATTTCCCATATCAGATGATGAAGACCACGGCTTCCGGTACTTCCTATATACATGCCGGGGCGTTTCCTTACAGCTTCTAAACCCTCCAAAACAACAATTTGACTTCCATTATATTGTTCCATAATAATCTCCATCCTTTACATAGTTTTCCGTCACAACACAACTTAGGAATTATATCATAACAATCCGTTCTTCGCAAATAAAAAGAAGAAAAAATGAATCATATGTTCGCTTGGAAAATTAAACCGAAAATTGCAATTTATGGATAAAACAGTAAATAGCAAGAAAATGATGTAAAAATATTTAAAATAACAGATTATAATAATAAAAAAGAAAAAAAGTTTGAAAACTTTAATAAAGTAGTGTATAATAGTATATAAGAAAAAAGTACTAGATGGTGTTGAATTACTTGAAAATGATAAATTAGAAGTTGTTTTTTTAACAAGGAGGTTACTATATGAAAAGAAAGAGATGGACAAAGATGTTAGCTGTTTGGCTTACAGTTGTTCTTTGCCTTTGTGAAACAGGAGGTTACGTAAAAGTGGCGGATGCAGAAACAGAAGAGGCACCGGTATTAACTAAGGTAGAAGATAATTCAGCTGATACAGCGATGAAATTAGCAAAAATGCTAGTTGGAGAAGGAATGGAAGTTAAAAGTGCCAAACTGATTGGTGAAGCAACACAATTTGGCTCATTTACAGGTGCTTATGAAACCGTTGGTTTTAATGATGGTATTGTGCTTTCCACAGGAATGGTTGAACAGGGCGGAAAAAGCATATTTAATCGCAGCTACAAAGACAAGGCATCAAGTAATATTACAAACTCAAAAGCACTTGATAAGAATGGCGATGAATTAAAAGGTTTTACAATTGATCAAAGCAACTATTATGACCCGGCAATTTTAGAGTTGACTGTAGTTCCTAAAACGGATACATTATCATTTCAATATGCGGTTGCTTCCGATGAATATATTCACTACATTGAATCCTACTGGGATCAATTTGTACTCACTGTCAATGGAGTGAATTATGCGTGGCTTCCGCAAATTAAGGATAATAATAACAATCCGGTACCTGTAACAATTGGAACTGTAAATAATAAAAACAACAGCCAGTATTACAGAGGAAACATAAAAGATATATTGGACAGTAATGTAATGGAAGATGATGAACATGCAATCTCACTAAATCACTTCATTTACAATGGAATTACTAAGGTATTTAGTGTAGATGCTCCGGTTAAAAAAGGAGAAGAAAATGTAATTCGTCTTGCAATTGCTGATTATAGAGATGCGATTTTAGACTCTGCGGTTTTTGTAAAAGCAGGAAGTGTTCAGGATAAACAGCCTTTATATGGATTAATTGATATTGCTTATGTGGATTCTGCACAGAAAGAATTATACTTAAGAAGAAAAGGCGGATACAATGGTGCTGTATCTGCAGACGTAGTCTATACCGATGAAAAAGGAAACGAAGTTGGAAGAAAAACGATAGAATTCCAGGATGGAGCTTATATTAATATTATAAAAGTATCGGAAGAAGCGTTACAAAAAGGAGCAGTATACGTACATCTTGCCAACCCAACCGGTGCTGTAAAGGTATCCGAGGCAAAGATAGATTTTGATAACTGGGTATCTGCGACAGCCTTAAAGGCAATGAAAACGAAAGTAACAGGAAACGTTTATGAAAACAAGGATGGGAATAAAGTACCGGCAGCAAATGCTAAAGTTGCGTATAAGACGGTAACAAATGTTGTTTATGAAACAGAAACTGATGAAAATGGTAAATATACACTTTATAACATTCCGGGTGGCAAATATAATATTTTTGTGACAAACGAAGACGGAACAAAAGAAACCGTTGCCGATACCGAGGTAACAGTCTATGACATGTCAAAGAATGGAAAGAAAGCAGAGGATATTGTACTTGAAAAGAAAGTATCAATGATGGTAAAAAATAGTGACAATATTGCTTCTCTTCCTGTTGTAATTGCCGGTTTAGGTGAAGCTTCAAACGGTAAAGAAGTAAAAGCAACTATAAATGCGGTAAAAGTAAATGAGTCAGGCAATAAAGAAGTTATTGAAAAAGGAATTGAAAAGACAGGTACAACATCATTAGATTATGTATTAGATATTAATATTGATTCTGATGGTAACAAGCAAACAGAACTAGAGAAACCAATCGTTGTTACAGTTCAAATTCCTGAAACATTAAAAGGAAAGAGTGACTACTTCTTATATCATGTACACAACAATGGAGCTGAAGTAGAGATATTATACGACCTTGATAATGACCCGGATACAATTACCGTACAGATTGATAAACTATCTGAATTTGCTTTATTAACAGTTGATAGTGCGAAATCCGGCAAATTTGAAACAGCAGAAAGTAAGGCTGTGGAAAATCAATTATCAACTGCGGAGAATAATTCAGTAAACCAGGCTGTAGAGATTGTTAAGAAGTTATATGGAACTGTTCCGGATATGGGAAACAATGAGCAAGATAATAATAAGCCGGACGATAATCAGAACAATTCAGATAACTCAAATAACCAAAACAATTCAAACTCAAGTTCAAATAATGCAAGCTATTCAGACAGTTATAATGGAAACCTCAGCTTTAATCTTACAGAGCCATTACGTCAAAAAATATTTGAAGGCATTACAGTAACAAGTAAAAAAATTCTCTATAAAGGGGATAATGATATTATAGAAGTTAATGGTGTATCAGAGTCCAATATTATAGTTGACTATATGTCAAAAGATTCAAAGATTGTTTCGGTAGATAAAGATGGAAATATTGAGGCGAAGAAGACGGGAACTACTACGATTGTAACAGAGATTACAAAGGAAGGTGTTGTTAAGAAGTTTGAAACTGAAATAACAGTAAACAAACCTTGCATTAAGATTTTAGGTGGTAAATCAAAAATAAAGCAAGGCAAAACAACAACGTTTAAGGCAGAGGTTTATGGATCAGATGCTGCGGTTACATGGAGTGTATCAAATAAAAATATAGCTACAATTAATTCGAAAACTGGAAAATTAAAAGCAAAAAAAGCTGGTACAGTAACTGTATATGCGAAAGCAGGAACATTAAAGAAATCATATAAAGTTAAAGTTACAAAATAATAAGTTGGACTGTTATAAAGTATTAGTTTATAACAGTCCATACTTTTGCCTAAAATGCAAGAAAAAAATTGATAATAAAAAAAATTGATGCTATAATGGGTAAACAAATGAAAGAACTATCAAAAAGAATAGTTGGCAACGGCGAATTAATTGAAAAATAAAGCCACAGTGAGGAGAGAATAAACATGAAAACATCATTTGTAACATTACAGCAGGTTGAAGAAATTACAAAGACGTATCCAACCCCATTTCATTTATATGATGAAAAAGGGATTCGGGAAAATGCAAGAAAACTAAAGGAAGCGTTTGCCTGGAACAAGGGTTTCAAAGAGTATTTTGCTGTAAAAGCAACACCAAATCCTTACATTATCAATATATTAAGGGAAGAAGGATGCGGGGTAGATTGTTCTTCATTGACAGAACTAATGCTTTCCGAGTCACTTGGGATAAAAGGGGAAGAAATTATGTTTTCTTCGAATGTGACACCGGAAGAAGAATATAAAAAAGCTTATGATTTAGGCGCGTTTATAAATTTAGATGATTATACACATATCCAATTTCTAAAAGAAACAACCGGAATTCCAGAAACAATTTTTTGCCGGTATAATCCGGGTGGAGTTTTTTCACTTGGAACAGATATTATGGATAATCCGGGAGAATCGAAATACGGTTTTACAAAAGAACAGCTTATAAAAGGTTTTAGGGAGCTAAAAGAACTGGGAGTTAAAAATTTTGGAATACATTCATTTTTAGCAAGTAATACAGTATCAAATGAGTATTATCCTGTATTGGCAAAGATTTTATTTGAATTGGCAGTTGAGCTAAAAGAACAGACAGGAATTGCAGTTAAGTACATTAACTTATCAGGAGGAATTGGTGTTCCGTACAGGCCGGAAGATAAAGAAAATGATATTAAGATAATTGGAGAGGGAGTACGAGCGGTTTTTGAAGAAGTACTCGTTCCAAATGGTATGAAAGATGTTGCAATCTTTACAGAACTCGGACGTTTTATGCTTGCACCATACGGCTGTCTTGTGACAAAAGCGATTCATGAAAAACATATTTATAAGGAATATATCGGACTTGATGCCTGTGCAGTTGATTTGATGCGTCCTGCAATGTACGGAGCATATCATCATATTACTGTACTGGGCAAAGAAAACGAACCTTGCGATCATAAGTATGATGTAACAGGTTCCTTATGTGAAAATAATGATAAGTTTGCAATAGACAGAATGCTTCCAAAGATTGAAAAAGGTGATTATCTTGTGATTCATGATACCGGAGCCCATGGTTATGCGATGGGATATAATTATAATGGAAAATTAAAATCAGCAGAATTATTATTAAAAGAAGATGGAACAGTACAGATGATTCGTCGTGCTGAAACACCAAAAGACTATTTTGCTACATTTGATTTCGGTGACATATTAAAAGATATGAAATACTAGAAACGAAGGGATAATAAGGTGCATTAATAATACAGATGAAATGACAGGGTATTTGCAAGGAGAAAAATACGAAAACTATTTCATCTGTATATTTTTTAAGTTCGATATAATGATATATAATGATTAGGACTTTTGTATGAAAAGAATGAAAATTTAAAATAATTAGAATAAGAGATATGACTCATTGACACGAGTAAGAAACAAATAAAATAATTGGAGAGAGAAAGCTAAATTGTACAAAAATAAGCCCGATAATCGTGTAATGTTTTTCGAAACATCTATAAAGTTTTTGTTTTTTCAACCGATAAATTTAATATAGCTTAAGAAAATAAATGAGTAACACAATGAGAAGGTGGTGGCAATATGAGAGTAGATGCATATAATCAAATAACGCAAATTTACCAGACCACAAATGCGAAAGTAAAAAGTACAAATAAGAAAGAAAAGGCATCTGATAGTTTGGAACTTTCACAAACAGGAAAAGATTATCAGATTGCAAAACAGGCTGCAAAGGATGCACCTGATATTCGGGAGGATAAAGTAAATCAGCTGAAAGAACAGCTTAAATCTGGAACGTATCAAGTAACGGGAGAGGAATTTGCGGAAAAAATACTGGAACGGTATTTTAATTCCATTATATAGAGTAAAGTGAGGGCGATTCATTGGCTAGTTTAATGGAAGAGTTAATTACAACGTTAGAAGAGGAACAAAGAGTCTATGATAAGCTTCTTCCAATTGAGTTGGAAAAGACTGGAATTATCGTAGAAAACGATCTTGAGAAGTTACAAAAGATTACCGAACAGGAACAGGAAGCGATTCAAAAAATCACTGACTTAGAGCACAAGAGGCAGGAAACGGTTGTGAATATAGGAACTGTTATCAGCCGTGATCCTGCCTCTTTAGACTTAAAAACAATTATTAGTCTGTTAGACAAACAACCGGAAGAACAAAGAAGACTGAGCATGGTTCATGATAGTCTTCATTCTACAATTCATAGGTTAGTAGATATTAACCGTCAAAATCAATCATTGATTGAACAATCCCTAGAGTTAATAGAGTTCAATATGAATTTTATTCAGAGTACAAGGATGTCACCGGGGAACAATTATGACAAACATGCTTCAGGTGTGGATATACCAATCAGTCAGACAGGGATGTTTGATGCGAAGCAGTAGACAAAGTTTACGGAAGGTACAGGTGATATCATGAGTAATTTGATGACAAGCATGTATACGGGTGTGTCTGGTTTGAGAGTAAACCAGTCCGCACTGAATACAACTGCTCATAATATAGCAAACGTTGATACGAAAGGTTTCACAAGACAACAGGTATTGGCAGGAGATTTTTCATATTTAACAGTAGGACAAAGTTATATCTCCTCTATGCAGGTTGGACTTGGTACGGATATGCAGATCATTCGTCAGGTTCGTGATGCGTTTGCTGATAAGGGCTATCGTACAGAGTCTGGAAGATTAGCATTTTATGAACAGCAAAAGTCGATGGTAGAAGAGATAGAAAATGTTTTTGGTGAATTAGAAGGAGCTGCATTTAAGAATACATTGACAAGCATGTGGGAGGCAATGTCTGCTTTGGCATCCGAGCCGGGTGATATTGCCAAGAGAGGAATTGTTGTATCAACAGCAAAAGTATTTTTAAACCGTGCTCAGACAATTAGCACGCAGTTGCAGGAATATCAAAAGAATTTAAACTCTCAGATACAGGAGAAAGTCGACAGGGTCAATGCAATCGGTGACCGAATTAAAGAACTAAATAAAATTGTTCAACGGTATGAAGGCTCAGGTCAGCAGGCAAATGACTATCGCGATGAGAGAAATCAATTATTGGATGAACTAAGTAAAATTGTAAAATGCACGTATGAAGAAGATACATTTGGCGTTGTTACTGTAAATGTGGAAGGTGTCCAGTTTGTTACAAGTGATCAAGTATTCCATATGGCAACCGAGCATACGGTTACAGAACATGAAAAAGAGAAAGCGAAGGCAATTAATAACTGTATGAAAGAAATATATTCTGCCCTTGAAAATGGCGATCCGATTGCAGATATAAAGGGTATGGATGAATGGAAGGAATTAAGCAAATATGGAAATTTATCTATTGTAGAAGACAAAGATCCGGCAACAGGGAATCCTACGGGGATTACTCGTGTTATGTTTAATGAGATTCAGTTGATGCAGTATGATAACAATAATAACGCAGGCGAAATGATTGAATATTTGTCAAAGCAATCGGAATTATTAAATGTAGTTTGGACCGGAAATGGTTGTGGAGATGTTTTTAAACTAAATGGTGAATATAATTCTGCAATGCAGACAGACATTGGGGGATTAAAAGGACTTATGGTAGCCAGAGGTTCGTACACAGCTAATTATTCTGATATTCCAAAAGAAAGCGATTATCTGAAGGCAGATGGTACAGTTGATACTGTAAAATATAAACAGGCAGTTGATACTTATAATAAATATGTGGATTCGTCGGTACTAGTATCAATACAGGCACAGTTTGACCAATTAGTTCATAGCTTAGTTACGACAATCAATGACATTTTATCTCCGAATATGAAGTTGACAGAGAATAGTGTTGTAGATCTATTTGGATTGGATCAGAACACGGTAACAGCAGACCAGGCTAAAAATGCCGTTATTAAATCCGCAGACGGAACCGTTTATCAGTTAAGTGATAATTTAATGGTTTTAGATGTTAAAAATGCTTCTACCGGTATGGATGAAAACAAGACGGTTGGAGAGGCATTATTTAATCGTAAAAATAAAGACAGGTATACAGAAGCAACCATGACGGTAGAAGGAACAGATGAAAATGGTAATCCAAAAACATACGAGAAAAAAGTCTACATTTATAATCAGGAATATGATACAGACCCATATAGTTTGTTTACAATTGACCAAATAGAAATCAATAACGAGATTGCGAATGACTATTCCAAGCTTCCTTTAAGTTATAATCAATACTCTGGGCTTTTGGGCGGATTTGACATGAAAACATGTCAAAAGTTGTTAGATGCATGGGATGTAAAAGGATTAAAGTTAGATCCGAATACATTGACTACAAATAATTTCCAGGACTATTATACTTCCATGATCTCAAGTCTGGCAAACCGTGGAAATGTATATAATAAGATGGTTTCCAGTCAGGAAGATGTTGTATCAAAGTTTGAAAATGCAAGACAGGAAGTTGCAGGGGTGTCTTCAGATGATGAGTTGACTAACCTGATTAAATATCAACATGCCTACAATGCTTCTTCCCGTTATATCAATGCGATTAACGAAATGTTGGAGCATCTCGTAACACGTTTATAAAATAGCAAAAGGGAACAGAATAGAACAGGAGGAACGGTATGCCAAATACATTTTTTGGGTTATCAATTGGAAAATCCGGTTTATATACATATCAGGCAGCAATAAATACAGCAGCACATAACGCTTCGAACGTAGATACAAAGGGATATTCAAGACAGGAAGTACAGCGTTCGGCATCAGATCCTGTTTCTGTAACAGGAAGTTATGGAATGGCGGGCTCTGGTGTTAATGCGAATGCGATTACACAGATTCGTGATAAATATTTTGATGAAAAATATAGAACAAATAATAGTGTGTATGGGAACTACAACGCAAAATCCTATTATATGCTTTCTATTGAAAATTATTTTGCAGAAACAAAATCCGATGGACTGACAGTATCTTTTAGTAAATTTTTTGATAATTTAAGCACATTAAAAGGAAGTGTTGGAGATACAACAATCCGTACTGCCGTAATGCAATCGGCTCAGACCATGACGGAATATGTGAATTATATTGCGAGCGGATTGACAATGGTCCAGGAAGAATTAAACTTTGAAATTAAAAATACAGCAGATCAAATAAATTCAATTGCGGAGCAGATTGCATCTTTGACTAAGCAGATTAATACAATTGAAGTTCGAGGAGATAGGGCAAATGACTTAAGAGATGCCAGAAATCTTTTAGTGGATGAACTATCCTCTCTTGCGAATGTAACCGCGACAGAAACAGAAGTTGGAGATGGAATCGGTGTAAATCAATATGTCGTAAGAATCGATGGAAAGATTTTAGTTGATACTTATGAGTTTAATACATTACAGGCAGTTCCAAGTGAAACAAAATTGAATCAGTGTGATAGCGATGGTTTATATAGTTTAAAATGGAGTAACGGACAGAATTTTGATTCAAAAAGTCCGACATTAGGTGGAAAGCTTCAGGCATTATTTGAAGTTCGTGATGGAAATAACAATAATGCGTTTAAAGGTAAGGCGAATGGTAAAGCCGGTGATAAAACGATAACAATTACGGGAAGTAATATAAATGATTTGAATCAGCTAAACATTCCGGAAGAAAAAGGAATTATTACAATTGATGGAAAAGATTATGAATATGAAAGTTTTGATATTAAATTAGAGGCAGATGGTTCGTATACTTATACGTTTCATTTGAAAAATGAGCTGACGCATGATACAGATAAGAATTCTACTGCGATGATAGGAAGCGATATTAACTATAAAGGAATTCCGTACTATATGTCAAGGTTAAATGAATTTGTCCGCACGTTTGCAAAGGCGTTTAATGACGTTCACAAAGGCGGAAAAGACTTGTATGGACATTTGGAAAATTTGGAATATTTTACTGGAAAAAATGCTGCTACAGGAGATACGTATTGCTTTGACGAGTGGAAAGCAGGAGAGACAATTTCTTCCGGCGTAAATATAAATAATACAGAATCAAAAGTTGGAAATACATATATAAAAGGAAGCTATTACAATATTACTGCGACAAATTTCAAAGTAAATCAGGCATTATTAGATGATCCAAAGTTACTTGCCTGTGCAGAATCCGATGCAAATACAAACAGTGGTATCGAGGACGGGAAAAACCTGGAGAAATTACTTGCACTTAGAGATGATTCTTCTATGTTTAAACAAGGAACGCCAGATGCATTTTTACAAACTTTTACAGGTGAAATTGGTATTGATACCCAGGCAGCACAGATTTTCACAAAAAGCCAGAAAAATATATTAGAGGCAATTGATAAGCAGAGAATGTCTATTTCAGGCGTTGATTCTGACGATGAAGCAATGGATCTTGTGAAATTCAAAAATGCTTATGATTTGTGTTCAAAAGTAGTATCTGTGATGAATGAAATTTATAGTAAATTAATTAATGAAACAGGAGTATAGAAAGATAGGAGGATGGTAAAATGAGAGTAACAAACCGAATGATGACGACGAATATGCTTTCTAATATTAATAGAAATAAACAAAACATGGACACATTGGGTAATCAATATTCTACTCAGCAAAAAATTCAACGGCCTTCTGAAGATCCTGTTGTAGCGGTTCGATCATTAAAATATCGTACCCAGCTTAGTGAAACAACTCAATATGTAGAAAAGAATATTCCCGATGCGTTTGCCTGGATGGATGTTACAGAGGGTGCCATGAAAGAAATCAACAGTATGATTACAAGTATAAATACGTATTGTAATCAGGGCTCTACAGGCACATTAGAAATTAAAGACAGAAATAGTATCATAGAAACATTAACTCAATATAGAGATCATGTCTATAATTTGGCAAATGCAGATTATGCAGGAAGATATGTATTTACCGGATTTCGGACAGATACTTCGTTGCTATTTTCAGAGGCGACAAATGGAACAGCAGATAAAACTTATACAACTTATACAATAAAAGAAGAACTAACATTTAATGATATTTCAAATACAACTTATGTAAAAGGTGGCGTAACCTATGCAGCTAATAAAACTGCAAACCAATATGCAAGTGAAGCAGCAACGACAGGAAAGTGTCAGAAGCTTGCGCTATCTTATGGAAAGCTGGATACAAATGGTGTAAAAACGGTTACATTAACAGATAAAGCTGGCAATTCAATAAAGATAACAACCAATGCAGCAGACAATGCAGATGGTTTTGTTTTAAAGAAAAAATCAATGACAGCAGCTGACAAATATGAGGCCGGTGCAAATGAAATTGTATATATTGAAGAAACCGGCGAATTAATTTTTGGTGAAAATGTATCGGCAAAAGCGTTAGATTATCAGAAGATTTCTGTTGAATACGATAAGACTAAGTTTGAAAAGGGAGATATACGACCAGAACATTATTTTGAATGTAAAACTACTTATCATGATAATACGGATCCGGCTAACCCAACAACAAAAGTGACAAACTATACAAATCCGGCAGTACAGAAGATTGAATATGAGGTAAACTTTAGTCAGAAACTGACAGTAAACACTTTGGCAAAAGATGCCTTTCCAACATCAATTCGTACAAAGATGGATGAAATCATTCGTGCAGTAAATGAAGTTTTTGACATGGATGATAAGATAAGTGATGCAAATAAGCTGTTAGAAGGTGAAACAGATAAAGCTAAGATAGCAGCACTGACAGAATATAAAGAGCAGTTAACAAATGAAAAAACATTAAAGGAAAAGATATTACAGGAAGCATTTGGTTCTGCCCTTACAACAACAGCAAAGGCACAAGAACAAGTGAATGTAGCTGTGTCAAATCATGGTTCCCGGTATTTAAGATTACAGATGACAGAGTCCCGATTGTCAACACAAAAAATTGATTTTACCGAAATGCTGAAAACGAATGACTGTGTTGAACTTGAAGATGCGATTATTAATTACAAGTCAGCTGAGATAATTTATAATGCCTCATTGAACTGTGCTTCAACTGTTGTAAAAAATTCCTTGTTGGATTTCTTATAAAATATGCAATAGTTAAAGTGAATAGAAAGGAAAGTGTATTATGTTAGTAAAAACGAGATACTTTGGGGAGATAGATTTGGCAGAAGATAAGATCATTACATTTGAGAATGGAATTATGGGATTTGAGGATTATAAAAGATATACGATTCTTTTCGACAATGAAGGTGGTGAAACACCGGTTATCTCATGGTTTCAGAGCCTGGATGACGAACGTCTTGCGATTCCTGTCATCAATCCTCTAATTATCAAAGAAGATTATAATCCAACGGTCGAGGATGCGAGTCTGGTGTCATTAGGTGAATTAACGGATGAAAATTTAATTATACTTTTAACAATGACAATTCCGTCTGATATAAAGCAGATGACTGTTAATTTAAAAGCACCGCTTATAATTAATTCAACTACAAAAAAAGGTGCACAGATTATTGTGGAAAACAAAGATTATGAAGTAAAACATAAAGTATATGATAAGTTTTTGAAATTAAAAGAGCAGAAGGGAGCCGAGTAAATGTTAGCCCTGTCTAGAAAGGTAAATGAATCAATTATCCTTGACAATGATATTGAAATTACAATATTGGAGATAAAAAAAGAACAGGTAAAGATAGGGATTAGTGCACCAAAATCTGTACCTGTATATCGGAAAGAGTTATATCTGCAGATAAAAGATTCCAATAAAGAAGCAATCGAAAATACAGCAGATTTAAATGTAATGAAACAATTGTTTGAATAAAAGATTAGCAGGGAGGCGAAACTTGTAAAGATATCAGCCTCCCTGTATTTTACAAGAGATATAAAGATTTATGGAAAAATGTCGATAAACTTTATAAGTAAAGATGGTGGGCAATTGTGAGAGAAGAAAGGAAAGGATATCCATTCTTTTAACCTAATATATTTGTAAATCGTATTTTATTTTGTATGAGACCAAAACTAGATTATGAACATATAGGTATGGTAGAATCACACGGAGGTGAGTGATATGGAATTAGAAACGCTAAAAAATGTTTCTGCAAATTCATCAAGTGATGGGGTTGCTGTTGAAAAAGTGGCAAGCCGGGGAGTGAATACAGCAAGTAGTTCTAAAAAGCAGGAAACGCAAGAAAAAAGCAGTGTAGAAGCGACGGAACGCCAAATATCAAATGCAATTGAACATGTAAATAATGCTCAAAATAAAAAGACATATTGCCAGTTTTCTTTCCATAAAGAAATTAATAGGGTGGCTATAAAAATTATTGATGAAGAAAGTGAAGAGGTTATTCGGGAAATACCACCTGAAGAATCGTTGGAAATGGTAGAGAAAATGTGGGAATTGGCAGGACTAATTGTTGATAAAAAGATATAGGAGGTTGTGATTATGGCTATTCGTATGGCAGGAATGGTGTCGGGACTGGATACGGATTCTATTATTAAGGAATTAATGTCTGCCCAGTCACTGAAAAAGACAAAAATAGAGCAGAAAAAAACGAAGACAGAGTGGAAACAGGATAAGTGGAGTGAATTAAACACAAAGATTTACAAACTTTACACGGAGCAGGTTTCAAAGATGAGATTGCAAAAAACTTATCTGACTAAAAAAGCTTCCTCATCTGATGAAACATTTGTTACGGCAACTGCGAATTCGAATGCAGTTTCAGGTTCTCATGAGTTGACTGTTACACAACTTGCGAATGCACAGTCTGTAACCGGTAAAAAAATTACAGCGACGAGCAAGACAAAATTAACGGACTTGAATATGGCAAAAGGAACAGTTATTACTGTTAAGAATGGAGCAGGTGATAATGAAGTCGTAAAAACATTAGAAGTTGCAGACAGTACTACAATTGATGATTTTGTCAGTACATTGAAAAGTGCGGGGCTGAATGCAAGTTTTGACGAAAACCAGGGAAGATTTTTTATCAGTGCTAAGTCAAGTGGAGCTGATAATGCCTTTTCCATTTCTACGGGGACAGTAGATATAAGCAGTGATTATGCCAAAGCAAAGACTGAATTAGAAAATGTTTATACGGGAAGTAATTCAAATTTACAGAAGTTTTATAATGACTATGCTAGTGCAGTTGAAAAGACTTTGGAAAAAAAGAAAATTTATGACAATGCGGCAACAGGAAGTGATGAGAAAGTAACTGCTTATGATGAATGGCAAGCTGCAGAAAAGGAAAGACAAAAACTTATTTCTAATTTGGGAGAGTCTGTTGAAAAGGCTAAATTAGAAGAAATTGAAAATGATGCAAGAAAAAAGGTTAGTGAAGATTACTTAAAAACTCTTGTTCCTGGAAACAAGGAATACGATGAAATAAAGGAATCGGTTGAGAAAAATTATTATGAACTGGATTCTGATGGTAATCTTCCTGCAGCGGGACAAAGAAAATTTACAGATAGTGCGAAAGAAGCTGCAAAAGCTGCTATTAAGCAAGAAGCAACCGATGCAATCAATGAAGCGATTAAAAATGGTACATTTGATGCAAATGCACAGAGTAAAGAGGAGGCAATAGAGAATAAATATAACGAGCTGATTGCTGCCAAAGGTGGTGAAGATGCTGCTATTAAAGACAAAATTGAAAATACAACGGATGGTTTAATTGCCTCTGCAATAACTGAAGCAAAGAAATCAGCTGCAAATGAATATGCAGTTTCGAATGAAACAGGTATTGCGGCCGTGGAAGCTGAGATTGAGGCAAATAAGTCGAAGGCAACCGATGCAAAAAATGATGTAATTGCAAAAGCACAAGAATATGGTAATGTATATTATAATATGATAAACAGTGGCGGTTCAGGGACAACAGTAACGACCGGACAGCTCGGTGGACTTGGATTAACGGACATTGATGGCTATGGGTTACCAGCTGGTAACAAGGAAGTGGACGGAGTGACAATTTCTGCTGCATCCGATGTTGAGTATACATTAGATGGAGTCAAGTTCAATGATACGAAGAATGAATTTACAGTTGCTGGTGTTACTTATAATATAAAAGGATATAAGGCAGGACAGACAGCGACTATTACGGTAAATAATGATGTTGATGCTGTATATGATTCTGTGAAAACATTTGTTAAAGAATATAATAAGCTAGTAACGGAAATGGCAGAGGCTTATTATGCCACATCTGCAAGAGGTTATGAACCGCTCACAACAGAAGAAAAAGAATCTATGACAGATGATCAGATAAAACTTTGGGAAGATAAAATAAAAGGTTCCTTATTAAGAAGAGATGATACACTTGGAAGTCTTATGACTGCAATGAGAGCGGCATTACAGACAAGCGTAGATATAAATGGAAAACAGTATTCTTTAGCTAGCTTTGGGATAACGACTGGTACGGATTATAAAGAAAGAGGTCTTTTACATATCTATGGTGATACGGAAGATTCTGTATATGCTGATCGAGATGATAAATTAAAAAAGGCGTTAAACGAAGACCCAGATCTGGTTATGAATGTTTTTACCAATATTGTGGATAAATTACATTCAACAATGCAGGATAAAATGAAAGCAACTTCATTAAGCAGTGCATTGACATTTTACAATGATAAGCAGTTAAAAAATACAATTGAAGATTATAAAGAGGATATAACAGCATGGACAAAAAAACTGAAAGAAATGGAGAACAAATATTATAAGCAATTCTCAGCAATGGAAACGGCATTGTCTAAGTTAAATTCACAAACGAATTCATTATCCGGTTTACTGGGTTCTTAATTTATAAGATACCAGGGTTAAAAGATCATGTTTTTCATGCTGGCATGAAAAAGCATGACTTTGAGACCCGCAAAACATGAGAAAGTAGCCCAAACAGGGCGAATTTCGAATGTTTTTAGGATGACGGGAGCACAAAGTGTGTAGTCATCCGTAGGTATATTATTTATAATAATTTATAGTAAAACAAGAAATAATATTTAGGAGGAATCAAGAATGGCATTAAATGCTGCAATGATGTATCAAAATAATTCAATTCAAACCGCAACACCGGCAGAACTGACACTTATGCTTTATGATGGAGCAATTAAATTCTGTAATATAGCTCTTTTGGCGTTGGACGATAATAATATCGAGAAAGTGAATATAAATCTTATCAAAGCTCAAAAGATTATCAGTGAATTGCGGGTTAGTTTAGATAAAAAGTATTCAGTCTGGAAAGATTTTGATAATGTGTATGCATATATTTATGATTGTCTGATTCAAGCTAATATTCATAAAGATAAGGAAAAATTAAGCGAAGGGCTTGGATATATTAGGGAAATGCGTGAAACATGGAAAGAAGTTATGCGATTAAATAAGGTCCAATAATAGATGAGGTAAAACATGGATAGTACGTTTACGTATTTAAAAATATTGTTGCAGTCATTAGAAAAAAAGAAAACAGATTTAATCTGTCTTGTGGAATTAACAGAGGAACAAAAAAGAACGTTGGAAGAAGAACCATTTGATTTACAGCATTTTGATGAATTTATCATAAAAAAAGAACAGTTCATACAGGACTTGAATGAATCAGATGAAGGATTTCAAAGTGTATATGAAAGAATTGCACCTGTAATTAAGAATAATAAGGAAAATTATAAGGAACAAATTCTTGCAATACAGGAACAAATTAAGGAAATTTCAGAACTTAGTGTTCGGATTCAATCCTTGGAATTGCATAATAAAGGGTTATTAGAACATATTTCAGTGAAACATAACCAGAAATTAAAGTATCTTAGCAGTACGAGCAGAGTGATGAAGAATTATACAAGTCATATGGCAAATCAACATCAAAATGAACAATCTTATTTTTTAGATAAAAAAAAATAAAAAGGTATAAAGTTATAAAAAAATCTGCCGATATATTTAACAGGTAAGGGAAATGCTTACTTTACTCAATACAAGGTAGTATTGAAAACCAAAGAGCGTACGGCTTTGGAATAAGAAATTAATATAGTAATAGCAGGGACGCTATTAAAATTCAAGGAGGAAGAGATTATGGTAATTCAACATAATATGGCAGCAGCCAACACAAACAGACAGTTAGGTATTACAACAGGTAACTTATCAAAATCTACAGAAAAATTATCTTCTGGTTATAAGATTAACCGTGCTGGAGATAATGCAGCTGGTCTTTCCATTTCTGAAAAAATGCGTGGACAGATTAGAGGTTTAGAGCAGGCTTCTACTAATGCTCAGGATGGTATCTCTTTAATTCAGACAGCTGAAGGTGCTTTAAATGAAGTTCATTCCATTCTTCAAAGAATGAGAGAATTAAGCGTTCAGGCTTCCAACGATACAAATGTAACAGCTGACCGTACAGCTATTAGCAAAGAAATGGATGCATTACAGAACGAAATTACTCGTATTGGTTGTCAAACAGAATTCAACACCATGAAATTATTAAATGGTAAATTCTCTAAGAAAAACCTTCAGGTAGGTGCAAACCAATCTCAGAACATCAGCTTCTCTATTAAGACAATGACATCTACTGGCTTAAGTGTTAACGAAGCTAAAAAGAATGTATCTACATATGCTTTAGCAACAAAATATATCAGCGTAGTTAATAAAGCTTTAGAAGCAGTTTCTACACAGAGATCTGATTTAGGTGCTTTACAGAACAGATTAGAGCACACAATTGCAAACGCTGATAATACTGCTGAAAACTTACAAGCAGCTGAATCTCGTATCCGTGACGTAGATATGGCAAAAGAGATGGTTAAATATTCTAAGGATAATATCCTTTTACAGGCAGCTCAGTCTATGCTTTCTCAAGCAAACCAGTCTACACAGGGTGTATTATCATTATTAAGATAATCGAGAGTTTAACATTATTTATAAGACTGACCATATGGTCAGTCTTATTTCATATTAAAAAAAATTGTGAGGAAAAGATATGAAGGTATTGATGTGCAACTGGAAAGGGTTGGGTCAAGAAGCTGTTTATAATATACTTTTAAAGAAAAACTATTGTGTGGATCGGATTATTTGGCAAGAGATTAGGGGATTTGAAGAAGATGAATATTTGGAAAATTGTTTAATTGAAAAACTAAGAATGGAACGTTATCAATTTGTAATAACAATCAATTATTTTCCGATTATTTCAAAAACTTGTGAACGTTATGGTGTTAAATATATTGCATGGACGACAGACAGTCCGTTATATACATTATTTTCGAAAACAATTTATAATAGTTGCAATTATTTCTTTATATTTGACAGAGACAGCTACATGGACTTAAAAAACAGAGGTGTTTCAAATGTATATTATTTACCATTAGGATTTGATGCAGACTCGTTTTCGAATCTTGAGATTACAGAGAATGACAAAGAAAAATACAGTTGTGATGTATCTTTTGTAGGAAGCCTTTATCGTGAGAGAACTTATTATCAATATCTAGAGAGATTACCGGAGTACTTAAAAGGGTACTTTGAAGGAATCATATCTGCGCAGCAGAAAATATGGGGTTATAATTTTATGGAAGAATTGCTAGATGACTCAATTATGAAAGAGTTAAAAAAATATATTAGTTTTGTTGATAGTGAGAAAAATTACATTGGAACAGAAAAGCTATTGTTTGCGAATAGTTTTTTAGGAGTAGAGGTTACAGCAAGAGAAAGAGAACGATATATCAGGGAAGCAGCAAGTAAATTTTTAGTTGATATTTATACAGGAAGTGATGTTTCTGATATTAGGAATATCAGAAACAAAGGATATGTAGATTACTTGCAAGAGATGCCGAAGGTATTTCGACTCAGTAAAATTAATTTGAATATAACGTTAAGAACTATTAAATCGGGACTACCGTTACGAATATGGGATATTATAGGAAATCAGGGATTTTTATTAACAAATTATCAAGAAGAAATTCCGGATTTTTTTGAAATAGATAAAGATTTGGTTTGCTTTGAAAGTGAAAAAGACATGATGGAAAAGATTGATTATTATTTGAAACATGATGACGAACGGAAAGAAATTATTCAAAATGGTTATCAGAAGGTCATGAAGTACCATAGAATGGAGCAAAGAATTACACAAATATTGGAGTTGATTGGAGAAAATTAGTATGGTTGTTTTGTTTTATAAGTGGAACATTTTAAGCGAAGACGATGTGTGTATGACATTGAAAAATATGGGATTTGAGGTTGTTGAATACGCGAGAGAATTAAAAAGTCCTGATTATGATATGGATTGCCTGGATGATTTAAGAACGCTATTAGGAGAAAGAACATATGATTTTGTATTTACAATGAATTTCGTACCACTTATTTCAAGAGTATGCAATATATTTAAAATTCCTTATATTTCTTGGGTAGTTGATTCCCCTGAAATAACTTTGTATTCAAAAGCATTGGCATTTCCATGCAATTATGTTTTTATTTTTGACCGAAAGATGGCTCAAAAGTTTGCGGAGTATAACCCGGGACATATTTTTTATATGCCACTGGGAACTAATATTGAAACCTGGGATCAGATAGAAATAACAGATCAGGATAAAAAGCTATATACAGAAGATGTTGTATTCATTGGTTCTTTATATAATGAGAAGACAAAATATGACAGTTTTGAAATAGAAAAAATTTTGCCGGAATATTTAAAAGGGTACGTGAAAGGTGTTTTAGATGCACAGTTACAAGTGTATGGTTATAACTTATTAGAAGATGTCATTACCGATGAGATAGCAGCTGAATTTAAAAAATATGCAGACTGGGTTCCATTGCAAGAAGATTACAATGAGGTAGTAAAGGATATTGTAGTCGATGAATTCCTTGGAATAAAGTGCACACAAATGGAACGAATTCACTTGTTAAATGCAATTTCAGAACAGGCAAAAGTAAGTTTGTATACAAAAAGTGATACAACAGCAGTTCCTAAAGTCTGTGTGAAAGGAATTGCTCGCTATGAAGATGAGATGCCTAAAATTTTCCGTTGCAGTAAAATTAACATTAATATTTCATTAAAATCAATTCAGACAGGACTTCCACTAAGAATTTTAGACATACTTGGAAATCAGGGATTTCTTATATCCAATTATCAAAGTGAAATGGAAGATTTTTTTGAGATTGGAAAAGATCTTGTTATTTATGAAGATGAAAAAGACTTAGTTGAAAAAATCAATTATTATCTGGAACATGAAGACGAAAGAAAAGAAATTGCCAGGAATGGATATGAAAAAGTCAGAAAGTATTTTACATGGGAAAATCGGTTAAGTGACATATTTAAAATTATGGAAGAAATTTTGCAAAAAGATATCAGTCATTCCATTGCACAGGGTAAAAAATCAGAACATGAGGACAAGAAAAAACAAGAAAAAGAATTAGAATGTAACATTGATGAGGCATTAAAACAAAAGGATTATGAAAAGGCATGTGACTTAATACAAAATATATATTTTCAGGAATCAGGTTTGTTTAATTTAGAACTTTTAAATACCAATCTGGCAGTTATATACATATATTTGCAGGCATTTTTATTAGAGAGTGACAGACATGAATCAGAACTGTTCCATTCATATAGAGGAATCGAACAGCTAGTGCATCAGTATTTTCATTTGAAGTTTTTGATGAGAAGAAATGAATTTGATTTAGATGAATGTTATCAGGAAGAGTTAGCAGAATATGTGAGAACAGAAAAAATTCCATATGAGTTAATCCATATGATAAGTGAGTATAGTATCATTAACAAAAAAGAGTTTTATAATCGGGCTGCATATACTTTTTATAAAGCAAAAATGTATGATAAATCGGTAATGTTGTTGTTTGATGAGAATAAAATAGATCCGTCAGATAGCAGAGTACTTTATAATTTGTATTTGACGTTATATGAGGCAGGAGAAAAAGAGTTGGCCAAGCAGTATCTGTTCCAATACAGACAGTTGAATTCGGATGAAGAGGAAGCAGTTAATGGTTTTAAATTATTAAATAGGAATCAGCAGGCAGAGGAAATGAAAGCTATGAATACCTCATCTAAGAAATTCTGCTTTATCATTTGTACCAATAATGAAGCTTATTTTTCAGAGTGTAAATTATATATTTCACAGCTTTATATTCCACATGGCTGTGAAATAGAGATTTTAGCAATAACAGATGCAACGGGGATAACAGAAGCTTATAATCGTGCAATGAAGCAATCGAATGCTGATTATAAAATTTACATGCATCAGGATGTTATGCTTGTAAACAGGTATATGTTATTTGATATTTTGCAAATTTTTTCACTGGATTCCAAGATAGGATTAATCGGAGTTGCCGGTACAACGAGAATGCCTGAAAATGGTGTGTGGTGGGAAGATGACGAAAAAGATGATTATCGCGAGCTTTATCAGGATGTTATATTGGGAGCAGAATCTTCGAGAATTAATGAGGTTAAAGAAGATTTTATTGAAGTAGAGGCAGTGGATGGAGTACTTATGGTGACTTCAAAAGATATTCCATGGAGAAGTGATATATTTACCGGATGGCATCACTATGATGTATCGCAAAGCATGGAATTTCGACGAAAAGGATATAAGGTTGTAATTCCAAAACAGTCGGCTTTTTGGTGTCTGCATGATCAGGAATGTAATAAAGACCTAGGTACAGCTTATGGAAAAAGCCGTAGAATCTTTGTGGAAGAATATAAAAAAGAATTGGAAAGGAAAGCAAGATAAAAGGTGAAAATACTGGTATATGAGTGGAATGGATATGGGTATCGAGATGTAAAAGAAGTATTCCAATCGTTAGGAATAGAAATTGACCGGATTGGATATGCAATTATCGATAATGATGCCAATCGAGAAAGAAAAGAAGAATTTTTAAGGAAGAAGCTGGAAGAGAAAATAAATGAAACCGTATATGACGCAGTATTTTCTTTTAACTTTTTTCCAGTAATTGCTTCTATTTGTAACCAAAAAGGAATGGCATATATTTCATGGATTTATGATAGTCCGTGTGAGGATTTATACACAAAAGAAAGTTATTATGACTGTAATCATATATTTGTGTTTGACAGGGAAGTTGTAGAAGAATTGAGAAGACTTGGCAATAACCGGGTACAATATTTACCGCTTGGCGTTCATCTTGACCGGTTAGAGCGATTGCAGATAACGCAGGAAGATAACTTAAAGTATGCAAGTGAGATTTCATTTGTAGGACAAACTTATTCAGATAAAATATCTATTGACAATGCTGAGATTCCAATGGAATTAATGGGATATATAGAGGGGATTTTACAATCCCAGAAAGCGATTTACGGATATGATTTGCTGGACAAATTATTAAATGAAAGTTTGACAAAAGAAATTTTAAAATATTATCCTATTGGTGAAACCGGAAAAGCATGCTCAATCTCAAAAAGACAGAAGTTGCTTTGGGATATGGGAAGAATGGTTACCAAACGGGAAAGGATAGAGATTTTAGAACGTTTAGCAAAAAATTATCAGGTAAACTTATATACAGAAACAATTGACGAAAAACTTCAGAATGTTAATATGAAGGGAGCTGCATTGTATTTTTCAGAGGCACCAAAAATTTTTCGTCTGAGTAAAATTAACTTAAACATTACACTTAAGACGATAAGATCAGGAATTCCATTAAGGGTAATGGATATTGTTGGAGCAGGAGGTTTTTGTATCTCAAATTATCAACAAGGGATTTTAGAAGAATTTGAAGAGAATAAAGAAATCGTTTTATATTATGGATTGAAAGACTTGGAAGAAAAAGTGAATTATTATTTAAAACATGATGAAGAGAGAATGCAGATTAGAAGAAATGCGTTAGAAAGAGTGAAACAGTGCCATACGATGCAAAAAAGAGTAGAACAAATGTTACAAATGGTATAAAAGATTCGATAAAAACTTTGCCGGATTATAATAATGGTCCGGCAAAGTTTTTTATTGTTTTTAAAATATTGGATATCGAGTATTGTGTTTCAAATTCCTGCTTCATTACCTGTTGTCTGCTTATTGCATCTTGTGGATTATTTTCATAGTATTGCACCTCTTCTACAGTTGATACAGGAATTGCTCCGTTGAAGATACTTTGAATGGTTCGGTCAGTTGGCATATTCTGATATCCCGGATAAGGAAGGTCTAATACAAATTTACTCTGTTTCATAATAGTTAAAGTGTCTGTATAAGGAATCTCATCGAAAGAGCCGATATAAGTAATGGAGTCTGAAGTTGAGAAAAAGTTTTGCCAGCCTTTTCCACATACAGTAACAGGAATGTTATTTGCTTCAAAAAAAGCTAATGTATTTTCTAATGATTTGAAGTAAAAATATTCTTGAATAAAAGAAAACTGAGTAAGTAACAGTTGTAATTCCTGTGAAGTATATTCAAAATTCAGATTGGTAAGGGTTTCAATTAAGGCATCTTTTATATGTATAGTATTATTTAACGTTATAATCTCTATTACTTTGTGAGCAATTTGTTGAAATGCCGGTGAAAGAGTATCTATTTTTTCAAGTAGATTCTGTGAAGAAACATAGGAGGAAGGGCAAAATATTTCTATATCCCGTTCTTCCCATGGAATAGTATTGCCTTCTGGTTCGCATGGAGGAAATAGAGAAAAGACATTTGAAACGTTATGAAAATTTTCTTGCAGATAGTTGCAATCATAGGGATTAGAAACAGCGACAGCAAGATTTATATTCATGTCATATTCATTTGAAAGTCTTGTTATATTTGTAGATAAGAAATAGGAGTCTGTAAATATAGTAATACATGGGCAAGTCAGACAGTTAAAAAATAAATCTTCGTTTAAAGAAGAAATATTAAAACCAAGTCCATTAAAAGAAATAATAAGGTCACAACCGGAAGAAGTATAATCATTGATTAAGTCAGCTGGTGCGTTGGAAGATAAAGGAACAATAGCACAAGTTGTATCAGAAAATAGATTTTTTAAATATTTTGCTAAGACAGAAGCAAAATAATATTCTCTGTCATAGGAAGATGAACTGATTAGAATAAGTATTTCTTTCATAAAAACCTCCAATATTATAAATAAATTAGTTGTATTATAAGTGAAAAAAGAGAGGAGCGCAAGACTAAGATAATAGGAGAATGATGAGAAAAAATAAAAAGAACCAAAACGGAAGGAGAACATGGAAATGACAAAAGAATGGAGCAAAGAGAATCCGATTCCTGAGTTGAATTTAAAATGGTACGAGGAAAAATACAGTTATTCGGATGGAAATGTGGAAGATGAGATTATAGAAATCATAAAAGCGAATCAAGAGGTTGACTATTCTAAGTCTATTTATGAGAATTTGTCATGGCCATCTTATTATCACTTGACGTATTTGAGGGAAAACATTTTAAATTGGTATCCGTTTACAAAAAATGATTCTGTGCTTGAAATTGGTTGTGGAATGGGTGCAATTACAAATATGTTGTGTGAACGCTGTGGGCATGTTACAGCCGTAGAGCTTTCGAAACGACGTGCAACAGCTGTAAAGTATCGATGCTATGATAAAGATAATCTGGAAATTATTGTAGCGAATCTGAATGATATCGAATTTGAACAAAAATTTGATTATATCACGTTGATTGGTGTATTAGAATATCAGGGAACTTATACGTTATCAGAGAATCCATTTGTAGATTTCTTAAAGAAGATAAAGGAACTTTTAAAACCAGATGGAAAGCTCTTGATTGCGATTGAAAATAAATACGGATTAAAATATTGGTGTGGTGCAAAAGAAGATCATACCGGAATACCTTTTGATGGAATGAATCAATATAAAGTTGGAAATGGAAATGCACGTACCTTCTCAAAGAAGGAATTACGTGATTTACTGGAAAAAAGTGGGTATGGTTATAGCTACTTTTATTATCCACTACCGGATTATAAGTTACCGGAAAGAATTTATTCCGAGAATTATTTACCTCGTGAAAATGAATTAAATTCATTAAGACGATATTATATACCGGATAATGAATCTGTGATTGCAGACGAAAGAAATATTTATAATGATTTAATTGAAAACGAAGTGTTTGAGTTTTTTGCAAATTCATTTTTAGTGGAATGTTCTGCAAAAGAGAATAATGAGGGAAGAGTAGTGTTTATGAAAGACGGTGGGGAACGAAATGCAGCACACCGTATTATTACAACGATTGATGATAAAAAACAGGTTGTAAAAAGAGCAAAAACGATATATGGAGAGGAGCATATAAAACAGGTATATGCGAACATGGAAAACCTGAAAAACAGAGGAATACAGGTACTTCCAGTTACTTATAATAATGGAAAACTGGAAATGGAATTTTATGATGGAGAAACTTTGGAGCATAGATTGGTATCTTGCTTTGAAAAGAATGAGACAGAAGAAGCATTTGCTCTTATTGATACATTGATTGATTTTATAAAAATGACTTCTGACTGTGTGCCTTCCAAAGAAAACTGTATGATTTACTATGGTTTGATAAAAGAAGAGGAAGCATATAAGTATTCTTGCATTTTGAAAGATGGATACATTGACATGATAGCACAGAACTGTTTTGTTGGAGAGAAATGGGTTTTCTTTGATCAGGAATGGCATATGGAAAATGTTCCTTTGGACTTTATATTGTATCGAATGTTTAATATGCTATATTATAATAACCCGGATATTCAACAGCATTGTTCTCTTTACGATTTAGCAGAACATTATAATATGGTTGAGAGTTGGGACTTATATGGTGATTTAAATTCTGTTTTTGAAGCTCAGGTACTTGACAGATATCATCTAAATTCAAGTAATGGAATTAGTTCCATCAATTTAAATACATGTATTCAGAATATAGGAAAATTATTTCTTACAATTCCAAACAACACGAATACACAAGAAATCAATGTTGACGAATTAAAAAAGGAAATAAGCATTTTACTGAGCGAAAAGAAATATGAGCAGTTAGAAGAATTGATGAATAGTGAAGAAATTGCTGACATAAAAGAGAAAGACATAGAAAAACTCCGAAACATTATGTGTATTTATAGTATGGAGAAAAAGTCAGGGGCTTATAACTTTATAAGCACATGTGACAGTCTGGATAAATGTCTGGATCATTATAATACAGTAAAATATCTTATTTCAGATATTATTAGTAATGGAGAAAAAAGTAGAATCGAAGATTTTATCCGGTATGTAAAATTATATCAGGTTTCTTACATTGCACTTATTGTGATTGCCTCCTGCGAGTGGGGCGAGGGTGAGATGGAGGCTGTTTTGGGATATATTGGAGAGATTTATCTGGAAAAGAATATGGATGAAGATGCTGCTAACATTTTTGGCTATCTTCTTGATTGCAATCCAGATAATGACGATGCGAAATATAAGTTAGGATATATTTATTATAAACATAACAATTTTGAGAAGGCAATGGAATATCTGGAGGCAATTTCTTATCCGACAATGGAAGTAGAGGAATTAAAAAATAATATAATGCGTTTTGGAATAAATTAAGGTGGACAAAAATAGTATGAAAAATAAATTGTCGATATGTATTATAATGAAAAATGAAGCTTCTAATCTTGAAAAATGTTTAGAAAAGCTAAAGGATCTGGGAGATGAAATTATAGTCACAGATACGGGCTCTACAGATGGTTCAAGAGAAATAGCAAAAAAATACACAGACAAAATTTTTGATTTTGAATGGAAAAATGATTTTTCAGCAGCAAGAAACTTTGCAATCTCGAAAGCTTCTAATAATTGGATACTTGTAATAGATTGCGATGAATTTGTACAAGAGTATGATTTAGAAAAGCTTGATTTATTATTGGAACAATATCCACAGGGAATTGGAAGAATAAAAAGGGTTAATCTGTTTACCCGTGATGAGGAAGAATATAAATTAAATGAAAATGTAAACCGCCTGTTTTCCAAAAAATATTACAGATATGAAGGAATCATACATGAGCAGGTAGTTCATGTAAAAGGAGAAGCATTTAATAAACTGTTTGAAGTGCCGGTTACAGCAGAACATATAGGATATGAAAGTGAGATTTTTAGCCAAAAGCAAAAAGCGGAAAGAAATAAAACATTACTTTTAAAACAGTTGAAACAAAAAGAAGACCCTTATCTTTTATACCAATTGGGAAAAACAGAATATATGCAGAAAAATTTTTCAGAAACAAAAGAATATTTTGAAAAAGCATTTACATATGATTTAGAGCCAAAATTAGAATATGTACAAGATATGGTCGAGAGCTATGGATATACCTTGCTATACTTAGAACAATATAAAGAGGCAATGCAATTATTAGCATTGTACGATGAATTTGCGGTAAATGCAGATTTTATTTTTCTCATTGGTCTGATTTATATGAATAATGGCCATTTTAAAGAAGCTATTTTAGAATTTCAAAAGGCAACACAAAATAAAAATTGGAGAATGGAGGGAGTCAATTCCTTCCGTTCATGGTATAATATTGGTGTGATTTATGAGTGTCTGGGACAAAAGGAGAAAGCAATTTCATACTATAAGAAATGTGGCACTTATAAGAAAGCAAAAGATGGAATTACAAGGATAACAAGCAGAAAGGAAAAATAAGAGAATGAATGAATTAGAAAAAAAGAAAGAAGCTTTAAGAAATATCGTAGAATATAATGCAAAATTAGAAAATGGAATTGAAAACTTAGTTTATGAATTAAGGACTGATGAGAAAGAAGATACAATTGAATTTTTAAATACAGTAGTAAAAGGAGTTAATTGGGTTATTGAAGTTACAAATTTAATTATGGACTTCTTAAATAGTGATAAGCAAAGAATCGGAAAAGAAGAAATGAATGAAAAGATAAAAGTACTTAATAAAGCAATTTCCGGTAAAGAGAAAGAGGAAATCGCCAATGTATTTGAGAATGATATTTTAACTTTCTTAAAATGCTTAGATTCTGCAGAAGAGGAACTTTGCAGATAGAGATTTTAAATAAATCAGCAGGCATGGGAAGAAAGAATGGAATGGATAAAGGAAAACAAAGTGTAATAGAGTTAATATTAAAAGCAGATGAGGAATGGAATCATCAGAATTATGAAGAGTACTATAATGATATAAGACTGGGACTTTCCTATGACCCGGCAAATTCTGAGTTATATTTAATGCTTGGTATGTACTATTCATTAAAAAATCCAGAACAGGCATATTTATGTTACAAGCAGGCTTTATATTATTGTGACAATGAAGAAGACAGACATATTATTTTGGGATTTTTAACTGCTCTGGTACAAGCGCATAGGATTTTGATTCCTAAGATTTCCATTGTGATTCTTTCCTTTAATCAGTTAGAATTAACGAAGCAATGTATTGAAAGTATCAGAAAAAATTGCAATAGAGAATCTTATGAATTAATTGTCGTTGACAATGCGTCGAAAGAGAATGTGAGAAACTGGTTAAAACAACAAGATGATATGAAACTAATCTTAAATAGTGAAAACAATGGATTTCCTAAAGGGTGCAACCAGGGGATTGCCTGTGCAGGAAAAGACAATGATATCTTATTGTTAAATAATGATATTATTATGCCACAAAATGCATTGTTTTGGCTGCAAATGGGATTATATGAAGCTAAAGACATTGGAGCAGCCGGAAGTGTATCAAACAATGCGGTTAATTACCAACAGGTGTCTGAGCATTTTGCTACCGTAGAAGAGTGGATTGAATACGCTAAAGCGGTGAATCTGCCATCACATTTTGCGTATGAATTTAAAGGGTGGCTTATGGGATTTGCAATGCTAATCCGAAGAAAGGCATTAGATGAAGTCGGATATTTAGATGAACAGTTTTCACCGGGCAATTATGAAGATAATGATTTGAGCATAAGACTTTTAACAAATGGTTATAAGCTTTTGCTATGTAAAAATAGTTTTATTTTTCATTATGGTGGAAGCAGTTTTAAGAAAAATTCATCTTATATGGAACTTTTGGAAAGAAACAGAGAAAAATTAGCGGTAAAATATCAGTTTGATTATGTACCGTTTAGTGTGGTTGACAGAAATATTATTGACTGCATAAAACAGACAGAAGAACCAGTTAAAGTTTTAGAGTATGGGTGTAAACTAGGTTGTACTTTAGCAAGAATCAAGAGTATATATCCCCAAAGTTATGTGTTAGGAGTGGAACCAAGAGAAGAGTTATATCGTCTGGCAAAGCAGGTCACGAATGTGATACAGGCAGATGATAAGAATATAGAAAGTAAGTTAAAGAACCAGACATTTGATTATATTATACTGGATAATACGATACATCTTGGTGAACCGGAAACGTTACTATTACACTTAAAAAAATTGCTACATAACGATGGAAAAATAATTATATCGTTTCAAAACAAACAATATGTACAAGATGTGGAAAAAGCAGGGGACACAATAGGAATGAGCCTGGAAGAAATGGTTACTCTCTGCAATAAGCTTAGCATTTCTATTTTTGATGTCTGCTACCAAAAGGGAAAACTTCCGTATGAAGAAGAAAGCAGGGAATCTATGTTATCTTCGATGAAAAGTTTTATTATGGTATTAAAAAATTGTTAGAGAAAAGGAGTATTTGCATCATGGATATTGAACGGAAAATCCTGTTAAACCCCGGACCGGCAACTACAACCGATTCAGTAAAGCTTGCACAAATAGTTCCGGATATTTGTCCCAGAGAAAAAGATTTTGCGGATTTAATGCAGGGAATAAGAGAGGACTTAGTCAAAATTGTACATGGAGATTTAGAAAAATATACATCTGTTTTATTTTGTGGATCTGGAACAATTGCGATGGATGTTTGTTTAAATTCTTTACTGCCGGCAGATAAGAAAATTTTAATCATCAATAATGGAGCATATAGTTCGAGAGCGGTTGAAATTTGTAACTACTATAATCTGCCATATATAAATCTGGAGTTTGAAATTGATGCACTTCCGGATTTAAATAAAATTGAGAAAACATTAAGTGAAAATAAAGATATCGCCTTTGTTTATACGACTCATAACGAAACAGGTTCGGGTATATTAAATCCAATCAGAAAAATTGGGGAACTGGCTCATAAGTATCATACCTTTTTTGTCGTTGATACAACATCAACTTATGCAATGCGACCAATTAATATGGAAGAAGATAATATTGATTTTTGTATGGCATCTGCGCAAAAGGGGCTTATGGCAATGACAGGTATATCATATGTCATTGGAAATCGAAGTATCATTGAACAGTCAAAAGAATTTCCAAAACGTTCTTATTATTGTAATTTATATATGCAATATGAATATTTTGAAAAGCATGGAGAGATGCATTTTACTCCGCCGGTTCAGACGGTTTACGCATTGAAGCAGGCTTTGTCAGAGTATTTCAAAGAGGGCGAGAAAGAAAAGTGGAACAGACATACCAGAGTATTTGAAGCAATTCATAAAGGATTAGAAGAACTTGGATTTAAAGATATTATAAAGAGAGAATGGCAGGCAGGGCTTGTTGTGACGGTAAAATATCCAGATGACAGTAACTGGGATTTTAATGCGGTACATGACTATTGTTATGAACACGGCTTCACAATTTATCCGGGAAAAATTGGAAACCAACATACATTTCGCTTATGTGCATTGGGTGCGATTGATGCAGATGACATCGAAAAATTCTTTCAGGTAATGCGAGAATGTCTATGTAAACTTCATGTAAAAATACCGGTAAATTATAATGAGGTGTGAAATGGAAAATCAGGAAATTGCGATTTTGATGGCAGCAGGATTGGGAACACGTATGAGACCATTAACTGAAACGATGCCAAAACCATTAGTAAAGGTAAATGGAATACCGTTAATTGAAACTGTAATAAAAGGATTAAATAAAAGAAAAGTTTCGACAATCTATATTGTTACAGGTTATTTGAAAGAACAATTTGGATATTTAAAAGAACAATATTCTAATATAGTACTGATTGAAAATACAGAGTATTTAGAAAAAAATAATATCTCATCACTTTATGCGGTGGGAGATATTTTAGGCAGTGCAAATTGTTTTATCTGTGAAGCAGATTTGTGTGTAACAGATGACACGATATTTGACAAGGTTTCGGCTGAATCCTGTTATTACGGAAAAATGGTTAGTGATTATTCTGCTGACTGGGCGTTTGATGTAGAAGATAATCGAATTACAAGAATCGGAAAAGGTGGGACCGATACTTATAATATGGTTGGAATTTCTTATTGGAAACAAAGTGACGCAAAACGGATTCGAGAGGAAATAGAAAAGGAGTATAAAAAACAAGGACATGAAAGTCTGTTTTGGGATGAAATTGTAAACAGCCTTCTTGATGAGATAAACGTTCATATTTTAGAAATTCCAGCGGAATGTGTAATAGAAATTGATACAGTAGAGGAGTTAGAAAATGCAAACAGGAGAAAAAAATGAATTTTACAGAAAAGAGCAGAAAAAATAATTGGGAGTCAATTTGGTCGAATCGTTTAATTAATGTAGACAAACTGAAAGGAAACGATAAAAAAGAAATTCTTTTAGAATTAAAAAGAAGCAGTGGATATGACGTAATGCCAGGAAGTGTAACATTAGAGTCTTTTGTAACTCAATATCTGGAAATCAAAAATGGATTATTTTTTTCACCAGAAAGTAAAGAAAAACTTTTTATAGAAAGTATTTATGAGGTTGGTTGCGGAAGTGGTGGCAATTTATATATGTTTGAGAATGATATATTTGAGAATAAAGAAGCAAGTATTCAATGTGGTGGAATTGATTATTCAGAGAATTTACTTCATGTTGCACAATCGGTTCTTTCTACAACAGATTTAACTTATGACGAGGCAATTTCTGTTGATACAGAGAAAAAATATGATGCTGTTTTTTCGAATGGTGTATTTTCATATTTTCAAGATGAAGCATATGGATATTCTGTATTAGAGAAAATGTACGAAAAGGCTAGGAAGTCTATCGGAATTTTAGAGATTCACGATATAGAGAAGAAAGATGATTATATTTCATATAGAAAAAGAAATATAGAAAATTATGAAGAGAAATATAAGAATTTACCAAGGCTATTTTATTCAAAACAGTTTTTTGTAGATTTTGCTAAGGAACATAATTTATTAATTAAATTTACAGATTCTAAGATGGAAGGGTACTGGAATAATGAATTTATTTTTAACTGCTATATGTACAAATAAAAAGAAAGGAGGGGGGAAGGAACTGTGAAGGCAAATGATTTTGTAAGACAGATAAAAAGCATAGGGATTAATAATATAATTGGAATACCGGATTCTGCACTAAAGCCTTTTTGCGATTACATAAATGGGAACAAAGAGGAGGAAATGTTACACTATGTACCTGCAAATGAGGGAGCGGCAGTAGGTCTTGCAATTGGAGATTATCTTGCTACGGGAAAACCTTCATGTCTTTATATGCAAAATAGTGGAATTGGTAATATTGTAAATCCGATTACTTCCCTGGCGAATGAAAAAGTATATGGTATTCCGATGTTATTGTTAATTGGCTGGCGTGGAGAACCTGGTGTTCATGATGAACCACAACATCAGTTTATGGGTGAGATTACAGAGGAAATTTTACGGGTTTTAGATATTGAATATAAAATATTGAGTTCCGATACTTCGGAGGAAGAATTGCTTTTGGCATTTCAGAGAGCAGATGATGTACTGAAAGAAAACAGACAATTTGCTTTTGTTATCCGAAAAGGTTTTTTTACTGCAAATGAACCAAATTGTTATCAAAATGGATATTCTTTTATTCGTGAACAGGCAATTAAAGAAATTATTACAACCCTTTCTGAGAATGATATATTGGTTTCGACAACAGGGAAAATATCACGTGAAGTATACGAGCAGAGCAATCTTATAAACAACCAGCACTCTCAGGACTTTTTGACAGTTGGAGGAATGGGACATGCTTCAATGATAGCATTAGGAATTGCAAAGAAAAAAACGAAAAACAGAATTTATTGTTTAGACGGAGACGGGGCAGTTCTGATGCATATGGGAAGTTTAGCTTTTATTGCAAAGCAGAACCCGGATAATTTTATACATGTTTGCCTGAATAACGAAGCCCATGAATCAGTAGGAGGTATGCCTACCGGTGCAGCAGGCATAAAATATGCTGAAGTGGCAAAAGCTTGTGGTTATCCGGTTACTTATACGGTGGATAATCCAGAAGACCTTAAAAGGGCTTTGAAAGAGGCAGGGCAAAAGAAGCAGTTGACATTTATTGAAGTAAAGGTAAGTATACAGTCGAGAAGTGATTTAGGAAGACCCAAAGAAACAGCACTTGACAATCGAATTAATTTTATGAAATATCATGGAGTGGTTGATTAAAATGAAGAAAATATATGCATGTTTTTGTACCGATGTAATACATGAGGGACATTTAAATATAATTGAACAGGCAAAACAATATGGAGAAGTAATTGCGGGTGTATTAAGTGATCAGGCGATGATAAAATACAATCGTTTTCCGATTGTGTCCTTTGAAGAACGAAAAAGAATGTTAGAGGAAATTCCGGGTATTAGTGAGGTAGTAGTACAAAAGGAAGTTATGTATGAAGAAACACTGAAAAAATTAAAGCCGGATTATGTAATACACGGAGATAATTGGAAAAGCGGACCGATGGAGGTAATACGGAACAATGTGATTGAAACATTGAAAGAATGGGGAGGAGAGTTAATTGAAATACCGTATACCTATAATGAAAGAGTAAGTAATATTGAGGTACTTATGAAGGAAAAGGCAGCTATGCCGGAATACCGCAGGAAACGCTTACGTTTGTTATTGAAATTATGTCCAATTGTAAAAACAATTGAAGTACATAGTGGTCTGACGGGTCTGATTGCAGAGAAAACAATTGTTGCAAATGATGGTGAAATTGACCAATTTGATGCAATGTGGTTATCCAGTCTTTGTGATTCGACCGTAAAAGGAAAACCGGACATTGAGCTGGTTGATATGTCTTCCAGATTGAGAACTGTTGATGACATATTGGAAGTGACAACGAAACCTATTATATTAGATGGTGATACCGGTGGTTTGATTGAACATTTTGTTTATAATGTAAGAACTTTGGAACGAATGGGAGTATCGGCGGTAATTATAGAAGATAAAACTGGATTAAAAAAGAATTCATTATTTGGAACCGAAGTTGAGCAGACACAGGATACAATCGAAGGATTTTGTGCAAAAATTAAGGCCGGAAAAAAGGCACAGCGTACAGAAGATTTTATGATTATTGCCAGAATTGAAAGCTTAATACTGGAAAAGGGAATGAAAGATGCTTTAGCAAGAGCAATTGCATATACAGAAGCCGGTGCGGACGGAATCATGATTCATAGCAGAAGAAAGGAACCTACCGAAATATTTGAATTTTGCGATAGGTTCCGTGAAATAAATAAAGATACACCGATTGTGGTTGTTCCAACTTCTTATAATCAGGTAACAGAAGAAGAATTATATAACCACGGAATTAATATTGTTATTTATGCAAACCAGCTTACTCGTAGTGCATTTCCTGCTATGCAGCAAACAGCAACGGATATTTTAAAATATCATAGAGCAAAAGAAGTAGATGAAAGGTTAATGCCAATAAAGGAGATCCTGACTCTAATCGATGAATTATAATTTAATTCCACATAGAACAGATTGTGTATTTTGAAGTAAGTTTTTTGCTTAGGAAATCACAATCTGTTTTTTGATTGGTATAATATTCAATAGCATCTAAAATCTCTTTACAGCAATTACCACGGTTACTGAAGGTCGATTTTCCTTTTTCGAGGACTTCGTCATATTCTGCTGAGCGGGAAGCTAATTTTTCAACATATTCACGTAATTGTACTTTTTTAATTTTGATTACATAATCAAAAGGCACACTTGAAAAACGGCTTGGTATTGTATCCGGAATCAGCCAGTCAGTAACAGCTAAGCTTGGTTTATCAAATAGGAGTGCCTCTGTCATAACACTTGATTCATCAGAAACAACCAGATCACATAATTCCAAAGCAGTTATGATACTTTCTTCCGGTTCAATGTAGTATACATTTTCATATTTATTCTCATGCAAAGAACGCATTTCTTTTATATTATTGATGATTGCGCTATATTCTTTTGGCCAGTGGGCCTGTTTGATCAATAAGTTTACAGGAAGGGAAGAAAGTGCGAGAATAAAATCATCTTCCTTCTCATCATTTTCCCAGGATGGAGCATATAAAACAGAAAAATCATATTTAAAATTAAATTTTTCTTTTAATTCAACGGCACGTTCACTTAATGAACCAGAAGTTACCAGGTCACCTTTTGGATATCCGAATTCGTAGGTGCCACATCGAGGATTTACGTAGTATTGGCAGGCACATTCTGACCAGCGGGAAGCCCATGATTTTCCGGGAACAATACCGATATCAAAATTGTTCCATGGTTCTAATTCCCAGATATTAGGCCAACGGTTATGACCCTGTGCTAAGTCATGTAATAAAATCAAAGAAAATTTAGAATTTTCTGGAAAACAAACGTGCTGGCAATAAACGCCAATTTCTGCTTTTTGGGTTATTTTGTCAGTGAATTCTACAGTATAGCCTCGTTTTACTGCATAGTCAGCAATTGGTTTTAAATTATAATATTCCCCCTTGTCCGTATAAAAAAATGTAATATGTTTGGCAACAGAAATTTTTTCAGGAGAAGGTTCTTCTTTGATTGGTGCTATTTGTAGTAGGTTTTGATCGGCAAGGGAAGAAACGTATTCTTCGTAAGCGGCTTGGACATCACTTTCATCTTTGTATTCTTTTAATATGGTAGAAACAAGAGAATATTTTAGTATGCCAAGCGTTCCGTATAAAAGAAAATTGTATAAAAGAGAAAGCCTCTTAATAGAGTCGAAGGAACTGCATTGTATCTTCCATGGAATTTGCTGGGCATATTGAGTTGATACCATGAGTGTTGATAGGTTTCCATACAAATTAATATCGTGACAGATGCAATGTTCCAAAAACAGTCTGCCAATAAAGATAGAATCTTCTAAAATGTTGCTATATTGTAAAGAGTTATGGGCAATGATAGTATGTTCAGAGTCAATAAAATTTCTAGGGCTGACAAGAACATTAATGGAAGAATTGGCTTCCAGGTGAAAAACCATATTAGCAATTCTGTTATTATCGTAAATATGATTTTTTTCAAAAAAGCATATATATTTGCTTTGAGTTGTTAAAATATATTCAATAATGTTTTCAATGGAATCTTTGTTTGAAACCTTTACCACCTCTAAATTGGAATAAATTTCCTGTTCTAGATATTCGTTAATGGTTTCATCTGCGGCATCTAAACAAATAAGGCTTACCAGCGGACATCCATAATTGATAAAATATTCTATCATATTAATAAATTCATCTGTTTCAAATGTTTCTTTATAGAGGTTTATACATTCCCAAATATCTTCTAAAGAATGATTTTTAAAACATTGTTGAATTAGCAATTGCATTTCTTCTTTTGGTAATAAATTATTCATAAACATATCTATATGGATATACCATATACCCTTTCTTTAAAATTTGTTAAATTAATTGAATTTCTATAATGATAAGTATACGAAAAGTATATCAAAAAAACAAGATTTTTATTTGGCGGATAAAGCTAAGATTTTGTAGCTACTGGTGAGAAAATATAGTATAATAGCTTCTGGGGCATAAGAAAAATCTTAAAGGAGGAAACAAAAATTGAATGTACTATATGCAAATTGGCAATGTTTTGGTGCGGATGATATAATAGAAGCATTTGAAAATCTTGGGCACGATGTAAGCTGGATAGAACTGACAGAAACTTCGCATGAAAGGATGGATTGGAATTTTATTGAGTTTTTAAAAATTAAAATAAAAGAGATAGGAATAGAACTTATTGTTTCCTTTAATTATTTTCCAACTTTATCAGAAGCATGTAAGGATACAAACTGTAAGTATATGGCGATTGTATATGATAGTCCTTCTATAAAAGTATATTCCCCAAGTATTATAAATGAATGTAATTATGTCTTTGTTTTTGATAAAGCCATTAGTGAGGATTTGAACAGAAAAGGAGTACGAACTGTATTTTATGCACCTCTGGCAGTTAATATAGAACGCTTATCTAAAATAAAGATTACTGATGAAGAACTAAAATATTATGGTTGTGATATAGGTTTTATTGGGTCTTTATATAATGAAAACCATAATCTATATGATCGGTTAGCAGCACGTACAGAGGATAAGCAATTAATGGGGTATTTAGAGGGAATTATGGAAGCTCAATTGAAAGTGTATGGATATAATTTTTTAAAAGAATGTTTAAAACCAGATATTGTAAAGTCTATGTATGAGGCGATGCCATTTGAAGTAGAGGAAGGTTCGTTGACCGACAAGGAATATGTGTATTCGGATTATTTTCTGTGCAGAAAGTTGGCTAATATAGAAAGGACAAGGAATTTATCGTTATTATCCAAGTATTTTAAAGTTCATCTTTATACAAATAATCAGGATGTGTCAATTGGTAATTGTATTAATATGGGAAAAGTGAATTATTATACGGAAATGCCAAAAACCTTTCAGTCCTCTAAAATAAATCTGAATATGACCCTTAGAAGTATACGAACAGGAATACCATTGAGAGCGATGGACATTATGGGAGCAGGAGGGTTCCTGCTGACTAATTTTCAAGAAGATTTTTTATTACATTTTGAACCAGATGCAGATTTTGTTTTTTATGCAAGTCCGGAGGAATTACTTGAAAAATCTGATTATTATTTAAGGCATGAAACGGAAAGAAAAAGAATTGCTCTGAATGGGTTAAAAAGAATCAAGGAAGATCATACATATGAAAAGCGTTTAAAAGCTTTACTTGAAATAATAAAATGAAGATAATGATAACTAAGAAAGTATTAAACTTTTAGAATGGAATCTGATAAAGGATATAAGGAGATAGGCGACATGAAAGTTTTGAATATGGATTGGTGGGACGATTTTAGCTGTATTGGTGGAGAATGTCCTCTTACTTGTTGTTGCACAAGCTGGTCGATTGATTTAACAGAGAAGGAAATAGAACAATATGAGAAGTTAGACCACCCCTTTCGAGATACGATTGTAGCTTCGATTGATAAAGGAAATAAAAAGATGAAAGAGAAAAATGGGTATTGCTCGCTTCTTACAGAAGATGGCTGGTGTCATATGGTACGAGAATGTGGAGAGCAATATTTATCAAACACTTGCACAGAATTTCCAAGGAATAGAAGAATTTTTGGAGATATTGTAGAACAAACGGTAGAACTGGTTTGTCCTGTTGTTGCAAAATATTTATTTCGAAAAGAAAAGATAGTTTTTGATTTTGGTGAAACTGATGTAAAAGAAGCAATTAATTCAATTGATTATACTTTATATGATACGTTATCGTTAGTTAGAACGAATTTGATTGATCTATTTCAAGAATATAAAGGTAATTTTTTTACTGGTAAAATGATTATTATGCTTCAGCTGTTATATAAAATAAAAAAGTTATTTGCAAATAATACATTTAGCAGAGAAAACGTAGAGGAATTACTAGCATTTTATGAAAATGAAACAAATCGTGCTACTATTTTTTTTAAGGGAGAAGAAATAGCTAAAAATTATAAAGAAAAAGTAAAGGTGCTTTGCAAATTTATGATATGGCTTGATAAATGGGTTACAACTTTAATGGAAAAAAAGCTGATGGAAACGGATTTTGGATTAAAACAAAATATAAAATTATGGAGTAAAAATCCAGAAAGCTTTGTTTGTGATTTGCAGGTATTTTCTGAATATTTTAGAACAAAGTATGGGCAGGTTTTTGAAAATTATTTTGTTTATACTTTGTTTCATGATTGGATTTCGTTAGAGAAAGACAAATTTGGAAAGAATATTATTCTAAAAGTATTTGAGTTTGCGCAGATTCAATTATTAGCGCTGTCCATTTGGAAAGAAAAAGGAGGGGTATTGCCACAGTCTGATTATGAATTGATGATTACTTATAGTGATAGATCAATTGGGCATAGTAGTGAAAAAGAAGCATTTTACAAGTCAATGCAAGAGAATGATTTTACTTGCACGGCTAGTTTGTTAATGCTTTGTATTATTTAGTTTGTAGATAAGTGTTTTAGAGTATTTTCTGCAGAACTACAGACTACAAGGTGGTTTCTAGTTAACTCTACTACACCGCAATGCCTATTTTTAATAATATAACCGTTAGGAGGAAACTCACATGAACTACATCATCTTTGGAAAAAAAATCCGGGACGAGCGTCTAAAGCTCCACCTTACTCAGGAAAAACTAGGGAAAGAGGTGAATTTATCAACAGCATATATAGGACAAATCGAGCGTGGTGAGAGAAGCCTTACATTAGATAATTTAGAAATCCTTACAAAACGGTTAGGAATTTCGATTGATTATTTATTATCAGAATCAATGACAAATAAGGAAGAGAATACAAATAAACTATGGCTTCAGTTAGTGAATGAACGTTCGAAAGAAGAAAAACAGATGGCTGTTGATATAATTCAATCTGTATTTGCAGCTTTGGATAACAGGAAAAAACAGGTGCACTAAAGAATTTGTTATTTATATTCCTGTAGTCGGACAGTTAAATGGAAAGACACAAGATTTTATCTTGTGTCTTTTGTTTCTTTTATGATATACTTGTGTTTATAATTTGAGATAAGAGGGTCTCAAGTAAAAGAAGGGAGCAAATAATTTATGGCAAAAGAATATTCGGCAATTGAACCAGAGATTAAAGAACTGGCTGTAAAATGTAAAGAAAGTCTTGCAATTAATCCTGAATTATATGGCAAATACGAAGTAAAAAGGGGACTTCGTGATGTCAGTGGACAAGGTGTACTGACGGGTTTGACAGAAGTATCGGAGATTCGTTCGCATATTATGGTCGACAGGGACATTGTTCCTACAGAAGGAAAGCTGTATTATCAAGGGGTTGATATTGAGGAAATTGTACAGGGATTTATTCGGGAAAAACGTTTTGGATTTGAGGAAACGGTATTTTTACTTTTGTTTGGGAAATTGCCAACAAAGGAAGAATTAGATACATTAAATCATTTACTTTCCCAATATAGAAAGGAACTTCCTACAAGTTTTGTAAGAGACATTATTATGAAAGCACCAAGTCGGGACATGATGAATACTTTGGCAAGAAGTGTCCTGACGCTGTATTCGTATGATGAAAAAGCGGATGATACTTCGATTGAGAATGTGTTAAGGCAATGTCTTCAGTTAATTGCTTTATTTCCACTCCTTTCCGTCTATGGTTATCAGGCATATAGCCACTATCACGATGGAAATAGTCTTTTTATTCATCAGCCGGTGGAGGGCTTATCTACGGCAGAAAATATTTTGCATATTTTACGGCCGGATAGTAAGTATACAGAGTTAGAAGCCAAGATTTTAGACCTTGCATTGGTACTTCATGCGGAACATGGTGGAGGTAATAACTCGACCTTTACAACGCATGTTGTAACTTCTTCGGGAACAGATACGTATTCTGCAGTTGCTGCGTCACTTGGTTCTTTAAAAGGACCAAAGCATGGTGGTGCCAATATTAAAGTTATGCGGATGTTTGAAGACATGAAAGATACAATCAAAGATTGGGAAGATGAAGAGGAAGTAAGGCAGTATCTGACTGACATTTTAAATAAAAAAGCTTTTGATAAAAAAGGACTGATTTATGGAATGGGGCATGCTGTATACTCTATTTCAGACCCTAGAGCGAATATTTTAAAGGGATTTGTGGAGAAGCTGTCGGTAGAAAAAGGATTTGAAAAGGAATTTAGCCTATATTCCATGGTAGAGCGTTTGGCACCGGAAGTAATTGCAAGTGAGCGTAAGATTTATAAAGGTGTTAGTGCAAATGTGGATTTTTATAGTGGTTTTGTGTATAATATGTTAGGACTTCCATTTGAGTTATATACTCCGATTTTTGCAATTGCAAGAATTGCGGGCTGGAGTGCACACCGTTTGGAAGAGCTGATTAATGAAGGTAAGATTATTCGTCCTGCTTATAAAGCGGTGGCAAAACACAAAAATTATGTTCCAATGGAGGAACGTTAAAAGACGGAGGACAGAAGCGAATATGAAAAAGCTGGTCAAGATAATAAAAGAGAACCATCTGATTATAGATGTGTTAAATGTATTATTAGGACTGGTTCTTATTGTTACAGTTGTTCTGTTTTGTATGTTCCCGGGCAACAAGATTGTGATAGGACTCATGATTTTGTTGTCCGGCTTTATGAATATAGGAAATGGAATAAAGCGCTATCAAAGCAAGAGAACTAGAGGAACCGGAATGGCATTGATGACAGTGGGAGCCTGTATTTTAATAATTGGCATATATATATTAAATTTGTTGTGATTACAAAGTAAAAGAAGGAAGAGAAAATGAAAAGTGAAATTCTTCGATTATTGAAAAGGGAAGAAGGATATCTTTCAGGTCAGGAGTTATGTAATCGGCTTCAAGTGTCGAGAACTGCCATTTGGAAGATAATGAATCAATTGAAAGAAGAGGGTTATCAGATTGACTCGGTATCCAATCGTGGATATCATTTAGAAAAATGCCCTGACATTGTTACAGGAGAAGAACTTGAGAGTGAACTGGAAGGAAGAGTGTTTGGACATGAAGTATATTATAAGGAAGAGATGGATTCTACGAATGTTCAGGCAAAAAAGCTGGCAGAACAGGGCATTGCCAATCATGGTTATTTAGTAACAGCGGAAAAACAGACGAATGGAAAGGGGAGAAGGGGAAGAAGCTGGAGCTCGCCAAAAGGAACCGGAATATGGATGTCGCTCGTATTAAAACCGGATATCTCCCCATATAATGCTTCCATGCTCACTTTAGTTACAGCCCTTGCAGTAAACAGGGTAATTAGGGAGCAGACCGGTTTGGAATCTTATATTAAATGGCCAAATGATATCGTAGTAAATGGAAAGAAAGTATGTGGAATTCTGACCGAGATGAGTTCAGAATTGGACTATATTCACTATGTAGTAATAGGAATTGGTATTAATGTTAATACAAAGGACTTCCCAGAGGAGATTTCGGAGCGGGCAACTTCTCTTTTTATAGAAAGTCATAAAACTTATAAAAGAAGCCGGATAATAGAGAAAATAATGGAGTATTTGGAATTTTATTATGAGCAATTTACCTTAAATCAGGATTTGCGGTTGCTTTTAACAGAATATAATCAAATGCTTATTAATATAGAGAATAAAGTAGTTGTACAAGAAAAACAGACTTCATTTGAAGGAATTGCGAAAGGAATTAATGAGAAAGGAGAACTTCTGGTACAGACTGAAAAAGGAATTCGGACAGTTATGTCTGGAGAGGTATCAGTAAGAGGTATATATGGTTATGTTTGAGAATGTTGTATTGTGTGCATCAAGCGCCTATGAAGAAAAATATTATTTAAATGAACAATTTCAAAGGTTGCCGGAATCAATAAAAGAAGAGTTACAGATTATGTGTGTTCTTTATACGGCAGATGTAGGAGGAATCCTTACATTAGAGTTCGACGAAGACGGCAATTTGTTATTTAATGTAACAGCTGATGAAGGTGATTTGTTATTTGACGAGATTGGAAGCGTATTGAAGGTGAAACAGCTGCAAAATGAAAAAAAAGAATTGTTAGAGGCATTAGAATTATATTATAAGGCATTTTTCTTAAATGAAGATGTTTCGGAATTGTTAGAGGAAGAGTAATGGGAAGATACAAAAATTGTTTCGAAGGAAAAAATGTGTTATAATAAAACGAGGGAAAAATCGTGTACAGGGTAGTTGCTCATCTATTTAGACAAGAAAAAAGATGTAAAAATACTACCAGTGTCTTGACCGGTTAGGGTAATTATTTTGTGCCATATAGGGGTCAAACACTTTGTGGGCGATTTTCCTTTTTCTATTTAAGCACATATAACTAGATAGATTTCATAAAGAAATCTAAGAGTAATTAAATAAAAGTAAAATTTACGAATTGTGGAATTGGAGTAAGAATTATGCAAATAGGAAATGTAAAAATAAATGGAATACTTTCATTAGGTCCTATGGCAGGTGTAACAGATTTGCCATTTCGATTATTATGTAAAGAGCAGGGAGTAGATCTTTTATACACAGAGATGGTAAGTGCGAAAGGAATCATGTATAATAATAAAAATACAGAAGCACTTATTTCAATTGATGAAAAAGAGAGACCGGTTGCACTTCAACTTTTTGGCAGTGACCCATATATTATGAGTGAGATGGCAAAGAAGATAGAAGAACGTAATTTTGATATATTAGATATAAATATGGGTTGTCCGGTACCTAAGGTAGTAAATAATGGAGAAGGGTCTGCTTTATTAAAAAATCCTAGTTTGATTGAAGAAATCGTATCTTCCATTGTAAAAGCGATTCAAAAACCTGTAACGGTTAAAATAAGAAAAGGCTTTTCAAAGGATGACTGCAGTGCAGTGGAGGCTGCAAAAGCGGCAGAGCAGGGGGGAGCTTCGGCAATAGCGGTGCATGGAAGAACAAGAGAGCAATATTATGCAGGAAAAGCGGACTGGGATATTATACGACGGGTCAAACAAAGTGTGTCGGTTCCGGTGATTGGCAATGGAGATATTGCAACACCTCAGGACGCCGAGCGTATGTTATCGTATACAGGCTGTGATGGGCTTATGATTGCAAGAGCAGCAAGAGGAAATCCATGGATATTTCGACAAATAAAAGAATATCTTGATAATGGAACAATAATTGAGAAGCCTGCCATCAATGAAGTGATTGATATGATATTGCGTCATGCAAAATTGCAAATTGAGTGGAAAGGGGAGTATACTGGTATACGTGAAATGCGCAAGCATGTTGCATGGTATACTGCGGGGTATCCAGGTTCTTCCAAACTGAGAAATAAAGTAAATGAGATAGAAAACTTAGATGAATTGACTTTCTTATTAGAAACATATGGAGAAAAAGCAAATGCTATACAGTGAAGGAAGAGGTGTGAATGAATGGATGAAGAAAAAAGAGAATTAAATCTAAGAACTTGTATGCGTTGCAGAGGTTTATTTGTTTACAGTGGAATTGGCCATGCGATTTGTCCAAGATGTAGAGAGGCAGAAGCAAGAGAATTTGATTGGGTAAAAAATTATATTTATGCGAATCCGGGAGCAACAATGATTGAGGTAGAGGAGGCAACCGGAGTTCCCATTCATCAGATTACAGAATATTTAAAAGCAGGACGCCTTGAGATACCAAATAATTCACCTATTTTCATTAAATGTGAGAAATGTGGACAGGATATTCGTTCCGGACGATTTTGTTCGGAATGTGCACATAAAATGTCAGCTGCATTAAAAAAAGAACTGGAATTTGATGAATTTCAGGTTGGTGAGAAACCAACAAGGCCTGCGATAGGAAAAATGCGTTTCCTTGGTAAAGAGCTAAAGTAAAAATAGACAAATGACCGCATAAAAAAGACAGTACAATATATAATATTAACAAAAAAGAAATTTAGAGTAAATTCTTATTGTATTTTTATAAAAAAAAGTGTACTATATTTCCTAATAAGACAAATGTCTTTCGTAGGAAAACGCGTAAGTAATTTTGATTGAACATAAAAACGCAGATAGGAGTAGAGATATGAGTGAGAAGTTAAAAGTTGGTATTCTTGGTGGAACAGGAATGGTTGGTCAGAGATTTATATCTTTATTAGAAAATCATCCTTGGTTTGAAGTGACATTGGTTGCCGCAAGTCAGCGAAGTGCCGGAAAGTCCTATGAAGAAGCAGTTGGAAATCGCTGGAAGATGGATAGCCCAATGCCAGAGGCAGTGAAAAAATTAATAGTAAAAAATGTAAATGATGTAGAAGAGGTTGCTTCTTTAGTAGATTTTGTATTCAGTGCAGTTGATATGACAAAGGAAGAAATAAAAGCAATTGAAGAAAAATACGCAAAGACGGAAACACCGGTTGTTTCCAACAATAGTGCTCACAGATGGACAAAAGATGTTCCAATGGTTGTACCGGAAATTAACCCGGAACATTTTGAGATAATTGAAGCTCAAAAGAAACGTTTAGGCACAAAAAAAGGATTTATTGCTGTAAAACCAAACTGCTCTATTCAAAGCTATGCACCGGCTTTAACAGCTCTGATGGAATTTAAGCCAAAAGTTGTAGTTGCGACTACATACCAGGCTATCTCAGGAGCCGGAAAGACATTTAAGGATTGGCCTGAAATGGAAGGAAATATTATCCCATATATTGCTGGAGAAGAAGAAAAGAGTGAACAGGAACCATTGAAATTATGGGGAAAAGTTGAAAATGGTGAAATTAAAAAAGCGGACGGACCATTGATTACAACCCAATGTATTCGTGTTCCGGTATTAGATGGACATACGGCAGCAGTTTTTGTTTCATTTGAAAAGAAACCTACCAAAGAAGAAATAATCGACCGCTGGGTGAATTTTAAAGGTCTTCCACAGGAATTGAACCTTCCAAGTGCGCCAAAGCAGTTTATTCAATATTTAGAAGAGGATAATCGTCCACAGGTTGTCTTAGATCGGGATTTTGAGCGTGGTATGGGAGTTTCAATGGGACGTCTTAGAGAAGATACAGTATACGATTATAAATTTGTTGGACTTTCCCATAACACAGTTCGCGGAGCAGCAGGTGGAGCAATTCTTTGTGCCGAGTTATTGAAAGCACAAGGTTACATTGCGAAAAAATAAGAAAATGGAGTGAAAAGATGCACGATAAGGATAAATACTTTATTGTAAAACGAAAAGCACTTCCTGACGTATTAGTAAGAGTGGTGGAGGTTAACCGCATCTTAGAGTCTGATAAAACAATGACCGTTCAGGATGCTGCGGATGCGGTTGGAATCAGCCGAAGTTCTTATTATAAATATAAAGATGATATAGTACCATTTCATGATACTGCGAAAGGAAAAACAATTACATTTATGCTTCAGATGGCAGATCAGCCAGGCTTGCTTTCTATGGTATTAAATGAGATTGCAAAAGACGGGGCAAATGTACTGACAATTAACCAAAGTATTCCAATCAATGGGATTGCACCTGTGACAATCAGTGTGGAAATTCTTCCAACAACAGTGGATGTGATGGTAATGTTAGATGCAATTGAGAGCATTAGGGGGATTCATTCCCTTAAAATATTAGCAAGAGAGTAATGAACTAGGAGGGTAGTAATGATACAAATCAGCGTATTAGGATATGGCACAGTTGGAAGCGGTGTAGTTGAAGTATTAAATACGAATAAAGAAAGCATTGCCAAACGTGCCGGTCAAGAAATTAATGTAAAATATGTGTTAGATTTGAAAGACTTTGAAGGGGATCCAATTCAAGAAAAAGTCGTTCATGATTATAGCTTAATAGTTAACGACCCGGAAGTGAAAATTGTGGTAGAAACTATGGGAGGAGTAAACCCAGCTTATGAATTTGTGAAGGAAGCTCTTTTAAAGGGGAAGAGCGTTTGTACTTCCAATAAGGAACTTGTTGCATCACATGGTGCAGAGTTATTAGAGGTTGCGAAAAAGAATAAAGTAAACTTTTTATTTGAAGCAAGTGTAGGAGGCGGAATACCAATTATCCGTCCTTTAAATCAATCTTTGACAGCTGATGAGATTCAGGAAATTACAGGTATTTTAAACGGAACAACGAATTATATCCTTACTAAGATGAGCCAAGAAGGGGTTGGCTTTGAAACCGCATTAAAAGATGCACAGGAAAAAGGGTATGCAGAGAGAAATCCGGAAGCTGACATAGAAGGGTATGATGCCTGCAGAAAGATTGCAATTCTTACTTCATTGGCATATGGAATGCATGTGAATTTTGAAGATATCTATACAGAAGGAATTACAAAAATAACCGATGTTGATATCCGTTATGCGAAAGAAGCCGGTGCAGTTATCAAAATGTTTGGTACAAGTAAAAAAGTTGATAATAAAGTTTTTGCAATGATTTCTCCGGTTATGATAAATAGTACCAATCCATTATATAGTGTAAATGATGTGTTCAATGGCATCTTTGTAAAAGGAAATTTGTTAGGGGATGTTATGTTCTATGGAGCAGGAGCTGGAAAACTTCCAACTGCCAGTGCTGTAGTTTCAGACGTAGTAGATGCAGTAAAACATTTGGGAATAAACATTATGCAGATTTGGAGCAGTAAACCATTGGAGCTTGCAGATATAAATGACTCTGTCCATCGTTATTTTGTCCGTATTCCAAAAGAAGAGGAAGATAAAGCAAGAGAGGTATTTGGTGCAATTGAAACTATTGATGCAGGTGTATATGGTGATTTTGGATTTATAACAGGAGAAATGACAGAACGCGAGTACAAAGAAAAAGCAGAAAATCTAATTATTCGAAATATGATTCGTGTGGCGTTCTAAATAAGAAACTGGAAAATTATAAGTGTGGTCAACATAGAAAAGGGGAACAAGGGTGAATGATATGAAATATATTATTGTACTTGGAGATGGCATGGCAGATGATCAAATTGAAATGCTGGGAGGAAAGACTCCGCTTGCCTATGCAAAGACACCAATGATGGATCAGTTATCGAAATATTCGGAGATTGGGATGGTACATACAATTCCAGAAGGGATGAGTCCGGGAAGTGATACGGCAAATCTTGCTGTAATGGGCTATAATCCCAGAAAGTACTATACAGGTCGCTCACCATTGGAAGCATTGAGTATCGGCGTGCCAATGAAGGATACCGATATTGCATTGCGCTGTAACATTGTTACATTATCAGAAGAAGATGTCCCATACGAACAGAGGACAATGATTGATCACAGTGCAAGTGAAATATCGACAGAAGAAGCCCGAATTTTAATTGAAGCAGTTAAAAAAGGACTGGAAAATGAAGAGTTTTCATTTTATACTGGAACTAGTTACCGCCATTTGACAATATGGGATCATGGTAAGGTTATACCACTTACACCTCCGCATGATATCTTGACGAAAAAAATTGGTGCGTATCTTCCAACAGAAGAAAAGCTAAAGGTAATGATGGAGAAAAGTTTTGAGATATTAAAGAATCATCCAATTAATCTGGAACGGGAAAGCAAAGGACTTCATAAAGCCAATTCCCTTTGGTTTTGGGGAGCAGGCACAAAGCCTGCACTTGATTCCTTTGAAAGTAAATTTCAAAAAAAGGGAGCTATGATTTCAGCTGTTGATTTATTAAAAGGAATTGCTGTCGGTGCTGGTATGAAGGTGATTAAAGTAGAAGGTGCAGATGGAACTCTTCATACGAATTATGAAGGGAAAGCGAATGCAGCGGTCAAAGCTCTATTACAAGAAGATTGCGACTTTGCATATATTCATGTTGAAGCCCCAGATGAGATGGGACATCAAGGTAATATTAAAAACAAAGTTCTTTCGATTGAATACTTAGATCAGAGAATAATAAAACCGGTTGTAGAGAAGATGAACCAGTCCGGTCTGCCATATCGGCTATTAGTATTACCGGATCATCCAACTCCGATTGCAATTCGTACACATACAGCCGGTTCTGTACCATATATGCTATATTCCAGTGCCGAAACCATAAAAAAGGACTGGGACTATAATGAAAAAGAGGCAGAAAACAGCGGTAACTATATAGAAGAGGGTTATACTCTGATAGAAAGACTATTTGAGGGATAACGGGCAATATAGGAGGAAATTATGCTAATAGTTAAGAAATTCGGCGGTACATCGGTAGGTGATAAAGATAGAATTTTTAACGTAGCCAGACGATGTATTGAAGATTATAAAAAGGGAAATCAGGTTGTTGTTGTATTATCTGCTATGGGTAAGACAACAGATGAACTTTTAGCAAAAGCAAGAGAAATCAATCCGAATGCGTCAAAGAGGGAGTTAGATATGCTTCTCACAACAGGAGAACAGACTTCTGTTTCACTGATGGCAATGGCGATGGATTCACTTGGAGTTCCGGCGATATCACTGAATGCATTTCAGGTTGCAATGAATACAACTTCAACTTATGGAAATGCCAGATTAAAAAGAATTGATACCGACCGAATCAAGCACGAACTTTCTAATAAGAAAATAGTAATTGTAACAGGATTTCAGGGAATTAATAAATACGATGATTATACTACACTAGGTCGGGGCGGCTCTGATACTACAGCGGTTGCATTAGCTGCTGCATTACGTGCAGATGCCTGTGAGATTTATACAGATGTCGATGGCGTCTATACAGCAGATCCAAGAATTGTACCTACTGCCAGAAAAATTGATGAAATTACATATGATGAAATGCTTGAGCTTTCTTCTCTTGGGGCTGGTGTACTGCATAACCGTTCCGTGGAGATGGCAAAAAAATATGGCGTGCAGTTAATTGTACGTTCCAGTTTGAATAATAAAGAAGGAACGGTTGTTAAGGAGGTAGTAAAAATGGAAGAATTGCTAGTGAGCGGAGTTGCCTGTGACAGAAATACAGCAAGAATAGCAGTGATAGAACTGGAAGACAGACCTGGTGTTGCGTTTAAATTATTTAATCATTTAGCAAACCATGGTATTAATGTAGATATTATTCTTCAATCAGTTGGAAGAAATGGAACAAAAGATATCAGCTTTACCGTTGCGGAAGATGTTGCCGAAGAGGCCGTAAAAATTATTGAAAGACACCGTACAGGAAGCTTGAAATGTTCCAGAGTAGAATTAGAGAAAAATGTTGCGAAGGTATCTGTAGTAGGTGCCGGAATGATGACAAATGCAGGTGTTGCAGCTAAAATGTTTGAAGCACTATATGATGCAAACGTAAACATCAAACAGATTTCCACATCAGAGATTCGTGTAACCGTACTGATTGACGAAAAATTCGTAGAAACAGCCATGAATGCAGTACATGAAGCATTTGCATTAAGTAAGTAAATTTAATCTCCTAAAACAGATATGGTATATAACAATAATCTGCTTTAGGAGATTTCTATTATTGCGGTAGTGCTTTTTGACTAAAAACATAAATAATAATGTATGTTAGTAATAAAGTCATTATTTCTAAAAGGATGCTGATAGGTAATATTTTTTTTAAAAAAGCTACAGAAAGAAATACGCTTAGAAGAAATGCAATTCCATAAGGAATAATGATATGGAAAGTAAAAATTCTTATATAGCGATACTTTTTTTGTTTTTTTGTAGAGTTCGTATAGTTTGCTTTAAAAATAAGGCGGAAAATTTTAATACCTATTATGTTTATTAAAATGAAGATAGCTATCATACTAAAAATAAAAATTTTTTGATGCTCTTGTATGAATAGGAGTAACTCTATATTTTGTATTTGAAAATTGTCAATTCCTACGAAAGAAAAGTTTGTAAAACCTGTTTGGTTTGCTATTTCCTTTATATCTTTTAAAATCTGTGTTTCACTAACAAAAGGTACAATATCACAGTTTACCATAGCAAAATACAATAAGGATTCAAATTGAAAATCATCGTTAACCTCCCAAAGGCTTGGAGGATATGGAATAAGCATATATGTATCTAAATTAAGATCAGATATATTTTTGTACTTTATAGAACAGCCATCTTTTAAAAAACCAATAACTTCAAAATCCACATCTTTACTGTAATAATTGCCTTTGATAATATCTCCATAATGATAATATTTTTTATAATCAGGACCTAATAAAACAGGAATATGCTTGTCTTTGTATGAAATATCATCCCAAGGTATTTCAATACCGTTGTCAATTTCTATCTTATAAAAGTGGTAAGCTTTCTGATTAAGTTGTAAAGACTTTATGTTAACATTTAAAGGTGTGTGCTTTTCAATAAATTCTTCCGAGTTATAATAAAAGTTATTGTCACCTTTAAAATCTGTCACTTCAATAGCTTGATTAAATGATGTTAAAAGATCAAAATCCTCTGATGAATTTAATTGATTATAAAAATTATCAACCATTTTATACAAGTCATTTTTCGAAGAAAAAGTTTTAAAACCCCCGTTCTTTAACGGAACAGAAGTTAAAAATGGGGTTAGTATACCGAAAAATGTGAAGTATATTAAAAAAATGATAAAAGAAAATATTGTTAAAAACGATTTTTTTGTATGCATGAAATACTCCTTAGTATAGTTTTATTTTTGAATAGATGTAAAAAACGAAGCACCTAAAAGTATCTTGAATTTTTTAGGGGATTTACCGTCATTTCCTATATTTGTAAGGAAATGTTATCATATAAGCTATGAGAATGTCAATATATTTAACAAAAACAGAAGTAAATAGCAAAATATTCAGTGAAAATAACAATAAAATGAATTGCTTAATAATAAATTGAAACTATAAGCAATAGAATTTCAAATAAATATGTGGTAAAATATAGTTGATTAATAAAATGAATTTGAAACAAATCAGTCATAAGGAATTATAAGGATAAAGAGTTTGGAAAGGAGGATCTTTATGCTAGCAGGAATTGGAGCCGATGGGCAATTAAATTATTTGTATCCACAGTATCAGGTAGAACCGGTTAACAGAGTACAGGGAGTGAACAGAGTTACAGGTAAAGAAGGAACAAATGAAATTGATAAGACGAAAGAAACAGAGTGTCAGACCTGTAAAGCAAGACGATATGTAGATGGTTCAGATGAAGGAAATGTATCGTTTAAAGCACCCGGTTATATTTCACCAGAAGCTTCTGGTGCGGTTGTGCGTTCTCATGAACAAGAGCATGTTGCAAATGCAGAAAGCGAAGGGAGTACACCTGGGAAAGAATTAATTTCCGCTTCCGTTTCATTAAAAGTGGCCGTATGCCCTGAGTGTGGTAAGTCTTATGTTGCAGGTGGGACAACGACTACGACAATGAAATATTCGTCCAATCCATATGATCAGGGAAGAAAAACAATAGAAGGAAGTTTCTTAAAAGGAAAAAATGTAGATTTGGTTGCTTAAAAGTGAAAGGACGGGTAAAAAAGCAAAGTGATGTACAGAAAAGACAGGAAAAAATATAAAAAATGGAATAAAAGATGTAGCATCTGTTTTTTATTGTTTATTGTTGTGCTTTTGTCTGCTAATATATCAGAAGCAGAAAATAAACCAGTGCAAACAAGAACGAAACACACAATAGAAAAAAGTTCTAAGGTAATAAGAACTAAGAAGAAAAAAGCAAAAAAGTTGATTGGAATTGACCCAGGGCATCAGATGGTTGGCAATTCTTCTTTGGAAGCAATCGGACCTGGTGCGAAAGTAAAAAAAGCAAAAGTTGCAGGAGGTACGACCGGTTTATATACAAAAGTTCCAGAGTATAAACTGACTCTTTCAATTGCTAAAAAACTGAAGAAAGAATTGTTAAATCGTGGTTATGATGTAGTTATGACTAGGACAAAAAATGATGTGGATATTAGTAACAAAGAGCGTGCAGAAAAAATAAATAAAGCGAAAGCGGATATTTGTATCCGGCTTCATGCAGATGGGAGCAATAGTACTTCGGTTTCAGGTGCGAGTGTGTTATACCCGTCCAAGGAAAATAAATATTGTTCTAAAATCAGCACAAAGAGTAAAAAGCTTGCAGAATCGGTTATAAAGTCTTATTGCACGAAGACTGGAATGAAAAATCGTGGGAAAATAGTACGAGATGATTTGACGGGAACAAATTGGAGTAAAGTCCCTGTTATTGTCCTTGAGATGGGATTTATGACCAATAAACAGGACGATATTTATATGCAGACAAAAAAAGGTCAAGATAAAATGGTGCAGGGAATTGCCAATGGTGTGGATAACTATTATAAATAAATGATAAATGGAGAATTAAAATGGAAATAGTGTATTTATTTTTAGCTGAAGGCTTTGAAGAAGTAGAAGGTCTTACGGTAGTAGATTTATTACGTCGGGCAGACATGGATATAAAGATGGTTTCAATAGAAGAAAGTCTTATGGTACAAAGTTCTCATGGAGTAGTGGTAAAAGCGGATATGAAGTTTGAAGACGTAGACTTTGAGCATGCAGATATGATTGTGCTTCCGGGCGGAATGCCAGGCACAAAACATTTGCTTGAGCATGAAGGATTAAAACAGAAGTTACTTGAATTTCATAGAGAAGGAAAAATGCTGGGAGCAATCTGTGCGGCACCGATGGTTCTTGGTGAAAATGGTATTTTAGAAGGAAAAAAAGCAGTATGTTACCCTGGTTTCGAAGAACATTTAAAAGGTGCAGAAGTTGGAACTTGGGAAGCAGTCCAAGACGGAAATGTGATTACAAGTCGTGGTCTTGGAACTGCAATTGAATTTGGTTTGACAATTGTGTCCCATTTTAAAGGGACAGAAAAGGCAGAGAAAATCAGAAAGTCAATTATGTACAAGGTGGTTTAATCTCATGTTTTAAAGCATAAAGTGAGATTAAATTAGGAATAACCATAAAGAAATTAATAGTATCGGTTATTTCCCATACAAGATCAAGGGATAACACCGCACCTAGGAAAATCATGACCAGATAAAAGGTCTGATAAATTCCTAGGTGTTTTTTTGGGAATAAATAAAGAAATGCCTGCTGTCCAAAATAAGACCAGCCGATTAAGGTGGCGAACGCAAATAAAATAAGGCACACACCCAATAGGGGAGCACCGATATAAGGAATAGATTCAAATGCAGCATGGGTAAGATTGCCGCCAGACATTCCAATAACAGATTCTGGATAACGGAGAATATTGCTGATAATAACGAGTCCGGTAATCGCACACATTACAACCGTATCCCAAAATGTTGCAGTCATAGAAATTAGAGCTTGTCGTTCAATATTTTCTGTATGACTGCCAGCGGCGGCAATTGCGGCGGAACCAATTCCTGCCTCATTTGTGAATAGTCCTCTGGCGATGCCATAACGTGCGGCTGCTTTTATAGAAGCATTTAAAATACCACCTGCAATTCCAGAGCCTGCAGCTTTTAAGGAAAAAGCCTGTTTTAATATTATGGTGATGCTTGCCGGTAAAAATTTGTAATTTATGATAAGAAGAATCATACATCCGGCAAGATAAAGAAATCCCATAGAAGGTACAAGTTTAATGCAAAAAGATTCAATGGAAGAAAAACCTCCTATAATTACTAATCCTACTAAGACAGAAGCGAGAATTCCAATAATTGTAGGAGAAAAGTTCCAAAGGTAGGTTACAGTTTCTGCAATAGAATTCGATTGTGTAGTACATCCAACACCAATTGAAGAAAGAAGAACACAAAAGCTATAGAAACGTGCAAGTCCCTTTTTATGTAGTCCATCTTCTAAAACATACATAGGACCACCATAGTAAGTATTGGATGATGTTTTTCTACGATAACGCATAGAAAGATAGCATTCTCCATAAGAAGTTGCCATACCGAGAATACCTGTAAGCCAACACCAAAATACTGCACCAGCACCGCCAAAAAAGATAGCAGTCGAAACACCAACGATATTACCGGTTCCTAAGGTAGCAGCTAAAGTAGTAGCTAAAACACCAAAACCGCTAAGTCCGTTTGAATTATTTTCTTCGGGAGTGATAGAAAGTTTAATTGCATGAAATGTTTTTTTCTGTACGAAACCAAGATGGAGTGTAAAGAAAAGATGTGTTCCAAGTAGAGTGACTAATAGTGGAATTCCCCATAAAATGGAATTAAGCGAACGAAAGAAATTGAGCATAAGATTCATCCAATTTATAAATGATTACTTTATACATATGTGGAAAAAGAATTTTTTAGAAGAAAAGCATGAAAACAAATATATAAATAAAAGGAAATAATGTTTTCGTGAAGTATTATTAAGATTTCTTGAAAAAGAATGTAGAAATGATATAATTATAGAAAGATACTATCTTAAGGTGTTAATTTGTTATTGATGCGAATCTGTTGGGTGCTTATGAAATACGACAGAAAAATTCTAGTTAGTTAGAGAGAGGTTAGGAAGAATGAATAAAGATAATGTAGGGAGCATCATCTTAACACTTAGAAAGAGAATGCATATATCTCAAAAAGATTTGTGTAGAGGACTTTGTACAAATAGAACGTTATCAAGAATTGAATTAGGAGAGCGGATTCCCGATAAACTTTTGTTAGATGCCCTTCTTCAAAGACTGGGAAAATCACCAGATAAATTGGAAACCATACTATCAGAAAAAGAATATATGCTTTTTTGTCAACGAAGAGCAATTGAGCGTGACATTATAAAATATGATTTTGAGAAGGCAAAAAATAAATTAGAAGATTATAAAAAGCGAAAAGAATGTAAAGATATCTTACAACGCCAATATGTATATAAGATAGAAGCTGTTTTAGCAGATGAGATGGAGCATAACGTGGGGAAAAGTATTTATCTGTTAAAACAGGCAGCAGAAATGACTATGCCAAACTGGGAAGAAGAAGATAAAATTAACTTCTTATTAGGAATTGAAGAAGTTCAGATACTATTAATCTTAGCACAAAACTATTCTAAAATTGGATGTGAGAAAAAGGCAATTAAGCTATTAATAAAACTATATATTTATTTGGAAACAAAGTATTCAGATGAAGAAGAGAAAGTTAAAGTTTATCCTAGATGTGCGTACTTGCTCGCAAATTTACTTTGGAAAAATGAGCGTTATGAAGAAACGGTTAAAATATGTGAGAAGGCAATTGATTTACTGACAAAAAATGGGGTTATTAATTACTTAGAGGAATTAATGAATATATATTCTATGGTTCTAAAAAAACAAGGGAAGTTGAAACTGGCAAATAAAATTGAAAGACAAAGAGAAAATCTTTTGGAAGTTTATAGTGAGTATGGAATGGTAATGAATGAAAGAAAAAGTAGCATTTTGTTAGTTAATACTCAATCAGAATTGTTTTTATGCAATGAAATTATAAGATATGAAAGAATAAATAGTGGGAAGACACAAGAACAATTGAGTGAAAGTATTTGTAGCCCGGAAACTTTATCAAGAATTGAGTCTGGAAAAAGAGCGCCTAGTCGTAGAAACTTTAATGCAATAATGAATAAATTGGGAATAGAAAAAAGCATTTATAGTAGCTATATTAGTGCAAACGAATTTGAAGTTTATGAACAAAAGAGAAATCTTAGTAAACATATAGCTAGGCATCAGTATGAAGAGGCATACAATATTTTTAATTCATTAAGAGAGAAGATGGATTGTTCCATTGTTGAAAATAAGCAATTTATTTTGTCAACAGAAGTTGTGCTAAATCATATTTTAGGGAAAATATCTCGGCAAGAAGCTTTAGAAAAAATTTTAGAGGCATTATCATATACGTTTGAGGACTATGAAAATGGAATTTATCGTACATTGTCAAGGCAAGAAACGGTTATTTTGAATCAAATTGCGGTTATTTATAAAAATTTAGGAAATCGTAAGAAAGCTATACAAATATTAAAAGATGTATTAAAAAGCTATGAAAATAGTAAGATAGATGTTATGTATCATTATAGTATGTGTGCTTTGGTAATGATTAATTTATCGGCTTATTTAGAAGAAGAACAAGAAATTAATAGTGCGATTGAAATTTGTGATAAAGGCATTAAATTAGACCTGAAGTGTGGAAGAGGAAACAGATTGGGAGCTTTTTTAACTAATAAAGCATGTTCATTAGAACATGCCAGTGATAAGGAAAGGTGCATAAAGTATTTTCGACAAGCTTTTTATTTAAGCGATTTAATGCAAAATATTGATGATAAAGAAACTATCAAAAAATATTTTGAACAAAAATATAATTCTGATGAAATTTGGTATTAATATGATTCAAGAGATTCTTTAAGAATGCTACATACTTGAATATCACAATGTGCTACATTAATGTGATTAAATGCTGTGATTCCAATGATACTAATTAGTAATAACACAGCAGTAATTTTAACAAAATCATTTCTAAAATTTTTCATGTTTATACCTCCAAGTAATCTAATCTACGGGTCATTATAGTTAAGAATAAATAAAAAAACCATGACGTTTTTGGAGAACATTGACATGCTATATTTTTATATTCTCCAAAAACGTCATGGTTTTTACTTACCCTATATTGTATTATAGAAAAAGCTTATACAGAACAATTTGTTGGTAATGTTAAAAAAAGAAAAAGGAGTGGGTGAGGATGGAAAGTTATCTAGTAGCGAAGCCGATAAAGGTAATAGAAATGGAGAACAAAAAGTATGTAGTATCCATGCCTGATGATTTGGCAAAGCTGGAGGTAGATGATTACATATTAAAATTTTTGGAACTAATAGGGGAGAAAGAGTGCTTAAAAGTAAGTGAAGTTGATGAGCATATTAGAAATATGAGTGTAGAAAATCAAGAGCAATATTTGATTGCGTTTCGAAAATTTATTGATGAAAGATTATTGATACCGTTTAAATAGCAAACGAGAAGATAAGGTAGATAAGATGGGGTAGAAAGTAGAAGATAGAGAGCTGTTGTTAGTGCTATATATTTGCAAAAATTACCAACATAAAATAATGGAACCGGAACATAATAATACCAAGATAAGCAATAAAAACAATTCGCTGTCAGGCAACAGAGGTGAAAAGCAATGACAGTAATAACTTTTATTTCTTATCAAATACAATAAACAATATGTTTACGGAGGTAAAGAATTATGGCAAGTAACAACAGCGGATCCAATAGAATGGAAGTACCACAAGCAAAAGAAGCAATGGATCGTTTCAAAATGGAAGTAGCATCTGAAATTGGTGTACCATTAAAACAAGGTTATAATGGAGATTTAACAAGTAAACAGACAGGTTCTGTAGGTGGAGAAATGGTTCGTCAGATGATTAAACGTCAGGAAGAATCTATGTCCGGACAATCTGGAACAAACTAATTTATTAATAAGACGTTAAAAAGCCAGAAGGAGAAAGTAAAGCTCTTTCTGGTTTTTTGCATGTAAAAAATTAATTTCATAGAATTATATATAAAACATAAAAATATTGTTAAAAAGAAAGTTATATTGATGTAAAAATGAAGAATAGGAAGAAAACAACGAAAAAATATATTTTTGAAGTAATAAATGATAAAATAAAACAGTATTAACTGTAAATATTTATTTGTGGGATTGACTTTAGAAATCAAGAAAGGTAAAATGAAAATATATAACTATGATAGTAATAATAAAACTACACAAAAAGAAAAAGGAGGATTGAAAAAAGAAATTATCTATATAGCAAACAACTATTTGTGCTAAATTAGATTTTATTACTTGCTGCATTGCGAATTGGTTTAATGGATTCTCTGAAATTATTGTGGGAAAAGATTAGTTTTATGAAGTTAATGTGGACTGGAAAAGGTATCTTGGGTGTAAGTAAAAAGAAAGGAAGCGTAGAGCAATGATTAATTTTAAGAAGATGAGAATAAAAAAGAGATTGACTACTGGCTTTATTATGGTGTCGGCAATTGCGAGTGTAGCAGCAGTGGTTGGCTGTATTGCAATGATAATTATATCTAGCAGATATGCATATGCACTACAAAACTATGGTTTCGCACAAGGGGATATCGGAAAAGCAATGGTAACTTTTGCAGATACCAGAAGTGCAACACGTGCGGTTATTGGATATGATGATGCTGATGCGATTCAGGAAGTTTTGCAGACACATGATGCGAAAAAGGAAAAATTTGAAGAGTACTTTGAGGCAATTAAGAAAACATTAGTATCAAAAGAAGTGGAGGAAGCATATAATAATGTTGCATCCGAATTAGATGAATATTGGAAAAAAGATGATGAAGTTATTTCAGCAGGTGTCACAAATGACAAAGAGAAAAGTCGTCAGGCTCAGAAGATAGCAATGGAAGAACTTTCTCCTATGTATGATGAACTTTATGAAAACATGGAAAAGTTACTTGAATTAAAAGTTGATAAAGGAAATGAATTAAGTCATTCATTAGGAATATTAAGAATCATATTACTTATTTTAATTATCATTATTATCGCAATTGCAGTAGTTATTTCTACTAAATTAGGTGACTCGATTGCAGAGGGCATTGCCAATCCATTGGGAGAATTGTCAGCACGGTTAAAAGAATTTGCCCAGGGTGATTTAACTACACCTTTTCCAAAAGTAACTACAGATGATGAAGTTGCGGATATGGCAAAAGAAGCAAGACAGATGGCAATTGATTTGTCAGCAATTATAAAAGATGCAGGTGAATTATTAGGAGCAATGGCTGAAGGCGATTATTCAGTCAATACAAAAATTGAAGAAAAATATGTTGGTGAGTTTGGAATATTAAAAGAGGCAATGAGAAAAATGAACCGCCAGATGAGTGAAACATTGCATCAAATTAACGATGCTTCCAGTCAGGTATCGGCAGGATCTAATAATATGGCAGAGGCAGCACAGGCATTGGCAGAGGGCGCAACAGATCAGGCAGCCTCTGTAGAAGAACTTCAGGCAACGATTGCCAATATAACAAATGCAGTTCACGAAACAGCAGAACATGTAGAAAAATCTTACGAACAGGCGAAAAAATATGCGGAAGAGGCAGATAATAGTCGTGGAGAAATGAAAGCAATGGTAACGGCGATGGATCGAATTAATGATGCTTCGCAAAAGATTGAAAATATTATTTCTGAAATTGAAGATATTGCAAGTCAAACGAATCTTTTGTCTTTAAATGCAGCAATTGAAGCGGCAAGAGCAGGTGAGGCAGGAAAAGGCTTTGCCGTTGTAGCGGATCAGATTCGTAAGCTTGCTGAGCAAAGTGCACAATCTGCTATTGATACCAGAGAGTTAATAGAAGGTTCACTTCAGGAAATTGCAGAAGGAAATAAAGCAGCGGAGCGTGCGGCAACTTCAATTGAAGAAGTTGTGGAAGGTATCAAATCAATTGCTGATTCTTCGAAACAATTGAGTGAAATTTCTGAAAAACAGGCAAACGCCATGGAGCAGGCAGAACTTGGTGTAAATCAGATTTCAGAGGTAATTCAGTCCAATTCCGCAACAGCAGAAGAGTCATCTGCAACGAGTGAAGAGTTAGCTGCACAGGCAATATCTATGAGTGAGTTGGTTGGAAAGTTTATTTTGAGAGAAAGATAGCGTCATTTATAACGAGTAAAAAAATATTACTTAATACGATGAAGCAGTGTATTACTGTCAGTAAAAAAGCTGACGGTATGCACTGCTTTTGTTTTGGTTGGAATTATGGTAGGAACCACCTTAAATAAAAAATTGACTTTTTAAAGAGTTTAAGGTATAATTGTTCCAATTATACTATTTTTTAAAACTTATTAGTTTAATAATGATTTTTAGTTTGCAACTGGACAAAAAAAGAGCGTCTGGAAAGGATGGTAAAGAGGGTTATGAGAAGAATAAAACAGGTTTTATTTGCTCTGTTTTGTCTGAGCACGGTTTTGGTAATAACACCGGTTACAGCAAATGCAGACAATTTGGAAGGTGGCAATCCAGATATTGCCAATGTGCAGGAAGAGGACATTCTAAATGATGAGCTTTATAAGAAGTGGGCATCTGAAAGTAATGGGAAATTTACCCCAGAGGCGTTAAAAGAATTTGCCCTAGATTTGCAAAAGGAGTATGTTCCGAGGATTTTGAGTGGAATAACAGAGAAGTTTTCATTTGCAAAGCCTACTGTGGAAGGCATGAAGATTGGATTAGAGTTTTATAATCGCGATGTGAAAGGGGCGGCCTTAGCATTGGTTACTTCCAACGGCATAGAATATAAGCTTAGCATTAATATGGCAACATTAACGGCAACCAAGGAAGGAAAAGTAGATGCAGATGCCAAATATGGGGAATTGTATGGATCCATTGCCCATGAGATGATGCATGCGGTTATGTTTGATGTCACTACCACCGGGATGCTCGGAGACGGATACTGGACCAATACATATAATGAAACCGTAGACAGATTCCCAGGTTGGTTTTATGAGGGGATAGCCCAAACCGTAGGTGGTGGGCTTGAGTGGTGTGGAAAGCTGACTAATGATTTGTATTTCCGAGAGCCCAGAGAGGAGAAAATCAAACAATGGCTGAGTGAATTTTACTACCTCGGGTATGAGCAATATGCACAGGGGTATATTGCGGTACTTTATTTGGGGCATATTGCAGGTGGTGAAACCGCCAGTATTACAAGTGATAACATTATAAAGGGATTAGATGCAATTGTGCTGGACGTGGAGGATGGATATTCTCTCAGTCAGGCTATTTGCAGACAAACAAATCAAAAGTATACAAGCATTGAGGATTTTCAGGAGAAGTTTGCATACGATGCTTATGATTTTACAATAGATTTTATGAAGCTGATTGATGTCGAAACAGAGGACATAAACTGGCATCCTACAGGATCACTTTTGGCTAGCAGCGGATTAGCTGTAAGTAAATTAGAGATGTATCATGAATTATCAGGGGAGTCTGACTATTTTGTTTTGGATATTTCTTCCGGTGGAATGTTCGACAATTCAAATGTGCTGAAAGGTAGAAATATACGTACGGGTGGTGGAAAGACGAAAACAAAAGGATTACGGAGGGATGAGACAGTAAATAAGGATGCAAGAAATCATTGGACGCCTGATTCTTATAAGGAAAATAATGATATCGAAGAAGGGGATGATACAGAGGAAAAGCAGCATAAAATCACTTTGATTGCGAAAGAAAGTAGCGGAGGGACGGTAACAGGAGACGGGGTTTATAAAAAGAATTCTTCTGTAGTTGTCATTGCAAAAGCTAAGGAAGGTCATAAGTTTGTTTGTTGGATGGAAAATGGTGAAAAGATTAGTACAGATGACTGCTATAAGATAACAGTTGCAGGAGATAGAGTTCTTACGGCTGTTTTTGAAAAGATAAATTTACCGGATTCAGGCGGAACGCCAAAACCTCAACCATCTCCGGGGTCAGATGAAGGCTCAGGTGGAAGTTCAGGCTCAGGTGGAAGTTCAGGCTCAGGCGGAAGTTCAGGCTCAGGTGGAAGTTCAGGCTCAGGCGGAAGTTCAGACTCAGGTGGAAGTTCAGGCTCAGGCATGGATGCAGAGTCAGGTTCAATTTCAGATCAGGAAAAAGCTCCGGTTTCCAAAGAAAATCCTACAGAGAAGACAATGGTTGTCTTAAAAGGAAAAATGGATAAAAATAAATCCGCTACTGTATCGGTGACAAAGGGGAGCGTGCAAAAAGCAATAGATAGCTGTTCTGAAAATGGAAAAAGTACTACCCTTGTATTTAAGGTAACAACTGCTGGTAAAGCAGATATTTTTTCTATTAAATGGTCGGAAGCTGCCCAGAAAAAATTATTGAATTCCAATATAAAAGAAGTAAAAATGGAAATGGATGGGATTCAAGTTTCTATTAGTCCGAAAGTGTTCAAAAAGATAGAAAAAGTTGAAGGTGCCACAGCGGTGACTAAAATAGAAAAAATACCTGCATCGATGCTTTCTGAGACAACATCTAAAGTTGTAAATAAGCATTTTGTTTTCAAAATAGACATCACAAATAAGAAGGGACAATCTGTTAAGAAATTTGAAAAAGGTACTGTATCTGTATCGATACCATATACATTAAGGGATAACGAGGAAAAAGATAAGGTATGTGGTGTGTATATAACCGAGAAAGGAAAAATAAAAAAGGTGACCGGATCTTACTATGATTCCGCTACGGGAATGCTGATAGTAGATGTAAATCAGACAGGAGTTTATGGGATCCTATATTAACAATCGTAAATAAAGATGAAAGTCCTTTATGAAATAGGATTATTATGGAAAAGGGGTCTTTGCCCGACTGTTCTTCTTTGGGAGAATAGCCGGGTGGAGACTTATTACAATTTGGGGATTTTTATAAAACGGTTTGTCACAATATATGGGAAAATCAAATATTTTTGGATAAAACTGCGTAAACAGAAGGAACGAAATAGTTGAATTTCTCATAAAAGTATGATACTATGAAAGCTGAGACATTTTTTTTTGTCAGTAGAAACCTAAATAAAGGAGCAGAAAAAATGGGTAAATATTTTGGTACAGATGGTTTCCGTGGGGAAGCTAATGTTGGGTTGAATGTAGTACACGCATACAAAATAGGAAGATTTTTAGGACATTACTATGGAAAAGACCATAAAGCAAGAGTTGTCATAGGAAAAGACACCAGACGTTCCAGCTATATGTTTGAAGATGCATTATCAGCGGGATTGACAGCAAGTGGTGCCGATGTGTACCTTTTACATGTAACTACAACACCAAGTGTTTCCTATGTAATACGTAGTGAAGATTTTGATTGTGGTGTAATGATTTCTGCAAGCCATAATCCATATTATGATAATGGAATCAAAATATTAAATGGTAATGGACAAAAGCTAGAAGCGGAAATAGAGAACTTAATAGAGAACTATATTGATAGTGAAGAAGATACATTACCATATGCGACAAAAGAAAAGATAGGATGTGTCATTGACCATTCGGTTGGTCGTCACAGATACATAGGATATCTTATGTCTTTAGCAACCCGTTCCTTTAAAGATGTCAAAGTAGGCTTGGATTGTGCAAATGGTTCAGCCTCTTCTGTTGCAAAGGGAGTATTTGATGCATTAGGTGCAAGAACGTATGTAATTCATAATGAGCCGGATGGAACGAACATCAATAAAGATTGTGGTTCTACACATATTGAAGTGTTGCAAAAATTTGTAAAAGAAAATGGTCTTGATGTTGGATTTGCATATGACGGAGATGCAGACCGTTGTTTAGCAATTGATGATAAGGGAAATATTATTGATGGTGACTTAATCCTTTATATTTGTGGTGTGTATATGAAAGAAAGAGGTAACCTGGCTAATAATACAGTTGTCACAACAATTATGTCCAATTTAGGATTATATAAGGCATTTGATGAAGCCGGAATTTCTTATGAGAAGACAACAGTAGGTGATAAATATGTATTTGAAAATATGATTCAGAATGGTCATGAGCTGGGTGGAGAACAGTCCGGACATATTATTTTCCGAAAATATGCTACAACAGGTGATGGTGTTTTAACTTCTCTTATGTTAATGGAGGTAATGTTAGAAAAGAAAACAAAGTTATCGAATTTAATAAAGGACATTACAATCTATCCTCAGTTATTGAAAAATGTAAGAGTTGCAGATAAACGTGCAGCGACTAGCGATGAAGAAGTAAAGAAAGCAGTGGAAGCTGTTACGGAAAAATTAGGCGAAGATGGAAGAGTCCTATTGCGAGAGAGTGGAACAGAACCGGTTTTACGTGTTATGGTAGAAGCGAAGTCACATGATTTATGTGAAGAATGTGTTGATTGTATTGTAACTGCATTAGAAAAGCAGGGATATGTAATAAAATAGAGCAATACAGGCAAATATTTATGGAAATTTAGGATAACTCGTGCTATACTGTATAGCGAATGTACGGATAGTCGGAAACAACTATAGATACAAGTTTAAGGAGGAAATTTTAGAATGAGTTTACAGGTAGAAAATTTAGAAAAGAATATGGCAAAGCTTACAATAGAAGTAAGTGCAGAAGAATTTGAAGCAGCAATGGATAAAGCTTATCATAAAAATAAAGGTAAAATCAATATTCAGGGATTCCGTAAAGGAAAAGCACCTCGTGCAATGATTGAAAAAATGTATGGTGCAGGAATCTTTTATGAAGATGCTGCTAATTCAATTATCCCAGGTGCTTATGAAAAAGCAGCTGATGAATGTGAATTAGAAATTGTATCTCAGCCAGAAATTGATGTAGTACAAATTGAAAAAGGAAAATCTTTTATTTTTACAGCTACAGTTGCAGTTCGTCCGGAAGTAACACTTGGCGATTACAAAGGTTTAGAAGTTGAAAAACAAGATGCCAAAGTAACAGAAGAAGATGTAACAAAGGAACTAGACCGTGTAAGAGAACAAAATTCCAGAACAATTACAGTAGATGACCGTCCAATTCAAGATGGTGACTTAACAGTAATTGATTTTGAAGGATTTGTTGATGGTGTTGCATTCGAAGGCGGAAAAGGTGAAGATTATCCATTAACAATTGGTTCTCACTCTTTCATTGATACATTCGAAGAACAATTAATTGGAAAGAATTTAGATGAAGATGTAGAAGTAAATGTTACTTTCCCAGAAGAATATCATGCAAAAGAACTTGCAGGAAAGCCAGCAACATTTAAAGTAAAAATTAAAGAAATCAAAGTGAAAGAATTACCGGAATTAGATGATGATTTTGCACAAGACGTTTCTGAATTTGAAACATTAAAAGAATATAAAGAAGATGTACAGAAACATTTAGAAGAAAGAAAAGCTGAGGAAGCAAAGAAAGCAAAAGAAGAAGCTGTTGTATTAAAAGCAGTTGAGAATGCTACAATGGAAATACCAGATCCAATGGTAGAATCCCAAGTAAGACAAATGGCAGATGAATTTGCACAAAGAGTTCAATCTCAGGGATTATCAATTGAACAGTACTTCCAGTTTACAGGATTAGATGCAAAGAAATTCTTAGAAACACTTCGTCCTCAGGCATTACAACGGATTCAGACAAGATTAGTTCTTGAAGAAATCGTAAAAGCTGAAAATATTGAAGCAACAGAAGAAGATATCGAAAAAGAAATCGAAGATATGGCTGCTATGTACAAGATGGAAGTTGAAAAACTAAAAGGACTTCTTGGTGACAATGAAAGAGAACAAATTGCTCTTGACATGGCTGTTCAAAAAGCAGTAGACTTAATTGTAGATTCAGCAGTTGAAGCATAATCGTTAAACATATTAGCAGAGTTTGAAAAGACTGGAGGGAATTATATGAGTTTAGTACCTTATGTCATTGAACAGACGAGCAGGGGTGAAAGATCCTACGATATCTATTCAAGACTATTAAAAGATAGAATCATATTTTTAGGTGAAGAAGTAACCGATGTATCTGCAAGTGTAATTGTAGCACAGCTATTATTTTTAGAGTCTGAGGACCCTGGAAAAGATATTAACTTATATATCAACAGCCCGGGTGGTTCTGTTACCGCAGGTATGGCGATTTATGATACAATGAACTATATCAAATGTGACGTTTCCACTACATGTATCGGAATGGCAGCCAGCATGGGAGCATTTCTTTTAGCCGGTGGAGCAAAAGGAAAGAGATTTGCTCTTCCAAATGCCGAAGTAATGATTCACCAGCCATCTGGTGGGGCAAAAGGTCAGGCTACTGATATTAAGATTGTTGCAGACAATATTTTAAAGACAAAGAAAAAATTAAATGAAATTCTTGCAGCAAATACAGGAAAGCCATTGGATGTTATTGAAATCGATACAGAAAGAGATAATTATATGACTGCCAAAGAGGCACTTGATTATGGTCTTATTGACAGCATTATTACAAAGCATGCTTAATCCTTGGCGACAATCAGTTTGATAGATTAGGAGAAAAAAGAATGGCAAATCGAGGAGATGAAAGAAAGCAGTTAAGATGCTCGTTCTGTAATAAAACACAAGATCAGGTTCGTAAGTTGATTGCAGGACCTAATGTATATATTTGTGATGAATGTATCGAGATTTGTTCCGAGATTATAGATGAGGAATTTGAGGATGCCAGTGAAGTAGAAGAGGGAATTAATCTTTTAAAACCAATTGAAATCAAAGAATTTCTGGATCAATATGTAATTGGTCAGGATGAAGCAAAAATGGCATTAGCAGTTGCTGTCTATAATCATTACAAACGTGTTATGGCAGAAAAAGACCTTGATGTCGAGATTCAAAAAAGTAATATCATTATGGTAGGACCAACCGGTTCTGGTAAGACGTTTTTAGCGCAGACATTAGCAAAGCTTTTGAATGTACCATTTGCGATTGCAGATGCGACTGCATTGACAGAAGCAGGTTATGTTGGTGAAGATGTTGAAAATATTTTACTTAAAATAATTCAGGCTGCCGACTATGATGTTGAGCGTGCTGAGCATGGTATTATTTATATTGATGAGATTGACAAGATTACGAGAAAGTCTGAGAATACATCAATTACCAGAGATGTGTCTGGTGAAGGTGTACAGCAGGCACTCTTAAAAATCTTGGAGGGAACGATTGCAAGTGTTCCACCACAAGGAGGCAGAAAGCATCCACATCAGGAATTTATACAGATTGATACGACAAACATTTTATTTATTTGTGGCGGTGCATTCGATGGATTAGAGAAGATTATAGAATCTCGTATTGGAGAAAAATCAATTGGATTTAATGCAAAGATTGCAGACAAGACAGAAGAAAATGTTGGTGAGTTATTTAAAAAAGTATTACCACAAGATTTTGTAAAATATGGTTTAATTCCAGAGTTTGTCGGACGTGTTCCGGTCAGCGTTGGATTAGACTTATTAGATGAAGATGCATTGGTTCGAATTTTAACAGAGCCAAAAAATGCAATTACAAAACAATATAAGAAGCTATTTGAATTAGATGGTGTCGACTTAGAATTTACAGATGAGGCGATTAGAGAGATTGCACATCGTTCGTTTGAGCGTAAGACAGGAGCCAGAGGCTTGAGAGCAATTATGGAATCCGTTATGATGGATTCTATGTACAAGATTCCTTCTGAAAACGGAGTTACCCGTTGCGTGATTACAGGTGATGCCGCAAAGGGACTGGATGAACCGGAACTAATCTATTCAATTGAAGATAAGCCTAAAAAAGCAATAGGTAAGAAATCTTCAAGAAAAAGTAATGATAATGAAATAGCTTAATAGAGGGAACACTATACTGCTTCGTTCGGTATAGTGTTCTATTTGTAAATGGTGTAAAAACCTTTAAAGAAAGGAAGCTAAAGAGATGAGCAAAAATACACGCATAATGCCTGTTATTGCATTAAGAGGAATGAATGTCCTTCCGGGAATGATGATTCATTTTGATGTAGGAAGAAAGATAACAGTTGCGGCAATAGAAGAAGCTTTACTTTCCGACCAGACAGTATTTATTGTTGCCCAGCAGGATGATATGGTGGAATTACCAAGTCGGGAAGACTTATATGATGTGGGAACAATTTGTATCGTGAAACAATTAGTACGATTACCGGAAGAACAGATGAGGGTAATGGTAACGGGAATTGAGCGGGCAACATTAGAAGAAATGCTAGATGAACCACATTATTTAAAAGCAGTTGTTGAAGTGCAGGAAGATACAGATAGAGAGCATCTTAGTTTAATCGAAGAAGAAGCAATGCTTCGGCAGTTAAAAGAATTGATGAACATTTATGCTGCTGCAAACGGAAAATCTTCGATTGCATTTTTAAGAAAAATAGCGGATATAAAAAATGTGGACAAGATGATTGATGAGATAGCCGGGAATATAGCAATAAGTTTAGAAGATAAACAGGCAGTATTAAATGAATTGAATCTGGAAGACCGTTTTAATTGTCTTGCTACCATATTAACAAAGGAAATTGAGGTAATTCGAATAAAAAAGGAATTCCAGGCAAAGGTAAAAGAAGAAGTTGATAAAAACCAAAAAGAATACTTGCTTCGGGAACAATTGAAAGTAATTCGTCAGGAATTAGGAGAAAGCGATGTAGTAAGTGAGGCGGACAAGTATATGGAAGCCTTAAATAAGTTAAAAGCATCAAAAGCAATAAAAGATAAAATAAAAGAAGAAATCGCACGTTTTCGTACTATCTCTTCAAGTTCTGCCGAAAGTGCAGTAAGCAGAGGATATATCGAAACATTACTTTCTCTTCCATGGGACAAAAAAAGTAAAGACAGTAATGACATTAAGCATGCCGAAGATGTTTTAAATGAAGACCATTATGGCTTGAAAAAGGTAAAAGAGAGAGTGCTGGAATTTTTAGCAGTCAGGGCGTTAACTTCAAAGGGAGAAAGTCCAATTATTTGCCTGGTAGGACCTCCGGGAACAGGAAAAACATCAATTGCCCGTTCTGTGGCAAGAGCATTAAACAAAAAATACGTAAGAATTTGCCTTGGAGGTATTAGAGATGAGGCAGAAATTCGTGGGCATCGAAAAACCTATGTGGGAGCAATGCCGGGACGTCTTGTGACCGGACTGCGACAGGCAGGGGTAAAAAATCCACTGATTTTATTAGATGAAATTGATAAAGTCAGCAGCGACTATAAGGGAGATACTTCCTCCGCTCTGTTAGAGGTATTAGATAGTGAACAAAATAGTCATTTTGTAGACCATTATGTGGAACTTCCAATGGATTTATCAGAAGTATTATTTATTGCCACAGCTAATTCAACCCAGACAATCCCAAGACCATTGTTAGACCGTATGGAAATAATAGAAGTAAGCAGCTATACAGAAAATGAAAAATATCATATAGCGAAAGAGCATTTAATTCCAAAAACAAAACAAAAAAATGGTCTGAAGGAAACAGACCTTTCCATTTCCGATCGCGCTTTAGAACAGATTATTCATGGATATACAAGAGAAGCAGGAGTCCGCACGTTAGAGCGAAGACTTGGAGAAATATGCAGAAAATCCGCGAGAGAACTGTTGGAGAAACAGACAAAGCGTGCAGGCAAATCGGTTCAGCCAAAACAGGTCAAAGTTACAACTAAAAATCTGGAGCAATATCTTGGAAAGGTAAAATACACCTATACCGAATTAAACGAACAAGATGAAATAGGTATTGTAAGAGGATTAGCATGGACGAGCGTTGGTGGTGATACGTTAGAAATTGAAGTAAATGTCATGCCGGGAAAAGGTGAATTCAAGTTGACAGGACAATTAGGTGACGTGATGAAAGAATCAGCGATGGCAGGAATCAGTTACATACGTTCTGTTAGTGAGCAAAAAGGGATTGATAAAGAATTCTTTGCAGAGCATGATATTCATATCCATATTCCGGAAGGTGCTGTACCAAAGGATGGACCATCAGCGGGAATAACAATGGCAACAGCAATGTTATCAGCGATAACAAACAAGAAAGTGCGAAGAGATGTTGCGATGACAGGAGAGATTACATTAAGAGGAAGGGTTCTTCCGGTTGGAGGTTTAAAAGAAAAAATATTAGCTGCCAAAGCAGCGAAAATAAAAACCGTATTAGTTCCAAAGAAAAACGAAAAAGATATTGAAGAAATAGAAGCTGAAATTAAATCAGGACTTGAAATTCAGTATGTAGAACAAATGGAACAAGTATTAGAATACGCATTGTGTTAAAGTGTGTTAGAAAGGAAAAAATATGAACGTAACAAAGGTGAATCTGGAAACGGTATGTGGAATTACAAGCAAACTTCCTGAAAATGACAAAATGGAGGTAGCCTTTGCGGGAAAATCTAATGTAGGAAAATCTTCCCTAATCAATGCACTTATGAATCGAAAATCATATGCAAGAACATCACAACAGCCTGGAAAGACACAGACAATTAATTTTTATAATATCAATGATGCATTGTATTTTGTAGATCTTCCGGGGTATGGTTATGCCAAAATCTCAAAAGAAATGAAAGTCAAATGGGGAAAGATGATAGAAAATTATCTGAAGAAAACAAAACAGCTTCGCATTTTATTCCTTTTAGTAGATATTCGCCATGAGCCGGGACAAAATGATGTAGATATGTATAATTGGAGTGTAAATTATGGTTATAATCCAATTATTATTGCAACAAAATCAGATAAAATCAGCAAAGGACAATTGCTTAAGCATACAACGATGATTCGAAAAAAATTAAATTGCATCGAAGGTACGCCTATTATTCCATTTTCTGCTTTGAATAAAAGTGGTCGGGATGAGATATGGGAGTATATTGAAGATATGATGGAGTTTTATCAGAGTGAAAAATAGGATTGTACTTGTAAATTTTTTGCTTTTTTATATTTGGAATTCATAAAAGGAGAAAACTAATTTAGAATAACGGGAAGAACGGAGCGATGGGGAAATGCTCCGTTCTTCCCGTGTTTCGAAAGATAGTTCCGTCCTTACCTAAAGCATCAATTCTTTCATAGCAAACGCATAAATCTTTTGACTTTTATCTCTCCAATGATTACAGATTTCGATTGCCTCTTCTTCGGTAGGAACACTTAGGCTGATTTCAATTACTTTGCTATCCATTTCTTTTACGTAGCAATGTGCGATATATTCGCCTTTTTTTGCCTCATAATAGTCAGCAACCGTAGAAACTTCTTCACGCAATTCATATTTATTCTCCTTCAAATAGTCAAGAATTTCTTCTTTGATGGCATCTGAAATTTCTTTATTGAAAAAGCTTAATGTTTCGTGTCCTGCGTCTGTGATTTGGAAATAGGAACTGTTTCTAATTGTGTCCCCTTTAATTAACTCGGAACTTTCCAATTCATTGATTGCCTGTTGAATTGTAAAGTAGTTTGTATACTCCTTCTCCAAAATCAGATTGGATATCTGAGCATTGGTCAAAGGAAAGTCAACTTTATCTAAAATAAATAGAATAATTAACTTATATAAGGTCATAGCATTTGATTCCATATCTGATCAACTCCTTAATTATTTAATGCCGGCAGGACTAGATAAGACGTCCCTGCCAGGTATCCCTAAGTTTTAATTCGCGATTGATTTGATTCATTACCATTTTTTTGTGGGAGCTCCATTGTGGCTCTAATAATAGTTTTTTTGGTCCATCGCCGGTAAGTCGGTGAATTACGATGTCCGGTGGCAGATGTTCGAGGCACGAAATTACCCAGTCGATATATTGCTCCATAGTTAGAATAGGAAATGTCCCTAAATAATCCGCTAAGTCTGTTCCTTTTAAGACATGAAGAAGCTGAAGCTTTATTCCTTGTATAGGAAGGGAAGCGACGTGGGCAATTGTTTCTAAGAGCATTTCTTTTGTTTCGTTGGGAAGACCTATGATGATATGAACGATGATGTCTATATTTCTTTTTGTCAGTTGTGCGACTGCCTGGTCAAATACGCTTAGTGGGTAACCTCTTCGTATGAAACGGGCAGTTTCATCATGACAAGTCTGAAGACCTAATTCAATCCAGACGGGTTTTATCTTGTTGAGGCGTTCTAAAAGGTCAAGAATGTCATTCCCCAGACAGTCCGGTCTTGTTCCAATTGATAAGGCAACAATGGAAGGGTGGTTAATTGCCTCTGTAAAAATACGCTCTAAATGGTCAATTGGGGCGTAAGTGTTTGTATAAGCCTGAAAATATGCAATAAATTTGTTACCCACGGATTTCGCTTTTTTAATTCCGTCGATTGCAAGATTAATTTGTTCGGTTACATTTTTGCATATTGGAGCGGCAAAGTCGCCTGAGCCTCCGGAACTACAAAAAATACAGCCACGTGTATCTAACTTCCCATCCCGGTTTGGACAGGTCATGCCACCATTCAAAGCTACTTTGTATACCTTTTCGCCAAAGATTTGTTTTAAGTAGTAGTCAAGGGAGTAATATCGCTTTTCGCCCCATGTTTTTCGTTCTAACATGGGATATGTGCCTTTACTGCTTCACTTACAACTTTGGCAACTTGTGGGTCAAAAGCCTCTGGCATGATGTTTGTAGGGCTTAAATCTTCTTCTTTTACAAGTCCTGCAATTGCAAGAGCGGCTGCAAGCTTCATTTCTTCTGTGATTTGACTTGCACGTCCCTCTAAAGCTCCTTTGAATATACCGGGAAATGCCACAACGTTATTGACTTGGTTAGGGAAATCAGAACGTCCGGTTCCGACTACTTTGGCACCTGCCAAAAGTGCCTCATCTGGCATAATTTCAGGCACAGGATTCGCCATTGCAAATAGGATAGCATCTTGATTCATAGAAGCAACCATTTCTTTTGTTACGATGTTAGGAGCAGAAACACCAATAAAGATATCAGCTCCTTTTAAAGCCTCTGCTAATGTTCCTGTTACATTTGAACGATTAGTGACTTCCATCATTTCTTTTTGCTTCCAATTTAAATCAGATGAATTCTTAGACAGAATACCTGATTTATCGCACATGATAATATTTGGGAAGCCATAAGAAAGTAGAAGCTTTGTAATTGCAATGCCTGCTGAACCAGCACCATTTACAACTACCTTACAATCTTCTTTTTGCTTTCCTACTACTTTTAAAGCATTTATTACACCTGCAAGAACAACGATTGCAGTTCCGTGCTGATCATCGTGAAATACAGGGATGTCCAATAATTGTTTCAAACGTTCTTCAATTTCAAAACAACGTGGTGCGGAAATATCTTCTAAATTGATACCGCCGAAAGCAGGGGCAATATTAACGATTGTTTTTATGATTTCTTCTGTATCTTGGGTGTCAAGGCAAATTGGAAATGCGTTTATTCCGCCAAATTCCTTAAATAATACTGCTTTGCCTTCCATAACAGGCATGGCAGCGTATGGACCAATGTTGCCAAGACCTAAAACAGCACTGCCATCTGATACAACAGCAACTGTATTCGATTTTATTGTATATTGGTAAGCAGCTTCTTTGTCTTTTGCAATAACCCTGCAAGGTTCTGCAACCCCTGGGGTATAGGCAAGAGAAAGAGCTTCTCTGGATTTTACAGAGCATTTGGGTGTTGTATCAAGTTTTCCGTTCCATTCCTTGTGAAGTTCTAAAGCTTTTTCATTTACGGTCATTTTTTTTCTCCTATTGTTTCTTATTACAATATATAATATGAATATGGTTTACAATAACATGTTAATCATAACACTATAAAAATCTGAAATCAAGATAAGGATTATTGGGTCTTTTGTAGTAGAGAAAAAATTTGCATTTTATAAAATAATGTGTATAATGAAATTATTAGCTATAGTTTTAGATACATATCGGAGTCTTTTCTGGCATATCTGCTATGAAATCCAGTATTAAAGGAGAAAATATGAATAATAATTTAGAGAAAATGTCCCTTGCCCAGTTAAAAGTATTGGCAAAAGAAATGGGGATAAAAAGTATTTCTACGTTGAGAAAACAAGAATTGATAGATGTAATGACAGAAACCCAAGAAAATAAAAAGGTTTCTATTGAAGCAAAAGAGAAAGCGAAGCAGGGTGAGACAGATACAGATAAGAAAACGAAAAAAGGAAAAAACGAAGAATCAAAAAAACAAACTTTGAAAACAAATGCAAAATCGACAGAAAAGAGCAAAGAAAGTAAGTCAAATCTGAATAGTGCAAATCATAGAGAATCTTCTCATACAGATAATGTAAAAGAAACCCAAAAAGAATATGGTAAGGAAAGCAGAGAAAATAAAGAGAATAGAGGAATAGCAAGTGAGATGGAACAGCTTGATAGCGGTGAAACGAAGGAAGGAATTTTGGAAGTTTTACCAGATGGCTATGGATTTATTCGCTGTGATAATTATCTGCCGGGAGAAAATGATGTCTATGTATCTCCAGCACAGATTCGTCGTTTTAATTTGAAAACTGGTGATATTGTAATTGGAAATACTAGAATTCGTAACCAGAATGAAAAGTTCAGTGCTTTACTTTATGTGAAATCTGTAAATGGTTTTCATCCATCCGAAGCACAAAGACGTAAGAAATTTGAAGATATGACACCTATTTTTCCAAATAGAAGAATCCACTTAGAAACACCGGGTGCGGGGATCGGAATGAGAATGGTTGATTTGGTTTCACCAATTGGTAAAGGGCAGCGAGGAATGATTGTATCTCCTCCAAAAGCCGGCAAAACTACTCTTTTGAAGCAAGTTGCAAAAGCTATAACCAAAAATCATCCGGAGATGCATTTAATTATATTGTTAATTGATGAACGTCCTGAAGAAGTAACAGATATCAAAGAATCAATTGAAGGCAAAAATGTGGAGGTTATTTATTCAACATTTGATGAATTACCAGAAAATCACAAAAGAGTATCGGAAATGGTAATTGAGCGTGCAAGACGATTGGTTGAGCATAAAAAAGATGTCATTGTATTACTTGATAGTATTACAAGACTTGCAAGAGCTTACAACTTGACAGTACAGGCAAGTGGGCGTACACTTTCCGGAGGGCTTGATCCAGCGGCTCTTTATATGCCGAAGAAATTTTTTGGTGCTGCAAGAAATATGCGTGAAGGTGGAAGCCTTACTATTTTGGCAACTGCACTGGTTGAGACAGGAAGTCGCATGGATGACGTAATTTTTGAAGAGTTTAAGGGTACTGGTAACATGGAATTAGTATTAGACAGAGGATTATCGGAAAAAAGAATCTTCCCTGCAATTGATTTAATGAAATCCAGTACACGAAGAGATGATTTATTGCTTACACAGGATGAAACAGAGGCAAATTACTTGATGCACAAAGCATTAAATGGAATGCGTTCCGATGAAGCTTTGGAACAAATTATTAATATGTTTTTGAAGACGAAGAATAATAAAGAATTTATTGAAATGATACGAAAAGTTAAAATTTTAAATTAATTATAGTATAAAATTTGTGTTCGCGGTACTTGTCGCTGTAAGGATAAAATATGGCTTGCATAAAAGGATAAGCTATGTTATAATGAAAAAGCTGTTTATAGAAACGTAGAAACACAAATCGGTTGGAAACCGATAAAAATTGTAAAGAGGTGAATAATATGAGAGAAGGAATCCATCCAAATTATTACCAGGCAAAGGTTACATGTAACTGCGGTAATGAGTTTGTAACAGGATCAACAAAGGAAGATATCCACGTAGAAGTTTGTTCTAAATGTCATCCATTCTACACAGGTCAGCAGAAAGCTGCTGCAGCTCGTGGTGCAATTGATAAGTTCAACCGTAAATACGGTTTTACTCAAAACAACTAATAAGTATAAAACTAGGTTGAGATTCCGTAATCTCAGCCTATTTTTGAATTTGAAGATATAGTTTGTATACGAAAGTTTACAATTAGAATAGATGGATTATAAAGAGGTTATTCGGGTAAATAAAAATATGAGTTTGATGAGCGGGAAAGTGGTGAGTATATGAAGTCATCTGGAATAGGGGGACAGGCTGTTCTTGAGGGCGTAATGATGAAAAATAAAGATAAGTACGCCGTTGCAGTAAGAAGACCAGATCATAAGATTGAAGTTAAAATAGAAGAATATCACAGTGTAGGAGAGAAACATCCAATTGCAAGATTTCCGATTATTCGAGGTGTTATAGCATTTATAGAGTCAATGGTAATTGGAACTAAGACGTTGACTTATTCTGCAAGTTTCTATGAAGAAGAGGAAGAAGAAAAAGAAAGCAAGTTAGAAAAGACAATGGGGAAGCTTTTTAAAGAAAAAGCGGAAGCAGTTGTAATGGCATTGACAATAATTGCATCAATTGCAATCGCAATTGGAATTTTCATGATTCTTCCGTTATTTGCAGCAGAGTTTTTCAGCGGGCTAACTGACAATATAAAGATTCTGGCATTGGTGGAAGGATTAATACGAATTACATTGTTTATAGCTTATGTACTTATGATATCGCAAATGCAAGATATAAAACGGGTATTTATGTATCATGGGGCGGAGCATAAAACAATCAATTGTGTTGAAAATGGAAAAGAACTAACGATAGAAAATGTAAGGGAATGTTCAAGACAGCACAAACGTTGTGGAACGAGTTTTATGTTTTTGGTTATGTTTATAAGTGTAGTTTTCTTCATTTTTTTGCGGTTTGATAATTTATGGATGAGAATGGTTTCGCGAATTTTATTAGTACCTGTAATTGCAGGAGTATCTTATGAATTCATTCGTCTGGCAGGAAATAGCGATTCTTTTCTTGTAAATTTCTTTAGTAAACCGGGACTTTGGCTTCAGAATCTTACAACAAGGGAACCTGACGATGCTATGATAGAAGTTGCAATCCAATCAGTGGAGGCAGTATTTGACTGGCGTGCATATCAGGAAGGTGAAAGACAAAGAAGTGGAAAAATGAAGCTGCTTTCGAAAAATCCAATCGAAGAGGCTTCTGTGACAAAAAGCAATGATGAGGAAGATACATTAGACGGTTTGTTCTTAAATCAGGAAACAAAAGAAACTTTGCAGAAAAGCAAGCAGACTAAGTCAAAAGTAGTTGATTTAAAATCCGCAAGAGAAGCAAGAAGAGCCAGAGAGTTGGAAACATCATCTTTAGAACGAGATTTGCAACGAGATAGTCTTTTAGACGGAGAAGAAGATGATGAAATCTTGAGAGCGTTGGATAAGTTTTTTATATATGAAGAGAATAAAAGAGAATGAAAACGATAGAAGAATTACTTCGAAATGGTGAATCAAGGCTAAAAGATGCTTACATTGAAGATGCAAAATTAGATGCCTGGTATCTTATGGAATATTGTTTCCATATGAGTCGGGTATCTTTTTTGCTGGACAGGAATAAGCCTGTTTCAGAAGAAAAAGAAAGAGAATATATTACATTAATTGAAAAAAGAAAAAGTCATATTCCTCTGCAACATATAACTGGTGAACAGGAATTTATGGGATATTCGTTTTATGTGAATGAACATGTATTAATTCCAAGACAGGATACAGAAATTTTAGTAGAAGAAATAGTTCCATATGCTTCCGGCAAGAAGATATTAGATATGTGTACAGGTTCAGGATGTATTTTGATTAGTTTGTCAAAAGAAGTCGATTTGCATGTAGGAGTTGGAGCAGATATTTCGAGTGAAGCATTAAAAGTTGCTAAAAAGAATGCAGTTCGAAATCAAAGTGAGGTTAGATTTGTTCAAAGTGATTTATTTACTCAAATAAATGAAACATTTGATATTATTGTTTCCAATCCTCCTTATATCGAAAGCAGGGAAGTTGACTGTCTTATGCCGGAGGTGCGATTACATGAGCCTAGAATTGCACTGGACGGGATGGAAGATGGACTTTATTTTTATAAAAAAATCATAGAGCAATCCGTTTTTCATCTTAATCAAGGAGGAAGAATCTTTTTTGAAATTGGGTATAATCAGGGAGAAGCAGTCAGCAGACTTTTAGAAGAAGCAGGATATAGTGAGATTAAAGTAAAAAAAGATTTGGCACAACTCGACCGTGTTGTAAGTGCTAAGCTTTAAAAATATATGGAGGAAAAAAGATGTTTGATAAGTTAGAAGATATTTTAATTCGTTTTGAAGAAATACTAAATGAATTAGCAGAACCAAGCTGTATTAATGATCAGGAACGTTTTCGTAAATTAATGAAAGAGCAGACAGACTTAAATCCAATTGTAGAAAAGTATAAAGAATACAAAGCAGCAAAAGAAGGAATTGAAGATAGTCTTGCAATTTTAGAAGAAGAAAATGATGAAGAGATGCGTGAGCTTGCAAAAGAAGAATTAAATGACTGTAAGGCAAAATTAAGTGATATTGAAAATGATTTAAAAATATTATTACTTCCAAAAGACCCTAACGATGAGAAAAACGTTATCGTTGAGATCCGTGGTGGTGCAGGTGGAGATGAAGCAGCTTTATTTGCAGCTGAATTATTCCGTATGTATTCTCGTTTCGCAGAGCGTAACCGTTGGAAAGTAGACATGATGAACTTAAACGAAAATGGAATTGGAGGATTTAAAGAAGTCATCTTTATGATAAACGGAGAGGGAGCTTACTCCAAGTTAAAATACGAAAGTGGAGTGCATCGTGTCCAACGAATCCCGGTAACAGAATCTGGTGGTCGTATTCATACATCAACTGCAACAGTAGCCATTATGCCAGAAGCAGAAGAAGTTGATGTACAACTTGATATGAACGATTGTAAATTTGACGTATTCCGTGCATCAGGAAACGGTGGTCAGTGTGTAAATACAACCGACTCCGCAGTAAGACTTACCCATATACCAACAGGAATCGTAATTTCCTGCCAGGATGAAAAATCCCAGTTGAAAAATAAAGACAAAGCATTAAAGGTATTACGTTCCCGTTTATACGAATTAGAACAACAAAAAGCACATGATGCAGAGGCAGAGGCAAGAAGAAGCCAGGTAGGAACAGGAGATCGTTCCGAAAAGATTCGTACTTATAACTTCCCACAGGGACGAGTGACGGATCATAGAATTAAATTTACGTCCCATCGATTGAATGATATATTGGATGGCGATTTGTATGAGGTGATTGATAATCTGATTGCGGCAGATCAGGCGGCGAAGTTAAGCCGCATGCAAAACGAAGGCTAAAACCATTGATTTTGCTGGAATTTCTGAAAAATATCAGTATATATGAATTGAATAAAATCGTAAAAGAAACGGTCTTTGACACATGTCATCGACCGTTTTTCTTTTTAGGTACTGTACACCCCTATTTGGGCGGCTTTGATGTATGTATAGCTCTCCCTGAAAATTACTTTCGTATCTCATAATGAAAGAACAAATGTTCTCGTGATTCTATGTTAATGATGATATAATTAATACAGAACAAATGTTTTGGACGCGGAAATCTATGAGTAAAATATTGGTCAATAACACAGAAATACAAGTAATAAAATTTGAGAAAGAAGATTATATATCTCTTACTGATATGGTAAGAAATATTGAAAATGGTGTTGTTTTAATAGAAAAATGGCTAAGAAACAAAAATACAATTGAGTTTTTAGGAATATGGGAAGATTTGTTCCGTGAGGGCGACCAAAGTGCGAAGTTGGCCAAGATGCAGGAGAACTATGGGAGATTGGCTTAGGCGAGAAAATAGATATGAGATGGAATGGAGTGCGTTACCTTGACTTTAAGCAGTTTAGGTAATATACTTTTTGTACAGTTGGAGTTATAAAGAGTGATAAATGAGTTGTGTGAAAGTTTAGATTGTTATATAATATAGAAATATAAATTTATATCTGTGGAGGTTAGAGATGATAAAGCGAATTAACTACTCGGTGCAGTTTTAAAACTGACAACAGATTGTATCGAGGTTAATAGAAAGTTTAGACTTATGTTGTCAGGAACTGCACCGAACCGTTACTCTGTAAATAATAGTTTGGAAAGGATGCAGTTAAAATGAAAAGAACAGAATTAAAAGCAATTTGGAGAAATGAAGAAAAAGTAGCACATATTCATGGTTGGGATTTTTCTCACATTCATGGTAGGTATGAAGAAGAGATGGATTTACCATGGGATTATGAAAAGATAATCAAACGGTATTTGAATGATGATATGAATATCTTGGATTATGATACTGGCGGTGGCGAGTTTTTATTATCTTTGAAACATCCATTTCATAAAACTGCGGCAACAGAAGGATACCAACCAAATGTAGAATTATGTAAGGAAAGATTAGTACCACTTGGAATTGCTTTCAGAGAATGTGATAATCCAACAAATATTCCATTTGAAAATGAAAGTTTTGATGTGATTATAAATAGGCATGGAGATTTTAATGCGGAAGAATTATACCGCTTACTAAAAAAAGGTGGAATATTTATAACCGAGCAAGTTGGTGGAGATAATGATAGAGATTTGGTAGAAATGGTACTTCCAATACAGAGAAACCATTTCCTCACTTAAATCTGAAAGAGCAGAAAAAAGTATTTGAAGATGCAGGATTTCATATTATTGAGGAAGCGGAAGCCTATCGTCCAATTAAGTTTTATGATGTTGGTGCGTTTGTGTGGTTTGCACATATTATTGAATGGGAATTTTCCGAATTTTCAGTTGATGGATGCTTTGAACATTTAATAAAAATGCAAGAAAAAATTGAAGATGAAGGAAAAGTTGAAGGTACTATTCATCGCTATTTAATCGTAGCAAAGAAATAGATTGTTGATGTGTAGCCAAATAAGGATAAAGAGCAAAGATTCTGTTAAAGGTTATTATCATATGTATTATTATATCCAGCTGTTAATAAAGTTTGAATAGTAATAGGATATAAAGGAAAGAATACATATTTTAATAACTTTTTTGCTGTTTAAAAGATTTTTGATTAGAAAGCGTTCAGAAACAATAATTAAGAATAGAAACCTATTGAAATTATATAAGGATTGTAGTAGAATACCATGTCAGTGGTATTTATGGAAGGAAATATATAGAAAAATTAACATAGAAGAAAATATTAGTTATTAGGAGGGTATTGAGGTGCCGACAATTGGGGGAAAAGAGTTAACGACTACACAGATTATTGCAAGTGGTTTTTTTGTCTGTATTATGATAGGCTCTTTGCTTTTAGCGTTGCCTATTTCTTCTAGGAGTGGGGAATGGACACCATATATAGACGCTTTATTTACATCAACTTCAGCCACTTGTGTGACCGGGTTAACGACAGTAAATACATTAGAGCATTGGAGTTTTTTTGGTCAGTTTATTATTATGTTGTTAATTCAGCTTGGTGGATTGGGAATCGTAACATTTACTACAATTGTTCTGATGGTTATGGGAAGAAGAATTACGTTAAAAGAAAGATTGTTAATTCAAAATGCTTATAATCTGGACACATTGCAGGGACTTGTTAAAATGACGATTCGCATTGTTGAAGGGACTTTGTTGATAGAAGGAATTGGAGCCTGTCTTTATGCGATACAGTATATTCCAGATTACGGGGTTTTGCAGGGAATATGGAAATCTGTATTTAATTCTGTATCTGCGTTTTGTAATGCGGGAATGGATCTTATAGGGGATTATAGTTTAACACCTTATCGGAACAACATTTTGATAAATCTAGTTACAATGGCGTTAATCATCATAGGAGGAATCGGATTTCCAGTTTGGTGGGATGTACTGCGTGTATGGCACTTGAGAAGAAAAGAAAAATTAAAGTTTCGAAAGTGTCTAAGTAAGTTTAGCTTACATTCGAAGCTTGTAATTTCTGTTACCTTTTTATTAATTGTAGGAGGAGCCTTATTTATATTTTTGTTAGAATTTAATAATCCAAAGACAATTGGAGAAATGCCGGTTTGGGAAAAGGTTTTGGCGTCTCTTTTTCAATCTGTGACAACAAGGACAGCAGGATTTTTAACAATCCCACAAGAGGGATTACATGAAACAACTTCATTTGTATGTATTGTTTTAATGTTTATAGGAGGTTCACCATCCGGAACTGCAGGAGGTGTTAAAACAGTAACGATTGCGATGATGTTGCTTGCAGTAATTTCGACAATCAAAGGAAATGAAGATACAGAAGTTTTTCACCGAAAAATTACAAATACGCTTGTGAAAAAAGGAATGGCGGTTGTTTTAATTAATATGGCAGTACTAATCGTTATGACAATAGCACTTTCCGCAATTGAGGGAAAAGATTTTTTAAATATATTATATGAAACGACTTCTGCATTGGGAACAGTTGGATTGACAAGAAATTTGACCGGTAACCTTACGATAATAGGTCGGATAATAATTATTATAACAATGTATATTGGAAGAGTTGGACCTATTACACTGGCATTGTTCTTTAACCGTAAACACTATGGCACACCTGCAAGGTCACTGCCACCGGAAAAAATATTAGTTGGGTAAATGAAGAAAGGATCTTTATAATGGGTAAAAAAGAATTTGTAGTTTTTGGATTAGGAAGATTTGGGAAGAGCGTAGCCCTTACGTTGGCGGATAGCGGATGTGAAGTATTAGTTGTAGATGACAATGAAGAGAAAATTCACGATATAGCTGAATACGTAACATACGCAGTAAAAGCAGATGTAACAGATGCAGAAACATTATCTACACTTGGACTTCGCAATTTTGATGGTGCAATTATTGCAATTGGAGAAAATTTAGAGGCAAGCGTTTTAGTTACAATCCTAGTAAAAGAGTTAGGAATTCCATATGTTCTCGCTAAAGTACAGACAGATACACAAGCGAAAGTTCTAAAAAAGGTTGGAGCTGATATGGTTGTTTTTCCGGAAAAAGAAACAGGAATACGTATTGCAAATAAATTGGTTCATGGTAACTTTTTTGATGCAATCGAGTTATCTACAACATTTAGTATGATGGAATTGGATGCACTTCCGGAATGGTATGGAAAGACTTTAAGCGAGCTTGATTTACGTGCAAAATATGATATTAATGTTATTGGTGTAAAAAATAGAGGAAAATTTAATTTTAATCCGACTGCAGAGGAAATCATAGACCGTGATGATATTTTAGTTGTAATTGGAAGAAATGAAACATTGAGTCAATTACAAAATCATTAGGAAGACAGGAGGTCCATGATTTGATTACTAGTACATCGAACCAGCAGGTCAAACAGATTATACAGCTTCAGAAAAAGTCAAAGCTTCGTGAAAAAGAACAGGTTTTTATTGTAGAAGGACGGAAAATGTTTGAAGAGGCAAAGAGCTTTTTAAAAAAGGTATATATGACAGAAGATTTTTATGAAGAACATAAAAACATACCATCATATTTTGAAGAAATGGATTATGAGCTTGTAACGGATAGTGTAATGAAAAGTATGTCTGACACGATGACGCCACAAGGCGTTTTGGCACTTGCAAAAATGCCAAAATATAACCTGGAAGATATGGTAAAAAAAGACCGAGTTACGTTATTGCTATTAGAAAACCTAAGGGATCCGGGAAATCTTGGAACTATTATAAGGACTGCAGAGGGCGCCGGAGTGACCGGAATTATTATGAGTAAGGAATCGGTGGATATTTTCAACCCGAAAGTAATCCGTTCTACAATGGGAGCAATTTATAGAATGCCGTTCATTTATGTGGAAAACTTTAAAAAGACGATGGAATATCTGCAACAGCAAAAGGTTATAATTTATGCTTCTCATTTGAAAGGAAAGAACGATTATGATGAGGAAAGATATGGAGCAAAAACAGCCATTATAATAGGAAATGAGGCAAATGGAATTACCGAAGAAACGGCAGAAATGGCAGATGTTCTAGTAAAGATTCCAATGGAGGGCAGTGTAGAATCCTTGAATGCAGCAGTTGCTTCTGCAATTTTAGTTTATGAGGTATATAGACAGCGTAGGAATCTAAAAAAATAAAAGATAAAAAAGCAAAAACCAGGGGCGAATATAACCTAGTAAAATATTCGCTCCTGGTTTTATATTTTTTTAATTTGACAGAGAACATAGAAATGATTATAATTCAGATAGAAAATGACCGACCAGTCGGTCGGATAAATACGCAAATAAAAAAGGAGGCAGTCATGTTATCAAAATTTAGTGTAAAGAAGCCATATACCGTAGTGGTTTCCGTTCTATTAGTGATTATTCTTGGAATTGTATCATTTACAGAGATGACACCGGATTTATTGCCAAGTATTAATCTTCCATATGTAGTAATTGTGACTCCGTATGTAGGTGCCAGTCCGGAAACAGTAGAGCAAACGGTTACCCGCCCAATTGAACAGTCAATGGCAACAATTAATAACATTAAAAATATCAGTTCGACATCAAGCGAGAATTATTCTACTGTTATGCTAGAATTTGAAGAAGAAACAAATATGGATTCGGCATCAATTGATATTCGGGAAAAACTGGATACGGTATCAGGATATTGGGATGATAGCGTAGGAACATCGACGGTAATGAAATTAAATCCGGATATGATGCCTGTTATGGTGGCAGCAGTAGACGTAGAGGGGATGGACCATATAGAAGTATCTGCCTACACAGAAGATACCATTATACCTGCTTTGGAAAGTGTAGAGGGAGTTGCAAGTGTTTCTACGACAGGTTTAATTGACAAATCAATTCAAGTAGTTATTAATCAGGATAAGATTGATAAGATTAATAAAAAGCTGGAAAAATCGGTATCAGGAGATTTGGATAAGGCAGAGAAGAAATTAAAAGATGCAGAAGAAAAAATCAGTTCAGGAAAAGAAGAGTTAGAAAAAAAGAATAAAGAGCTTAGTGAAGGCATGACAGAGGCTTCCCAGAAAATTACAGAAGCCAAAATGGAGCTGTTAAAAAATGAGATAAAAATGGCAGATGGGGAAGAAGAACTGGAAGCAAAGGAAAAAGAGCTTAAAACGGCAGAAACCGAATTATCAAAAAATGAAATAGAGTTAAAGAAACAGAAAACCGAACTTATAACAAAGGAAAAGGAAGTAAAGCAAGGTTTAAGCCAGATAAATACCGGGTTAGATGAGATAGAAGAAAAAGAAACCGAATTAAAAAGTGGAAAAGAACAATTAAAAGCGAGTATAGAAGCAATTGATAATAATGACAGTTTATCAGAAACAGCAAAAGCGGTTCAGTTAAAGATATTAGAAAGTTCTTTGTCAGAAATCGAGAAAGGACTTACTACCATTGAAAAAACAAAAAAAGAACTAGAAGAAAAGAAAACAACAGCAGAAGCTGGTTTGAAGCAAATTACGGAAGGAAAAGAAAAAATTGAATCGGGTGAAAAAGAGCTTGCGAAAGCAAGAACACAGTTAGAACAGGGTAAAACTGCACTGGAGCAGGGAAAAAGACAGATTCAGCAGGGAAAAGCAGGACTAGAAACTGGAAAAAGTACATTAAATCAAAAAGAAAGCGAATTAAATCAGAAAAAAGCAGCGGCCGAGGCACAATTAAATTCTGCTGGTGCAGAACTTAATAGTGGTGAAAAAGAGTTAAATACAAAAAAGGAAGAATTCGATAATCAGAAAGAAGATGCGTTAAAGGCGGCAAATGTAAATGATAAGATTACATCTGATATGGTTTCGAATATCTTACAGGCACAGAATTTTTCAATGCCTGCCGGCTATGTAACAGAGGAGAAAAGTACATATCTGGTTCGTGTCGGAGATAAAATCGAGGACGTAGATGAACTAAAAAATCTCGTTTTATTTGATATGAATCGTGATGATATCGAACCAATTACATTATCCGATGTTGCAGATGTATTTTGGGCTGACAATGCAGATGAAACTTATGCGAAAGTAAATGGAAATGAAGGCGTGATGCTTTCTATGCAGAAGCAGACAACCTACTCTACAAAAGACGTGGCAGACAAGATTACAGAAAAATTGGAAGAGCTGGAAAATACGAATAAATCTTTACACACCACTTATTTGATGGACCAGGGAATGTACATTGATATGGTTGTAGGCTCAGTATTGAATAACTTAATTTTTGGTGGGATATTGGCAATTATTATTTTATTCCTATTCTTAAAGGATTTAAAACCTACAATTATTATAGCCTGCTCGATACCAATTAGTGTAATATTTGCAATTGTATTAATGTATTTTTCGGGAGTTACAATTAATATTATTTCATTATCAGGTCTTGCGGTTGGAGTTGGTATGCTTGTAGATAACTCAGTTGTTGTAATTGAAAATATTTACCGTCTGCGAAATAAGGGAGTTTCTCCAATTAAGGCAGCAGTAAACGGAGCAGTTCAGGTGGCCGGGGCAATTATGGCTTCGACATTGACAACTGTTTGCGTATTCTTGCCAATTGTATTCGTTAAAGGAATGGCAAGGCAGTTATTTACAGATATGGCTTTGACGATTGCATATTCTTTATTAGCAAGCTTAATTGTTGCTTTGACGTTAGTACCATCAATGGCAGCCGGATTATTAAAAACAACATCAGATAAAGAGCATAAATTATTTGATAAATTTATTGTATTTTATGAAGGGTTACTAAGAAAGGCATTAAAGATAAAACCAGTTGTCTTAATTGTTGCAGTTGCCATTTTAGTTGGAAGCATCTGGGGAGCAGTAAAGCAAGGGACTGCATTTATGCCTGATATGGATAGCACACAGATTTCAGTATCAATCGAAATGCCAGATGAGACAGAGCTGGAAGATACAATTAAAATGGCAGATAAAGTAATGAATAAAATCCAAAAGATGGATGATGTAGAAACTGTCGGTGCAATGTTAGCTTCTAACAGTATGAGTGGTGCAAGTGCATCCGATCAGGTAAGCATGTACGTAATTTTAAAAGAAGACAAAAAACAATCTAGTATGGATATTGCAAAGCAGATTGAAGATAAATGTAAAAACTTGGATTGTGAAGTTACAGCAAGTGGTTCTTCTATGGATATGAGTGCATTAGGAGGCTCCGGAATTGTTATTAATGTAAAAGGTACTGAGCTAGATGAACTGCAAAAACTTGCAAAAGATGTAGCGGCGAAACTTCGAAAGGTGGAAGGAACTCAAAATATATCAGATGGCTTGGAAGATCCGACATCTGAAATACGTATTACTGTAAATAAAGAAAAAGCTATGATAAAAGGTCTGACGGTTGCACAGATTTATCAAGACATTCAAAATAATCTTAAGACTTCCAAAACTGCTACGCACCTGACAAAGAATGGTACCGAATACGAGATTCAGGTTGCAAATAAAGAAAACAATGAGATGACAAAGGAAGATATTGAGAACTATGAAATTAAAGTGACCGGTCAGGATGGAACCGAGAAAAATGTAAAATTAAAAAATATAGCCAAAATCACAGAAACAGAAGGCTTGTCTTCTATTCGAAGAGATGCACAGCAAAGATTTATAGCAGTATCAGCAGAAATTGCAGAAGGATATAATGTAGGATTGGTTAGCAGGGAAGCAGAAAAAGCATTTAAGAATTACAAAACACCAGAGGGGTATGAGATAGAATTTGATGGTGAAAATGAAAATATTAATGAATCCTTGCAACAACTAGGAAAAATGCTCTTGCTTGCAGTTTTATTTATCTATTTGATTATGGTAGCACAGTTCCAATCTTTATTATCGCCATTTATCGTAATGTTTACGATTCCGCTGGCATTTACTGGAGGCTTTTTAGGGCTGATTATAGGTGGTCAAAGCTTAAGTGTAGTTGCGATGATTGGATTTATTATGCTAGCAGGAATTGTAGTAAATAATGGTATTGTGCTTGTAGATTATATTAATCAGTTAAGAAGAGATGGAATGGAAAAGAAAGAGGCAATCATTGAAGCAGGAAAGACACGTATGCGTCCAATTTTGATGACAGCATTGACGACCATTTTAGGACTTTTTACAATGGCAATAGGTGTAGGTATGGGTGCAGATATGATGCAGCCGGTAGCAATTGTAACAATTGGAGGTTTATTATATGCTACAATTACAACGTTGTTTGTAATTCCTACACTATATGACATATTGAACCGTAAGGAAATGAAGGTAATTGCGGAAACAGAGTTAGAGATATTAGATGATGAAATGTAAGTAAAATGATATAAGTAATAGAGAGGGATGGAATAGGATGGAAAATTCAGAGGAGATTAAAAAGGTAATTTGTGAAAAGCTTCCTCACAAAACAATTCGCATATTTGAAGCAGTTTTGGCGTTGAGAAATGAAGGAGTAGACTTAAATAATCTGACGGTCGCAGAAATTGCTAAAAAAGCAGGAATAGGAAAAGGAACCGTCTATGATTATTTAAGTTCAAAAGAAGAAATTATAGTAAAGGCGTTAGCTTATGAATATTGTCTTCAAGTGTATGAGTTTGACTATAATATAAGAAAAGAAGTCAAATTCGAAGAGCAGGTTGAGGCAGCTTTTCGCTGGGTGGAAGATAATATGAAAAAAAGTTTTTTTCTCATGAGGCTTGTACAGGTCGATCAAAGTTTTATGAAGCTGGGACGTGAGTTTTGTGAATCACTTTTTCCAAACATATCAAAACCGGAGGCATTTAATGACACAATTGATTATGTTTTAAGTACAGGGGCGAAAGAAAATAAAATACGGTATCCGAAAGATAATTTAGAGCGGGATATGGTAATAAACGCAATTGGAGGAGCCTTATTTGCTTATCTTATGGCACCTGAAAAATATGTAGCATTTGAGTATACAAACGTAAAAGAATATGCAAAAGAGTTTTTATTTCGCTTGTTGGCATAAAGGCAAAAGCTGTAAAAAATAGTATGAAATATCTTGTAAAATAGAAGTGTTTAGAGTACAATTAAGAAGACATAAGAAAGGGGGATAATAAGATGGAACCTGTATATTGGCTGATTGCATTAGTTGTTTTGCTGATTATTGAGATTGTTACGCTTGGTTTAACAACAATCTGGTTTGCGGGTGGTGCACTTGTAGCATTTTTAGTTGCGATGCTTGGTATGAATACCGTTCTGCAGGTTATTGTGTTTTTAGCAGTTTCATTTTTATTACTGTTTTTCACAAGACCAATTGCAACAAAATACTTTAACGGTCAGCGGATTCGGACGAATTCAGAAAGCCTGATTGGTCAAGAGGCAAAGGTAACTGCAAAAATTGATAATTTTAATCAGCAGGGAACGGTAGTAGTAAATGGACAGGAATGGTCTGCACGAACGGTAGATGACCAGATTATTGAACCAGGTGAACCCGTAATAATTCTTGAGATTTCAGGAGTGAAACTAATTGTGAAGGAGAAGGAGGAGCAGAAATGGAGCTAATTATTAAGCCTATTTTAGTATTGTTTTTAATTGTATTCGTACTGATTATCATATCTTCATGTATTAAGATTGTACCTCAGGCACAAGCGTTTGTAATTGAACGACTGGGCGGTTATCAGACAACATGGGGTGTTGGTCTGCATTTTAAAGTGCCAATTATAGACCGTGTTGCAAAGAGGGTACTTTTAAAAGAACAGGTTGTAGACTTCGCACCACAGCCGGTTATTACAAAAGATAACGTAACAATGCGAATTGATACTGTCGTATTTTTTCAGATAACAGATCCTAAGCTATATGCTTATGGTGTTGAAAATCCAATTATGGCGATTGAAAACTTAACAGCAACCACACTTCGTAATATTATTGGTGAATTAGAGTTAGACCAGACATTAACTTCAAGAGAAGTAATTAACACGAAGATGAGAGCTTCTCTTGATTTAGCAACAGACCCATGGGGTATCAAGGTAAACCGTGTAGAATTGAAAAACATCATTCCTCCTGCAGCAATTAATGAGGCAATGGAGAAACAAATGAAAGCAGAACGTGAAAAAAGAGAAGCTATTTTAATTGCACAAGGAGAAAAAGAATCTGCTATTTTAGTTGCACAGGGAAAGAAAGAAGCAGCAATTTTAGATGCAGAAGCCGAGAAACAGGCAGCAATTCTTCGTGCAGAAGCTAAGAAAGAAGCAATGATTCGTGAAGCTGAGGGTGAAGCCGAAGCAATTCTTAAAGTACAGCAGGCGAATGCAGATGGTATCCGTTTCTTAAATGAAGCAGCACCAAATAAAGAGGTAATTCAGATAAAGAGCTTAGAAGCCTTTGAAAAGGCTGCCGATGGAAAGGCAACAAAAATTATTATTCCATCTGAAATACAGGGACTTGCAGGTATGGTAAAATCAATTACTGAAGTAGCGAAGGAAGATATAAAATAATAAAAAAATGAAAGAAAAGACTACTGCTCTCTTGTTAAGGGCGGTAGTCTGTTTTTAATGCATAGGAACGTCCTATGAATTAAAAATTCGTCTGGAAAAATCACCAATATCGTAAGTCAAAAAACGAGGCATGGAAAAAGTGTCATGTAAATCAATCGGTAGAATACGATGCATTTGAGTTTGCAAAGAAAAAAAATAAAGAGGCGGCGTACAATTCAATTAGTATGGGAATGGGACAGATTATGGGATGTAAACAAAAAGCACCATCTAAAAAGATATTGCCAACGGGTGAAAGACAAACAAAGAGTGTGACACTGGAGGATTGGGGAAAAGTAAATTTTGTATCTTTATTTCCTGATTCTGTGGAGAATCCAGTGCGGTTTTATTTAACAAGTCGTAAAGTATTTAAAAGTAAAATAACTTTACTTGCGAAGCTTTTCTAAATGACATATAATAATTGATAATGTACGATTCGGAATGGAGGAATAGAATGGATATCTTAAAGAAGATAAAAGATGAATTGTCAATTGAACTGTGGCAGGTAGAAGCAGTAGTAAAGTTAATAGATGAAGGAAACACAATACCATTCATTGCAAGATATAGAAAAGAAATGCACGGAGCATTAAATGATGAACAGCTTCGTAACTTAAGTGAGCGTTTAACTTATTTGCGGAACCTGGAAGATAAAAAGGCACAGGTATTAGCAAGCATCGAAGAGCAGGGAAAATTAACAGAAGAGTTGAAGAAACAGATTCTTTTGGCGGAAACGCAGGTTGTGGTGGAAGATTTATATCGTCCATATCGTCCAAAGAGAAGGACGAGAGCCACAATTGCGAAGGAAAAGGGTTTGAATGGTCTTGCGGAATATATTATGAAGCAGGAAGCAACAGAGGAAGTGGAACAGGAAGCTTCAAAGTATATCTCAGAAGAAAAAGACGTAAAAAGTGCAAAGGATGCAATTGCAGGAGCAATGGATATTATTGCGGAGGCTATTTCTGATGAAGCAGACCACCGTATTTATATCCGTAAAGTCACAATGGAGGAAGGAACGATATCTTCCACTGCAAAAGACGAGAAACAGCAATCGGTCTATGAAATGTATTATTCTTATGAAGAGCCAATCGAAAAAATAGCAGGTCATAGAATATTAGCTTTAAACAGGGGAGAAAAAGAAAAGATTCTGGTAGTAAAGGTAAATGCACCGGAAGAACGAATTCTTCGCTATTTAGAAAAAAAAGTGATTTTAAATGAAAATCCATATACAGCTCCAATATTGAGTGCAACAATAGAAGATAGCTACAAACGGCTAATTGCTCCGGCAATTGAAAGAGAAATAAGAAATGATTTGACGGAACAGGCGGAAGATGGAGCGATAAAAGTATTTGGAAAAAATTTAGAACAGCTTTTAATGCAGCCTCCGATTGCAAATCAAGTTGTATTAGGATGGGACCCGGCATTTCGTACCGGTTGTAAACTTGCAGTTGTAGATTCGACAGGAAAAGTTTTGGACACGACGGTAATTTATCCGACTGACTCTCCGAATAAAAATATTCCGGAAGCAAAAAGAATTGTAAAAGAATTAATTGAGAAATATGGAATTACATTAATTTCAATTGGGAATGGGACAGCTTCAAGAGAATCAGAGCTTGTTGTTGTTGAAATTTTAAAAGAAATAAAACAACCTGTGCAATATGTTATTACAAATGAAGCAGGTGCCTCTGTGTATTCCGCGAGTAAGCTGGCGACAGAGGAATTTCCTAACTTTGATGTAGGTCAAAGGAGTGCAGCGTCTATCGCAAGAAGAGTTCAGGATCCATTAGCAGAGCTTGTAAAAATTGATCCAAAGTCTATCGGTGTTGGTCAGTATCAGCATGATATGAACCAGAAAAAGCTAAGTGAAGCACTTTCGGCAGTGGTAGAAGATAGTGTAAATCATGTAGGGGTGGATTTAAACACAGCATCTGCTCCATTATTAGAATATGTATCTGGTGTGTCAAAAGCAATTGCTAAAAATATTGTTGCTTACAGGGAGGAAAATGGTAAATTTACAGATCGCAAGCAGTTATTAAAAGTAGCAAAGCTTGGACCAAAAGCCTTTGAGCAATGTGCAGGTTTTATGAGGATTACAGATGGAGAGAATCCACTGGATGCAACCAGTGTTCATCCTGAATCTTATAAGGCAGCAGAAGAACTGTTAAGGGCATTAGATTGGACAATGGATGATGTCAGAAAAGTACAGGCAGAAGCGGCAAAGAATAAAGGAAAAGAAAAAAAGCAGGCAGATGTTCCAAAACGAAAAGAAAAACACAAAAATATTCAAGTAAAGCAACGGAATACAGCGTTTGGACAAGCACTTCTTCAGGCAATGGGAGATGGTATTCCAGATACAGAAAGTATTCAGGCTTCAAATGAGGTAAAAAAAGAAACTGTTGGAAGTCTGGGTAAACGGATAAAAAATAAAGAAAAATTGGCGAAAGACCTTCAGATTGGAATTATGACATTGGAGGACATCCTAAAAGAATTAGAGAAACCGGGAAGAGATCCCCGCGATGAAATGCCAAAGCCAATACTCAGAACAGATGTACTTGAAATGAAAGACTTAAAAGAAGGCATGGTGTTAAATGGAACCGTAAGAAATGTAATTGATTTTGGTGCTTTTATAGATATTGGAGTGCATCAGGATGGTTTGGTTCATATTTCAGAAATGTCAAATAAAAAGTTTGTAAAACATCCATTAGATGTTGTCAGTGTAGGTGACATTGTAGAAGTAAAAGTGATGAGTGTTGATTTGCAGAAAAAAAGAGTTCAATTGACGATGAAGCTATAGGAAATAAGTAAAAAGAAACTACTACAAACTATAAATTTTTGATATTCTAATGTAAGCGAGATATAAGCTTATATTATGTTTATTTCGCGTTTAAGCTTTGTAGTAGTTTTTAATTATATAAATTAGTTTATCAATATGATAAACAGTTTAAGTATCAATTTGAGGATTAAATCATAATAAATGTTTTATTTGCAAAAAAACTTTGGTTTTATATCGAAGTTTTTTGTTTTTTGTGAAAAATATAGCATTAACAATGCTAAAAAGTGAATAAAAGAAGTATAAAATAAGAAAACAACAAAAGAAGTACAAAAACAATGAAAAAAACTTGAAATTAGTAAAAAATAATGGTAGCATCATAAGTATAAATGGATAATTGAAATAGAAATTTTATCTAACGTCTAAATAGGATGAAAGAGAGGTATGCTCTATGAAAAAAGAAACAAAAAAGAAGGGATTAAAAGGAAATGTAATAAATAATGATGAAAAGGTCAAAAAGCGTTTGAAAAAGGGATATATGATAATTCTTACGTTTTTGACGATTTGTATTGCGGTTAGTACAATTGCATTATTGAAAGTAAATAGGGATTATAAGTATACAATTAAAAATTATGGGTTTGCACAGGGGTATATCGGACAATTTGGTATTGAATTTAATACTATGACGACTAATCTAAGAAACCTGATCCTTGAAACCGATAATTCTAATATAGAAACGTTAAAAACTGCATTAGAAGAAGAACAAAATAATGTAGACAGTTACTTCAATAAAGTAGAAGCACTGGCAGATACAGAGGAAGAAAACCAGTTAATACAAGAAATGAATGAACCTTTGGACAATTATATCGAAATAAAGAAACAAATTATTAATTTGGCTGCAGAGAATAAGAAAGATGAAGCATATGAGTTATTGAAGTCAGATGGAATACCACCAGCGAATGTGGTTAAAGAAAATATTAATAAAATACTTGAATTAAATATTAATATGTGTGAAAAGAAAATGTATTCAGCTGCACTTTTTTCAAATATACTTATTGCATTTATAATTGTGCTGGGGGCAATTGCTTTTTTCCTGGGTTTAAAACGTTCTGAAGATGTTTCGAAATCAATTTGTGATCCATTGAATAAGGTGACAGAAGCAGCTCAAAAGATAAAAAATGGAGAACTGGATATTACAATAGAATATAATGGAAAAGATGAAATTGGAGAGCTTGCAGATAGTTTTCGTGAATCCTGCAGTTTTATGAAAGCAGTTATTAATGACACGGATAATATCTTAAAAGAACTTTCTATTGGAAATTTTCAGGTCACATCAAAAGATTTGTCTGTTTATCGGGGAGATTTTTCTAATATTTTGTTAAGTATGCGTGCATTACGGGATCAAATGAATAATGCGTTGCTTAATGTAAAAGAGGCATCCGGGCAGGTAGCAGCCGGAGCAACTCAAATGGCAGAGAGCGCTCAGAACTTAGCAGAAGGAGCTACAGAACAGGCTAGTGCAGTAGAAGAACTAGTAGCGACAATAGAGAATGTTTCTGTTAAGGTGAATGAAAGTGCAATAGGTGCGGAACAAGCATATTTACAAGCTACCCAATATCAGAAAGAAGCTGGAGAGAGTAATGAGGCAATGGAAGAACTTACAAAGGCAATGGAACAGATTTATACCGTTTCAAAAGAAATAGGAAATATTATAACAGAGATTGAAGACATTGCTTCGCAAACTAATTTATTATCATTAAATGCTTCAATAGAGGCAGCTAGAGCAGGTGAAGCAGGAAAAGGTTTTGCAGTAGTTGCTGATCAGATTGGAAAATTAGCTTCAGATAGTGCAAAATCTGCAGTTAATACAAGACAATTGATTGAAAGCTCTATTTCTGAAATTGAACATGGAAATCAAATTACCGAACGAACCTCAAATGCGTTGCTTAAGGTAGTTGATGGAATTAGAAAAATCGGAGAAAGTGCAAAAGAAAGTAGTGAGAGTGCAAAATTACAGGCAGAATCCATGAAACAGATCGAGAAGGGAATTGAACAGATTTCCTTTGTAGTACAAAGTAATTCTGCTGCGGCAGAAGAAACATCTGCTACAAGCGAGGAGTTATCGGCACAGGCCGTTACTCTCAATGAAGAAGTTGCTAAATTCCGTTTGTTTAAAGAATAAAAGATAAAAAAATTGACATAAATAGGAATCTGCTATATAATAATTACTATAAAATATAAAGGAAGTTCTTCGGGGCAGGGTGAAATTCCCGACCGGCGGTTATAGTCCGCGACCTGTATATTTACAGCTGATTTGGTGAAATTCCAAAACCGACAGTTTATAGTCTGGATGAGAGAAGAAAAAGCAATCAATTGGTTATGTCTATGGATTGCTTTATTCAAGAAACTTGGCTCCGATACTTGTATCGGAGCTTCTTTGTTATATTGGAAATTTTTTCGGGATTCCTGATATAATAAAAAATCTTCCGAGCAGGAACGCATTGTACCGGCGAGGAATCATCTCCAAAAAACTTCCCAAAAAAAGGAGAGAAGATTATGAATTATGTAACAAATCCAACAAAAGAGCAACATTTATTTTCGACGAAACAAATGGTAAGTTTATCTTTACTTACGGCATTGGCATATGTATTGATGCTGATTCACCTTCCATTCAAATTTCTGGGATTTTTGGAATTGGAATTTAGCGATGTACCGGCAATTGTGGCAACTTTAACGTATGGCCCTATTGCAGGAGTTGTTGTGGAATTATTAAAAAATGTAATAAAAGCAATTACAGCAACAACAACAGGAGGAGTTGGAGAAATTGCTAATTTTGTAATAAGTGCGTGTTATATTATCCCTTTGGGGGTAATATTTAGACGTGTTCAGACAAAGAAGAAGTTAATACTGTCATTCTTAGGCGGAATAATAGGGTTTGTTATAGCCGGAATTGTAGTTAACTATTTTGTAACCGTACCATTATACGCAAAATTATTTGGTGGAATGGAAGCAGTGATAGGTGCAGCCTCGGTAACGATACCTGCGATTAAAAGTTTAGCAACAGTTGTAATACTGGGTATTACACCGTTTAATATTGTAAAAGGAATTATGATGTCAGCAGTTGGCTATTATGTTTATAAAATGTTATATCCTGTTGTGAAAGCATAAAAAATATTAGAGAAAAAAGGTTGTCACAAAATGAATTTTTATATAAATTTATACTTTGTGACAGCCTTTTTTGATGTCGTTTTCTTCTAGGGTTCATTGTGTTTGAATTGCTATAGCACTTTACGTACCTTTATGAATCTGTTATAATTGCACATAGAACAAAAAAGAGGAGAAAGATAAGGAATGGAAAACGAAATTAAATTGAGTATAATGATAAATCCAAAAGATATGTTCCGGTTTTTAATGCGCCACTTCTATACTCATTTTTCAGGAATATTTGGTGTGATTTTAAGTCTTGGAGCATTAGTTGTCTTTTTCTTGAACATAGGAAAGGGAGAGCCTACCTTTATGATTGCATTATTTATAATGGCTTCTCTTTTTACAGTTTTACAGCCAATTCAGTTTTGGGTAAAAGCAAATCAACGGGTTAAACTGAATCCAATGTTTAAGGAACCTCTATTATATACAATGAATTCGGAAGGAATCACTGTAGAACAGAAGGAAGACAATGTACTTTTACCATGGAAGGATGTACGAAGCATAATTGAAAGTAAAAATGCGATTTTTGTATACTCATCTTCAGTGAATGCGTTTATTCTTCCCAAAAAGCAATTGGGACAAGATGTTCAAAATGTAAAAGAAATCATGAAAGCAAATACAGATAAAAATATTTGTAAATTAAAGTAGGAGCATGTATGGTAATCGAAAGTTATAGCAGTGAAGAAACATTTCAGTTTGGAAAGACACTAGGAGAGCAGGCAGAGCGTGGACAAGTATATTTGTTAATTGGAGATTTGGGAGTAGGTAAGACTGTATTTACCCAAGGGTTTGCAGCCGGATTGAACATTAAAGAGCCGATAAGCAGTCCTACTTTTACAATTGTGCAGGAATATGAGGAAGGACGTATTCCTTTTTACCATTTTGATGTGTATCGTATCGCAGATATAGAAGAAATGGATGAAATAGGATATGAGGATTATTTTTATGGAGATGGGGTATGTCTGATTGAGTGGGCAAATCTAATCGAAGAAATTCTTCCTTTCAATGTGAAAATGGTTACAATTGAAAAGGATTTAGAGAAAGGATTTGATTTTCGGAGAATTACACTGGAGGATAGTGACAGATGAAAATATTAGCAATTGATAGTTCAGGATTAGTTGCTTCCGTTGCTTTTGTGAATGATGGAACTATGGTCGCTGAATATACAACAAATTTTAAAAAGACACATTCACAGACTTTATTGCCTATGATTGATACAATTGTACAGATGACAGGAATTGATTTAAAAGAACTTGATGCAATTGCAGTAGCTGCCGGACCGGGGTCTTTTACAGGTCTTCGAATAGGTTCTTCGACTGCAAAGGGATTAGGGCTTGCATTGAAAAAACCAATTATTTCAGTTCCGACAGTAGAAGGGCTTGCCTATAATTTATGTGGAATCAGTACCGTGATTTGTCCGATTATGGATGCGAGAAGAAATCAGGTGTATACTGGGTTATATGAATTTAAGGAAAAAGAGTTCCAGATTTTGGCGGATCAAAAAGCTGTATCTATTGATGAGATAATAGAAGAAGTGAATCTTCTTGGTCGGGAAGTAACATTTTTAGGGGATGGAGTTCCCGTATTTAAGGAACAGATAAAGGAAAAGCTGAAGGTTCCATATTCATTTGCACCGGCACATATGGCAATGCAGAGAGCAGGAGCAGTAGCTGCTTTGGCGGCTGTTTATTGGGAAAAAGGGAAAATAGAAACTGCAGCGGAGCATAAGCCGGTCTATTTGCGTTTGTCTCAGGCAGAACGGGAGTTACAGGAAAAAAAGAAAAAGGAACGAGAACATGGAAATTCGTAAGATGGAAGAAACGGATATCGACCAGGTAGAGAAAATTGAGAATGAGATTTTTTCAATGCCGTGGACACGAAAGGACTTTATGGACTCTATTACGAATTCAAATCAGTTATATGTCGTTGCAGTGAAAGAAAATGAAGTGTTGGGCTATTGCGGTCTTTGGAATGTTGCAGGGGAAGGTCAGATAACCAATGTAGCAGTGAAGAAAACAGTAAGGAATCAAAAAATAGGATTTCAAATGTTAAGCTATCTAATAAAATGGGGGATGCAAGAAAAAATAACAGCATTCACATTAGAAGTAAGAGAAAGTAACAAACCAGCAATTCATTTATACAAAAAGCTTGGATTTCGTGCTGAGGGACTTAGAAAAAATTTTTATGAAAAACCAAAAGAAGACGCAGTAATTATGTGGAAATACAGCGAAGATACAGACATTAATTACCACTAGGAAATGATAAAAAATGTCGTTATAATGAACCGTAGTATAATAAAAAGTGTTATTTATTAAAAGGGAAAATATGACGATGATGGAGGATATAGCATGGAACAGCAAGGTAATATTTTTTGTAATGTTTGTGGGAAAAAAATAAAAATAGAACAGGGAATTTTACGGGAAGATGTTTTAAAAGTAGAGAAAGAGTGGGGGTATTTTTCAAAAAAAGATACTACGCGGCATGTGTTTCATATATGTGAAGAATGTTATGATGCTCTGATTCAGACTTTTGCCATCCCTGTTACAGTTACCGATGAAAATGAAATAGTGTAAATAAATAGGATAGAGAGGAAAGAGAATGTTAGATGTTTGTTTACTAGGGACAGGGGGAATGATGCCTCTTCCTGGTAGATGGCTTACTTCCTTAATGCTGAGATTAAATGGAAGTAGTCTGTTAATTGATTGTGGAGAGGGAACACAGATTGCAATAAAAGAGAAAGGATGGAGCTTCCATCCGATTGATATTATATGCTTTACCCATTACCATGGAGATCATATCAGTGGTCTGCCAGGGCTTTTATTATCTATGGGGAACGCAGATAGAACAGAACCTATAACAATAATTGGTCCAAAAGGGCTTGAAAGGGTTGTAAATGCTCTTCGGATTATTGCACCGGAGCTTCCGTTTGAAATTAAATTTATTGAATTAAATAGTGCCAAAGAGCATTTCGAGATAAATGGCTATGTGATTGATGCATTTCGAGTAAATCACAACGTAACCTGTTATGGATATACAATCTCAATACCAAGGGCAGGAAAATTTTTGGTTGAAAAAGCGGAAATGAATGATGTTCCAAAACAGGTTTGGAGCCGGTTACAAAAAGGGGAAATTGTGCAATTTGAAGGAAAAACTTATACTCAGGATATGGTGTTAGGACCGGAACGAAGAGGAATTAAGCTGACATATTGTACAGATACAAGACCAGTACAGGCTATAATAGATTTTTCAAAAAATGCCGATTTATTAATATGTGAAGGTATGTACGGGGAGAGGGAAAAGCAGTCAAAAGCGAGAGAATATAAACATATGACGTTTTATGAGGCTGCCCAAATTGCAAAAGAAGCAAAGGTAAAGGAACTGTGGCTTACACATTTTAGTCCTTCTCTTGTCAGACCGGATTTGTATTTAAAACCAACACAGGAGATATTTCCTCATACGAAATTGGGAAAAGATAAAAAAAGTATTGTGTTGGAATTTGACAAAGAAGAATAATTTATATAGTCTTGGATGGAGGAGATTGGTATGAAGAAATCAACAAAAAAGATTCTCACAACGATTCTAATAATGATAACAATTGGTGTTGCCATAGTTGCAGTGTATTATAATATGACAAAAGAACCATCTGAATCAGAAAAAAGTAAAACAACAGAAACAGAGCTGGAAAAAATTCTAAACAAAGATTTAGAAGCCAATTATCCTGGAACTCCAAGAGAAGTAATGAAATTTTATGGAAGAATTACAAGCTGTCTTTATAAAGGAGGATTATCGGACGAAGATATTGAAAAATTAGCAGATAAACTAAGAGGACTGATGGATGATGAATTATTAGAAAAAAATCCGGAAAGTCAATATATAAAGTCAGTTAAAAAAGATGTGAAAGAGTTTCGTGACATAAAAAAAATTATTATGAGTTATTCGGTTCAAAATGCGAGCGAAATTGAATATAGTGAAAGCAATGGCGAAGAATATGCAACTTGTACAATTTTATTTTTGACACAAGAAAAGCAAAAGAAAAAGAGTTATCATAAAGTGTATGAAAAATTTATTTTAAGACAAGATGAGAATGAAAATTGGAAGATTTTAGGATGGGAGCAGACGGATCCGGTCGAGTTGCCAGAGGACTAGATGGATTTTTAATTGATTTAAGGATATTTATATGGAATAGAAGCGATAGCAAACGTAATAAATGATCGCTTTATGGAGGCAAACTATGAAACGTGAAAATGATACTTTAATATTAGGAATCGAATCATCATGTGATGAAACAGCTGCAGCAGTAATTCGTAACGGAAGAGAAGTATTGTCTAATGTTATATCATCGCAAATTGAACTTCATAAATTATATGGTGGTGTCGTACCGGAAATTGCTTCAAGAAAGCATATTGAGAAAATTAACCAGGTAATTGAAGAAGCATTGGAAGAGGCAGATACAACATTAGAAGAGATAGATGCAATTGCAGTCACCTATGGTCCCGGACTGGTTGGGGCGTTATTGGTTGGTGTTGCAGAGGCAAAGGCGATAAGCTATGCTGCTGGAAAACCACTTGTAGGAGTACATCATATTGAAGGACATGTTTCTGCCAATTATATTGAGCATTTGGATTTGGAACCTCCATTTTTATGTTTAATTGTGTCCGGAGGACATACACACTTAGTGATTGTAAAAGATTATGGTGAATATGAAATTATAGGACGTACAAGAGATGATGCTGCTGGGGAAGCATTTGATAAAGTGGCCAGAGCAATTGGGCTTGGTTATCCGGGTGGACCCAAAATTGATAAGCTGGCAAAAGAGGGAAATAAAGAGGCGATTGCATTTCCAAGGGCTAAGATTGATGGAGCACCATATGATTTTAGTTTTAGTGGTGTTAAGTCAGCAGTATTGAACCATATTAATTCTTGTCAGATGAAAGGAGAAGAGATTAATAGGGCAGATATAGCTGCATCATTCCAAGAATCGGTGGTTGATGTTTTAGTTCAAAAAACAATAACAGCAGCAAAAAACTATCATATAAACAAAATAGCAATGGCAGGTGGTGTTGCCTCTAATTCCGCTTTAAGAAAGGGAATGGAGAGAGCGTGCACAAGAGAAGGGTTCCAATTATATTATCCTTCTCCAATTTATTGTACCGATAATGGAGCAATGATTGGTGTTGCCGGATATTATGAATATAAAAAAGGAACAAGACATGGATGGGACTTAAATGCGGTGCCAAATCTTAAAATTGGACAGCGGTAAGCTGTCCTTTTCTTGCTTTATAGGAAACTTCGTCTCCTATAAAGCAAAAACGCTCCGCGAGGATGTGCACAGATGCGAAAGGAGTATTGTTGCATAATAAAAAGGTAAAATAATAATCAATACGATAAAAGAAGAAAGAACGGAGAATGATTATGAAGTCAGTAGCAATTGTGCTTGCAGCAGGTCAAGGCAAGCGTATGGGAATGGATTGTCCAAAGCAGTATTTATTATTGAATGGTAAACCTGTCATATATTATAGTCTTAAAGCATTTGAAGAAAGTGATATAGATGAGATTATATTAGTAGTTGGGGAAGGCGAAAAAGAGTATTGTGAACAAGAAATAATAAACCGTTACCAATTTAAAAAGGTAATGCAAATTGTATCTGGAGGCAGTGAACGGTACCATTCAGTTTATAATGGACTGCAAGTGGTTCAAAACGCAGAATATGTGTTTATACATGATGGTGCCAGACCGTTTTTAAGCAAACAATTGATAGAGGACTTGTTTGAAACAGTCAGGGAAACAAAAGCATGTATTGCGGGAATGCCAGTGAAAGATACGATAAAACTTATAAATCAGAAAAAACAAGTAGAGAAAAGTTTAGATCGAAGTAAAGTATGGCAGATTCAAACACCGCAGGTATTTGAGTATCAATTGGTAAAACAGGCATATGACAAGCTATTTGAACAAAAAATTTCTGATGTGACAGATGATGCGATGGTAGTAGAACGAATGACAGGACATGCGGTTACATTAGTAAAGGCTTCTTACAAAAATATAAAAATAACAACACCGGAAGACTTAGAGATAGGTGAATGTTTTTTAGCAAATGAGAAAACGAAAAACGACAAATTTGAAGAATTAAAAAGGCGATAAATACAGGAAAAAAATATAAAATTGGAAATTTTGAAAAAAAATATAAAAAAAGACTTGACTTAGTAAAAATAAGATGATATACTAGGTGAGCAGTGTTCGGAGAGGTGTCCGAGTGGTTTAAGGAGCTGGTCTTGAAAACCAGTGATTCCGAAAGGGACCGTGGGTTCGAATCCCACCTTCTCCGTTTGCAACAATGAAGTTTGCATATTGAATATTGGAAAGTATGGCGTAAGCTAGTTGGAGAAGTACCCAAGCGGCTGAAGGGGCTCCCCTGGAAAGGGAGTAGGTCGTTAATAGCGGCGCGAGGGTTCAAATCCCTCCTTCTCCGTTTCGACTTTTTAAAAAAAATAAAAGTTGAAAAAAATAAAAAAAGTACTTGACAAACAAAACAGAGTATGTTAAACTATTAAAGCTGAGTCGATGAGAAACAGCAAAATAAAGAACCTTGATAATTGAACAATAAAACAACCCTGAAAATTCTAAGAGAACCATTTGTTTGAATGAGGATTTGAACAGATGAGAGATTCATAAGAATTTCAGACGAACGACCTTTGAAAAA
>NZ_VUMT01000001.1 GCF_009696045.1 Velocimicrobium porci | reverse complement strand
GGAAAACATCACACCATATATCGAAGGAAAACTTTTCTTAAAAGTGAATCGAGAAAAGACGTGTGTGTCGCATATCAGCAAAGTCAAGTATCTTGGATACAGTTTTTATAACTATCGAGGTAAGTGCAGATTCAGAGTACATCCAAAGTCAGTTACGAGGATGAAGAATAAAATCAGAGAACTGACAAACAGAAGTAATGGATGGGGAAATGAATATCGTGCATTAAAACTGACACAGTTTATAAGAGGATGGGTAAACTACTTTGGAATGGCAGATATGAAGGCACTTCTTACAAAAACAGATGAATGGTTACGACATAAGATAAGGGCAATCTATTGGAAACAATGGAAAAAGGTTAAGACAAAATTTAAAGAACTCAAAAAGTTAGGTGTGGATAAAGAAAAGGCGTGGATTTGCGCCAACATGCGAAATGGAAACTGGTATTGCAGTGGATATTTTGTCTTTCAAACTGCATTTAACAATAAGAAACTCCGTGAACTTGGATATCCAACATTCACAGAGTTCTATTTGAAAATATGTGAAAACTAAAGAACCGCCGTGTACGGAACCGTACGCACGGTGGTGTGGGAGGACGGTAAATAAAATAATTATTTACCTCCTACCCGATTTCATAGGAAATTACGTCCTATGAATTAAAAGCCCTCTAAAGGTAGGAAATACTTTTACCATTAAGGCTTTCCAGATGAAAGCAGATAAGGCTATCAAGAAGCATACGGCAATCAAATACGAATCCGGTAACAGCAAGATTGCCACAGTAAGCAGCAAGGGAGTTATCAAAGCTAAGAAAAGTGGAACCTGTTACATCTATGTATATGCCCAGAATGGTGTGTATGAAAAAGTTAAGGTTACTGTGCAATAATTGGGATAAAGTGTGGACAGAAGCGAAAGAAACAGGAGAAATAAAATAGAAACAGGACGGCAATAAAATTTGTAATTTAACCCAAAATCCGTTATACTAAGGTGAGAACTGTTAGTATAACGGATTTTAAAATTTGTCAAATTTCCAGTTGAGGAGGGGAAGAATGGAAAAAGCGAAAACGGTAGCAATAGGGATACAGGATTTTGAAGAACTCAGGAAAGGCGGCTATTTCTATATAGATAAGACTTCCTTCATCAAAGAATGGTGGGAAAGTGGAGATAGTGTCACACTGGTTACCCGCCCAAGGCGTTTTGGCAAGACATTGAACATGAGTATGCTGGATTATTTTTTCTCGGCAGACCATGCAGGCAGGGGGGATTTGTTTGCGGGGCTTTCCATCTGGGAGGAGGAAAAATACCGCAAACTGCAGGGAACCTACCCGGTCATCAGCCTGTCCTTTGCCCTCGTCAAAGAAACTAATTTTGAGTACACAAAAATGCAGATTTACCAGATTCTTACGGATTTATATAATGGACACCGGTATCTTTTGGAGGGGGATTTCCTGTCAGACAATGATAAGGAATTTTTCCGCTCTGTAGGCAGCAGGATGCCGGAATATGTGGCGACCATGGCAATCCATAAGATGTCGGAGTTCTTGTGCCGCTATTATGGGAAAAAGGTTATTATCCTTCTGGATGAATACGACACACCGATGCAGGAGGCATATGTATACGGATATTGGGATGAGCTGGTTTCCTTTACAAGGAGCCTGTTTAATTCGGCATTCAAGACGAATCCATATATGGAACGGGCGGTGATGACAGGAATTACCAGAGTCAGCAAGGAGTCTATTTTTTCCGACCTCAATAATCTGGAGGTGGTCACAGTCACATCAGATAAGTATGCCACTGCCTTTGGGTTTACGGAGGAGGAAGTTTTTGCGTCGTTGGATGAGTATGGTTACAGTGACAGGAAGGAAGAAGTTAAACAGTGGTATGATGGCTTTACCTTTGGGGAACATAGGGACATCTATAATCCGTGGTCGGTGTTAAATTTTCTGGGAAAAGGGAAAATTGCCCCATACTGGGCGAACACCAGCAGCAACCAGCTGGCAGGGAAGTTGATCCGGCAGGGGAGCAGAAGGATAAAGACAAATTTTGAGAAGCTTCTCAAGGGGGAGAGCATAAAGTGTCCCATTGATGAGCAGATTGTCTATAACCAGCTTGACCGCAGCGAGGGGGCGATTTGGAGCCTTCTGCTTGCCAGCGGATACCTAAAAGTATTGAATGACGAAGAAAAGAAACAAGCAGGGGAAAAAACAAAGTATGAGCTTTGTCTCACTAATGGAGAAGTAAAGGATATGTTTTATGATATTGTGCGCGGTTGGTTTGACGAGTCGGACGGTGCATACAATGATTTTGTAGAGGCACTGCTCAAGGGAGACAGGAAGGCAATGAACGTGTACATGAACGAGGTGGCACTGAATACCTTCAGCTATTTTGACACAGGGAAGAGGGTATCCCGGGAGGAGCCGGAGCGCTTCTACCATGGCTTCGTCCTTGGTCTCATCGTGGATTTGCAGGACGGGTATGTGGTCACATCCAATAGGGAAAGCGGTCTGGGAAAGTATGATGTCATGATAGAGCCAAAAGATAAGGAAAATGATGCGGCTTTCCTACTGGAATTCAAGGTACATGACCCGGACGAGGAAGAGAGCCTTGAGGACACCGTAAAAGCTGCCCATGCCCAGATAGAGGGGAAGCAGTACGAAGCTGCCCTTGTGGCCAAGGGAATTCCGGCGGGGCATATCCGTAAATATGGGTTTGCCTTTGAGGGGAAGAAGGTATTGATTGGTTAGGGGAATATTTTCGCTTATGGGGAAGTTTTGGGAACTTATCGCAGAACAACGCAGATAATACTGACTTTTTTACAACAGAATATGTCCAATATAGAAAAGCAGGGAAAAACGACACGGCTTACAGAGTCTTTTTTTCTGCTTTTTATATTCGATACCTAATAATACCAATTTCAGAAATATACATTCAAACTTGAGAGGAAATGTAAGTAATTTAAACAACTACTTGTGTAAAAGTTTGAAAAATAGTACTATATTAATAGAATAGTTAAAAAATTATAAATAAGGAGGAGCTAATGAAAATCAAAACAAGGCTTTCAATTATATTTGGTGTAACTGTTTTTGGAATTGTTTCAATAATTGGGATTGTAACATACAATAAAAATATGGAAATGGGCACTGTAGATGCCAAAAAGACAATGCAGATTTCTGCAGAATTGGCAGCGAAAGAGATTGAAGAAAAGTTAGATGATTTTACGAAGATGGTCAAGGTATCCGGAGTTGATTCTGTATTTGCTTCGTCGTCACAAAATCAGGTGGTTTCAGAGCATATTGATAAGTTGGCAGAGAACTATGGATTTACTAGTGGCAATATACTTGACCGTAAAGGGGTCAGCCGTAAGGATGGTACAGATTTTAGCGAACGTGATTATGTGAAGGAAGCCTTGGCGGGGAAGGTTAACATTTCCGATTTGACTTTGAGTAAGTACACCGGAAATTATGGTTTCAGCGTGGCATCCCCTGTCTATACCAAGAATCAGGAAATAAACGGTGTTGTTTATTATCGTATGGATGTTAATTTTATGAGTAAAATCCTTGATCAGATTGTAATTAGTGAAGGGAGCTATACATATTTAGTCGACGGGAACGGAATGGTAATTGTCCATCCGGATGAATCAATGATAGGAAGCTATAATATTGCGGATAGTAAAAATGGAGTGGGAAGTATTGCCGATAGGATATTAGCACAGGTAAGTGGTGCAGGAGAGTATAGTGACGAAACTAAGGAATATTTATGTGGTTATAGTCCGGTTCAGGGAACCAATGGGTGGACAATTGTTGTAACAGCACCAAAGGAAGACTTTATGGAGTCAACCTATGATACTATGAAAACTATCGTAGTAGTAGAGTTTTTTGCACTTGTTTTTGCACTTATTTTGGCAGGATTATTCGCAGGAAGCATAGGTGAAGCTGTTCATCAGGTTAGTCAGACATTGGTGTCCCTTTCCAAAGGTGATTTGAACCATCAGATTGAACCAAGCAAACGAGGGGATGAGATAGGACAGCTTCAAAATTCTGCCAGAGAGTTACAGCAGACATTTAAGAAGATAATTTACGAAACGAATATGATTTTGGGAGGAATGGCCAATTATGATTTGACTCAGGCGGCTATGAACTCTTATCCTGGAGATTTTAATCAGTTATCCGATTCTGTAAATCAAATCAGAGTAATTCTGCAGAGACTAATTAGGGAGGTACAAGAATCAGCTTATTCTGTTGGAACGGGCTCCGATGAGTTGGCAGATGCGGCAGAGTCGTTAGCAACAGGTACGGTTACTCAGGCTGCATCTATTAACCAGTTAGTAGTAAATGTTGAAGATATGGTAGAATGTATTGCACGTAATTCGGATAATGAAGAGCAGGTGCAGGAGCGTTTGCAGCAATTAGACACTTTGATTATAAATGGGAATAACGAAATGAAACAGCTTTGTGATGTCGTTGGTCAGGTAGAAAATATGTCATCCGATATTCAGAACATTATCGGTACCATTGAAACCATTGCATTTCAAATTAACATATTAGCATTAAATGCATCAGTAGAAGCAGCCCGTGTCGGCGAACGTGGACGGGGATTTGCGGTAGTTGCAGATGAGATTGGCAGTTTGGCAACGAAGACAGCAGAGTCTTCTAATGAGACAGCAGAACTGATTACCAATTGCTTAAAGAAAATTGAAAGTGTTATGGCTTGTGCGGATTCTACGTCTAAATGTCTGAAGGATATTGTTGAAAACTCCGAGAAGATTTCAAAAGCATTTAAAAATATTTCCATAGATACAAAGGAACAAGCAGATAAATCATCACGCATCAAGTTTGAGATTTCCAATATTTCAGATGTTGTTCAGATAAATTCTGCTACCGCAGAGGAAACTGCAGCTGCAACACAGGAATTATCGGAGCAGGCTAAGAATCTCAGTAAATTAATTTCCAGATTCCGTGTATAAAGGGGATTAGAAGATGAATAAAATATCTTGTTTCTTGATTTTCCGTAAAGTATGATTTAGAATAGGAAATTGAGAGAAAAAGCAGAACAGAAAAGAGAGGTTATTATGAATCAGGGTTTTGTAAAAGTTGGCTCTGTAACGCCTAATGTAAGGGTAGCAGACTGTGAGTACAATGCAAAAGAGATTATAAGGGTATTGAGAGTATGTGAGAGAAAAAAAGTGAAAATTGTTGTATTTCCGGAGCTATGTGTTACAGGATATACATGTGGAGATTTATTTTTACAATCAACTTTATTGGAAAGTGCTAAGTCTGCACTTGGAAAAATTATAAAAGCTACAGAACAGATGGAGTTGCTTGCATTAATAGGGATTCCTGTTATGGTTAATGGAAAACTTTATAATGCGGCAGCAGTTGTTCAAAAAGGGGAATTATTAGGTATTGTTACGAAAAAACATATTCCAAATTATGTAGAATTTTATGAAGCAAGATACTTTGCAATTGGAAGTGATGAAACAACTTATGCTACATTTTATCTTGGTGATGAGGTGTTTGAAGATGTTCCTGTTGGAACAAAGATATTATTTCAATGTGAAAATATGCCTGAGTTAGTACTTGGAGTTGATATTTGTGAAGATGTATGGGTAACAATTCCACCTTCCAGTTATCATGCTTTAGTAGGGGCTACTGTAATTGCTAATTTATCTGCCAGTGACGAAATTACAGGAAAAGATGTTTATCGAAGAGATTTGATTTGTGGTCAGTCGGCACGGGCAGTTTGCGGATATATTTATGCAGATGCAGGCGAAGGAGAATCTTCTACTGATCTTGTATTTGCAGGACATAACTTAATTGTAGAAAATGGTATTGTGTTAAAGGAATCAAAGCGTTTTAAAAATGAGTTGATTATATCCGAGCTGGATATTGAGAGAATCTTATCAGAAAGAAGAAAGATGAATACGTTTCTTTGCAAAGATCCGATGGAAGAGGGATATGATGTAATAGCGTTTCATTATGATGAGATTGATAAGACAAATCTTACAAGAAAATTTGCTAAGCTTCCATTTATTCCTGAAAAAGAAGAGGACAGAAAACGTTGTTTTGAAGAGATATTAGAAATTCAGGCGATGGCGTTAAAGAAACGTCTGTCACATACGAATTGTGCAAATGCAGTAATTGGAATTTCGGGAGGATTAGATTCTACGCTTGCTCTTTTGGTAACGGTTAAAGCATTTGACATGTTGAAGCTGTCGAGAGAGGATATTATTGCGGTTACGATGCCTTGTTTTGGAACAAGTGATCGTACTTATCAGAATGCGTTAACTTTAGTCGGAGAATTAGGAGTGACGTTAAAAGAAATTAATATTGGTGAAGCTGTTAAATTACACTTGGAGCAAATTGGACATGAAGCGGGATTACATGATATAACTTATGAAAATGCACAAGCGAGAGAACGGACTCAAGTGCTTATGGATCTTGCAAATAAGTATGACGCAATGGTAATTGGAACAGGAGATATGTCAGAGCTTGCATTAGGATGGGCAACTTACAATGGAGATCATATGTCAATGTATGGAGTAAATGCTTCCATACCAAAGACTATGGTTCGTCATTTGGTAAAATATTATGCGGAAATATCAAAAAATAAGGTGCTGAAAAAGGTACTTATTGATGTAATTGATACGCCGGTCAGCCCGGAACTGTTACCATTAGAAGAAGGAGTCATTGCCCAGAAGACAGAAGATATTGTAGGTCCATATGAACTGCATGATTTCTTTTTATACTATATAATCCGGTATGGATTTTCACCAGCCAAAGTATTCCGACTTGCGGTTATGACATTTGAGGAAGAATATAATAAGAAAACAATTTATCACTGGCTGTATACATTTTACAAGAGGTTTTTCTCTCAGCAGTTCAAACGCTCCTGCCTTCCGGATGGACCAAAAGTAGGCAGTGTTTCTCTATCTCCAAGAGGAGATTGGAGAATGCCAAGTGATGCTTGTGTGTCCATATGGCTAAGGGAGTTAGAAAGTGTAAAAAAGGCGTATCATATAGATTAAATATGTAATAGACTAGTTAGGAAGCTCTGCTTTTTGAAGTGTTTGGTTAATTGCTTCAAGGAGCAGAGTTTGTGTATATTGGCTTTCTTGGGAAAGTACGACATGTTCAACGTCAACGCCATTGCTTAATTGTTTTGAAATGTCTTCAACGGTTGGGGAAAGGAGAGGATACATAGTTTCTACTGTATCATCTAATGACACCAATTTGATATGATTTACATGATCGGAATCCAAAACAATTTCCAGATTGGCAGTTGTGTTTCCCAAAGCGACTTCAGTTGTATAGACTCCCGGGGTATATTTATTTGCCTCTTCAGGAGTTTCTTTTGTAGTGTCAGATTTTCCGGGATGAAACATAATAAGCAGAAGTAGTATTAATAAAATACCAAGTCCTACAAAAATGGCAGTATATATAATCTCTTTCATCCGAAGGATGACAATTTTGGTATTTGACATGTTGGAACCTCCCAAATCTATGTAGATATTACATTCTATTCATTTCAAAAAAAAATATGAAATATTTTCTAATATATTTTCTAATATATTTTCTATAAAACATTCCCTATTTTCTTTTACATGTGTTACAATTAAAAACAGATTATTTTAGGCTGTCGCTGTAAAAACTGAGCAAAGAAGGTGTGAATTTTATATGGCATTACAATTAATTTTAGGTGGTTCCGGAGCCGGCAAGTCGCATTATTTATATGAAACGATGATTCGCTCTTCCATGGAACAAAAAGACTGTATTCATTATGTCATTGTGCCGGAACAGTTTACGATGTCAACACAAAAAGATTTTGTTATGATGCATCCAAACCATGGAATTATGAATATAGATATTTTAAGTTTCATGCGTCTTTCTTATCGAATTTTGGAAGAGGTTGGAGGAGAAGAAAGACCGGTTCTTGAGGATACCGGAAAGACGTTAATACTTCGGAATATATTAGAACAGAAAAAAGAGGAACTGATTTATTTTAAAGGAAATATTAAAAGACCTGGCTTTGTTGATGAAGTTAAGTCTTTTTTGTCGGAGCTTTATCAGTATAGTGTAAAGGAAGAAGATTTGGAGCAAATGATAGAACAGGTAAACCCTGGCTCTATGCTTTATAAAAAATTAAAAGATATACAGACAATTTATGATGGATTCCAATCTTACCTGAAGGAAAAGTATATAACGACAGAAGAACTTATGGATGTGTTGTATGAGGCACTAGAGCAGTCCGAAAAGATTCGGAATAGCGTGATTTGTTTTGACGGGTTCACTGGTTTTACGCCTTCTCAATATCAGGTATTAGAGCGGTTAATGGAGTATGCACGGGATGTTTATATTACGGTAACGATTGATGAGAGAGAGGATATCAGCCGTGTTGGAGAACCTTTTAAATTGTTTCATCTTAGCAAGAAAACAATTCACAAATTGTATGAGCTGGCGGATAAAAAGAATGTTTGGATAAAAGAACCGATTTATCCAGAAAAAGTGAATGGTACTTTGTATCGTTTTGTAAAAAGCCCTGCACTTGGAGCATTGGAGCAAAATTTGTTTCGGTATCCGTTTTACAGTTACAAAAAAGAACAAAAAGATATCACGATTCATGCGTTGAGAGATCAGAAAAGTGAAGTGGAATTTCTTGTAAGGAAAATTCTTCATTTGGTTCGTGAAGATGGATATCGATATCGAGATATTGCAGCTGTATCTGGTGATGTGGAAGGATATGGAAGACTGATTGATGGTGAGTTCAAGAAGGTCGGAATACCATGCTTTATTGACAGTAAACGTGCAATTATGGGAAATCCTTATATCAAATGCCTGGACAGTCTTCTTGAGATGGTTATCCGCAATTTTGATTATGAGAGTGTATTTCATTATATGAGAAGTGGTATGCTTGATATTAATCGGGAAAAAATTGACCAATTGGAGAATTATGTTCTTGCAGCGGGTATCAGAGGATATCGTAAGTATTCTAATCCGTTTGAAAAATGTTTAAGAGATATGGAGCAAGAGGAATTAGAAGAAATAAACCGGATAAGAGAACAGTTTTTTTCCACTATTAAGACAGCAGTTTCTGTTTTAAAAGGAGAAAAAAAGACAATCTTAGCATATTCAAAGGCGTTGTATGAATTTTCAATAGATTTAAAAGTATTTGAAAAATTAGAACAATTCGAGCAACAGTTTGAAACAGCTGGTGATTTGCTGTCTGCAAAGGAATATGGACAGATTTATACTTCGGTAATGGAATTGTTTGAGCGTTTGACTAGTTTGATGGGAGAAGAAATTGTTTCATTAAAAGAATATAGAGAGCTTCTATTAACTGGTTTTCGTGAAGTAGAGGTGGGACTGATTCCGGCAGGAGTCGACCAAATTGTAGTCGGTGATATTGAAAGAACACGTTTGAAAGATATCAAAGTGCTGTTTTTACTTGGAGTAAATGATGGTATTATACCAAAAAGCGGAGATTCGGGTGGTATTCTTTCGGATGTAGAACGTGATTTGTTAAAAGAAACAAAAGTAGAAATTGCTCCGACTAAGAGAGAAAATATATATACGGAACAATTTTATTTGTATTTGAATCTTACAAAACCACAAAAACGGCTGTATTTAACATTTTCCAGTATTGGAAATGATGGAAAAAAGAAAAAACAGTCTTATTTGATTGGAAGAATATTGAATTTATTCCCTAACCTGGAAGTGATAGATGAAAGGGAGCCGGAGGTAACAATTGAGGCGGTGCTTGGAACAGATAAAGGTCAAACTTTTTTATTAGACGGAATCCGGAAGTATGGAAAGGATGAGTTTTTAACAGGGGAAAAGGAAATCTGGAAACAGCTTTATTCCTGGTATTGGGAAAAGAAAGAATTAAATCAGGAATTAGTCTCCTACGTTGAAGCCTCCTATTATAAACCAAGAAAGAGTGAAATTAGCAGGGCAGTTGCAAAGGCTTTGTATGGGAGTCCGATGGTTGGAAGCGTAACAAGGCTGGAACAATATGCTGCCTGTGCATATGCTCACTTTTTATCTTATGGGCTGCGACTAAAGGAACGGGAAGAATTTAAGCTTACACTTCCTGACTTAGGTACAATTTTCCATGCAGTATTAGAGTTATATGCAAAAGAACTAAAGAAGCAAAATAAAAATTGGAATGATGTTTCCAAGGAAGAGCGGGAACAGTTGGTAGAAAAATGTGTGACGGAAGTGACAGAAGAATATGGAAATACAATTTTGAAAAGCAGTGGAAGAAATGAGTATGTAATCCGGCGGATTGAACGAATTGCAAAAAGAACCTTGTGGGCTTTGACAGAGCAGGTATCAAAGGGCGATTTTGTACCACTTGGTTATGAGATGAAGTTTTCTTACATGGAAGATATTGAGGCAACTCATGTTCCTTTAAGTAATGGTGAAACAATGGGGTTGATTGGAAGAATTGACCGGCTTGACACATATGAAGATGGAAATTCGGTTTATGTAAAAGTAATCGATTACAAATCGGGGAAAAAAGTATTTAATATTGTTGATTTGTATTATGGTTTGGAAATGCAGCTAGTTGTTTATTTAGATGCTGCGATGGAGCAGGTTCAAAAAAATGACCCGGAAAAAGAAGTGATACCGGCAGGAATTTTTTATTATGGGATTGATGACCCAATTGTCGGGAAAGGTACAAGTCAGCAGATAAGTTCTTCTTTATTAAAAGAGCTTCGGGTGAATGGTCTTGTCAATGAAGAGGAAGAAGTAGTATGCCATATGGATTCTGATTTTAATGTAGATGGGAAGCTTGCACCATCGGTTAAGTCCGATGTTATTCCGGTGGAAACGTTAAAAAGTGGTTTGTTTTCCAAGAATTCCAGTGTTGCATCAAGAAAAGATTTTCATCAATTGGTGGCATACACAAAACAACTGATGAAGCAGTTCGGTGATGAGATTATTGCGGGAAAGACAGAGATTAATCCATATAAACTTGGTGATAAAACTGCATGTGATTATTGCAATTATCAGGGAATCTGTGGATTTGATGCAAGAAGTCAGGGATTTCAATATAGAGAATTAGAAGAAAAAGAAAAGGAAGAAATCTGGAGGCAGTTAAATGGCGAAGATGGAATGGACGAAGGAACAAAAAAAGGTAATTGATACTAGAAACCGGAATGTTTTAGTTTCAGCAGCGGCGGGTTCCGGGAAAACAGCTGTTTTAGTAGAACGAATTATTTCTATGATTTTGGACGAAACGAATAAAATTGATATTGACCGGCTTTTGATTGTTACATTTACGGAAGCTGCTGCAGGAGAAATGAGAGAGCGTATCGGAAATGCAATTGAGGAAAAGTTAAAAGAACAGCCAGAAAATATTTATTTGCAAAAACAGAATACATTGCTTCATAATGCACAAATAACAACAATTCATAGTTTTTGTTTAAATGTGATAAGAAACCATTTCAATACAATTGATTTAGATCCGGCGTTTCGAATCGGAGATGAAACGGAGCTTATGCTTTTAAAATCAGATGTTTTAAGTGAATTACTAGAGGAACGCTATCAAGGTGAAAATGAGAATTTCTTTGCCTTTATTGAAAGTTATGCGACTGGGAAATCAGATTCAGGAATTGAAGATATGGTTTTAAAGCTCCATAGTTTTGCGATGAGTTATCCATGGCCATTAGATTGGATGAGGGAATGTGAAAAAGGGTTTTTTATAGAAAGCTTAGAAGAGATGAACCAGACGGTTTGGATGGGATTACTTCGGTTCGATGTCAAAAAGCAATTGGAAGGGTTTTTGGCGGAAAATGAAGCTCTGCTTTTGATTACAGAAGAGCCGGATGGACCTTATCTATATGCAGAAACACTGGAGTCGGATCGTGCAGCCTTGAAACGCATTTATTCCAGTGAAACTTATGAAGAGTTATACCAGCAATTTCAGATACTGTCGTGGAATCGTTTATCATCGAAAAAGGATGAAACAATTCATCCGGAAAAAAGGGAAGCTGTGAAAGTAAGACGTGACCGGATAAAAAAAGAGGTTGAAAAGTTAAAGGAGCTTTATTTTTTTCAGACAGCAGACGAAATGCTTGAGGATATTATAAATGTACGTCCTGCAATGGAAGGCTTAATTGAGCTTACGGTTGATTTTACGAGAGCATACCAGGAGAAAAAAGAAGAAAAAAATTTACTTGATTTTAGCGATTTAGAGCATTTTGCATTACAAATTCTTGTAAACAGGGAGGAAAAAGAAGTAGTACCAACTCCGGTTGCGGAAGAATATAAGGAATATTTTAAGGAAATTTTAATTGACGAATATCAAGATAGTAATTATGTTCAAGAAGCAATATTGACAAGTATTTCTAAAGTCGATAAAGGCGAACCGAATATTTTTATGGTTGGGGATGTAAAACAAAGTATTTATAAATTCAGGCTTGCAAGACCGGAGTTATTTATCCAGAAATACGATACTTATACAAAAGAGGACAGTCTGTATCAGAAAATAGACCTTCATAAGAATTTTCGAAGCAGGGCAGAAGTATTAGAGGGAATTAATTATATTTTTCAGGGAATTATGCACAGAAGCCTTGGAAATGTAGAATATGATGACGCTGCCAGACTGTATCCCGGAGCGGATTATCCAAATGCAGAGGAGCAGGATAAGAATACTTATCAGACAGAATGTCTTTTAATTGAGCAAGATGAAGAAGTTAAAATGGTTACGGCAAAGGAGCTGGAAGCAAGGGCAATTGCAAAAAGAATTAGAGAGTTTATGGGAAAAGAGAAATTTTTGGTAAAGGAAAAAGATACACTTCGTCCTTTGCGGTATAAAGACATTGTGATTCTACTTCGCTCGCCGAAATCGTGGACAGATGGAATGATTGAAGCTTTTAAAGAGGAAGGAATTCCTGTTGTAGCGGAGATTCAGACCGGTTATTTTTCTTCTATGGAAGTAAAAACAATATTAAATTATCTGCTGATTATTGATAACCCAAGACAGGATATTCCATTTACTGCCGTATTAACTTCTTTTCTTGGTCATTTTACAGAGGAAGAATTAGGAAAAATCAGAATTAATAATACGAGTCAGACGATGTATGAAAGTTTAAATTTATATATTCAGGCAAATCAGGAACAGGCGCAGGAAAAAGAACTTTGTGAAAAAATCAATCAATTTTTAGGGATGCTTTCTTATTTTAGAGATAAAGTTGCCTATACAACGGTATATCATTTGCTAGAAGACATTTATGATAAAACAGGTTTTTATCATTATGTATCGGTATTACCGGGGGGAAATATCAGAAAAGGCAATTTGGATATGCTGTTGTGGAAAGCGGTCGATTATGAATCAACCAGTTATGGAGGATTATTTCATTTTAACCGTTATATAGAACGGCTTCATGAATACGATATTGATTTTGGAGAAGCAGCCGGGCAGGGGGGAGAAGATGATGTCGTAAGAATTATGAGTATTCACAAAAGTAAAGGATTGGAGTTTCCTGTTGTATTTGTAGCAGGAATGGCAAAATTATTTAATCAGCAGGATGCAAGAAGCCGTCTTGTCTTACATCCCGATTTAGGAATCGGTCCTGACTATATTGATTATGAAAACCGGACGAAATCACCAACTCTTATAAAAAAAGTAATGAAACGTCAACTAGAACTGGAAAATCTGGGGGAAGAATTAAGGGTTTTATATGTTGCACTCACTCGTGCAAAGGAAAAATTGATTTTAACAGCAACCGTAAAGGATGCACAAAAAGAATATATCCAATGGCAGAATAATGAAAAGCTTTTATATCAGCAGTTGGCGTTAGCCCGTTGTTATATGGACTGGATTGGTCCAAGAATTTATAGTAACAGCAAGGAAAAAGAAAGTTGTTTTTCTTTGAAAATTATTTCGTTGCAGGAGTTGGTGCAAAAAGAAGTATGGAAAGAAGTGGAAGAATCGGAAAGAAAAGAAGAACTTTTTCATTGGGATTCGGATGAAGTAATTGATGAGAGTATTAGAAAGGAATTTAATCGGCAGATTTATTTTGAATATCCATATCAGAACGAAAAGAAGATTCATTCTAAGGTGACAGTATCTGAATTAAAAGAAGATTTGAATGGAGAGGCAAAGAACATTATTCCGGCTGAGAGGGAGGCGTATGTCCCGGCATTTGCGAAAGAAGAGGAGGAAGTAACATCTACAAGAAAAGGAACACTTTATCATAAAGTTATGGAAAAACTGCCGTTTGAACAAATTACATCTTACGAAAATGTAGAGCAGGAGCTGGAAAAACTTTGCGAGAACGAGATTCTTTCTTTTGAGGATATAAAATGGATAAGCAGAAAAAAAATATATCATTTTATTTGTTCCCCACTTGGAAAGAGGATGGCACAGGCGAAAAAAGAGAACAGGGTTTTTAATGAACAGCCTTTTGTGTTTGGGGTTCCGGCATGTGAGATTGATAAGAACATCGACAGTGATGAAATTGTTTTAGTACAGGGAATGGTTGACAGTTATTTTGAGGAAGACGGTTTTCTCATATTAATGGATTATAAAACCGACAGAGTGAAAACAAAAGAAGAGCTGATAGAAAAATATCAGGTGCAATTAGATTATTACCAAAGGGCATTAGAGCAAATTACGGGAAAAAAAGTAAAGGAAAAGATTATCTATTCTTTTTATCTGGAACAGGAAATTATTCTGCAATAATTTCAGAATTTGTGAAGAATTTAAAAAAAAGGACATGTGTCCGTTGAATAAGTTTGGTAAAATGTGCTAAAATAGAGCATAAATTATAAAATGAGTTTGGGAATAAGTGAGGAGAACACAAATGAAAAAAAAACGTGGGTTAATTCATGAAATGCTATTTATCATTTTACTGCCATTGGTTTTGCTAACGGTAGGAGTAATTTTTGTTTCTGTGTCAACATTAGAGAATAACATGATTGTAGGTATTGAGGATGGTCTTAGAGGGACAGCCAGTACTTTAAAAGGAACCTATGAGCAGATGTATAAAGGCGACATGGAAAAAAATGCAGATGGCTTTATTTTGAAAGGTGGAAGCATTATTTCCGATCGATATGATTTGGTGGATTATGTAAAAGAAAGCACTGGAAATGATGCAGCAATTTACTTTGGTGATAGCTGTATTGTAACATCAATCAAAGATAAAGATGATAAAAGACTGATAGGCTCTACTCTGGATCGTAAAGTTGTGGATCAGGTTATTAACAAAGGAAAAAACTATTTTGACAAAAAAATAGTGTTAAATGGAACGGAATATTATGGCTACTTCATACCAATTGTAAATAGCGATGGGAGTGTAGCCGGAGCTGCATTTACAGGAAAATTAAGAAATGAGGCAGTCCGTTCAATTAAATGTGCAGTTGGTGAAATCGTTGCATTTGCAATTGTAATAATATTAATTGTTGCTGTGGCAGGTTCAATTTTAGCCTATTTAGTAGTTCGTGCAATTCATTCGGTATGTGATTCGGTAGAAGAATTGGCGAAAGGTAATCTGACAGTTGAAATTAATCAGAAGTTATGTAAAAGACGTGACGAAATAGGAGAGATTGCGGAATGTACGGTTGAGTTAAGGGATTCCTTGCAGTATATTATTGGCGATATGCTAAGACATGTTGAAAAACTTTCTGAGGCTTCCAAACAGCTGGATAAAATGGCAGGTAATACAAGTCGCAATACGGATGAAGTCAGTCATGCAGTTGAAGACATTGCAGCAGGAGCAATGTCGCAGGCAGAGGATACACAGGATACATCAAGTCAGATTGCTTATATGGGTGAATTAATTGAAACAATTATTCAGTCGATTAATGATCTGAATAGTCAGGCCTCTGTTATGGGAAAGGCTGAAAATGAGGCAAATGTTATCATTGAAGAGCTTGGAGAAACGAATAACAGAACAATTCATGCGATTGAACGGATTGCAGAACAGACAGATGTTACGAATCAGTCGGCACAGGAGATTCGAAAAGCAGTTGATATGATAACTGCAATTGCAGGAAAAACCAATTTACTTTCTTTAAATGCAAGTATTGAAGCGGCAAGAGCAGGTGAAGCAGGAAGAGGATTTGCTGTTGTTGCAGGAGAGATACAACAGTTAGCCGAGCAGTCAAGCCAGTCAGCAAAGGTAATTGGTTCTATTATTGATCGATTACTTTTAGAATCTGATAAGACAGTTGAAATCATGCAGGATGTAAAAGAGATTGTTGCAGAGCAGGAACAGAAATTAGGAGAAACAAAAGATAAGTTTACAGAAGTATCGGAAGGAATTAAGACTTCGCTAAAAGGAATCACAGAAATTGAAGAGCATACAGGAGAAATTGCATCTTCAAGAGAAAGAGTTGTTTCTTTAGTAGAAAATTTGTCAGCAATATCCGAAGAAAATGCAGCATCTACAGAGGAAACAACAGCTTCTGTACAAGAACTGGATGCTACAATTAATGAGTTAGCACAATCCGCAAGGGATTTAGATAAAATATCTGAAAGCCTGAAGGAGAATGTTGAAATTTTTAGATTAGAATAGTGGTGAAAGAAGACTAGTATAGTCCGGGATGTAGGACTTGCTAGTCTTTTTTTTACTTTATTCATAGGAAATTCCGTCCTATGAATATAAAAGCCCTCCGGGCGGGAACGCACTGCGTTGGAGATGAATTATCTGACAAGACATATGTATTGACAAAAAGAAATTCGTGTGTCATAGTAGATTTAGTTTGGAAGAAAGGACTTACAGCTATGATAAAATCAATTGAACAGTTAAAAAAAGAAAAGGATGTTGTTATATTGGCACATTATTATGTGGACGATGAGGTACAAAAGGTTGCCGATTATGTAGGGGATTCTTATTATCTTAGTAAAATTGCAACTACAGTTCCTCAGAAAACAATTTTGTTTTGCGGTGTAACTTTTATGGGAGAGAGTGCTAAATTATTAAATCCAAATAAAAAAGTGTTATTACCAGATGCGACAGCTGATTGTCCAATGGCACACATGGCGGAAATTTCGAAAATCGAGGAAATAAAAAAGCAATATAAAGATGTAGCAGTTGTGTGTTATATTAATTCAACGGCAGAATTAAAACAGTATGTTGATGTATGTGTTACATCTTCCAATGCGTTAAAAATTGTAAAGAATTTACCAAATGAATATATTTATTTTATTCCGGATTATAATTTAGGGCATTACATAGCGGAACAAATACCAGAAAAGAAATTCATATTTAATTCTGGATATTGCCCTGTCCATCAGGATATTACTGCTGACAGTGTGAAAAGAAAAATAAAACAGTATCCGAATGCTAAAGTATTAGTACATCCTGAATGTCAAAGTGATGTGATTTTGTTAGGAGATTATGTGGGAAGTACTTCGTTTTTAATTCAGGCAGCTAAAAAGGAAGAAGCAGAAGAATTTATTGTATGTACAGAAAAAGGAATTTTATATGAATTGAGAAAAAATTGTCCGAATAAAGATTTCTACCTTGCAGGCGAAAAGCAAGTTTGTCAGGGAATGAAACTGGTTACATTAGAAAAAATCAGACAGACATTAGAGCAGGAAAAACCGGAACAAATTGTAGAATTGTCAGAAGATACAATAAGATTGGCAAAAAAACCATTGGAAAAAATGTTAGAATTATCCGAGAAATAATTTTTCTTGTTTTATATCTCCTCTTTTCCTTTTCTACAAAATGTGCTAAAATGAGTTAAAAAACAAGATAGGAGTAATTGAATGGAGGAAGTTGTAATCATTGGTGTCGCAGGTGGGTCAGCATCAGGAAAAACAACGGTTGCCAACCGTTTGAAAGAAGAATTTGCTGAAAGTGTGGCATTATTAAATCACGATTGTTACTATAAAGCACATGATGAGATGCCATTTGAAGAGAGATGTAAGTTAAACTATGACCATCCAACTGCATTTGATACAGAACGTTTGATTCAGGATATTCTGCAATTGAAGAATGGAAATTCAATCGAAAGGCCAGTATATGATTATGCAATTCATAACAGGGCAAAGGAAACAGTAAAGGTAGAGCCTGCCAGAGTTATTATTGTAGAAGGATTTTTAATCTATGAAAATATAGAGTTAAGGGATCTTATGGATATTAAAATTTTTGTAGATACAGATGCAGACGAGCGTATTATACGAAGAATTTTAAGAGATGTAAAAGAACGGGGAAGAAGCTTAGATTCTGTCATCAATCAATATACAGAGACAGTAAAGCCAATGCATGAGCAGTTTGTAGAACCAACAAAGAAGTATGCTGATGTGATTATTCCGCGGGGTGGAATGAATGAGGTAGCAGTTAAGATGCTAATTGAGAGAATTAAAGCTTTTTTATAAGAAAATAAGAGATAAAAGACAAAAAGCAGACGCATAGGCGTTTTGGTTATAAGTGTTTGCTTTTTGTTTTTTCGTTTAAGAAGAAAGGAATATGTAGTATGGAGGCATATACGGGATTTGCTCAGGTTTATGACGAATTTATGGATAATATTCCTTATGACGAATGGAGTAATTACGTTATTTCGTTATTGAATGAATATCATATAAAAGACGGTATTGTTGCGGATTTAGGCTGTGGCACCGGAAATGTGACCGAACATTTGGCACATGCAGGATATGATATGATAGGAATTGATAATTCAGAGGAAATGCTTATGATTGCAAGAGAAAAAGCAATGGATCATGAGCAGTCGATTTTATATCTTTTGCAAGATATGAGAGAATTTGAGCTTTATGGAACAGTGTCTGCATTTGTCAGTATCTGTGACAGTATAAATTACATTTTAGATTCCAAAGATTTGTTAAAAGTATTTAAACTTGTCAATAATTATTTAGACAGGGAAGGACTTTTTATATTTGATTTAAATACAGAATATAAATATCAGACAGTTTTAGCCGATAATACATTTGCGGAAAACAGGGAAGACTCTGGTTTTATCTGGGATAATTACTATGATAGTGATACACAAATTAACCAGTATGACTTAGCGGTATTTGTAAAAGCAGATATAGAAGAATCTGAGGAAGAAGACGGAGAAATTTTTTATCGTTTTCAGGAAACTCATTATCAAAAAGCTTATTCTTTAGAGGAAATAAAAGAGTTGTTAAAAAAAGCAGGAATGGAATTTGTAACAGCTTATGATGCATTTACAAAAGAGCCGCCCAAAGAAAATAGTGAGCGTATTTATGTGATTGCAAAGGAAGGAAGGCAAAAAGGAAAATATTATATTTAGATTTGTTGATACCACAAAGTGCATAGGCATCCGTAGGTATCAGGGGTCAAAAGATATTTTGACCCCAACAGCATTTGTTTCAATTTAGGAGGAAAATATGGCAGATTATATCGTAAGAGCAACAGCTGCAGATAATCAGATTCGTGCATTTGCGGCTACAACAAAAGAATTAGTAGAACATGCGAGAAGTATTCACAATACCAGTCCGGTAGCGACTGCTGCACTTGGAAGATTGTTGACGGCCGGAAGTATGATGGGAAGCATGATGAAGGGAGAAAGTGACATGCTGACTCTTCAGATTCAGTGCAATGGTCCAATTGAGGGATTGACAGTTACTGCAGATTCGAAAGCAAACGTAAAAGGCTATGTAAATAATCCAAATGTTATGTTGCCACCAAACAGTCAGGGAAAATTAGATGTCGGAAAAGCATTAGATCTTGGTGTATTAAGCGTCATAAAAGATATGGGATTAAAAGAGCCATATGTTGGACAGACTCATCTTGTATCAGGTGAAATTGCAGAAGATTTAACCTATTATTTTGCAACATCAGAGCAGGTGCCATCAGCGGTTGCATTAGGTGTTCTTATGAATAAGGATAATACAGTGAAACAGGCCGGTGGATTTATTATTCAATTAATGCCATTTGCTGATGAGGCAGTTATTAGTCGTCTGGAAGAAAAGATTAAAGAGATTACTTCGATTACAAGTATGTTAGATGCTGATATGACACCGGAAATGATTTTAGAACAGGTTCTTGGCGAGTTTGGTGTAGAAATTATGGAACGGATTGATACAAAATATAGCTGTAACTGTTCGAAGGAAAGGGTAGAAAAAGCAATTATCAGTATTGGAAAAAAAGATATAAAAGAAATGATTGACGATAATAAACCAATTGAGGTAAATTGTCATTTTTGCAATACAAATTATGTATTTGAAGTAGATGAATTAAAACAACTTCTTAAAAAGAGCCGTTAAGAGAAATAAGGCACGCTTTCATGCCATAAATATGCCATAGGTGAATTTTATAATCTCATTTAATGGTAGGGATGAGAATAAGCTGCAGAAGAGAAAAGGAGGCAGTAGCGTGAAAAAAAGAATTATTTTTAGTTTACTTTTGACGGTATGTTTTATAATTGGAATCAATATATGGTCAGGTAGAAGTGACGTAGAAACTGTAAAAGCATTTGCCAAAGGCACTGTTATAACTGATGGTCTTAGAGTCCGCACAAATGCCGGAACAGACAAACCGATACTAACCTATCAAAACAAGAATGTTTTATTGGCAAAAGGTACTTCTGTAACGATTAAAGCACAGACGAAAGTAAAAGAAGTTACGTGGTATAAGGTATCATTTGCATATCAGGGAAAGACTTTAAACGGTTATGTATCAAGTGAGTATATTAAGACAAGTATTAGTAACAAGGAAACTGCGTCTACAACAATCAGTATTCCGGCTAAGGTAACAGCAACCAGTCTAAATGTACGAAAGAAACCATCAACCTCGTCAGAACAGCTTATGGTAAGCAAACAAAAGGTTGCGTTGGAAAAGGGAACAGCATTGACAATTCGTCAGGAAATAACAAGAGGTTCTGAAAAATGGTATTATGTTTCTTTTAAGTTTAAAAATAAAACACAAAAGGGATATATTTTAAGCAATTATGCAAAGCTTACTTTATCGAAAAAGGTGAGTGCGGTTGTTAAAAGTAATAGCAGTGTGGCAATCAGAACTGGCGCAGGGGAGAAAAAAGATTACCTGATGGTCAATAAGAAGAAAGTAACGCTAAAAGATAGTAAGGCATTGACAATTACAAAAGAAGTAACAGATTCTAAGGGGATAAAATGGTATAAAGTTCAGTTTCCCTATGGTGGCAAAGAACGAACAGGATATATTGCGGCCAACAAGGTAAGTCTAAAGAAACAAATTATTAGTTCTGCAACGAAAAAAAAGATCGGTACTGTAACAGCAGACGGTTTAAGAGTCCGAACAGGTGCAGGGACAGATAAACAACAGCTTTCTTATAATGGGGTGAACGTAGTTCTTAAGAAAGGACAGACAGTTACGGTTCAAGGAGAAAAAAAGGTTGGAAAAGTGACATGGTATAAGATATCGTTTTCTTATGAGAAAAAGACATTGACGGGATATGTGTCAGGTGATTACATTTCATTTAGTAATTCTTCTGATGATGTAATTCCAACTAAGAGTCCGACACCAACAAAAACGCCAACTCCAACTGAAAGTCCGACACCGACAAAGACTCCAACTCCAACTAAGAGTCCGACACCGACAAAAACACCGGCTCCAACCAATACGCCAGAACCGGTTACGGATATTGACTCTTACCTAAAAGAACAGGGATTTCCGGAAAGCTATCGAAGTGCATTAAAAGAGTTACATAAAGTTCATCCAAATTGGATTTTTAAGGCATATAAGACAGGATTAAATTGGAATACGGTAATTGAAAAAGAATCAAAGGTAGGACTAAATTTAATCAGTGTGAATAAAACAGATGGTTGGAAATCATTTGAAGAGGGAGCATATAATTGGGCGACTGATAAATTTATTCCATATGATGGAAGTACATGGGTAACTGCTTCAAAAGAGGCAATTGAATATTATATGGATCCAAGGAATTTCTTACTTGAACGTGGAATATTCCAATTTGCAACATTGGAATATCAACCTTCCTATGAAACGAAGGATGGTGTAGAAAAGATTCTTGCAAATACACCGCTTTATAATACAAAATATTCTTATAAAGAAGATAGCAAAAGTAAATCTATTTTGTATAGTAACACGTTTATTGACGCGGCAAAAGAATCGGGAGTAAGTCCGTTTCATTTGGCAACGAGGGTAAAGCAGGAAGTTGTTTCTAATAGTACGACGTTAAGTGGATCTGCCAGTGGAAAGTATTCCGGTTATGAAGGATATTATAATTTTTATAATATTGGAGCAACACATAGCACAGCAGCAGGCGGTGCGATTGTGAATGGTTTAAGATTTGCACAAGGGTTAAAATCAACAGCGACAGATCAAAAGACATATTTACTTCCATGGGATAATCAGTATAAAGCGATTGTCGGTGGGGCAAAATACATTGGAAAGCAATATATTAATCGTGGACAGAATACGATATATCTGCAAAAATTTAATGTGACCGGCACATCTACTTATTCCCATCAATATATGGCTAATGTAGAAGCACCTAATTCAGAAGCAATCAAGCTATACAATGGGTATACAAGTGTTTTAGATTCTGCACTGGTATTTTTGATTCCGGTTTATGAAAATATGCCTTCTTCGAAATGTGGCACGCCGGGTACTGTTAAAAATCCAAATAACTGGCTTAAGACGTTGAAGCTCGGAAATAGTTCTTTTACGCCAGAATTTTCTGGAAACGTTACTTCATATACGATGAAATTAAAGGATACGGATAGTGATTCCTTAAAAGTTACGGCGGAAACGGTAAGTTCTAAGGCATTGATGAAGATTACATATAAGTCAAATGGAAAAACAACAGAGATTCATAATCAGGATAAGATTACAGTTGCTTCCGGAAGCAATGTACTAACTGTACAGGTTACTGCTGAAAATAAAGACACTAAAACTTATAAAGTTACAATAACAAAATAATTAAGCGAAAGTAGAAAAGAATAAAAAGTCTGAAAGGCAAGGAAGCAAAATGGAGGTAAAAGTATGAAAGAAAAGAAGATTCATATTTGGCTAATTGTGTGTATACTTAGCGTTTCAGGCTTTTTATTGTCTGGAACAGTTTCGCTGGCTGCCAGTGCGACAATATCATTAACTGAGCCGGGGAAAGTAGTGAAAAGTGGTGACACTTTTACAGTTGTCGTTCTTATAGAGTCTTCTGAGGAAATAGGAAATGTAGAAGCATTTGTTTCTTTTGATACGAAAATGGTTTCTTTTAAATCAGGAGGCTTGTATGCAACTGGTGGAGATGGATTGGTTATGATTTCAGATTGGAATTCAAGCGGGGAGAGTAAACGCAAAAAATATCCGTTAACGTTTGAAGCAAAGAAAAATGGAACTTGTAAATTTGAGGTGGAAAACGATGCCTCTATTTATGATAGTTCGGAAGTATCAATGTCGGTATCTTCAGTCAATTTGAGTATGGAGATTGGAGAAACCAAGAAAACCGCAGAACAAGAAACGGTAAATAATCCAGAAGTTAAGGAACAGACAAAGGACAAAGGCGTTTATCCGGCTTTGGAAACATTGACAATATCAGATGGAATTCTTGCTCCGCTATTTGAGCCTGAAGTTTATGAATATAAAGTGGTTGTAGACAGTACGGTGGATAAAATAGGGGTATCTGCAATCCCGAAAAATAAAGGTGATAAGGTAGTTATATCTGGGAATGAAGCATTGCAGGAAGGAAAGAATGAAATTGTAATCAGTCTTACTTCTTCTCTTGGTCGTACAAAAAAATATACAATCGAAGTGACAAAAAATGCTTCGAAAGAAAGTGATGAATCCGTTGAGAAAGAGAAACTGTCAGGGATTCATTGCAATAAAGAAGATGGCAAGATTAAACTGACGCAGTTTATGGCTCTTACGATTGAAGAGGCAAATGAAGATGAATTATTGAAAGGGTATGAGAAAACGAGTCTTCGAATGGATGGGATTACAGTTCCTGCTTATATGAAAAGCAATGACTGGAAGAGCAAACTCTTTTTATTATATGGTACAGATGAGGAAGGAAATACAGGATTTTTTCAGTATAACAGTGCAACAAAGACAATACAGCCTTATCAATTAGACGGAACGTCGGAAGATAAAACAGAACAGACCGATTCTTCGAATGATAACATGCAGTTGATTGTTGTGATTGTTATTTTGGGAATTGTCTGCACTATTTTGTCTGTCATTTTAGCACTTCAGTTCGTGAAGAAGAAAGCAGTTGATGACGAAGACGATGACATTTTTAAAGATTTTAAATATTAAGAGAGTTAAAAAGAAAAGGAAGCTGATATAACAAGTAATATCTTTTTTGTTATATCAGCCTCTTTTTCTTATTCTTTTGTATATTCGTACAAAAAACCATTTTTTACATGTCGTACATTTGTTCCGTGAAATCCGCGTTTTCGAAGTTCCCGTTGAAAATTAAAAAGCATAAAGCCATGAAATACAATTAGAATATTTTCTTTTTCCCAATCAATTTTATCAAGAAACTGATTAATCCGTTTACGGGTACCTTGGATGGATTCCGGCTGACTTTTGGAGCGAAAAAACCAGGCAAGGCGTCCGCATATATGCCATATTTCAAATGGAAGTTTTAATCGTTCCGTATGAATAAATGGTGCATTATCTACTTCACGAAGCAGTTTGTCAAAATAAATATTTCCACTATATACTTCTTTTGCTGTTGTAACAGCCCTTGGAAGGTCACTGCAATAGCAGATGTCCCATTCAATTCCATACATTTCAACGGGTTTTTTTATTACTTTAGAATGTTCGTATTTTTCGGACCATTCACGAAATTCTTTTGAAGTCATCATTCTTTTATGAGGACAGTGTACTTTAAAATGTCGAACTAAACCTATTTTCATATTGCTTTTCCCTATCGAATAAAATTATATTTTTATAAGTTATTTTATACTGAAAGTTAAAATTTATCAATGGAAATGATAAGTATTTCCTCATCATTCAAGGGTTTATCTTGCACTTTTATTTTGGTTATGTTATACTTTATGTATAACAAATATAACTAAAGATAATATAACTAAGGATGTAAAGGTTGGTGATAATATGGTCGTTACAATTGATTTTAATAGTGATGAGGCACTTTATATCCAATTACGGAATCAAATTATTATTGGGATAGCCAATGAACAGTTGAGAGAAGGGGAAAGTCTTCCTTCTGTTCGGGAACTGGCAGATAATATAGGAATTAATATGCATACAGTAAATAAAGCATATACTATATTAAAGCAGGAAGGATATCTGAAGCTGGATAGACGAAAGGGTGCAGTTGTCGCACTGGATATTGACAAATATCAGGCGAAGCTGGAGATGGAGGAAGCAATGCGGGTAATCCTTGCCAGAGGAATTTGCAAAGGAGTATCCTGTAAAGAAGCCCATCAGATTATTGATCAGATATTCAGTGAATTTAATAAGGAGGGCTAATCATGCTATGTAGTAGATGTCACAAGAGAGAGGCGAAGATATATTACACAGAAATCAGTAATGGTGAGAAAAAAGAGCAATTTCTTTGTGAGGAATGTGCAGGAGAATATACTTCTTTTCAGAATCAGTCTGAGGCAGGAGAAATGACAATCGGTGGTTTGCTTTCTAGTATTATTAGCAATTACTATGCGGATTCCATTTCAAAAGAGGAAGAGGAACTGTTAAAATTACAATGTCCGACTTGTAAAATGACTTATGAGCAGTTAATGAACGAAGGCAAGTTTGGCTGCGCAGATTGCTATCATGTATTTAAGCAGGTAATGGATAAGGGAATTCGCCAAATACAAGGAGCGGATGTCCACACAGGAAAAAGACCGGCAGGTTATGTAAAGCAAGAAGAGGAAGAAATAAAGCTGACAGAAATCGATAAGCTTACGATAGAGCTTCAGGCAGCGGTGCAGAGAGAAGAATATGAAAAAGCTGCTAAGCTGCGCGATCAGATAAAAGAATTGAGAAAACAGGAAGAGTTAGAAAAGAAGGCGGAATCGGCGAGGGAGGTATAAAATGGAAAAGTGGTTTGAGGAAAAAGGAAATTTTAGTGATGTAGTTATTTCAAGCCGTGTACGTTTAGCTAGAAATTTAAGAGAATATCCGTTTTCTACAAGAATGTCTGCAGAAGGTGCTGCAAGTCTGGTAAATGAAGTAATGGGTCAACTTTCAGGTCTTACCGATTCGGATGGAGTGTTCTATTTTTGTAATCTTTCTAAGCTTTCGAAAGCAGAGAGGATTGCCATGATGGAACGGCATGTACTGAGCCCACAGATTGTTAATAAAAAACAAGAAACAGGTCTTATTGTTTCAAAAAATGAGTCTTTGAGTATTATGGTAAATGAGGAGGATCATTTACGAATTCAGGGAATGGCCGGGGGAATGCACATTGAAAAAGCTTTCCAATTGGCAAATGAGATTGATGATATTGCGTCATCTAAAATGGAATTTGCATTTGATGAAAAATATGGTTATCTGACAACTTGTCCGACAAATGTCGGAACAGGTCTTAGAGCCTCTTATATGGTATTTTTGCCGGCTCTTTCTGCTGCAGGAAAGTTAAAGCTTTTGTCAGAAGAGTTAAACAAATACGGAATAACGTTAAGAGGCATGTACGGCGAAGGGTCAGAAGGGACAGTGAATATTTACCAGATTTCAAATCAAAAGACGCTTGGTAATAAAGAACAAGAGATTATAGACAATTTAAATAATATTGTATTGCAGGTAATCAGACAGGAGCGAAAACGAAGAGAGTATGTACTTATGAACAATTATGACATTATAGAAGATCAGATTTACCGCTCTTATGGTGTATTAAAGTATGCAAGACAGATAAATACAAAAGATGCGATGACATTGTTGTCGCAAATTAAATTTGGATTTGACACAGGAATATTGAAGAGTCAAAATAAAGAAGATAATATTTTCCGACTTATGATGGAGATTCAGCCATATAATCTTTTGCAAAGAGAAGGAAAAATGCTGGGAAATATTCAGAGGGATAAAATTCGTGCCGAATATATCCGTACAATGTTACCAATCTTATAAAAATAAGGAGGACTAAGTTTTGTTTGAAAAGTTTACTGATAATGCGAAAAGAGCTGTAGCCAGTGCAACAGAAACAGCTTACGAATTAGCACATAATTATATAGGAACAGAGCATTTATTAATTGGTCTATTGTCAACACCCGGGGTTGCAAGCAAAGTACTTGAAGAGAATGGTGTAGATAAGGAACGGCTGGTTGACTTAATTGAACAGCTGATTGCGCCTGCCACTGAATTAGAGATGGCTGACAAAGAAAATTTTACACCTCGTTCACAAAAAATACTAGCACAAAGTTACAGGGAAGCTTCTAGATTAAAAAGTGATTTAGTTGGAACAGAGCATATTTTAATTGCGCTGATTAAAGAGTCAGATTGTATTGCAGTTCGTCTTCTTAATACACTTGGAATTAATGTTCAAAAATTATATGTTGATCTTATGACCGCAGTAGGACAAGATGTTGGAAGTGCCAAAAATGAATATATGGCAAACAAAGGAAAAGGAAGAGGAAGATCTGCAACGCCGACTCTTGACCAATATAGCAGAGATTTAACTGCTTACGCAAAAGAAGGACATTTAGATCCTGTAATAGGAAGGGAAACCGAGATTCAGAGAGTAATCCAGATACTAAGCCGGAGAACGAAAAATAACCCTTGTCTTGTTGGAGAGCCGGGTGTTGGAAAAACAGCAATTGCGGAAGGTCTTGCAGAAAAAATTGTGGAAGGAAATGTTCCGGACACGATGAAAGATAAAAGACTTCTTACATTAGATCTTTCTGGTATGGTAGCAGGTTCAAAATATCGCGGAGAATTTGAAGAGAGAATTAAAAAGGTAATACAAGAAGTAATGAATGACGGAAATGTATTGCTGTTTATTGATGAACTGCATACGATTATTGGTGCTGGCGGTGCTGAAGGAGCAATTGATGCTTCTAATATTTTAAAACCATCTTTAGCAAGAGGTGAGATACAGTTAATCGGTGCCACAACAAGAGAGGAATATCGAAAGTATATTGAAAAGGATGCTGCGTTAGAGAGACGTTTTCAACCGGTTAATGTAGAAGAACCATCGGAAGAAGAAGCGATTTTAATATTAAAGGGATTAAGAAAAAGTTATGAAGAACATCATAAAGTAACGATTACAGATGATGCAATTGAAGCGGCGGTAAAAATGTCTTCTCGTTATATTAATGATCGTTATCTTCCGGATAAGGCAATCGATTTAATTGATGAAGCGGCTTCGAAAGTTCGTTTAAGCTCTTATGCCGCATCTCCAAAAATCAGAGAGCTTGAAGAAAAAAATAAGGAGCTGGAGCAGGAAAAAGAAGAAGCAATTAAAAAAGAAGCCTATGAGCGTGCCGGAGAAATAAAGGAACAGCAGATGCTCAATCTTGATAAGATTAAGGCAATCAAGAAAAAGGAGCAAAAAGAAAAAGAAGAAAAAATTTATTATGTAACAGAAAATGAAATTGCTGATATTATTTCAAGCTGGACAAAAATTCCGGTAAGTAAAATTGCGGAGGAAGAAACGGAACGCCTTCGAAAGCTGGAAAAGATTCTACACGAACGTGTTGTCGGACAGGAAGAAGCGGTCAGTGCGGTCTCAAAGGCGATACGCAGGGGAAGAGTCGGTTTAAAAGACCCAAACCGGCCAATTGGTTCTTTCCTGTTTTTAGGACCGACTGGTGTAGGAAAAACGGAGTTGTCAAAAGCATTGGCAGAAGCAATGTTTGGCAGTGAGAATGCAATGATTCGTGTTGACATGTCCGAGTATATGGAGAAGCATAGTGTGTCAAAACTAATTGGTTCTCCTCCGGGATATGTTGGACATGAAGATGGCGGACAATTAAGTGAAAAGGTAAGACAGAACCCATATTCAGTTATTTTGTTTGATGAAATCGAAAAAGCACATCCGGATGTATTTAATATTTTATTACAGGTTTTGGATGATGGACATATTACAGATTCCCAGGGAAGAAAAGTAAGCTTTAAAAATACAATTATAATTATGACTTCTAACGCAGGGGCTGAGCGGATTGTATCTCCAAAGACATTAGGATTTTCATCGAATGTAGATGAAAAAGCAGATTATAAGAAAATGAAAGATGGTGTTATGGAAGAGGTAAAACGTCTGTTTAAGCCAGAATTCATTAACCGTATTGATGAAATTATCGTGTTCCATTCTTTGACAAAAGACAACATCAGAGAGATTGTTTCAATTATGCTGAAAGGAATTGGAAAACGTACGAAAGCCCAGATGAATATTGCGATAAATCCAACAAAAGGAGTTATTGAACAGATTGTCAGCACGGGATTTGATTCGAAATACGGAGCAAGACCACTTCGACGTGCAATTCAGACAAGTATAGAGGATAAGCTTGCGGAAGCTATTTTGGATGGAACCGTGAAAGAAGGCGATGAGGTATCAATACGATTAAAAGGAAAAGAAATTGCATTTGTGGTAAAAAAATAAAATAGTAGAAAAATTTGTCGATATATTATATAATGAAGACACTTAGATAATAACTTTAGGAGGATTTGACCATGTCAGTTATTGAAGGGCTTATACGCAAAGAAACAAACAACACATTGAGTTTTGGAGACTATACATTAGATACTAAGTCAAAAGTTTCTGATTTTGAATTCCTTGGAGATCTTTATAAAGTAAAAACATTTAAAGAAATTACAAAATTAGAAAAAAACGGTTTGTTTGTATACGAATCAGTTCCTGGAACAGTTGTTAAAAATTTTAAAGTAGATGAAAAAGAAGTAGAATTTTTGGTAGAAAGCTTTGAAGATGCTCAATTTACTTTAGAATTAGAACCAGAAACAGAATACGAAGCATATATCGATGGAATTAGTATCGGCACAGTAAAGACAAACCTTGGAGGAAAACTTTCTATCAGTTTATCTTTGGACGAAGGAACAGAAAAATCTGTGAAGATTGTTCATTTAGGATAAGAATATGGCAAAAAATAAGATCGTTTTTTTCTGTAAGGAATGTGGTTATGAATCAAGTAAATGGTTAGGTCAGTGTCCCGCTTGTAAAGAGTGGGACACTTTCGTAGAAGAACCTGTAAGCCCAAAAACAAATGCCTATAAAAGCAGGTCTTATGGAAGCATAGGAAAAAGCAGTCGTTTTGAAAAGAGAGAACCGGAATTGCTCTCTAACGTTTCGATTGTTGAAGATACTAGGATTTTAACTGGAATGAAAGAGCTTGATCGTGTACTTGGAGGCGGTATTGTAGTTGGCGGTCTTGTTTTAGTTGGTGGTGACCCCGGAATTGGAAAATCAACGCTGTTGCTTCAGATGTGTAAAGAATTATCGTATAGTCAGCACAAAGTATTATATGTGTCCGGTGAGGAGTCATTGAAGCAGATTAAAATGAGAGCGGAACGTCTTGGAAAATTTGATGGCGAATTGCTGCTTCTGAGTGAAACCAATCTTGATGTAATAGAAGATACGATTACAAGAATTAAGCCGGAAGTTGTGATTATTGATTCGATACAGACGATGTTTAAAGAAGAAGTTTCTTCTGCACCTGGAAGTGTAAGTCAGATTCGGGAAACAACAGGAACCCTTATGCACTTGGCAAAGGATTTGGCAATTTCTATTTTTATTGTTGGGCATGTGACAAAGGAAGGTGTTGTTGCAGGACCAAGAGTATTAGAGCATATGGTTGATACGGTTTTATATTTTGAAGGTGACGGAACAGCATCGTTTCGAATTTTAAGGGCAGTTAAAAATCGTTTTGGTTCAACAAATGAAATCGGGGTATTTGAGATGAGAGGCAATGGATTAGCTGAAGTTGTCAATCCATCTGAATACATGTTAAAAGGAAAACCAGAAGGAGAGTCGGGTTCTGTAGTAACTTGTTTAATGGAAGGAACAAGACCGATTCTTGTAGAGATACAGGCATTGATTAGCAGAACAAATTTTAATATGCCAAGAAGAACTGCTGCAGGAATGGACTATAACAGAGTTAATTTATTGATGGCTGTAATTGAGAAAAGACTTGGCGTTTCTTTAGCTGATTGTGATGCTTATGTTAATATTGCCGGAGGTATGAGGGTTAACGAACCGGCTTTGGATTTGGCATTGATTGCTGCAATCTTGTCAAGTTATCGGAATCTTGCATTGGATAGTGATACGATTATTTTTGGAGAAGTGGGATTGGCAGGAGAAGTAAGAGCGGTTACTTTGATTGAACAACGAGTTATGGAATCGGCAAAAATGGGATATAAACGGTGTATCTTACCACAAGTTAATTTGGATTCCATGGAACAGGACAAAGTCAATGGAATGGAGTTAATCGGTTTAAGAAATATTCGGGAAATCTTAAACTATATGTAGGAAGGGGTAATTGAATGAAAGAGATGAGACATAAAGTTCAGGAAACAATAGAAACACTTGGAGAATCTCAGGATAAATTAGAAGAGGTTGCATATGAAATGCTGAATCTTTCAGATATTATTCGAAATGATGCAAAGGAAATAAAAAGAGAGATTGAACAATTATTGGCTGTAAAGTCAATGGAAGAGAAAGAACAGGCAGCTAGAAATATAGCATTATATTTGAATAAGGTTATGGGAGCCTCTGAGCAAATGTCTTATTTCGTTCATCAAAATGAAGAATATTTTTCAATTCAAAAAGAATGTATTGAGGAAGCAAAACAGATGTGTGATTTTATCCATTGCTTCCTCGATAATACATTGTGAAATTATAATAAATTATCTAATATCTGATTACTTGTTGGATAGTAAATTGATGGTAGTTTGTGTTCTTTTGTGCCAAAGTTTTTTACTGCATATAAAGAACAGATTGCATCGTAAGTTTTACGGGAATATTTTAATGAAAAAATTCTTGCAATTTTATCAAATAAAATCGGTGGAATCGAATATCCCCAAGCAGAGGTTCCGTCTAATAGTTCCAAACGATCTAAAGTAGAAGGTTCGATTTCGTACTGTGTACCGGTCTGTGTATTTTTTGCAATTAGTGTAACATATTGTGTATTTTCATTTACTTCGAATAATAATTCGCATACTTCAGAGCTATCCTCACGGATATGCAATTCTTTTAAAATATCAAATGCCGGCTCTATTGGCAAACCAATAGAATCTAAAGCAACTCTATTTATATCGTTGTGTTTAATAAGACGGATTAATTTGTCAATACTGTCTTGTGATAATACATCGCTAGATACTCGCTTTTCAGAAAGGAATCTTACGAGAGTATCTATCTCATCTTGACTTAATAAAGAAAAACTGGATTCATTCATATTTAGTACCTCCATTTGCTTATATTTATTGTAAATGCTTTAAGTATTTATATGGAACGCAAATTTTTCAAATTCTAGTTGAGAAATTGGTTTGGAGTAATAAAAGCCTTGAGCAATATTACAGCCTACACTCAATAAAAAGTTTGCCTGTTCCTTTGTTTCAACACCTTCAGCAACAATACCTTTATGTAGTTGGTTTATCATTGAAATTGTATTTCTAATTACGATTTTACCATTATCAGTGGTTACGGTATCATTTAAAAATTCTCTGTCTATTTTTATAACATCAACTGGTCCTTCTTTTAACATATTAAGAGAAGAATAACCAGAACCAAAATCATCCATTGCTAAAATAAAGCCATTTTCTCTTAGCTGATTCATAATAGAATAAAGCTGACTTATATCTTCTACAAATACACTTTCCGTAAATTCAAGCTCAAGTAAATGAGTTGGTATCTGATAAGTCTTTATTAGATGAAGAAGTTTTTTTATAAATTCCGGGTCAAACATGTGTACCCTTGAAATGTTGATGGATATTGGTATTGCCCGATAGGATTTATCTAACCATTCTCTGAGAATACGGCAGGTTTCTTCCCAAACATATTCATCCAGACGGACAATAAAACCGTTTTTTTCAAATAAAGGAATGAAAGAAGCAGGATTTATAAATCCATCCATAGGATGAATCCAACGAACCAGTGCTTCTGCCCCTACAACTTCAGACGACTTAATGTTACATTTAGGCTGTAAATATACTTGAAATTGTTTTGTTTTAAGAGCTTTTACCATTTCCCGTTCAATTTTGCCTTCGGTTAACAACTGATTACGCATAGTTGAATCATAAAAAGCATAATTTGTTAAAGTACTACCCTTTATTGTATTCAAGGCAAGCTTAGACCAATCAAACAGAATACTGATGGATGGAACAGTTGATGGTACGGAAATACAAATTCCGAAATAAGGAATTAAATTAAAATTAATAGGAAAAGCCTCAATATGCAAAGAAAGCTTATCAATGAAGTCAACTAGCTCATCTTTTGTTGTATACTTACGACAAATACAAAACACATCATTATTTAGTCTTCCAAATGCAGACTCTGGTGAAACCTGATCAATTAGGATATTGGCAATATATTGGAGCAGAGCGTCGCCTTTAGTTTCGCCAAACATATCATTGATTAGTTTGAATCTTGCAATGTCAAATCGGATAATTGCAAAGAAGGAAGTAGGATTTTCCTTAAACAATGTCTGGATTTGCGTAGTAAGTGCATATTCATTATAAATCTGTGTTAAATCATCAAATAATGCACGATGACGTAGTGCATGAATCGAAGTATCAACGGCTCTTGCTAATTCACCAATTTCATCTTTGGCAGATGAAGAAATTCGAAAGGAATAGTTTCCCTTTGCAATTTCCTTTGCTGCAGCAGTAATTTTCTCTAAAGGTGAAGCAATTCTTTTTGAAATGGTCATCATTACAAGGAATAGAACCAATATGCAGCCAATTAAAATAATTAAAATATTATGGGCTAAAGGTGCAATTTGCGAGTGACTGTAATTTTTAGGTACAGTTGTTATTACTTTCCATGAGTAGCCGGGCAGGTCTGTAATTATAGCTAAAAATTTTTGATTCTCTATGGAATATGAAAAAAGCTCCTGATTTTTTTCTGTATTATTAATTGTTTTCACATCGGAATATAAATAGTCCGAAATATTTGTATCCAAATACTCATCATTCGGATGGGAAAGAATTTTATTATTTCCATCAATGATAATATTTTGCATTTCACTAAGCTGTTGATTTTTTGAAATAAATTTTTTTATGTAATTGAGTTTAATATTAACGCCTAGGACACCTAAACAAGTTCCAGTATTTTCATCTAAAATTGGAACTATAATTGAAACAACCGGAAGGTTCTGAATGGGAGCATTATATATATCGGTTATATAAGGTAAATCATTAGCTGTTGTGTTTTTATACCACGGTTGTTTTTGGATATCCCATTTTTTTGAATCAACCGACCAATTCGCATCCGAATTACTAAAACCATACTGGCTGTCAAAATCGGCAATCCAAGAAAATAAAATGACGTCTGGTTTTGCAAGAGATATGTTATTCAATATCTTTTCCACATCCGTATAATAAGCTGTAGTTTTTGGAGTCTTATCAGAAGTAAGTGCCCTCAAATAATTCTGCAAACAATTATTATTACTTTCTCTTGAAAGCAGTGATAAATACTGGTCTAAAAGTGCGAGAATCTGGGTACAACTGGAATCGCTCTCGACCTTTAGCTGTTGTTTTATCAAATTGTTCGTAGAAGAAAAAACAGTATTAATACATAAAATAGCGGCAATTGTTAAAACAATAGTAATAGGAAATATTGTTGAAATAAACAACTTAAAACTAAGCTTATGAATATTCTTAAGCAACTTTTGATTTTGCATTTATATATCCTCTCAACATTCAATATAGTACTATTTTATCACTATTTATGTCGTTGGTAAACAAAATTCTGTTATTTTGTAGTAATGTGACTAATATTTTTGATTAAGACGGAAATTGTTCCATCCTCGTTTGTAATAAATTCCACATGGTTTGGATTTTTGTATTCTTCCATTGGAATGTTAATTTCAATACCGGAATCCGTAGTTAAGAATTGTTTTTCTAATTTTCGGATTGTCTGCTTGCTTTGAGGAGTGACTTCTTCTTTATGAATATTATATTTTTCAAGTTTTTCTGTAAATGCCTCTTTGATTTCCGGCTGATCTCCATATATTTTTTCACTGATGGTTTCAATATTTAAGGTACCTTCTTCTGCTAATTCGTTTTGAATAATACTTTTTGCTTCCATATGTTTATCAAAATTTTCTTCATAGTATTTTTGATTAATTTGTTCAACCGCTTTCGTCACGATATTAAGCTTTGCTTTGGAAGAAAGCTTTGTCTTACATTGGAGAAAAAGTTCGGAGAGATAATTTGTTTTTACGCCATTGATCTCATATTTTTTTTCAATTACCTGTGGAGTCAGAGTACTCATTTGAATTAATACGGCTTCAGAAAGCTTGGAACTTCCGGATGGAAGAGTAGCTTTATATTTTATAATATCATTACAGTTATAGCCATCCGATTCTCCTGTCAGGTGAATAAAAGACTCTTTATAATTTAATTTTAAAAATGCAAGATAAAGTTCGCTTTGATATTGAAATGTTGTTACTAAAAAATCGGCAGATGGTATATCTACATTTTGACTCATGATTTGATATAAGTGATTGCTAATCTGCTGGCTGAATGGAATTAGATTTTCTTCTGAAAAATCTTTTAAAAGTGAATAGACATATGAATCTTCCTCATGGAATTGACACTTTTTTAAGTCATCTCCAGATGCAAGTCGGTAAATATGTTCACGAATAAAGTCATTTAAATCCGGTGAAAGATTTAATACGGTGTCGGATAATACAGGCATTCCGACTGAAGTATCTAATATATGTATGATTGCATTACGAATAATAATTTCATCTTTTTCCATGGCTTTTTTTATTTCCTTTCCTATATTAGAATCTAGTATACCATAAAGCAATAAGTGATAGAAATAATTTTTTATGTATTTCTATAGTTGAAAAAATTTAGCAGGATTATTATAATTTTAGTTAAGTGTGAATTACGGGAAAAGGAAAAAGGTTAATATTATATGAAGAGAAATATAAAGCTTGTAATATCTTATGATGGTTCAAGATATAATGGCTGGCAAAGGCAGGGAAACACAAGTAAGACGATTCAGGAGAAAATAGAGCAGGTTTTATCGAAAATGACAGGAGAAGAAATAGAAATACATGGTTCCGGAAGAACAGATGCGGGAGTACATGCAAAAGGACAGGTTGCCAATTTTATTACGGATAGTAAGTTACCGATTGAACAGATAAAAAATTATTTAAATCAGTATCTTCCAAATGACATTGCGGTATTAGAGGTAATGGAAGTAAAGGAACGGTTCCATGCAAGACTGAATGCAGTAAAAAAAAGATACAACTATACAATTTGGAATGATAATGTTCCAAATGTATTCGAACGAAATTATATGTATACAGTCGAGGAACCATTGGATTTAGAAAAAATGAAACAGGCGGCAGATTATTTGATTGGTGAACATGATTTTAAAAGTTTTTGTGCAAATAAGCGCATGAAAAAATCTACTATTCGAACGATTTATGCGATAAATATATATTCGGCGGGAAGTAAAATTGTTTTATCATTTGAGGGAAACGGATTTTTGTATAATATGGTAAGAATTATGGCGGGAACTTTAATTGAGGTTGGATTGGGAGAAATAACACCTGAGCAGATTGTGCGTATTTTAGAAAGAAGAGAACGGGAAGCAGCAGGGGCTTTAGCACCGGCAAAAGGACTATGTTTAGAAAAAGTGTGGTATGAAGGAGAAAGACTATGAAAGAAAGATTGCGTTTTGGTGATTCTAATACATGGGGTATATTCCGGAAGGGAGTAGATATACGAGAGAGTAAAGGTGGAAATAGAGTATTAGGAGAGGCAATAAAAAATAAAATTGTGAGAATGTAAATTGCAAGAAATAAGAAAGGAGAGGCAGTGTATTAAAAATATACTGTGTAATAATCAGATGGAATACATGGAAGAATTAGGAAAAAGAGCGAGGGAAGCTTCTATTTATATGGGACAGTTATCAGTAAAGGATAAGAACAGGGGATTAAAAGCAGTTGCAGAAGCCTTGATTCAGCATTCGGAGGAATTGTTAGAGGCAAATAAGAAAGATGTATGGAACGCCAAAGAAAAAGGAATTAAGGCGTCTTTAATTGACCGGTTGCAATTGACCGAAGAAAGAATCAAGAGCATGGCTGATGGATTGGAGCAGATTATAACATTAGATGACCCGGTTGGGGAAGTTACATCCATGAAATTACGTCCAAATGGATTACAGATTGGTGAAAAAAGAGTCCCAATCGGAGTTGTTGGAATTATTTATGAATCCAGACCAAATGTAACTTTAGATGCGTTTGGCTTATGTTTTAAGACGGGAAATGCAGTTATTCTTCGGGGTGGAAGCGATTCAATTTATTCTAATAAGGCAATTGTAGAGGTAATTCGTAAGGCGTTGGAAGCAGAAAAGCTTCCACAGGACAGTATTTTATTAGTTGAGGTTACAAATCGCGAAACAGCAAGAGAAATGATGCGTTTAAATCAATATATTGATGTGTTGATCCCAAGAGGTGGTGCAGGATTGATTCAAACAGTAGTAGAGAACAGTACGGTACCGGTTATTGAAACAGGAACGGGAAATTGTCATATTTATGTGGATGAATATGCAGATATTGATATGGCAACGTCAATTATTGTAAATGCAAAAACTCAAAGGTTAGGAGTATGTAATGCTTGTGAATCGTTAGTTATTCATGAAAATATATTAGATAAAGCTTTGCCTGTAATCTTTGAAGCATTGAATAAAAAAGGGGTTGAAGTCAGAGGTGATGCAAAAGCAACAGAGGTATGCAAAGGCATAGAGGCTGCAAAAGAAACAGACTGGGGAACGGAATATTTAGACGCAATTATTTCTGTAAAAACAGTTTCTTGTATTGAAGAGGCAATTTCACATATTAATAAGTATAATACAGGTCATTCGGAATCTATTATTACAAGTAATTATAAAAATGCACAGAAATTTTTGAATGAAATTGATGCAGCCGCTGTTTATGTAAATGCCTCTACTAGATTTACCGATGGGTTTGAATTTGGCTTTGGTGCAGAGATTGGAATTAGTACACAAAAATTACATGCCAGAGGACCAATGGGATTACGTGCCCTTACTACTACAAAGTATATTATTTATGGAAATGGGCAGATTCGTGAGTAAAAAGAAATGGAATTAGAAAGGCAGAAAAATGGATAAGATAATTGGATTTATAGGTAGTGGAAATATGGGAAGTGCTATGGTTGGGGGAATTGTAAAAGCTGATTTAACAAAACCCGAAAATGTTTTTGTTGCAAGCAGAAATAAGAATACTTTAGCACATTTAAAAGAGGAATATAAAATAAATGCCGTTAAGGATAATAAAAGTTTAGCAGGTTGTGTCGATATATTAATTTTGGCAGTAAAGCCAAATGGCTATAAAGAAGTAATTGAAGAGATAAAAAATGACTGCAAAGAGAACTGTGTTATTGTAAGTATTGCAGCAGGTATATCAATTGAGGCAATTGAGGAGATGTTTGACAAGCCGATACATTTGATTCGCACGATGCCAAATACGCCTGCATTTGTAGGGGAAGCAATGTCGGCACTTTGTCCAAACAGTCTTGTAACAGAGAAAGAAATCGAAGAGGTGAAGCTGATCTTCAATAGTTTTGGACGCTGCGAGGTAGTAAGTGAATCTTTAATTGATGCAGTTATTGGTGTGAGTGGATCTTCACCTGCTTATGTTTATATGTTTATCGAGGCATTGGCGGATGCAGCGGTAATGGGAGGTATGAAACGGGAACAGGCTTATCAGTTTGCAGCTCAGGCAGTTTATGGCTCAGCTAAAATGGTTTTAGAAACGGGAATTCACCCTGGTATTTTAAAGGATAATGTATGTTCACCGGCTGGAACTACGATTGAGGCGGTTCGGGAATTGGAACGACAGGGATTTAGAAGTGCTATAATAGAGGCTTCGAAAGCATGTATGGATAAGTCAAAAGAAATGACTAAAAAAGGAAAAGGTGATGGAAAGTGAAATTAATGATAGCATCGGATATTCATGGTTCGTCCTATTATTGTAAAAAAATGTTGGAAGCGTATGAAAAAGAACAGGCAGACAAGCTTCTTTTATTAGGAGACTTACTTTATCATGGTCCAAGAAATGATTTGCCAAAGGAATATGCTCCAAAAGAAGTCATTAAAATGTTAAATCAAAAAAGAGAAGAAATTCTTTGTGTGAGGGGGAATTGTGAGGCCGAGGTTGACCAGATGGTATTAGAATTTCCGGTTATGGCTGAATATGCAATTTTTTATTTAGACGGGCATATGGTATTTGCAACTCATGGTCACATTCATAATAAGGAACATCTTCCAGCCTTAAAAAAAGGAGATATTCTTTTACATGGACATACACATGTGCAGGCTCTGGAGGAATGGAATGATTATTACTATTTGAATCCGGGGTCTGTATCAATTCCAAAGGAAAATAATAAAAACAGCTATATGATTTATGAAAATGGTACTTACACAATTAAGTCACTTGATGGAGAAGTCATTAAAGAAAAGAAAATTTAATTCATGCATTCGATGTGGCGGAGAAAGTATCTGGGATTGAAATGGACGTTGTATAAAAAAGGTTCTAAACATGACAAAAGATAAAACAATAGATAATTATCATGTTTAGAGCCTTTTTATTTAGATTGCTTTTTCATTTTTTTCGGGTAATTTGTATTTGTTTTCGTAAATATAACGTGCGAGATAAATAGCAGGTGTATCAGCTAAGCTGGTTACAATAAAAATAACATAACTGGATAGTACGATATGCATCAGAGTTTTAATAGAATATACACCGTAGAATGCACCAAAAGTGAATAAAAAGGTATTAAAAAACTGGGAGATCAACGTAGAACCGTTATTTCTAAGCCAAAGAAATCTGTGCTCGTCGCCACATAAGTGTTTTGTAAGAGCCCACCATTTATGATATGCCCATACGTCAAATTTTTGGGTAACAGCATATACAACGAAGCTTGCAATCATAAGTCTTGGTGTATTTGAAAAAACTGCATGAATACTTGGACTTGCCCAGTCACTCGCAGCAGGAGTGTATAAAAGCCAGGATTGAGAAATAATGATAAAAGTAATTGAGGCTACAATACCTATTTTTACGGTTTTGTTGGCTGCTTTTTTTCCTGAAGTTTCACTTAAAATATCAGTGATTAAAAAAGTAGAACCAAATAAAATATTTCCGAGAGTCTGTTCCATACCAAAAGCATTAATTACGATTAATACTTCGATGTTTGCAGCGATTGTTGCAAGTACACTAAAACACATAAGACCAGTATTTCCAAATAAATAGTACCAAATTAATACTCCCGAGTAGATTCCTATAATACTGATAATTAATAATAATTCGTTACTCATTGCTTCCTCCTACGCCAAAGTCTGTATTTTCTAGCAGAATATCTACTCTATCATCATTTTTGTAAATAGGGTAAATTTCTTTTACAAAATCTTCTATTAACTGTTTGTCTGGTTTAACAGGCATACCGTTTTCAACCATAATGTTTACGCATACCCGGTTAAAATAAGACAATCCGATTTTAATATCCTTTTTCATTGATTCGAGTGTCTGTCCTTCTACGCCTTGAAGCAGGCATACCTCATCAAAATAGTTTGCGATAACTTCCGGGGATTTTTCATCAATACCTTTTCGAAATATGTTTTCTCGAAAATTATAATCAAAAGTTTCAATGCCTGATTTTACGATTGTCTGGATGTTGGCTTTTTTGAATTCCTCGCGAATTGCTTTGATTTCATTCCGGTGAATCCAGTGACATTCGAAATGAAGAATATGTATTTGTTTTGTCAGACAGATTTCTTTGATAAGGTGAATTGTTTCTTTGTCTAAATCTATAAAACTACCTGAATTAATTACTTCGAGGCGATGATATAGACCGGTTACATGTGATAATACTTCTTTATTTAAATCGTAATTGGATTTTTCATCCTTACTAAAATCTAAATGATAATCACAAAAACGGCATTTTCGCCATTTGCATCCACTTCCGCGGAGCATAACAATTTCTCGTGGATTCTTTTTTTCTATAACAGAATAGCGAATCGGGTCAAAAGAATCTCCCATAAATAAGCCCTCCTTTTCTTTTTTTTAAAGCAAAAGTGAGTATAACATACTTATTAAAAAATCGCAAGGAATTGAAAAGAGCACTACGTTAAACATGAAAAAAGAGTGCAGAAAAGCCTTGAAAATCAATGATTTAAGTGAAAACAAAGAAAATCTTATGAAAAATTATCAAATATTACAAAAATCTTAAGGAGATTTAGGAGAATTCGTAATGAAATAAAGTTGTAATAAATTAAAAATGTGCAAAATAAATAAAAATATAACAAAAAAATATCAAAAGCATACAATATAAACAAAACAAAATAGCGGTTTTAAGAAAAGAGCCAACATTGTTGAAAAAAATGGAAGCAAAAAGCTTGATTTTTTAAAAACCCGTGGTATAATATGTTACATAATTGTTAACAACATATTATGGATTTTAACAGTTATGTATACTAAATGTAATGAATGAAATAGTTACGAAAAATGGAAATGAATTATAAGGAGATTGTTATGAAACTCAGAAAGTTACTAGTATGTGTACTTACAGCGGCTGTTCTTTTTGGTACAACAGGTGTGACCACATATGCAGCAGAAAAAGATAATACTACTGCAGCAATTGCAACAGAAGAGGAATCGACAAGTGAAGATAAAAAAGTATCAATTACTGAAAAAAAGGAAGTAAAAGAAGTAACCAAAAGTACAGAAACAAAAGTAGTGACTACGACAAAGAAAGAAACTACTACAGCCAAAACAACAAAGACAACAAAAAAAGAAACAGTAAAAAAATCAACAAAATCTACAACAAAGAAGACAATTAAAAAATCAACTAAAAAAAGTCCTGCAAGAAAATATACAAGTTCAGATTTAAAATTGATGTCTTCTATTATTTTTTGTGAAGCTGGAGCAGAGCCATATGCAGGTAAGGTTGCAGTAGGGATTGTAGTGAAAAATCGCATGGAATCGAAATCTTTTCCAAGTACACTTAAAGGTGTAATTTATCAAAAATACCAGTTTGGTCCTGTTCGGAATGGGGCTTTAAAAAAGGCATTAGCAAAATACGAAAGTGGAAAATTCACTTCTTCTTATCAAAAATCAAGTATTCGTGCAGCAAAGACTGCATTAAGTGGAGAGAAGAAGATAACATATAAAGGAAGAAAGTTAAATTTAAATAAATATTTATATTTCAGTGGCAGAGTGTCCAATGCAAAGCTTACGATTGGAGGTCACCAGTTTAAATAGTAAATAATAGTACCCTTTTGCTAGAATGCAGTATTTGAGTATCTGGCAGGAGGGTTTTGTTTTTTTGAAATCCCCTCTTTTATAATTGGGACAAATGTGGTATTATAGAAAATATATTGGCATTTTTATGAAATCGAAGGAGGACGTAACAATATGGAAAAGGGACAAGAGTTGGAAGAAAGAGAAGTTGTCTCGAAAAATTTTATAGAGCAAATTATTGAAAAAGATTTGGAAGAAGGACATTGTAAAAAAATAGTCACTCGTTTTCCTCCCGAACCAAATGGATATCTTCATATTGGTCATGCAAAATCAATTTTATTAAATTCAGGTTTGGCTGATAAATACCATGGACAGTTTAATCTAAGATTTGATGATACAAATCCGACGAAAGAAAAGGTAGAGTTTGTAGAATCAATTAAAAAAGATGTGGAGTGGATTGGTGGTCATTTTGAGGACAGAGTCTTTTTCGCTTCCGATTATTTTGAACAGATGTATGAGGCAGCAGTAAAGCTAATCAAAAAAGGAAAAGCTTACGTATGTGATTTATCTGCAGAAGAGATTCGTGAGTATCGTGGAACTTTAACAGAACCAGGAAAGAATAGTCCATATAGAGAACGTACAATGGAAGAAAATCTGGACTTATTTGAACGCATGAAAAATGGTGAATTTGAAGATGGTTCAAAAGTATTGCGTGCAAAAATTGATATGTCATCTTCGAATATTAATATGCGCGACCCGGTTATCTATCGTGTATCCAGAATGACACATCATAATACAGGTGACAAATGGTGTATTTATCCAATGTATGATTTTGCACATCCAATTGAAGATGCGATTGAGGGTGTTACACATTCAATTTGTACTTTGGAATTTGAAGACCATAGACCTTTATATGATTGGGTTGTAAGAGAGTTAGAATATGAAAATCCACCAAAACAGATTGAATTTGCAAAATTATATTTGACGAATGTAATTACCGGAAAAAGATATATTAAAAAGTTAGTAGAAGATGGAATCGTAGATGGATGGGATGACCCTCGTCTTGTTTCTATTGCAGCATTGAGAAGAAGAGGATTTACTCCGGAGGCAATTCGTAATTTTATGGAACTGGTAGGAGTATCTAAAAGTAATAGTTCTGTAGATTATGCGATGCTTGAGTATTGTATCCGGGAAGATTTAAAACTTAAGAAAAATCGTATGATGGCAGTTTTGGATCCAATTAAGCTTGTCATTACCAATTATCCTGAAGGTCAGGTAGAATATATGGAAGTGCCAAATAATCAGGAAAATGAGGCATTGGGTACAAGAAAAGTTCCATTTACGAGAGAATTATATATTGATAGAGAAGATTTTAAAATAGAACCACCAAGAAAATACTTCCGTTTATTCCCTGGAAATGAAGTCCGCCTGATGCATGCGTACTTTGTGAAATGTGAGGATTATATTACAGATGATGAGGGAAATGTAATAGAGGTTCATTGTACCTATGATCCGGAAACTAGAAGTGGAAGCGGATTTACAGGAAGAAAAGTAAAAGGAACGATTCATTGGGTATCAGCTCCGACAGCAGTAGAGGCTGAGGTTCGTTTATATGAGAATATTGTGGATGAAGAAAAAGGAGTGTATAATGAAGATGGAAGCTTGAATTTGAATCCAAATTCATTGACTGTCTTAAATAAATGTTATGTTGAACCGGCATTGAAAGATGCCCAGAAATCAGACAGCTTCCAGTTTTTGCGCCATGGTTATTTCTGCGTAGATTCAAAAGATTCTACAAAAGAACATTTAGTATTTAACCGTATTGTATCTCAAAAAAGTTCTTATAAACCCGCCTAAGGAGGTATTGCTATGGGAATTTTCTCAGGATTAGAGAATTTTGGATTAGGAAAATTAAAAAATACGAAGTTATATGAAGAAGAAAAAGGAAAGGAACAGGAAGGAAAAGAGAAAAAAGCAGCAGTAAAACATGAGGTTACAGAAGCAGAATTACTATTTGAAAAGACATATAGCTGTCCTGTATGTTATAAAGAATTTAAGACAAAGGTAATGAGGACTGGAAAAGTTAAATTATTATCAGCTGATACGGATCTGCGGCCGAAATACCAAAATGTGGATTCGTTAAAATACGAAGCAATTGTATGTCCTCATTGTGGGTATGCTGCGTTAAACCGCTTCTTTGAGCACATTGTTTCTGTTCAGGCAAAATTTATTCGAGAACAAATTTCTTCTAATTTTAAAGGTTTGGAATATAAGGGTGATATTTATACCTATGACGATGCGATTGCAAGATATAAACTTGCTTTATTAAATACGGTTGTAAAGAAAGGAAAGACAAGTGAGAGGGCGTATACATGCTTAAAGCTTGCATGGGTCATTCGTGGAAAGGCAGAGAATCTTCCAAAGGATACAGAAAATTATGATGCAATCATCAAAGAACTAAAGGAAGAAGAAGATGAATTAATTAAAAATGCGTATGAAGGATTTAGCAGTGCATTTATGAAAGAATCTTTTCCTATCTGCGGCATGGATGAATTGACGCTCACTTACCTGATTGCTGATTTGGCAAGAAGAAGTAAGGAATTTGAAGCAGCAAACCGATGGGTATCTCAGGTTATCACTTCCAGAGCAGCAAATGAGAGAATTAAAAATAAGGCAAGAGAAATAAAAGAATTGATTAAAGAAGATATGGAATGTTTTGAAAGAGCAGAAGCAAAAGAAGATGAAACAAAATAAGTGATTTATAAATAGTATTAAGAGTTGTCAGAATAATGGGGCAACTCTTAATTTTTTTAATTCATAGGAAATTCTATGTAATAGAAAAGTTGCAGAAATTAAAATAAAATGAGAAAAAATGAGAAAAAATGAGAAAAAAAGAGTATAAGAGAGTAAATCGTTGAAATGGCAGAAAATAAGAACGCCAAAGAATTTGATTTTATAACTCAAATTAACTAATATATGCTTATCGGTTAGCACTCAACAAGAAAGAGTGCTAATAACCACGAAATTTGTAGAGAGATTAATATATAAGGAGGAATATGGAATGAAATTAGTACCATTAGGAGACAAAGTCGTTTTAAAACAATTAGAAGCAGAGGAAACAACAAAATCAGGTATCGTATTACCAGGTCAGGCACAGGAAAAACCACAGCAGGCAGAAGTAATTGCTGTAGGTCCTGGTGGAATTGTAGATGGAAAAGAAGTACAGATGCAAGTAAAAGTTGGGGATAAAGTAATCTATTCTAAATATGCAGGAACAGATGTAAAATTAGAAGAAGAAACATATATTATTGTAAAACAAAATGATATTGTTGCAATTGTAGAAGAATAGTCGTGATAATAAATATTGCAAATAAGTAAAAATATAGAAATTATAATTATCATTTAGGAGGAATTGAACATGGCAAAAGAAATTAAATATGGTGCAGAAGCAAGAACAGCTTTAGAAGCTGGTGTTAATAAATTAGCAGATACAGTAAAGGTAACACTTGGACCAAAAGGAAGAAACGTAGTATTAGATAAATCTTTTGGAGCTCCATTAATCACAAATGATGGTGTTACAATTGCAAAAGAAATTGAATTGGAAGATTCTTTTGAAAATATGGGAGCCCAGTTAGTAAAAGAAGTTGCTACAAAAACAAACGATGTAGCAGGTGATGGTACAACAACAGCTACTGTATTAGCACAGGCAATGATTCATGAAGGAATGAAAAACCTTGCAGCAGGAGCTAACCCAATTATTTTAAGAAAAGGTATGAAGAAAGCAACAGAATGTGCAGTAGAAGCTATCCAGGATATGAGCTCTAAAGTAACAGGAAAAGACCAGATTGCAAAAGTTGCTGCTATCTCTGCCGGAGATGAATTTGTAGGAAACATGGTTGCAGATGCAATGGAAAAAGTATCTAATGATGGTGTTATTACAATTGAAGAATCTAAAACAATGAAGACAGAATTAGATCTTGTAGAAGGTATGCAGTTTGACCGTGGATATGTTTCCGCATACATGGCAACAGATATGGATAAGATGGAAGCTAACTTAGAAAATCCATATATTTTAATTACAGATAAGAAGATTTCCAATATCCAGGAAATTCTTCCACTATTAGAACAAGTAGTACAGTCCAGTGCAAAACTTTTAATTATTGCTGAAGATGTAGAAGGTGAAGCATTAACTACATTAGTATTAAATAAATTACGTGGAACATTCAATGTAGTAGCTGTAAAAGCTCCAGGTTATGGTGACAGAAGAAAAGCTATGTTAGAAGATATCGCTATCTTAACAGGTGGTCAGGTAATTTCTGATGAATTGGGATTAGACTTAAAAGAAACAACATTAGAACAATGTGGTCGTGCAAAATCTGTAAAAGTTCAGAAAGAAAACACAATCATCGTAGATGGTGAAGGCGATAAAGAAGCAATTGAAAAGAGAGTTGCTCAGATTAAAGCTCAGATTGAAGAAACAACATCTGAATTTGACAAAGAAAAATTACAAGAAAGACTTGCTAAATTAGCAGGTGGTGTTGCTGTAATCCGTGTTGGTGCTGCTACAGAAACAGAAATGCAGGAAAGCAAGCTTCGTATGGAAGACGCTTTAGCTGCTACAAGAGCAGCAGTAGAAGAAGGTATTATTGCAGGTGGTGGTTCTGCATATATCCATGCCTCCAAAGAAGTTGCAAAATTAGTAAGTACATTAGAAGGAGATGAGAAGACAGGTGCTTCTATCATCTTAAAAGCATTAGAATATCCATTATTTACAATTTCTCAAAATGCCGGATTAGAAGGTTCTGTTATCGTAAGTAAAGTTAGAGAATCTGAACCAGGTACAGGATTTGACGCATTAAATGAACAATATGTAGATATGGTTGCAAGCGGTATTCTTGATCCAGCTAAGGTTACAAGAAGTGCACTTCAAAATGCAACAAGTGTAGCATCTACATTACTTACAACAGAATCTGTTGTAGCTTCTATTAAAGAAGATGCTCCTGCAATGCCAGCTGGTGCACCAGGAATGGGTATGATGTAATAAAAAGTAACAGATAATACAGGATAAGCAACTTTTTGCTTAAATTAGCCCTACTCATTTAATTTAAAATTTGATGAGCAGGGCTATATTTCACTAGAAAATGAAGTAAAAATAAGAAATGAATTGACTATATTAAATGTGTCAGAAGGAATTAAAAGTAAATTAAAAGATTTTTTCATCAATCAAATAGAAAAAGTTTTAATATTAATAAGCAGGACTGATAAAAACAGATAATAAAATGCTTTGATAAATATCGTGGCATAGCTTGTAGAACGATTAAAAATATAGTATAATAATTAATTGTTATGTATATTTAATAGGCAAAGGATGAAAAGGGTTGAAAGAAATTATAAAAGGAAAGGAAAGAATGCGACTGCCCTTTCTTTCGACCTTATTTATTGGGGCGGTATCGTAAGTAAACTTGCGATATGCATGGGTATAAAATGGAAGAATTATATGCAGAAGCAGGGTGTAAACCCAGACTAACAGGAAAATATCTTGTAAAAAAGATAGGAGCAATTTTGGGTATTGTGATACTTGCTTTTTTAGTGCTTTTTATCCCTAATATGCTTGTTCGTGTTCTTGCAATTCTTGGTATCGTAGGATTCATTTATTTATTTCCTATGTTAAACATAGAATATGAATATATATTCTGTGATGGACAAGTTGATTTTGATAAAATTATGGGTGGAGCAAAGAGAAAGACAATGTTAAAGATTGATTTTGACACAGTAGAAGTTGTGGCACCGATAGAAGCCGATGTGATTCAAAATTATAAAAATATAAAAGTCAAAGATTTTTCTTCTAAGGATTCTTCCCAAAAAGTATATGCAATTATTGGAAAAGTAGGAGAAGAAAATACAAAGATATTATTTGAGCCTACAGCGAAAATGATAGAGGCAATGTGGGCAAAGTCTCCAAGAAAAGTGCAAAAATAAAAAATGTATGTTGACATTACTCGACATTTTGGTTATACTTCATTATTAAATATATTATTTTACAAAAATTTTATATAATTATAATAATGAAAGGACGGATAGAAAAAATGGGAACAATTATCGGTGAGGGAATTACATTTGATGACGTATTGTTAGTACCTTCTTATTCGGAGGTAATTCCAAATCAAGTTGATTTGTCCACCTACTTAACAAAGGATATTAAGTTAAACATTCCAATGATGAGTGCTGGTATGGATACAGTTACAGAACATAGAATGGCGATTGCTATGGCACGTCAAGGTGGTATTGGAATTATTCACAAGAACATGTCTATTGAAGAACAGGCAGATGAGGTCGACAAAGTAAAACGTTCAGAGAATGGAGTTATAACGGACCCATTTTATCTTTCTCCAGAACATACATTAGAAGATGCTAACAATTTAATGGCGAAATTTAGAATTTCCGGTGTACCAATTACAGAGGGAAGAAAGTTAGTTGGTATTATTACAAATCGTGATTTGAAATTTGAAACTGATTTTTCAAAAAAAATTAAAGAATGTATGACAAGCGAGGGATTAATTACAGCGAAAGCTGGAATTACTTTGGAGGAAGCAAAGAAAATTCTTGCTTCTGCCAGAAAAGAAAAATTACCTTTGGTAGATGATGAGGGCAATCTTACAGGATTAATTACAATCAAAGACATTGAGAAACAGATTAAATATCCATTATCTGCAAAAGATTCACAGGGAAGATTGTTATGTGGAGCTGGTGTAGGTATTACAGCCAATGTATTAGACCGTGTAGATGCTTTAGTAAAAGCAAAAGTTGATGTTGTTGTATTGGATTCTGCTCATGGTCATTCTGTAAATGTAATTAACTGTGTAAAAATGATTAAAGAAAAATATCCTAATTTACCTGTTATTGCCGGTAATGTTGCAACAGGTGAAGCAACGAGAGCTTTAATCGAAGCCGGAGCAGATGCGATTAAAGTAGGTATTGGACCTGGTTCTATTTGTACAACCCGTGTTGTAGCAGGTATTGGTGTACCACAGGTAACTGCTGTTATGAACTGCTATGAAGTAGCAAAAGAATATAACGTTCCAATTATAGCAGATGGTGGTATTAAATATTCCGGTGATATGACAAAAGCGATTGCTGCAGGTGCAAATGTCTGCATGATGGGTAGTATTTTTGCAGGTTGTGATGAAAGTCCTGGAACATTTGAATTATTCCAGGGAAGAAAATATAAAGTATATCGTGGAATGGGATCTATCGCTGCAATGGAAAATGGAAGCAAAGACAGATACTTCCAATCTAATGCAAAAAAACTAGTTCCAGAAGGTGTAGAAGGACGTGTCGCATACAAAGGAACAGTAGAAGATACAGTATTCCAGTTAATGGGTGGTCTTCGCTCCGGTATGGGTTATTGTGGAACTCCAGACATTGAGACATTAAAACAGAACGGCAGATTTGTAAAAATTTCTGCAGCTTCTTTAAAAGAAAGTCATCCACATGACATTCATATAACAAAAGAAGCTCCTAACTACAGCGTAGACGAATAGAAAACTATATTGGGAGTTTCTTTGGGGGCTTGCTTTAAAAAGAAAATAGTGTGAAAAATAAAGATGGAGCTTCTGATTAGAGGCTCCATCTTTCGATTGGTCAATAGGATAGTGATAAAATGAGATATAAAAAGCGAAAGAAATCTTCCTGTTATCTCAGTGATTATAAGCAATTAGGGATTATAACAGGAGTCGGAATTGGTATATTAATTGTTATTTGTATTATGTTTGGTTCCATATTGAGAAAAGATAAACAAACAATGGCGGACCGGTTAAAGACGCCGCTAGTTGAGAAACCAAACATAACAGAAATGTTTTTAGAACCCAATGAGTATTCGAGACCTCAATTACCATTGGAAAAAGTAAATGGAGTTGTAGTACATTACACTGCAAATCCGGGAACAGATGCCAAGAGCAACCGGAATTATTTTAACAATTTAAAAGATACAAAAGCAACTAAAGTAAGCAGCCATTTTGTAATCGGATTAGATGGGAAAATTATTCAATGTGTCCCATTAGACGAAGTTGCTTACGCATCGAACAATAGAAATAGTGATACAATCTCAATAGAATGTTGTCATCCGGATAAAAGTGGAAAATTTACGGACGAAACGTATCAATCTCTTGTAGCATTAACTGCGTGGTTATGTGGTACTTATAATTTAAAGAGCGACGATCTTTTAAGACATTATGATATTACAGGAAAACAGTGTCCGCTTGATTATGTAAAATATCCGGAGAAATGGGAGAATTTTAAAGAGGATGTGCTGACATACATTGAAGAAAACAAAATGAATTGATAATCAAAAGAAGGTGGGAAAAACATTATATTAATGAAGAAAATAGAAAGTAAAAAAATGAAAAAGATAAGGTTACTGTATTTTTTTAAAATAGAAAGTACAGTAACCTTATTATTTATAAATGTAATGTAAATTCCTTGTTGCACATTTGATAACTGCGATAGGTGATTTTTGCACTGTCCATCATTCTTTTTGAGGCAATGACAGAATCCGTGTCGGCATATTTATCACTCATGTAGATGACTTCTTTGATTCCTGACTGAATCAAAGCTTTTGTACATTCGTTACAAGGAAATAAGGTAGTATATATTTTTGCACCTTTCATATTAGTACCGCTATAATTTAACAATGCATTTAACTCTGCATGACAAACATATAAATATTTTGTATCTAACGGATTACCTTCTCGTTCCCAAGGATATTCGTCATCTGAACAGCCGATTGGCATTCCATTATAACCGAGTGATAAAATTTTGTTATCGTCACTTACGATACAAGCACCAACGCTGGTACTGGGGTCTTTGCTTCTCATGGAAGAAAGTAAAGCGATTCCCATAAAATAACTGTCCCAATTTAGATAATCTTGTCTTTTCATTATGCTACCTAAATCCCACAAATCATTTGCGAGCCTGCCCATTTTAAAAACAGGTTGACGTCAGGGCAGTGATTCTTCCTTTCTTAATAAATTTCTCAACCCATTATATATCAAAATTACAAGTTTCGACATACTCTGTATCGATTTTAACATTAAATACATTACCTGTAAAGAAAAGTATAAAAAATATATCTTTACATAAACTTTACAATTGAATGGGTAGAAGTTTACAATAATTTTATATAATTATAAAACAGTATGGTCTAAGATTAAAAAAATATAAAGTGTTCGACCATAAGGAGGAAAAGATGGCGATTCAAGATTTAGAAATGTTATTTAAATTTGCAGGTGGACTTGGAATGTTCTTATATGGAATGAACATTATGGCAGATGGTCTTCAAAAATCGGCAGGGAATAAAATGAAATCGTTATTGTCTGCGTTGACATCAAATCGTTTCTTAGCGGTTGTTGTAGGAGCATTAGTTACGGCAATTATACAGAGTAGTTCAGCCACAACAGTTATGGTAGTAGGTTTTGTAAATGCAGGGTTATTACAGCTGACACAGGCAGTCGGAGTTATAATGGGAGCCAATGTTGGTACAACCATTACAAGCTGGCTTGTATCTATGAATGAATGGGGGGCAATGCTGAAGCCTGAATTTTTTGCACCTTTGGTCATTTGTATTGGTGCTTTTATGATTTTATTCACAAAAGAGAATAAAAAGAAGGAAATTGGAGAAATATTAGTAGGATTTGGCGTATTATTTATCGGTCTAAGCTTTATGTCGGGGTCTATTACACCATATAAAGATGCGCCAATATTTGGACAGGCATTTGCTCTATTTGGTTCTAATCCTATTCTTGGGATTTTAGCAGGTGCGATTATTACAGCATTAATTCAAAGTTCTTCTGCTTCGGTTGGTATTTTGCAGACTTTAGCGATGAATGGAATGGTAAATTGGGGTTCAGCAATTTTTATTACATTAGGACAAAATATAGGTACTTGCATTACTGCGATTTTATCCAGTGCGGGTGCGAATAAAACAGCAAAAAGGGCAGCTGCAATTCACTTTTTATTTAATACAATTGGTGCGGTTCTTTTTGGCGTAATAACATATGTTATTTTCCTGTTCGATAGGAATTTAGCGTCTGCACCAATTAACAGTGTACAGATTTCGATATTCCATACAATCTTTAATATATGTAATACATTAATCTTATTCCCATTTGCAAATCAGCTGGTAAAATTATCAGGACTTCTTGTACATGGGGACAAAGAAGAGGAATATACAGAAAATGCAGAGGAAGAATTGGAACATCGTTTGGACGAAAGAATTTTAGAAACTCCTTCTTTTGCAGTAGAAACTGTTGTAAAAGAAGTTGTTAATATGGGATTGGTAACACTAGATAGTTTTAAACGTGTAAAAAAAGCATTTTTAGAAAATGATGAAAAATCAGTTGAAAAAGTATTGGCTGGAGAGCAGGTGATTAATGGTTATGAAAGCCAATTGACGGAATATATTGTAAAGATTAATAATTTATCATTAAACGATGAACAGCATCTTGTTGTGAAAAATCTTTTATATACAATTAGTGATATAGAACGGGTTGGAGATCATTGTGAGAATATAGCAGAGCTGGCACAACAAAAAATTGCCCGGAAGATTAATTTTTCAGAGGAAGGAACAAAGGATTTAGAAACGATGTTTGACCGGGCCCTTATGTCCTTTGAAGCCGCTGTAAATGCCAGATTGACAGGCGAACAGCAATATATTGAAACACAGAAGAAATGCGAAGTAAAAGTAGATAATTTAGAGAAAAAATTAAGAGACAACCACTTTAAACGTCTTGCAGAAAATAAATGCAGTGCAACGACGGGAACTTATTATCTAGATGTAATTAGTAACCTGGAACGTATTTCTGATCATGCAGATAATATTGCAAATTATGTGCTTGAAGAGATACAATAGATAATATAGAAATAAAAAGGGGGTTTTTTATGAGTACAAAAACAATACTTGCTGTAGATGACGAAGAACATATTTTAGAGCTGATACGATATAATCTTGAAAGCTCAGGTTATAAAGTAGTAACAGCAGAATCTGGCGAAGAAGCATTAGAAGTGTTGTTAAGGAAGAAGTGTGATCTGGTATTACTGGACTGGATGCTTCCGGGAATTGATGGAATTGAGGTAATTAAAAAAATTCGTGAAAATTCCAAGCTAAAAAAACTCCCGGTTATTTTATTAACTGCGAAAAATGAAGAAATAAATAAAGTAGTTGGACTAGAAATTGGAGCAGATGATTTTTTAACGAAGCCATTTGGCATTTATGAACTGTTAGCGAGAATTAAAGCTGTTTTAAGAAGAAGTGAGGATTCCTTTGATAAGCCGGAATCAAAAGAAGAAATCCTGGTAATTGATTATATTAAAATCAATAAAGCCAGAAGAACAGTGGAGGTCGATGGAGAACTTGTGGAGCTTTCGTTAAAAGAGTTTGATTTATTATATCTGCTTGCTAAAAATAGAGGATTTGTATATTCAAGAGATATGCTTTTGGAAAAGGTATGGGGATATGATTATGAAGGTGAAACAAGGACAGTGGATGTTCACGTTAGTAATTTGCGAAAAAAACTAGAGAAGGATGACCAAAATCCGAAAATAATAAAGACAGTTCGAGGAGTTGGATATAAAATACCATAGAGAATAATTAGTTCTAACCCAGACTGCAGTAGGGGTATGAAAATGAGAAAAAAAATATTTGTGTCATATTTGGTTATTATTGTGATAGCAGTAATGATTGCAACTTTTTCTTTTTGGAATCGAGGATATGAGTTTTTCTCCGGGGAGAGTGAAACGAAATATTTAAGAGAAACAGAATTGCTGGGAGAATTATTGGAAAGTAAAAGACCAGATAAGCAAGAAGAGTATGATAAATTTGTAGATTATTACAGTGGAAAATATGGTGTCAGAATTACGTTAATTGATAAAAATGGAGATGTATTATCAGACAGTGGTAATACAAAAACATTGGAGAATCATTTAAAACGAGAAGAGGTAAAGAGGGCGTTAAATGGTGAGCATGTATCACTAAGCCGTTATTCTAATACAATGCACCAAACGTATTGTTATAGTGCAATACCGGTTGAGTTTAATTCTTTTCACGGCGTTCTTAGAATATCAGTTCCAATGGCAGAGATAAAAGCGTTAAATCAAAATTTAGTTCATGCAATTATTCTTTCGGTTATCTTTTGCTTTTTGATTGCATTAGTGATTGCATTGTTTTTTACTAAGTTTCTTACAGAACCGGTTGAGGAGATTACGCAGGCAGCAGAACGAATTTCAGAGGGAAATTATGATACGGTTATCAAAACAAAAGAAAAGGGAGAACTTGGAAGACTTGCCAGTTCGTTTAATCTAATGACAAAAAATTTAAAGTCAACAATGGACAACCTGATTGGAAAAAATATAGAACTAGAGGCAGTATTTCGGAGTATGAATGGCGGAGTTGTAGCTATCGACAGCCAGAATAATATTATGTTTTATAATCAGGCGTTTTCTAAGCTTGCGAACAAAGATGAGCAGGAATTGACCGGTCGCTCTTTTTATAATGAGGTGTATAGTGAAGCAATCTATGAGGCAGTAAAAGTAGCAAAAGAAAATCAAATTGATGAAGTAAAAGAGGGAAAATGGAATGGAAAAAGAATTCGGGCAACGGCAGCCCCGTTAGTAGGGGAAGATGAGATTCTTGGAATTTTAATTCTTGTAGAAGATATAACAAAGTTGAAAAAATTAGAACATATGCGAAGCGATTTTGTATCAAATGTAACGCATGAATTAAAGACACCACTGACTTCTATTCGTGGTTTTGTTGATACATTAAAAAATGGTGCGATTGATGACCCAAAGGTATCAAGAAAGTTTCTGGATATCATTGATATTGAAACGGAGCGCCTGTATTCTCTTATTCAGGATATTCTTCTTTTGTCAGAAATTGAATCAAAGCAAGATTTTGAGATACAGCCTTGTAATATAACGAAGGTTGTAAAAGAGGTGGTTGATTTACTTGAGCCTAAATTTAAAGAAAACTTAAAGCTAAATTATGTTCCGGAACCGTATATACGTCCATATTATTGTAATGCAAGCAGAATAAAAGAACTTTTAATTAATCTTTTAGATAATGCAATTAAGTATACAGAAGAGGGAAGTGTTACACTTATATGCAAAGAGGACGGAGATGATTTGCTGATACAAGTGTCAGATACAGGAATTGGAATTGAGCAAAAATATCTGTCCCGTATTTTTGAGCGTTTTTATCGGGTTGATAAAGGTCGTTCCAGGAAACAGGGTGGAACAGGTCTTGGGCTGTCAATTGTAAAGCATATCGTAGAGCTTTATAATGGAAGAATCAAAGTGGAGAGTAAGGTTTCAGAAGGAACAATGTTTGAAATCCGTTTACCATATAACAATTGAAAAAATAGTTGCAATCCGTCTTTAGATGTTGTAATATAAATTTGTGAAGGCTCTGTATAACTGGCGGAAAGTAGGAGAATACCTACAGGGAGTACAGAGTAAATGAGAATGTCGACCGCCTGGGCAGCCGTTTGGGTATTACTGTATGTAATAGCAAAAGGTTACCCGGGCGGTTTTTCTGATGCATAAAAATTGTTTTTATTTAAAGGAGAATCGTATGAGAGCATTAATAAGTGTATCTGACAAAACTGGCATTGTCGAATTTGCAAGGGAATTAACAGAGCTAGGGATTGAGATTATTTCAACGGGAGGTACATATGCAAAGCTAAAAGAAGCGAAAATTCAGGCAATTGAGATTTCTGAATTGACAGGATTCCCGGAATGTTTAGACGGAAGAGTAAAAACACTTCACCCTATTGTACATGCAGGGCTTTTGGCGATGAGAAGCAAACCGGAACATATGAAGCAATTAGAAGAACTGAATATCGAAACAATTGATATGGTTATTGTTAACTTATATCCTTTTAAACAAACGATTTTAAAAGAGGGAGTAACCAGAGCTGAAGCTGTTGAAAATATAGATATTGGCGGACCTACTATGCTTCGTTCTGCTGCGAAAAACTATCAGGACGTTACAGTTGTAGTGGATCCTGGAGATTATGAAAAGGTACTTTTTGAATTGAAAGAGAACAAAGAAGTTTCTTTGGATACAAAGTTTTATTTAATGCAGAAGGTATTTATGCATACTTCAAATTATGATACGATGATTGCTGATTATTTGAAAAAGCAAAGAGAAGATTATGAGCTACCGGAAACTTTGACAATGACATTTGAAAAAGTTCAGGACATGAGATATGGCGAAAATCCTCATCAAAAAGCAGCATTTTATCGTGAAATTGGGAAAAAATGTGGTTCTCTTGTAGAAGCAGAGCAGTTGAATGGAAAAGAATTATCATTTAATAATATCAATGATACAAATGGAGCGTTAGAATTATTAAAGGAATTTACAGAGCCAACCGTGGTTGCATGTAAACATGGTAATCCTTGTGGTGTTGGAAGTGCAGAAACAATTGAAGAAGCATGGGATAAAGCTTATGATGCTGATAATGTATCTATTTTTGGAGGAATTGTTGTTATCAATCGTGAAGTTACAAAATCACTGGCAGAGAAGATGGCAAAGATTTTCTTAGAAGTCATTGTTGCACCTGGATATGAAAAAGAAGCACTTGAAATTTTGAAAGAAAAGAAAAATTTAAGAGTACTTTTATTACCGGATATTCAAGTACCTCAGGAAAAACATGCCTATGATTTAAAGAAAGTAAATGGTGGCTTAATTGTACAAACAATAGACAGTGAACTTTTCGTAGATGAAAATTTAAAAGTGGTGACTGATCGGGCTCCAAGTGAAAAAGAGATGGAAGATTTAAAATTTGCATGGAGAGTTGTAAAATATGTGAAATCAAACGGAATTGCAATTGCTAAAAATAAACAGTCTGTTGGAATCGGACCGGGTCAGGTGAACCGAATTTGGGCAGCAAAACAAAGCTTTGAGCATGCTGAGGAGTTGATTGGCGAAGGTGCAGCAAAAGGATGTGTATTAGCTTCCGATGCTTTCTTCCCGTTTGATGATTGTGTAGAAGCAGCTCATGAAGCGGGTATTACAGCTATCATTCAGCCAGGTGGATCTGTACGTGATGAAGATTCAATTAAAAAATGTAACGAATATGGAATTGCAATGGTATTCACAGGAATGCGTCATTTTAGACATTAAATAGATTATATGATAACTTCATTATTATCTTGGCTATTAATTGTATCATGGAAGTTGTTATGAAACAGATATAAATAGTGTAATATTTTAAAGTAATGTATAGGGAGTACCACTTTATAACGATTGAACAGTTATAGAGTGGGCTCTTTTATTTTTTACTTGTGTTTTGTAAGAAAGAGGGGTAGACTAGTAAAAAAGCTATTTAGGAAATAATGAGGATGGATATAATGAAAGGAAAGATTGCTTTATTAAGTGGTTTGTGTATTTTATGTTTTGGAATTTACGGTTATCAGGGGAAGACTGAAGCTAATCTTAACATAGTGGAGAGGGTCACAGATAAAGCAGATGCTAAATCAATTCAAAATAAGCCAGCGAGTGTAACAAAAAAACAGATTAAATCAAAACCTGCCGGAACTGTTTTGACAACGCAGGAAATTAAAGTAATAGGGAAAGAAAAACTGTTTTATTCTTCAAAGATAACAGATTCTGTATGGAAGAGAATTTATAAAAAATCTTATAAAAAAGATTGTGTAATACCCAAAAATGATTTAAGGTATATACAAATTTTATACTATGGTTTTGATAAAAAATCGCATGTTGGGGAATTGATTGTAAATAAGAAAATAGAAAAAGATACGATTGCTGTTTTTAAAGAGTTATATAATAAGAAATATCCAATTGAGAGAGTGGAGCTGATTGATAACTATAATGCAGAAGATGAGGCGTCAATGACAGCTAATAATACAAGCTGTTTTAATTACAGAACAATTAAAGGAAAGAAAACATTGTCTAACCATAGTAAAGGGTTGGCAATTGATATAAACCCATTGTATAATCCATGCGTGCGTACAAGAAATGGAGTAACAGTAGTTGAGCCAAGTGCTGGAACTGTTTATGCAAATCGAAAAAAACAATTTTCTTATAAAATAGATAAAAATGATTTTTGTTATAAGACATTTAAAAAATATGGATTTACATGGGGTGGAGAATGGAATAGTTTAAAAGATTACCAGCATTTTGAGAAAACGGCGTAACATAATTGGTACGCCGTTTTTGGATCATATTAAGAAAGATTATCAATCATAGATAAAATAAACTGTTGAATGACATGTGCAATTCCATCTTCATCATTTGAGAGGGTAATAAAATCTGCAGCCTTTTTTACGGCTGGCTGTGCATTTTCCATGGCAACGCCAAGACCGGCATATTGAATCATTGATAAATCATTAAATCCATCACCACAGCAAATCATTTGTTTTCTTGATAAACCAAGATGTTTCAAAAGCTTTGAGAGGGAGTAGGCTTTATCAATGTTTGGGGGCATAATTTCTAAGAAAAAAGGCTCGGACCGGTAAATATTTAACAGGTTACCAAACTGTTCTTTGTAATGCTCTTCAACAATAGCCATATGCTCTGGTTTCCCTGTTAAAAGACACTTATTTAATTTAGTCGTTGAAATCTCTATTAAAAAGTCATCTGCTTCTTTCAGAGGAATTCCATTAATTTTTGATTCTAATTGATTATATTCATCCATTCCATTCCCAAGTAAAATAATGTCATCCTTATAAGTTAAAATTCCAACCCCTTCATTTCGTGCTGTTTCATAAATGGCTGGCAGTAATTCACTTGGAAGCGTTGAATTATAGATTACATCCTTTGTTTCATAATTTATAATTTTTGCACCATTAAAAGAAAGAATATAACCACCATATTTGTCCAGGCAAAGTTCATCTGCCAGATTAACAATTCCGGTAGTAGGTCTGCCAGAGGCAAGAACAACTTTGATACCATCTTCCTGAATTTGAAATAGAAGCTCTTTTGTTTTAGGGGTAATTTTTTTATGCGAATTAGTAAGAGTTCCGTCCAAGTCCAATACTATTATTTCATATGCCATAATATCCTCCGTATTTTTCGTTTGTATTCATTAAAAAAATAACTTCCTTTTTATAATATCCGTTTTAGCAAAAAATATCTACAAAAAAATAAAAAGACCATCGCACTAATTAGCACGACAGTCCCTTCATTATTTACTGCATTACTGCACTTCATTGTTACAACCCAAGAACATAATACCTTCCAAAATAACTTTTCATAATATTAGAAATTGAATCTATATAAGAACAGTTATATGATTTATGCTCGATTATAACTTTGTGACTATCCCCTCTATAGGACAAAATCATAATTGTAAAATTATAAATTATGCTAATTTTACAACGTTTGCTGCTTGAGGACCCTTTTCTCCATCAATGATGTCGAATTCAACTTCTTCATTTTCGTTTAAAACTTTGAAGCCGTCCATCTGTAATGCGGAAAAATGAACGAATACGTCTTTTCCTTCTTCATCAGAGATGAATCCAAATCCTTTTTTAGCATTAAACCATTTTACTGTACCTTTCATTGTGAAAGCCTCCTAGAACTATAATTTCTACAGCAATTTTGCTGCCATTTAAATGTAACATATTGCCATAAAAAAGTCAATTTTTTATGGATATTGTATGAATAAAATTTCATACAATAACTGTAGTTTAACATATTCTATAAAACAGCTTTTGTATAAATGAAAAACATGTGTTATACTATAAATCAAAACCTCATGTTTAAACGGCACATGGAATGAGAAGAATATAGAAAGAAAATATAAGGAGATTATTATGTCAGACCAGATAAAAGATTTAGAGAATTATGAGCTTATAAAAGAAGAACAATTAGAAGAACTTCAGAGTCTTGGACTTATTTTAAGGCATAAAAAAAGTGGGGCAAGGGTTATTGTTCTGTCAAATGAAGATGAAAATAAAGTATTTTCGATTGGATTCCGCACGACACCTGCAGATTCCACGGGAGTTCCTCATATTATTGAACATACAGTACTTTGTGGTTCGAAAGAATTTCCTGCGAAAGATCCGTTTATTGAATTGACAAAAGGATCTTTAAATACATTTTTAAATGCAATGACTTATCCGGATAAAACGATATATCCATTGGCAAGTTGTAATCAGAAGGACTTTAATAATTTAATGCATGTATATTTAGATGCTGTGTTCTATCCTAATATTTATCAGAAAGAAGAGATTTTTAAGCAGGAGGGCTGGCATTATGAATTAGATAGTGAAGACGGAGAATTACAATATAATGGTGTTGTTTATAATGAAATGAAGGGGGCATTTTCCTCACCAGAACAACAACTATATCGTTTGATTCAGCAGTCATTATTGCCGGATACTACTTATGCCTGTGAGTCAGGCGGTGATCCGGATGTGATACCGGAACTTACTTATGAGCAGTTTTTGGATTTCCATCGTAAATATTATCATGCTTCCAATAGCTACATCTATTTATATGGTGATATGGATGTAGAGGAAAGACTTAACTTTTTAGACGAACACTATTTAAGTAAATTCGAAAATGTAACCGTAGATTCAGAAATTACAAGACAGGAACCATTTGAACATACAAGAGAGGTTGTGGAAGAATACTCAATTGCAGAAGGTGAGGATGAAAAGGGAAAGACTTACTTAAGTTATAATATGGTAATCGGAACAAGTCTTGATAAGGAATTATATCTTGCATTCCAAGTGCTTGATTATGTATTATTATCTGCACCGGGAGCACCATTAAAACAGGCACTTTTAGATAAAGGAATTGGAAAAGACGTATTTAGTTCTTATGATAATGGAATTTACCAGCCAATCTTTTCCATTATTACAAAAAATGCAGACTTGGAACAAAAAGAGGAATTTGTAAAAGTAATCAAAAATGCCTTAGAAGAAATCGTGGAAAATGGATTAGATGAAAAATCATTAAGAGCAGGTATTAATTATTATGAATTTAAATATCGTGAAGCTGATTTTGGTCAGTTCCCAAAAGGGTTAATGTATGGAATTCAAATTTTAGACAGCTGGCTTTATGATGATACAAAACCATTTATCCATATTTGTGCCAATAAGACATTTGAATTTTTAAAACAATTGGTAGGAACCGGTTATTATGAAAATTTGATAAAAACATATTTAATTGAAAATACACACAGTTCTCTTGTTATTGTAAAACCAAAGATTGGACTTACAATGCAAAAAGAATATGAATTGAAGCAAAAATTAGCGGAATATAAAGCTTCTTTATCAAAAGAAGAAATTGCACAATTAATAGAGGATACGAAAAAGCTTCATGAATATGAAGAAACTCCATCTACAAAGGAAGAATTGGAAAAGATACCGCTTCTTTCAATTGATGATATTGGAAAAGGGATACATCCTTTGTATAACAAGGAAAAAGAAGTAAATGGAGTAAAGGTGCTCCATCATAATGTATATACGAATGGAATTGGATACTTGAAATTAAGTTTTGATATTTCTGATTTAGGTAAAGCAGCACCTTATTTGGGACTATTATCAACAGTACTTGGTTATGTAGATACAGAACATTATAGTTTCCTTGAACTGGCAAATGAAATTAATGTTCACACAGGTGGAATTGGGGCGGTTATTAATATTTATAACCAGAGAGGCGAAAAAGGCGTCTATTCTGCACGTTTTGAATTGAAAGCAAAAGCTTTATTTGATAAAATACCAAAAATGTTTGAACTAATTCATGAGATACTGGAAAATACAAAATTGGATGATGAGAAGCGATTAAAAGAAATTCTTGAGGAAACAAAATCAAGAATGGAAATGAAATTGAATTCCAGAGGACATTCGACAGCGGTAAATCGTGCAATGTCTTATTTCTCTGAAAGTGATTTGTTTGATGATAATTCCAGTGGAATTGGATACTATCAGACAATTTCGGACTGGACACAAAATTTTGAAGAGAAAAAAGATACGATTATTAAGGAATTGTCTTATTGGCTTTCTTGCATTTTCCGCACAGATAATTTAATTGTAAGTTTTACAGCCGATGAAAAAGGATATTCGTTTATTGAACCAGAGCTTAGTAAATTTATTGCCAGCCTTACGGGTACGAAAAATGCGAAAGTGTTAGAAAAAGAAGAATTGGTTTGCAAAAATGAAGGCTTTAAAACACCAGGGCAGGTACAATATGTTGCACGGTGTGGAAATTATATGGAGAATGGAGCTGCATATACAGGTTCCTTAAAGGTATTAAAAACAATTTTAAGCTATGACTATCTGTGGAATATGATTCGTGTAAAAGGTGGTGCATATGGATGTATGTGTGGATTTTCATATGACGGAAAGGGATATTTTACTTCTTATAGAGATCCTAAGTTAAAAGAAACAGACGAAGTTTATGCAGGTGTTTATGACTTTGTAAAGAATTTTGAAATAGATGACAGAGATATGACAAAATATATTATTGGAACAATTAGTGGGTTGGATACACCGCTTACTCCTGCAATGAAGGGAAGTCGTTCCTTTGGGGCTTATATGTGCGATGTAGATGAAGCATTTTTACAAAAAGAGAGAGATGAAGTATTAGCAACAACAAAAGAGAAAATCAGAGCGACTGCTGACGTTGTAAAGGCAATTTATGATGCCGGTAATATTTGTGTTATTGGAAGTGAAAATCAGATTGAGGATAACAGAGAATTATTCAAAGAAGTGACCAATTTACTTCGATAAGAGAACAAAGGAGAATGAAATGAAAGAAAGCTTTAAATCAGGATTTGTTACACTAATCGGAAGACCAAATGTAGGAAAATCAACCTTGATGAATCAGCTTATTGGAATGAAGATTGCGATTACATCCAGTAAGCCACAGACAACAAGAAATCGGATTCAGACGGTTTATACAGGAGAAAAAGGACAAATTATTTTTCTTGATACACCAGGAATTCACAAAGCAAAAAACAAGCTTGGTGAATATATGGTGACGGTTGCAGAGAGAACTCTGAACGAGGTTGATGTAATTTTATGGCTTGTAGAGCCGACAACATTTATTGGAGCAGGAGAGCGTCATATTGCAGAGCAGCTTTCAAAAACCAATACACCGGTTGTTCTTGTAATTAATAAGATTGACACGGTAAAAAAAGAAGAGATTCTTACGTTTATTGATGCTTATAAGGATATTTGCAAATTTGAAGATATTGTTCCAGTGTCTGCGATAAACGGAGAGAACACAGACGAGTTGTTAGACACGATTTTTAAGCATTTGCCAGAAGGACCAATGTACTATGATGAGGATACGATAACAGATCAACCGGAACGTCAGATTGTGGCAGAGCTGATTCGTGAAAAGGCATTGCGTCGTCTGGATGATGAAATACCACATGGAATTGCAGTTGCAATCGATTCGATGAAAACAAGACAGCATGGAAGGATTGTTGATATTGATGCGACAATTGTGTGCGAACGGGATTCCCATAAAGGAATTATAATTGGAAAGCAAGGCTCTATGTTAAAAGCAATCGGAACAGATGCCCGCATTGAAATTGAAAATCTTCTTGATATTAAAGTTAATCTGAAAATATGGGTTAAAGTCAAAAAGGATTGGAGAGATAGTGACTTTTTGATGAAAAATTATGGATACAATAAAAAAGAAATTTAGTCTTTTGTATAGAGAAAGAAAAAGTGGAGAACCTATTATTGAAACATTACAGGAATGGATGAAACAAGATAGGGGGCTCACAAAATGAATCTTTCCGATTATTGGAAACAGTTTGAACGGACAGGAAGTATCAATGATTATTTGAATTATGCGTGTGCCAGTGAAGAGTGGCAGGCACAAGAGAAAGAAGAGAGTGAATCTTTAGATGAATCAGGAAACTGTACTGGGAATGGTCTTGTCAGCCATGCCTGTTGGCGATTACGATAAGCGTCTAGTTTTATTAACAAAAGAGTACGGTAAGATTGCTGCATTTGCAAAAGGTGCAAGAAAGCCTAATTGCACCTTGCTTGCAGGCAGTCAGCCATTTGCATTTGGAGAGTTTCAAATCTATCAGGGGCGCAATTCCTATACAATCGTATCAGCGGAAATAAGAAATTATTTTGAACAGCTGAGAGATGACTTAGAAGGTGCCTGCTATGGATTTTATTTTTGTGAATTTGTAGAATATATGACGCATGAAAATCAAGATGAGATAGAAATTTTAAAACTGTTGTATCAGACTTTACGTGCGATTACAACAGAAGCGATACCAAATCCTCTTATTCGTGCTATTTTTGAAATCAAGATTCTCTGTTTGAACGGTGAGGCACCTCAAGTATTTGAATGTGTAAAGTGTGGTATTGATGAAGAAAAAATGGTATTTAGTTCTTTTGCTGGTGGATTATTATGTAGGGAATGTCAGAAAAAGTTTTTGTATTCGAATGTAAAACTATCTCCCGCCGCACTTTATGCACTACAGTTTATTGTAGCAACTCCGGTAGAGAAGCTTTATACTTTTACGGTAAAACAAAGTGTGTTAAAGGAATTACAAAAAATTGCAGAAGACTATTTGAAAATTTACATAAATCATAATTTTAAGGCGTTAGAAATGTTGCAGGTATTTTAAAATAAGATAACTTTTACAAATATGTTGAAAAAATATGTATAAAAGGTTACAATATAAAAGATTATGAGTAAACTTAGGCTGATAAAGCACCTTGGAGGGAACGTATGAGGAAATGGAAGCTTTATGCCTGTCTTACTTTGTGTGCCTTATTTTTTACCGGCTGTTCTGATGCAAGTCTTAATTTGAAGGCGGAAGAACTGGAGAAAAATACATTTTCAATAAACCGGTCTGGAGAGATTTGTTCAGGGATTGTAGAAGCATTTGACAAAAGTTATTATGACAAAACAGAACTAGAGCAATATTTGCAAGATGCAGCGGATAGTTATAATAGTGAAAATGGTAAAGATTCATTTTTGGTAGATTCATTTTTGGTAGAAGATAAGATTGCCAAGGTAGTATTCAAGTATAAAGGTATGGATGATTATAAGGCATTGAACAAGGTAGAGGCGGAGTACTTTACTGTGGAGGAAGCGGCAAAGCAGGGAGCTTTTCCGGGAAAATTAAAGCAGGTAAAAGATGGTGAATTTGTTTCAAAAAAAACAGTAGAGGAAAATTCAGATTATCACGTATTAGTCTTAAATGAAGAGTATGATGTAAGAGTGAGTGGGAAGATTTACTATTATGTAAATTGTACAGTTTATAATAATAAATCGGTACATACATCGGCAGAAGAAACTTCAATTATAGTATATAAGTAGTGAATGAAACGAAAACAATTAGAAAAGAAACAGAGAGGTAGATAGCGAAATGGAAAAGTCAATGGAAAAAATTGTTGCATTAGCAAAGGCAAGAGGATTTGTATATCCTGGTTCTGAAATTTATGGTGGTCTTGCGAATACATGGGATTATGGAAATCTTGGCGTTGAACTTAAAAATAATGTTAAAAAAGCATGGTGGAAAAAATTTATTCAGGAGAATCCATATAATGTCGGAGTTGACTGTGCAATTCTTATGAATCCACAGACATGGATTGCTTCCGGACATTTGGGAAGTTTTTCTGATCCGCTTATGGATTGTAAAGAATGTCATGAACGATTCCGTGCGGATAAAATAATTGAAGATTACATGAATGAGAATGGAATTGAAATAGAAGGAAGTGTAGATGCCTGGTCAAATGAGGAAATGGCATCTTATATTGAAGAACATAATATTGTATGCCCAAGTTGTGGAAAACACAACTTTACGGAAATTCGCCAATTTAATCTTATGTTTAAAACATTCCAGGGCGTTACAGAGGATGCAAAAAATACAGTATATTTAAGACCGGAAACGGCACAAGGAATATTTGTTAACTTTAAAAATGTACAAAGAACATCCAGAAAGAAGATTCCGTTTGGAATTGGTCAGATTGGTAAATCTTTCCGAAACGAAATTACACCGGGTAACTTTACATTCCGTACAAGAGAATTTGAACAGATGGAATTAGAGTTTTTCTGTGAGCCGGATACGGATTTAGAATGGTTTGAATACTGGAAAAATTATTGCATTAATTGGTTAAAAGACCTCGGTATGAAAGAAGAAGAAATGCGTGTTCGTGACCATGAACAGGCAGAGCTTTCTTTTTATAGTAAAGCAACAAGTGACATTGAATTCTTATTCCCATTTGGGTGGGGCGAATTATGGGGAATTGCAGATCGTACCGACTATGACTTAACACAGCATCAAAATGTATCCGGTGAACCAATGGATTATTTTGATGATGAAAAGAAGATAAAATATGTGCCATATGTAATCGAGCCATCGTTGGGTGCAGACCGTGTAACTCTTGCGTTCCTTTGTGGTGCTTATGATGAAGAGGAGTTAGAAGGTGGAGATACTCGTACAGTACTTCATTTCCATCCTGCACTTGCACCTGTTAAGATTGGTGTATTGCCTTTATCTAAAAAATTATCAGAAGGAGCAGAAAAGGTGTATGCTGAATTAAGCAAATACTATAACTGCGAATTTGACGAAAGAGGAAATATTGGAAAAAGATATAGAAGACAGGATGAAATTGGTACGCCATTCTGTATTACTTACGATTTCGAGTCAGAAGAAGATGGAGCAGTTACTGTCCGTGACCGTGATACTATGGAGCAGGAAAGAATTAAAATTTCAGAGTTAAAGGCATATTTTGAAGAAAAATTTAATTTCTAAATACTGGTAATAACGTAGAACCAGACTTTTTACAAAAAGTTATTTTAATATTTGTAAGAAGTCTGGTTCTTTTTTTGGTAATCAGAAAGAATGAGTAAATTTGCAAAAATCGTACATCTTAAAACAATCTGTGAGAATGTAAGCGAATCCAATCAATGGAAAATCTGAGAAAATTTAGGTATAATATGACTCAACGTTTTTGTTTTTCTAGGTCTACGGGAGCAGAAGAATTTGAAAAGAAAGTTAATTCAAGATAAAATGTCAAAAAATTTAAAAAAAACCTTTTCTTAATTAGGCAGTTTGTGTTATAATGGCAAAGAGCGGTTGGGATGAAATTTTATACATCGTCAATCGAATCTATGTATTAATATTTTAGGAGGATATGTAAGATGGCAAAATGGGTTTATTTGTTTAAAGAGGGTAATGCTGACATGAGAAACCTCCTTGGTGGAAAAGGTGCTAACTTAGCAGAAATGACTAACTTAGGACTTCCAATTCCTCAGGGTTTCACAGTAACAACAGAGGCATGTACAGATTATTACAATAGTGGTAAACAAATTACAGACGAAATCAAAGGGCAAATCTTTGATGCACTTGCTGAATTAGAAAAAATTCAAGGAAAAACTTTTGGAGATACAGAGGATCCGTTATTAGTTTCTGTTCGTTCTGGAGCTAGGGCTTCTATGCCTGGTATGATGGATACAATTCTTAACTTGGGTCTTAACGATGTAGCTGTAGAAGGCTTTGCTAAGAAAACTGGTAATCCAAGATTCGCATATGATTCCTATAGAAGATTTATTCAGATGTTCTCAGATGTAGTTATGGAAGTACCAAAATCTTACTTTGAAAAAATCATTGATGAATTAAAAGAAGAAAAAGGTGTTAAATTTGATACAGAATTAACAGCAGACGATTTAAAAGAATTAATCGTTCGCTTTAAAAAAGTATATAAAGATGCTATGAATGGGGAAGATTTCCCACAAGAACCAAAGGTTCAGTTAATGGAAGCTGTAAAAGCAGTATTCCGTTCATGGGACAACCCTCGTGCTATCGTTTACAGACGTATGAATGATATCCCAGGCGATTGGGGAACAGCTGTAAACGTACAGGCAATGGTATTTGGTAATATGGGTGATACATCAGGAACAGGTGTTGCATTTACTCGTAATCCATCTACTGGTGAAAAAGGTATTTATGGTGAATACTTAATTAATGCACAAGGCGAGGACGTTGTTGCCGGTGTTCGTACACCACAGCCTATTACTAAATTAGCAGAAGATTTACCAGAATGCTACAAGGAATTTATGGAAATTGCTACAAAGCTTGAAAATCATTACCGTGATATGCAGGATATGGAATTTACAATTCAGGAAGGTAAACTATATTTCTTACAGACTCGTAATGGTAAGAGAACAGCTCCAGCTGCTATCCAGATTGCTTGTGATTTAGTAGATGAAGGAAAGATTACACCAGAAGAGGCTGTTTTAAGAATTGAAGCAAAATCTTTAGATCAGCTACTTCACCCAACATTTGATGCAGCTGCATTAAAAGCAGGACAGGTTATCGGTTCCGCTCTTCCAGCATCTCCAGGTGCTGCAGCAGGTAAAGTATATTTTACAGCTGATGAAGCAAAAGCTGCTCATGAAAAAGGCGAAAGAGTTATCTTAGTTCGTCTTGAAACATCTCCAGAAGATATCGAAGGTATGCATGCATCAGAAGGTATCTTAACCGTTCGTGGTGGTATGACATCTCACGCTGCTGTAGTAGCTCGTGGTATGGGTACTGCATGTGTATCCGGTTGTGGAGAAATTAAGATTAATGAAGAAGCAAAAGTATTCGAACTTGGTGGAGAAACAATCCATGAAGGAGATTACATTTCATTAGATGGTTCTACAGGAAAGATTTACTTAGGTGATATTAAGACTGTAGAAGCTTCCGTAAGCGGTAACTTTGGAAGAATCATGGCTTGGGCTGATGAATTCAGAACATTATCCGTTAGAACAAATGCAGATACTCCGGCAGATACAGAAAATGCTGTTAAATTAGGAGCAGAAGGTATTGGTCTTTGCCGTACAGAGCATATGTTCTTCGATGCAGACAGAATTCCTAAGATTCGTAAAATGATTCTTTCTGATACAGTAGAAGCAAGAGAGGCTGCATTGAACGAATTAATTCCTTTCCAGAAAGCAGACTTCAAGGCAATGTATGAAGTTTTGGAAGGAAAACCAATGACAGTACGTTATTTAGATCCACCTCTTCATGAGTTTGTACCAACAGACCCAGAAGATATTGCTGAATTAGCAAAAGATATGGGATTAACACCGGAACAAGTACAGGCTAAATGTGATGAATTACATGAATTCAACCCAATGATGGGACACAGAGGATGCCGTCTTGCTGTTACATACCCAGAAATCGCTAAAATGCAGACAAGAGCTGTAATGGAAGCTGCGATTGAAGTAAAAGAAGAAAAAGGATACGATATCGTGCCAGAAATCATGATTCCATTAGTTGGCGAAAAGAAAGAATTAAAATATGTAAAAGATGTTGTTGTTGAAACAGCAGAACAAGTTAAGAAAGAAAAGAATTCCGACATTGAATATCATATCGGTACAATGATTGAAATTCCTCGTGCTGCATTAACAGCAGATCAGATTGCTGAGGAAGCTGAATTCTTCTCATTTGGTACAAATGATTTAACACAGATGACATTTGGATTCTCCCGTGATGATGCTGGTAAATTCTTAGATTCTTATTACAAAGCAAAAATTTATGAATCTGATCCATTTGCAAGACTTGACCAGACAGGTGTTGGACAACTTGTTCAGATGGCAGCAGAAAAAGGACGTAAGACAAGACCTAATATCAAGTTAGGAATCTGTGGTGAACATGGTGGTGATCCAAGTTCCGTAGAATTCTGCCATAAGGTAGGACTTAACTATGTATCTTGTTCTCCATTCCGTGTACCAATTGCACGTCTTGCAGCAGCACAGGCAGCATTAAATAATAAATAATTAAAAAATTACGATATAAGTAAATTATTTATTTAAATAAATGAACGAAAGCTACCATATTGACTTTTATAGTTAGTTAATGTGGTAGCTTTTATAAATATATGAATTTACAAAAAGAGATAAAAAGTAAAGATAAGGAAAAGGAGCAATGGTAAAGTGTTGCTTTATTCGTAGAATCTACCCATATAAGCAGCAGCTTCATCGGCAGTCATATCTGTTTGCCAATGTTTTACAGAGTTACGATTGCGCTCTCCAACAACAAGACTGTGTACTTTACCAATGTTATCAAAAATTTCATCAATTGTGTCTTCGGTTGTCATGGCAGCTTTAATTGCAGCTTCACCGGCTTCTCCGCCCGGTTGGTTTTGTAGCCAGGATGGAGTAATTGTAGAGCCTAAAGTTGCAACCATGACATCAACATTGGTTTTTTCTGCCTCATAGCCGACAGCTTCTGTTAATTTCTTTATGTACGCTTTTCCGGCACCATATTGTGCATTATATGGAGAAGAAGTTACACCGGTTAAAGAAGAAATATTTAAAATAAGACCACGGTCTTGCTTTGCGAAAATACCCATATAATGGTAAAAACATTTTAAAAATGTTATAATATTAACATTGATCATTTGTTCATGTTTTTCCCAATCGGTATCTTGTAGTTTTCCGAAACTATGCAGACAGGCAACATAAGACATAAAGCCCATATCTAAATCTTTTGTTGCTTCAAAGATAGCGTCTGTACAGTTCGAAAGAGAAAAATCGGCACGAATTACTTTACTTTTAACTTGATAAGTTTTTTCGATTTCAGCGCCTAATTCTTTTAATTTTTCTTCTCTTCGTCCTACCAAAATAACATTCATTCCGCCTTTTGCTATTTTTTCCGCAATTGCTTTTCCAACTCCCTCAGTTGCACCAAGAATAATACCCCATTCCCCATATTTTTCTTTTAATGAATTCATTAAAACTACCTCCTTTAATATTTAACATAAGCTAATTATAGCACGACTTTGTTAAAAAACCTATAATGATGTTAAAAAAATAACAAAAAATTTATAGACTTACAGATTTGTTGTGAAATTTTTTCATAGAACAGATTTATATTGATAAAACTTGAGAAAAAGAGAAAAAATATAAAAAATAAAATTGTAGGATTAAAAATTGTTAAAAAAAGATAAAAAAAATGAAAAAAGCATGAATATTTTGTTATTTTTTGAAAATGGAAATGAGGCTATTTTTTTTGTATAATAAAATAATCTAAATATTGATGAGAGAAATAAAGGTATTTAGTTAGATTAATGATACGGAGGAGAAGAGCTATGAACAAAAAGAGTAATTTTTCCAGCAGAATTGGTTTTATTTTTGCGGCGGCTGGTTCTGCGGTGGGACTTGGAAACATTTGGAGATTTCCTTATTTAGCTGCAAAGTATGGTGGGGGAACATTTTTATTGATTTATTTAATTTTGGCTGTTACATTTGGTTTTACATTGATGATAACAGAAATTGCCATCGGCAGAAAAACTGGTAAAAGTGTATTATATGCTTTTTCATCGATGAATAAGAAGTTTAATTTCTTAGGAATTTTGGCCAGCATCGTGCCGATTATCATTTTTCCATATTATTGTGTTATTGGAGGCTGGGTAGCAAAATATTTTTCAACTTATGTTTGTAATCCGGCAAAAGGAACTGTGAATGGAGACTATTTCCAAGGTTTTATTTCTTCTACTGTTCAACCTATTTTTTGGTTTACTTTATTTATTTTAGCTACTGCGCTGATAGTAATGCTTGGAGTTGAAAAAGGAATTGAAAAAGCAAGTAAATTTTTAATGCCATTTTTAGCATTGTTGTCAGTTGGATTAGCAGTATATACACTTACATTGGACGGCGCGATGGATGGTGTTGCCTATTATTTGATTCCTGATATGAGTCGGTTTTCTTTTAATGCAGTATTGGCAGCAATGGGGCAACTCTTTTATTCCATGTCATTAGCAATGGGAATTATGGTTACTTATGGTTTTTATGTTTCAAAGAAGGAAAATTTGGAAGCATCTGTCCGCAATATTGAATTTTTTGATACCGCAATTGCGTTTATTTCCGGCTTAATTATTATTCCAGCAGTTTTTGCATTTTCTGGAGGGGATGAAAGCAAATTATCGGCTGGAGCCGGTCTTATGTTTATTACATTGCCGGATGTTTTTGGTAATTTAAAATATGGAAATATTGTTGGAACATTGTTCTTTTTATTAGTTTTATTTGCAGCTCTAACTTCAGCAATTTCCCTGATGGAAACAATTGTATCTGTGATACAGGATAAGTTTAAGGTAAAACGTATAAACGCCTGTCTGATTGTAGCAGGTTTGGCATTTTTAGTCGGAATTCCATCTTCTCTAGGATTTGGAGTTTGGTCAGAGGTTCAGATTTTGAACTTGTCAATTTTGGATTTCTTCGATTTTATCAGTAATGCTATTTTAATGCCAATTGTTGCATTCTTAACTTGTATTTTTGTTGGTTATATCGTGAAACCAAAGGCAATTATTGATGAAGTAGAGGAATCATCTGTTTTTAAAAGCAAGAAAATATATACGGTTATAATTAAATATGTTGCACCAATTTTAATTATATTAATTTTAATTAGTTCGATTTTAAATACATTTGGAATTATTACACTTTAATTTATTAAATTCTTATTTAAAATAAAAATTCGTTATACTAATGGTAAAATAATTAGTATAACGAATTTTTTGTTATAGGGTGTTACTTAAAAGCATTCTTATTTCAACATTTTTAATAACTGTCTTGCAGCGACGCTTAAAGGACGCTGTAAATCTCTTAAGATACAAATATGTCGTTCTGGAATAGAATCTTCCAACTTGATTTCAATTATTTCTCCACTTTCTAAAGCTGGTTTTGCTAAAGCCTCTGGGACAAAACCAATTCCTAGGTCATGTTTAATGACAGGAAGCATTAAATCTGATGTAGCCAGTTCAATGTCTGTTTTCAATTCTAAACCATGAGATAAAAAGAGCTGTTCATAAAAGGCATATGTCATCGTTCCTTTTGAAAGTCCGATGATTGGCAGGTGTTTTAAATCTTTTAAGTGAAAAGATTTGTCCTTTAAATCAGAAAAAGCTTTTCCGGCAACTAATACATCATGAAAGGATTGCACACGGGTTGATTTTAAATGTTTTCCTATATCTGCAGGTGTTGTAGTAACAGCCAGTTCTGTTTTACCGGCTAGAAGGTCAGCTACCGCCTGGGGGGTTGAATTATTTAAAATTTTGATGTGCACTCCCGGATATTTTTGATGAAATAGTTTTAGCCGTTCCAGTAAAAAACAGTGTAGTCCTGTTTCGGTTGCTCCAATATATACAGTTCCTCCATGCAAATCTAATGCGCTTTCTAGTTCCTCTTCTCCTTTTAAAATATGTTCACAGGCAGGTGCAATGTGTTGAAATAATAATTCTCCTTCCGGTGTCAATGACACACCTCTTCGTGAACGTATAAAAAGACGACAATTTAGTTCATGTTCCAGGTTTTGAATTGAGCGGGTAACGGAAGGCTGGCTGGACATAAGAACATTAGCTGCCTGAGTAATATTTTTATATTTGGCAACGTAATAAAAGATTTTGTAGTACTCAAAATTTGCAGGCATATTGCTCCTTTCTTATCTATCATGTTATTTTGTTATAATAGATATGTGATAATATTATTTTTCTGAATGATATTATTTTAGTATAATAAACGAGAAAAGAAAAGGAAAAAAGATTGGTTATTTTAAATAAGGGGAAATAGCTAATTATAAGGGGCCTTTTCTTATTATAATTAGGAGGTATCGAAATGGAAACATATGGTCTTAAAAAACTTGGTATAATTCATCCAACTGCAGTATATAGAAATTTGACTCCAGCTAAACTGGTAGAGGCTGCATTGAGAAGAAATGAAGGTGTATTAAGTGATACAGGAGCTTTGGTTGTTACAACAGGAGCATATACAGGACGATCTCCAGAGGATAAATTTATTGTAGATACAGAGGCAGTGCATGATACGATTGCTTGGGGCAAGGTAAACAGACCAATCTCAAAAGAAAAATTTGACCGTATCAGGGAAAAAATGGCTGCATACTTACAAAACAGAGAAATTTTTATATTTGATGGAATGGCAGGAGCAGATCCTGTATGCACAAAGAAATTCCGTATTGTAAACGAACTTGCAAGTCAGAATCTTTTTATCCATCAATTATTAATTAGACCAACAGAAGAACAGTTGGAAAATTACGGGGAACCCGATTTTACAATTATGGTTGCACCAGGTTTTCAGTGTATTCCAGAATTGGATGGTGTTCATAGTGAAGCAGCAATTATTGTCAATTATGAGGAAAAACTAGTATTAATTGCAGGTTCCAGATATTCAGGAGAGATTAAAAAAAGCGTATTCTCTGTTATGAATTACTTGATGCCAATAGAAAAAGATGTATTGCCAATGCACTGTTCAGCGAATATGGATCCAGAAACAGGCGATACCGCAATCTTTTTTGGACTTTCTGGTACAGGTAAAACAACGTTATCGGCAGATCCAAAAAGAAAACTAATTGGTGATGATGAACATGGCTGGTCTAATCATGGTATTTTCAATTTTGAGGGCGGTTGTTATGCAAAATGTATTAATCTTGATCCGGAGGGAGAGCCGGAGATTTATAATGCAATTCGATTTGGAAGCTTAGTAGAAAATGTGATTTTGGATTCTGCAACAAGAAAACCCGATTATAATGACAACAGTTTAACGGATAATACAAGAGTAGGTTATCCGATAGAATATATTTCAAATGCAGCAATTCCAGGTGTCGGAGGAATTCCGAAGGTTATTATATTCCTTACGGCAGATGCTTTTGGTGTACTGCCTCCAATCAGTCGTTTAGATGAAAATGCAGCGATGTATCATTTTGTAACTGGTTTTACATCGAAACTTGCAGGAACAGAACGTGGTGTAACAGAGCCGCAACCAACGTTTTCAACTTGTTTTGGTGAACCATTTATGCCACTTAATCCGGCAAAATATGCGGAAATGCTTGGAGAGAGAATTGAAAAATATAATACGAAGGTATATTTAGTCAATACTGGATGGACAGGTGGTCCTTATGGTGTTGGAAGCCGTATGAAATTAAAATATACAAGAGCAATGGTTACAGCTGCTTTAAATGGAACAATAGAACAGGCAGAATATAAGCATGATGAGATTTTTAATGTGGATATTCCACAGTCTTGCAGTGAAGTACCTTCTGAAATTATGAATCCTAGTGATACATGGGATAGTAGAGAAGAATATGACAAAGCTGCGAGAAAGCTTGCTAAAATGTTTGAAGAAAATTTTGCTAAGAAATACCCAAATATGCCGGAACATATTGCGAAAGCAGGTCCTAAGGCATAATATGATACCAGGGTCAAAAGGTCATGCTTTTCATGCTGGCATGAAAAAGCATGACTTTGAGAACCGTAAAAACATGAGAAAGTAGCCCGTACAGGGCGGATTTCGAATGTTTTTAGGATGACGGGAGCACAAAGTGCGTAGTCATCCGTAAGTATCAGGGGGCAAAATATCTTTTGACCCCAACATCATAATATATTGTTAATATAAAAGTGGATTTAATTACCTCCAAAATTCGCTGTTATGTTGAATTCTTTTGTAATAAACAATGGGCTGTGTTTATTACAAATGGCTTCAATCATACAATAGATAAAAGTTGATTGAAGCTTGTGAATGGAATACAACAAAAAAGAGAAAGACGGATTATTTGTTGAAAAAACAATAGTTCGTCTTTTTTATATGAAATAGAGGTGGAATATGATTTTAGTTTTGGACATACAATAATTGTAATTATATTGTAAGAATTTTTAATAAACCTATTATTGTACTTTGTGGAAAACAATGGTATACTAAGCAAGGTAAAAAAAAGAAAGGTAAAGAAAAATGTTAGATATTTTGTATGCAGTTATTTTTGGAATTGTAGAAGGTATTACAGAGTGGCTTCCGGTCAGTAGTACAGGACATTTAATTTTACTTCAGCAGTTTATTCACATGGACGTAAGTGAAGCATTTTGGAGTATGTTTGAAGTTGTAATTCAGCTGGGAGCAATTTTGGCGGTTGTTCTTTTATTTTGGAATGAGTTGTGGCCATTTTCAAAGAAAGAAAAAAATTTTATAAAGCAAGATACGTTTATTATGTGGTTTAAAATTGTAGTAGCTTGTATTCCGGCAGCAGTTGTTCAGTTGGCATGGGGAGATGAAATTGAAGAACTATTTTATAATTATTGGGTGATAGCACTGGCATTAATTATATTTGGTGTTGCATTTCTAGTAATTGAGAATAGGAATGAAACGTTAAAGCCTAAAATTAATTCAATTGGAGAAATTACATATCAGGCAGCGTTTATTATAGGAATGTTTCAATTGATTGCAGCTATTTTCCCGGGTACAAGCCGTTCTGGAGCGACAATACTTGGAGCGATTTTAATTGGAGTTTCAAGAAAGGTGGCAGCAGAGTTTACCTTTTTTCTTGCAGTTCCAGTTATGTTTGGAGCCAGTTTGATTAAAGTGTTAAAATTTGGTACCTCCTTTACCGGAATGGAAATGGCAATATTAATAACAGGGATGTTAGTGGCATTTATTGTTTCTGTGCTAGTTATACGGTTTTTAATGGATTATATTAAAAAGCATGATTTTAAAGTGTTCGGATGGTATCGAATTGTTTTAGGATGTATTGTATTACTATATTTTAGTATTATTTAAGATGGGATGGAAAATAGATGAAAGAGTATGCGTTTCGTTTACACAGAGGCGATGATCTTTTAGGTGAAATCAAAAACTATGCTAAGAAAAATCACATTGAAGCGGCAGTTATTTTATCAGCAGTTGGCTGTGTTTCAAATGCCAGAATACGGGATGCCAGTGGAGTCAGAATTCGGGAAATAAAAGAAGATATGGAGATTGTTTCGATAACGGGGACTGTTTCAGAAAAACGCACACATCTTCATATTTCATTAAGTAAAAATGACCTTACTACAATTGGAGGTCATTTAAAGGAAGGAACTATTGTAAATACAACAGCCGAAGTTGTGCTACTTGGTCTTATGGAAATAAAATTTGAAGAAGAATTTGATCCGGAAACAGGATACAATGAATTGAAAATCAACTGAAAATAGAATAATAATTTGAATTTTATGTGTTTTTTGTTGACAAGGGGAAAAAAAGAGAATAATATTGTTTTGCTTTGTTGAAAAATTATGTGTTCGTTGTAAGTGAGGTAAGATAGTGTGAAAAATAAGCCCGATAGCTTATTTTTCGCACGGCTATTTGTGCCGCAGGCGCCACAAAATAGCTTTTATCGCAGAGCTGAATCTGAAATTCAGCTCGCGATTCCTCCGACGCAATGCGTCTGCGGAATGGAGATTATTATGAAGCGGGACAGTTATTTTGATAATTATAAGGCATTTCTTATTTTTTTAGTTGTAATGGCTCATTATTTAGAACCATTGGGAAACGATATGTCTCTTGCCCTTTTTATCCGCAAGGTAGTTTATCTATTTCATATGCCGGCCTTTGCATTTGTTTCGGGGTATTTTTCCAAGCATAATTCCTTTGAAAAATTAGTAAAACGTTTAATTGTTCCGTATACAATTGCACAAATAGGATTTTACTTTTTGGCCAATTATTTATGGGAAGTTGAAACAGATTTTACACTGTTTACTCCAAACTATACATTATGGTTTTTGCTTTCCTTATTTGTTTGGCGATGTGTGATTGATAGGGTGTCTATGATAAAAGGAATTGTGCCAATTGCATTTTTTATTGGTATTTTAGCTGGGTTTGATGATAGTATTGGAAGGTATTTATCGTTATCAAGAATGATTACATTCTTTCCATATTTTTTATTAGGCTATCAATTTGATAAGGCTAAGTTTATGGAATTTGCAAATAAAAAATCTGTAAAGATATCAGCAGGAATTTTACTGGCAGGTATTTTTGGGTGGCTTTGTTTATTTAGTGAGTCAATTGACATTCATCTTTTTGAGTCATGTTACAGTTATGAAAAGATGGAGTTATCAAATGGATGGCTTCAGAGAGGTATTTTGTACGTAATAGCAACGGGTGTAATTTATTTGATTGCAGTTCTTATACCAAGGAAACAATATTGGTTTTCTTATATTGGTTCAAGGACAATGGGAATTTATTTGACTCATGGTGCAATTGTAAAAACATTACAGTACTGCACATCGATCTATGATTTTTTTGATAGTTCGGCAGGTGTTGTATTACTAATTGGCTTCTCCTTATTATTATGCCTTGTATTGTCTAGTAATAAAATAAACCAGATGGTTGGTAAGTTGTCTTGTATTCCAATTGAGCGGATTGTAAAAAGAAGATGTACGGTTTAAATAGTCATGTATTTTTTATGAACCACCGGTTCGATGTAATATTATAAACTTAACTATTTTTTCTTAAGTTAATAATATTACACTGGACTGGTGGTTTTTATTTCCATCATTCTTCATGAATTACTCTTTTTAAGAGGTCATTTTTGTAATAACTATACCGCCTATTCAACATTCGGTATAGTTAAAGTGCATATAAGAGACAGGAAAAATTAGGAAAAATATAGATTGCGAATGGTAGTAGAATGTGTTATGATGAATATACAAAGCGTAAGTGATAGGAGTAATAATCTAAAAATTATATTCTTAATATTTGTTTTATATTCATATGGGAGATGAAAAAAACAGATATAAATTTATAAACTATAAAAGTTAATTCTTTGATAATTCTATCATTTTATCCTTGTAAGCGAAAGTAAAAAGGAAAGGAGAAAGCTCTAAAAAAATATATGATTTTAGATAGTTAGTGTTGTTGCTTATACGCAATTGTAGATAAGTACATTTGCGTAGTATTAGTGAACCATTTTTTGAAAAAGAAATGAATATTTTTAAGTAAATTGGGAGGAAAAAATGAGAAAACAAGTAAGTGTAATTATGTTCTTTGCAATAATTTTAATAGGGATATCTGGAATGAAAGTTATGGCAATAGAGAAGACGAAAACAATTAGTATTGCTGATTTTACAAAAAAATTGGAGAAAGTGACAGGGATAGACGAAAATAGTTTATATAGGGATAATGAATTTCAAAATCGAGAAAAAGATATTACAAATGGTGAGGCAGCACTACTAATAGATCGTGCAGATGAGAGTATAAATGGAAACCATTATAAAAAGAAAGTATATGAGCAAGTGATAAAAAAGAAAAGAATCACAGGATTAAAGGGAATAGGAGCGAAGAAAAAAGATGCAATATACAAATGCTTTGTAAAAGGAATTATGCCTGGAAAATCAAATGGGGCATATACACAGAGTAGAAATTTTAATGCAAATAAATCGTTGGAAAGAATAGAAGTAAATGGGATTTTAGAACGATTGGTCGATAAAAAAAAGCGAGTGAAATTAAGTCCGGATGGACAAGTTATAAGAACTACAAACTTGCCTAAAAATTATAAAAATTTTTCTTATATTTTGGCAAGTTTTCCAAATAGTTTTTATGAGAAAAAAACTACCTACGAACGAAGCAAATGGGGGAAGAAACCAAAGGAATTTAAAGATTATACTCGACCAAAGAATTTAAGAAAAAGAACCTTTACTTCGTACTGGGGAATCAAATATAAAATGAGTGAAGAACTCGATAAGTACCAAGATATTTGGTGTAAAAAAGTAGAAGATAATTTATGGCTTCGATTAAGTTTTGACTACCAAACAGTGAGCAATCGATGGATTAACGAATTGCGAAAAACGTATATCATTTATGATGACAAAGAAATGGATAAAGATAAACCAAAATATATTCGCAAATATGCCAGTATTGCCAAGAAAAACAAAGTAAAATTGCAAGTGCAACAAGTAGTTGTAGAACCATCTACGATGTATGAAGACTCTGGCTTTTGGGTACGAGCTCATGTAAAATTTAAATTATGTTCTGTAAAGGAGTTTTATTCTGCTAAATCTTGTAAACAAAATTATATGATTTATGGAAATGATATTTACTTGCAATATTTAAGACCAAATAAATGGTATGAAGCAGATTTTGATTTGCAATTGACAGGAAATAACATGGAATATAATGGTGCTGCCTTTGGAATTTCTGATGATTCTTTAGATGATAGTTTATAAAACAGGGGGCATAAAATTGAGAAAAATAAAAAAAATATTATTTTTTGTTGTGCTATTCCTTTTGTTCCCAATACAAAGTCAAGCCGCTAGTGAATTTGATGAACAGGCAAAACCACACTATGAAAAGGATGGAAATATTACGTGGACAACTACAGATAAAAAAGCAAGTCCCAAGGCAACCAGTTGGGAAACGATTGGATTTACGCTAAGAGCTGATAAATGTAAAACATCGAATAGTGGAGTACCGAACGGGAATGACGGAAACCCAAGAAAAGATAAGAAATATGCAACTTTGATGATAAAAGAGGAATGGAAAAAAAGTGAAAGTATCCATAATGGAACACAAGTGAAAACAACATTTACCATCCCCCAAGAAGAAGTAACAAAAGCCGTCAAAAAGGCAAAGATAAACAGCATGACTCTGAAATTATCAGGTGGAAATATTTACTTAAATGGAATTTTTAAAATCAATTATCGCAATGGAAAGAGTGAAAAAATTTTAAAAACGAAAGAGGGAATTTGTAAATTAAGAGAAATTATGTATCCAGATGGAGTGTTTTGGACAAGACCACAGGATTTCAGAGATAGATTTGATGTACCAGTTCCATATGATCCAAAACCTGTACCGGTTTATTTGACTACAATGCGATATGATACGAAGAAATATACAATAATACAGCGTAAAAAGATTACAAGTGTTAAGCCGCATACCAATTTTGAGACGAAAACCAATCAGATTCCTGCAAAACTGGACCTTAAATCGGGAGAAGATTACTATTTATATCGTACTTATTGGGCAGATATGGGAGAAAAAGAGAAAGAGCATAAGAATGGAACTTATCGAAGAGCAAATGGGGACTTGAAAACAAACTATAATCCTAAATTGGATTTTGAAAATTATAAGGTTGAATTAAGACAACTAAGAAATCGTTTTTATGACGTTACAGACCAGGGAATTGAGATAGTATGTGTATATAAAAAATACAAAAAAGCTAGTTCTAAATACTGCCAGGAAGAAATAGAGGAGGATATAATAGAACCATTTGTTGATGGGATCATTCAAGCTGATGAGAGGGGAAGAGAGAAGTTTGATTCGAAAGAAGGAATTCCAAGTTCAGAAATGCAATATGTTAATGTAACGACAAGTGAGTATTTAACACAATATAAATTTCGAAGGTATTATGGAACAAAAACATATCGCAAAAGAATTCCTACCAAAAAGAAGAAAAACAAAGACGGAACGCTTAATCCAGATCGTTATGTAGAGGTTTTGCGGTCATACTCTTATTGGAAAATTATTGAGTTAAATGTATATAAATTGGCGTATGCAACGGTTTGCAATGATTCGTTGCCAAATCACCAGATTACTTTACTACCAAGTCCAGATTATAGTATCCCAAAGATCACTTATGTAAAGCATCATAATCATTTAGAAGAGCCGGTGAATGGAGAAACTACGATAGGGGATATTAAAGTTCGTAATGATAGTTTAATATTTAATGGAAAAACAATTATGTCTGATAATTGGTGTAATACTACAACCATTGCTCCAAATAAACTGCCGGTGACAAAAAGAATATCAGATACAGTCTGCTTTGCGAATCATTTGTTAGTTGATGCTAAAAAAGCAAATGGAATTTATGAGAGTGAGGGGTATGTAACCTATCGTCGGATTTGCCATATAGGAGCTGATTTAGAGGGAAATGAGATTGAATATGCTATTGATAACATTAACAATGTAACAGTGCATACACCGACTATATGTAATATAGTTCTTTCAGATGCAAAATCTTATAATCAGCTCTTGTGTCCAGATCGATCAGTAGCAGGATTAGTGTTAGACCGAAAATTTAGAGTTTCTGTTCCATCAAATGGGTACCATAGTAATTTGAAAGGGTATGGCGAGAACGATTTTAGTAAATATATTTCAAAAAAGGAAGTGAAATTTTCTTTTGATGTTTATAAAAATAGAGAATTTTATCCGGCAGGAAGTTGGGTTACAGTAAATGAAAGCGACAATGAATTTTATTTACCAATCTGGGTAAGTGAAGGATATCATAGTATAAAAGCCAGAACACGAACTATAAATTGTGATTTTAACCATAAGCTGGAAAAAGAAGAGTCAAATGCGAATGTGGAAAATGAAAATTATGTGGCTACTGATGAGAAGATGGTAGAGGTTTCTGGACGGTTGTATGGATTGACATTATATGATATATCAGACTATCCAATATGGAGAAGTGTTTTTAGAAAAAATAATTCAGTTTCTTTAACTGGTATAGAGTATAAGATTGGTTGTAACAATCAAAATGGCTGTTATGTTGGAAGAGATGCGAAGCAGACATTTGTAATGGTGAATGGAAGCCATCCATATTTCCCAAACATAGGAATACAAAAAACGGGGTATGTTTCACGATTTTATTTAACTTCTGTTGGAAATCTAAATTCATCTTATGATGAAATACGAATTACACCAACTTATTTTTACATTGGAAAAAATGGAGAACGAATGGAAGCTGACGTTTATTATACAGAAACAATTGGCGGAAAAAATCATAGTCTTGTAAAAATTGGAAGTGAGTTAGATAAAAAAAATAGAAAGAACATTCGGTTGGGAGAAATATATTTGAGCGTGCCAGAGAGTGAAATTGAGGAAAAAGCCAAATTAGTTGGCTGCAGGATAGAAAAAATTAAATCGGAACAGGCAAAAGCATATTCGTTTTGTAATATAGTGATTCCTGAACAGTTGAGAACATACATTGGTGCCAACTATACCCCGGATGGAAAAATTCCAGTAACCGTTGATGAGAAGCAAGTAGCAAAAGCGATGCAAAAATGGTACTTTGAATTTTATTTGCCGAGCGAAATTCATGTTTGTAAAAAAGGTTATAATATATTATCATATGAGAAAAAGAAATATGGGATTGATTATAAGGAACCATTTTGGTTAAAGGATGGGTATTTATTAGTAAATTTTCAAATAGAAACAGTATCAGATGGTGTTAGAAAATTGAGTTATACAAATGAATGGAATTCGGTATTTGGATATTGTAATATGTGGGAAAAAGAAGGGTTTCAATATCAAAAAAGAGATTTCTTTGGACGAAACTTTTATTTTAAAAATGGAGATGCACTTCTTTATTATATTGAAAAATCTGCTGCAAGAGATTATATTAATTCAGGGACACATTAACTAAAGAAGGAGTTATAAAAAACAAGTTATGGTTATTTATGCAGATGGAGTAACATTTAGTAGGCAAAGCAAAGGAGAGAACGTTATGAAACAATTGATTGTATTGGAATATCCAAAGTGTACGACTTGTAAAAAAGCACTAAAGTGGTTAGAGGAAAACCATATTGCATTTGAAGACAGACATATTGTGGAGAAGAATCCGACAAAAGAAGAATTAAAAGAGTGGTGGGGAAAAAGCAGACTTCCACTAAAACGCTTTTTTAATACGAGTGGACTAAAGTATAAAGAATTAAATTTAAAAGAAAAGCTTATCGGAATGTCAGAAGATGAACAATTAGAGTTGCTTGCGACGGATGGGATGCTCATTAAAAGACCGCTTGTGATAGGAAATAATTTTGTATTAATTGGATTTAAAGAGGCAGAGTGGAAAGAAAAATTGCAATAAAGCATTCAGGCTGGAATAAATTTACTCAAAGAATGATAGAGAAAGAGAACAGAAAATTTGGTTAGAACCTAGCATTATTGCACAATAATAAAAAAAAAGTGGAAAAAATATGCACAAAAAAAGAAAAGAAAAATTGTGCAATGATAATAAAATAAAATGGTATAATAAAAAAAATATTTTCAAATGAAAAAATAGTTGTATAATTATTTCAGGCACTTTAATGTGTTAAATTTAAGATTTAAGGGAGGATAAACTTATGTCGTATACTGATGAGATTTATAATAAGGTGGTAGAGCAGAATCCTGGAGAGTGTGAATTCCATCAGGCAGTAAAGGAAGTATTGGATTCTTTAAAGCTTGTTATTGATGCAAATGAAGAAGAGTATCGGACAATTGGGTTATTGGAAAGGCTAGTAGAGCCTGAAAGAGTAATTTCCTTCCGGGTGCCATGGGTTGATGATAAGGGACAAGTACAGGTAAATAAGGGGTACCGTGTACAGTTTAATAGTGCGATTGGACCATATAAGGGTGGTCTTCGTTTCCATCCATCGGTAAACCAGGGAATTCTTAAGTTTTTAGGATTTGAGCAGATTTTTAAAAACTCTTTGACAGGACTTCCAATTGGAGGCGGAAAAGGTGGGTCCAATTTTGATCCAAAAGGTAAATCCGATCGGGAAGTAATGGCATTTTGTCAGAGCTTTATGACTGAATTAAGCAAGTATATTGGTGCTGATCAGGATGTACCTGCCGGAGATATCGGAGTGGGTGCAAGAGAAATTGGATTTTTATATGGTCAATATAAAAGAATAACAGGATTATATGAAGGAGTTTTAACTGGAAAAGGTTTAACTTACGGTGGTTCTCTTGTTCGTACACAAGCAACAGGATATGGTCTTGTTTATATTTTAGATGAAATGTTAAAGAATCATAATCAGACATTAGAGGGAAAAACAGTTGTTGTATCCGGCTCTGGTAACGTGGCAATTTATGCTACGGAAAAAGTACAGCAATTAGGCGGAAAGGTTGTAGCATTAAGTGACTCCGATGGTTATGTATATGATCCAAATGGTATTCAGTTAGATATTGTTAAAGAGATTAAAGAGGTACGTCGTGGAAGAATTAAGGAATATGCAGAGCAGGTAGAAAGTGCTGTGTATACAGAAGGAAAAGGTATTTGGACTGTTCCATGTGATATTGCGCTCCCTTGTGCAACACAGAATGAGTTAGATTTAAATGATGCGAAAGCATTAAAAGAAAATGGTTGTATAGCAGTTGCAGAAGGTGCGAATATGCCAACAACAAGAGAGGCAACGGATTATTTATTAGAAAATGGAGTTTTATTTATGCCTGGTAAGGCGGCTAATGCGGGTGGTGTTGCAACTTCTGCATTAGAAATGTCTCAAAATAGTCAAAGATTGAGCTGGACAGCTGAGGAAGTAGACGAGAAATTGAAAGGAATTATGAAAGACATTTATCAGAAAACTTCGGATGCAGCAAAACGATATGGTGTGGAGGGCAATTATGTAATTGGTGCTAATATTGCAGGCTTTGAAAAAGTTGTAGATGCGATGAAGGCGCAAGGTATTGTTTAATAGAGAAGTTCTAAGAGAATAAATGAGAATGATAAGTCCTGTAAACCAGTGTTTATGGGACTTTTCTTTGCTTTATAGGAAACTTCGTCTCCTATAAAGCAAAAACGCTCTGCGAGGATGTTTGAATTTTACGATTTGTTTTCAGATGGGATACTTACATTTCAGAAAAATTATGGTAAAATAATGTAAAAAGTTTAGATTATTTATGGAGGGAAAAATGGGTCGTATTGTTAAAAAAGTTATAGCTGGTATATTGTGTGTTACGATACTAGTGCAGGGGGGTATTTTAACGGAGCTAAAAGTAGTAAAAGCAAAGGTATCTTCCATGAAAGGAATTGATGTGTCTTCTCATAATGGAGTGGTTGATTGGGAAAAAGTTGCAGATAAGGGATATGAGTTTGCAATGATACGTTCAGGACTTGGAATGGAGCCGGAGGATGATTTTTATAAAGATGTGGATACACAGTTTGAAAGAAACTATGAGGAAGCTGGAAAAGCTGGCTTAAAAGTTGGCGTATATCATGATTGTGGAGCAAGAACGGCAGAGAGAGCAATTTTGGAGGCAAAATATTGTATTAAGATTTTAAATAATAGAGAACTGGATTACCCAGTTGCATATGATATGGAAAAGGCTGGTACTTTTGCAGGCGGAAAAGCTAATACAACAGAAATTGCAAAAGCATTTTGCAAGGAAATAGAAAAGGCCGGGTATACGCCAATGATTTATTCTTCTGCGTCTCATTTAGAAAATGATTTTGATTTTAGTAAACTAAAAGGAATAAAAGTATGGGTTGCACATTATGATGTCGAAAAGCCTGCCTATTCAGGAAACTATGATATATGGCAATATACACAAAATGGAAATGTGGAAGGTGCTAATACGAATAATGGGAAAGGTGGTTGCGACGAAAATTATTCTTTTATGACGGCCGAATCGGTAAAGTTTTTTAAAGATACTGTGACATTAGGGATTGGAGAGTCTTATTTATCTAATATTTCTTTAAAACCGAAAGGGTGTACTGATTCAATCAAATGGACTAGTTCTGACAAAAAAGTAGCAACTGTTTCAAAAAATGGAACGATTGAAGCGGTGAAATCTGGAAAGACAGTGATTACAGTCAAAACGGGAAGTGGAAAAAAAGATACAATGATTGTAATTGTAAAAAAAGCACCGAAGACGGTTAAGTTGTCTTGGAGTAAAAAGACAATGAAGATTGGAACTAAGTATCAGTTGAAACCTATTTTAACAGCGAACAGTGCAAGTAATAAGATTTCATATTTTTCAAGTAAAAAATCTGTAGTGTCTGTGGACAAGAATGGAATGTTACATGCGAAAAAAAAGGGGCAGGCTATGATTACGATTAAAACGTTTAATGATAAGACGGTAAGTGGAATTGTAGTTGTGAAGTAAAGGTTAAGTTAAAGGTAATAACGAAGGGAAAGGAAAATATGTATGGGAATAAAACTGGGAGAGAGAGAACTATATCCTGAAAAAAATTATATTTTGTATGGACCACCTGGAACTGGAAAAACGTATGAAACTGTCTATTTTGCGGTTGCAATTATTGAAAATAAGACATTGTCTGATATCAAGAATGAGAGCTTTGACAGCGTTATGGAGCGGTATCAAAGTTATAAAAAGAAAGGACAGATTGGATTTACAACATTTCACCAGTCGTATGGCTATGAAGAATTTATTGAGGGAATTCGGCCGGTTGTTGATGAAGAGGACCCCATTGAAAAAGAACTGCCATTTAAAGTAGAAAAGGGAATCTTTCAAAAATTTTGTGAGCAGGCAGAGCTTTCTACTGTCATATCGGATGGAGAATATGAAATTCGCGAGAACCCAACTATTTGGAAGGTTTCTCTTTGCAAAGCAGGAGAAAATGATATAAGAACAGAGTGTATGGAACATGGTCATATACGGATTGGATGGGATGAGTATGGAGAAGATATTGATAAGGTTAAAGAGTATACATATGGTGGAAGCAACGTACTAAATTCATTTATAAATAAAATGCAGATTGGTGATATTGTTATGTCTTGTTATAAAGAGCGTATTGTTGATGCAATCGGGATTGTAACAGGAGAGTATGAATGGGTTGATTTTTATGAACAGTATAAAAGGCAGAGAAAAGTAAAATGGTTGATTAAAGGGATACGAGAAGATATTTATGAATTGAATGATAGAAAGTGTATGACTTTATCGACAGTTTATCGTTTAAATCATATGAATGCAGCAGATATCTTGAAAATTGTAGAACGAAATAAAACAAAGCAAGAAACGAAAAAATATGTGTTTGTAATTGATGAAATTAATAGAGGGAATATTTCTAAAATATTTGGGGAACTGATTACACTTTTAGAACCTGAAAAAAGGTTAGGAAAAAAGGAAGGGTTAAAAACAAGACTGCCTTATTCGGGACGCTTATTTGGTGTGCCGGAAAATGTATATGTTGTTGGTACAATGAATACAGCAGATCGTTCGATTGCGTTAATGGATACTGCGTTAAGAAGGAGATTTCATTTTTTGGAACGACTTCCGGACTGTTCGTTGCTTCAAGATGTAGTAGTAGAGGGAGTAGAGATAGATAAACTACTTGAGGTTATTAACAAAAGGATAGCAGTTTTGTATGACAGAGAGCATACGATTGGTCATTCTTATTTCATGGTATTAAAACAGAAAGGGAAGTGTTCGATTGAAACGTTGAAAAGAATTTTTCGCTTTACAATATTACCGCTTTTACAGGAATATTTTTATGATGATTATGAAAAAATTCGTCTTGTTTTAGGAGATAATGGAAAACTAAAAAATGAGCAGATGATTTGGGCAGAAGAGGTTGAACAGACTCTTTTTAAAGGAGAAAATGATTTAGAAACCGATGATTTGATATATTATCAAGTAAATGAAAAGGCTTTTGATATGATTGAGGCATATAAAAAAATTATTTAAAAATATATGTTTCACGTAAAGGGGATGCAGATGAAAAAAGTATATTCAATTTGTGAATATGAATACTTTACAAGAGAAAAGGTAACAGAGGATTCTAGATATTGTCCTCTTCCGTCTAAGATATTTGATCTTCTTTTAGATTGCATTTTGGCGTATCCGATTGAGAAAAACAAAATACAGACTTTTTTTCTGGTTACACAAAAAAGAAGAGTTGGTACGGTTATACAAGCGACTAATTATGTTGGAACGTTTTTATTAAAAAACGGAGTAGGAATTGAAATTTTACCGAAAATAGTAGAAGATCATACTTTACATAAAGAAAATCGCAAAATCTTTCTTCAAATGCTTATGGAGGTTTGGAAGCTTCCGATTAAAAAAGTAGAGAAGGCTTCTTTACAGGCGGAAAAGAATGGTTTTTTTTGGTGGTTTATCACAATTTTTTTAAAAGAAACAGAAATTCTTGTAAAACAGGGACTGAGTTCCGAATACCATTTGGAGGAGTCTAACGAAAATTTTTTAAAGGGAAAACTTTTATTTTCAAAACAGATTACGAAAAATTCAGTGCATCAAGAACATTTTTATGTCGAAAAAGATGTATTTAATGAAGACAGACCGGAAAATCGGTTGATAAAAGCTACTTTATTAAAAGTAAATAAGGTAGCTGATTCGAAAAATAAGGCTAGAATAAAAAGACTTCTTTCTTATTTTTATCAGATTGATCCTTCTTTTCAAGTTGAAAAAGATTTTGGATTATGCAAAAAAGACCGAAGTAGTAAAAGATATAATACGGTTTTAGAGTGGTGTCAGATTTTTCTTAATCGAAAGAAGTTTGGGATGTTTTATGGAAATGAAAAATTTTTATCTTTATTTTTTCCAATGGATCAATTATTTGAACAATATGTAGCAAAACAGATTTATCAATTTTTTTATAAGAAACAATATACTGTAAAAACACAAATAAAAGGTACTTATTTATTAGAAATAAGGAGTAATTCGTTAAAAACGAATTGTGAGGAAATGAAAGGGTGCTTCGAATTAATTCCAGACATTGCTATTTGGAAGGGAAAAAAACTTATCCTTTTAGATACAAAATGGAAACTTTTAAACATAGAAAAGAGAAATTACGGAATTACTCAAGATGATATCTATCAAATGTTTGCGTATGGAGTTCGATATCAGGCGAAAAAAGTTCTTATGTTGTATCCAAAAAGAGAAAAATTACAGGAAGAGATTATTTTTAATTCAAAAAATAACGTTGAAATTAAAGTGGTTTGGGTTGATTTGCTTCATATGGACCAAACGTTAGAAAGCATTAGAAAGGAGATTGAGTAAAGGAAAATTTAAATATGAAAAATATGGAGAAAGTTTTTTGGAAATTTTAAGATAATATATCCCGCTTATCAGGCAATAATGATAAGCGGGACTATATAAAAAGGATTAAGCGGTTTCTTCAAATTGAGAATTATATAAATTAGCATAAAATCCATGTTGTTTCATTAATGCGTCATGGTTTCCTTGTTCAATAATGTCACCATCCTTTAATACAAGGATTAAGTCTGCATTTCGGATTGTTGAGAGACGGTGGGCAATAATGAAACTGGTTCGCCCCATCATTAGGTTATCCATTGCTTTTTGAATCTGAACTTCTGTTCTTGTATCAACCGAGCTTGTTGCTTCATCTAAAATTAAAATCTTATTATCTGCCAGTATTGCACGGGCAATTGTAAGAAGCTGTTTTTGACCTTGAGATACGTTGGAAGCTTCTTCGTTTAGCTCCATCTGGTATCCGCCAGGAAGTGTTTGTATAAAGTGATGTGCATGAGCAGCTTTTGCAGCTTCAATAACCTCTTCGTCAGTTGCATCTAGTCTACCGTAACGAATATTTTCCATAATTGTACCTTTGAATAACCAGGTGTCTTGAAGAACCATTCCAAAAGCCTGACGGAGTTCACTTCGGTCAAAATCCCTAATGTTATATCCATCAATTAAAATCTGACCTGCTGTGGTATCGTAAAATCTCATAAGAAGCTTAACCATTGTTGTTTTACCTGCACCGGTAGGACCAACGATTGCAATTTTTTGGCCTTGTTTTACTGATGCACTAAAATCATTGATAATAATTTTGTTTGGCTGATATCCAAATTTTACGTGATTAAATGTTACAGTTCCGATTAAGTCATCTGGAGTAACATTTCTAAGCGTTTGGCTTTTGCTATCAACTAGAGTGGCATGATTTTTTGCAGTTTGTTCTTCTTCTGTTTCTTCTAAAAATTCAAATACACGTTCAGCAGCAGCCATTGTAGACTGTAACATATTGGAGATTTGTGCAATCTGTGCAACCGGTTGTGTAAATTGTCGTACATATTGGATGAACGATTGAATATCACCAACTTCAATTACTTTTTTTATATTTAAATATCCGCCGACAACGGCAACGGCAACATAGCCAAGATTTCCGACAAATGACATAATAGGATGCATCATACCAGATAAAAATTGGGACTTCCAAGCGGACTGGTATAATATTTCATTCGTTTCTGTAAAATCGTTTAGTACAGCTTCTTCATGATTAAACAGTTTAATTACATTGTGACCACCAAAGGCTTCTTCTACCTGACCATTTACATGACCAAGATATTCTTGCTGTCTCATAAAGTATTTTTGAGAATGTTTTACTACAAATCCAATTAGTCCTGCTGAAATAGGAAGAATTAGAATCGCGATTAGAGTCATTAAGGGACTGATTGAAAGCATCATGACTAATACACCGATTAAGGTTGCGATTGAACTGATTAACTGGGTCATTGTCTGATTAAGGCTCATTCCCAATGTATCTACATCATTTGTAATTCGCGATAAAATCTCGCCATATGTTTTGGTATCATAGTAATTCATAGGAAGGCGATTTATTTTTTCTGATAATTCTTTTCTTAGCCGGAATGCCATTTTTTGTGATATTCCTGTCATGATAAAACCTTGTATATAACCGAATAGCATACTTGCTGCGTATAAAGCTAAAAGAATTAGGAGAATTTTTAATATCGCATCAAAGTCGATACCACTTCCACCATTTACTTTACTTATTAGACCATTGAAAATTTCAGTTGTTGCTTTGCCGAGTACTTTTGGACCAATAATATTAAATAAAGTGCTTCCAATTGTAAATATAATAACAGCAACAATTGCCGCATAATAGTTGCTTAGATAGGAAACTAATTTTTTTAGTGTTCCATTAAAATCCTTTGCCGTTTCCCCAAAAACGGGCTTTCCATGTCCCATAAAACCTTTTTTTGGTGTCATATTAATGAGCCTCCTTTCCTTTTTCTAATTCTTCCTGCGATAATTGACTGATTGCGATTTGCTGATAAATTTCATTGGATTTTAGTAATTCCTCGTGGGTTCCGATTCCGGTAATTTTTCCTTCATCTAATACGATGATTTTATCTGCATGAATAATGGTACTAATTCTTTGAGCAACAATTAATACAGTTGCATCGGATACTTTTTCATTTAGTGCTTTTCGTAATGCAATATCTGTTTTGTAATCTAATGCAGAAAAGCTATCATCAAAGATATAAATGGATGGATTTTTTGCAATCGCTCTTGCAATGGCAAGTCGTTGTTTTTGTCCACCGGATACGTTTGTACCACCCTGGGCAATTGGTGTTTGATAGCGCTCAGGCTTTGTATTGATAAATTCTTCTGCCTGAGCAATGGAAGCTGCTTCTTCAATTTGTTGCTTTGATGCATTTGGTGCACCAAAACGGAGATTTGAATCAATTGTTCCAGAGAATAAAATTCCTTTTTGTGGAACATAGCCAATTTTCTCTCTCAAATTTGAGAGAGAAATGGAACGGATATCGTTGCCATCTAAAGTGATAGAACCTTCCGAAACATCATAAAGCCGGGGAATTAATTGTACTAAAGTGGATTTTCCACACCCGGTACTTCCGATAATTGCAGTCACTTCTCCCGGTTTTGCGGTAAAAGAAATATCAGAGAGAGCATCTTCATCTGCGTTTGGATAACGGAAGTGTACATGATTAAATTTAATTTCTCCTTTTATTGTTTCAGGAAGAGAAAGAGGGTGTTCCTCATCTTTAATAATAATATCGCTATTTAAAACTTCATCAATACGATTTGCGGCAACAGCAGCTCTTGGTAACATAACAGAAACCATAGTAATCATAAGGAAGGACATAACGATTTGCATTGTATAAGTAATAAATGCCATCATATCCCCAACCTGTAATTCTCCTAAATCAATCCCATTTGCGCCAACCCAGATAATTAATACAGTAATTCCATTCATAACAAACATCATAGTAGGCATCATAAGAGCCATTGCACGATTCGTAAATAATTGAGTTTTCATAAGATTTTTACTTGCTGTATCAAATCGTTGTTCCTCGTGTTTTTCACGGCTGAATGCACGGATGACAGGGATACCGGTTAAAATTTCACGGGACACCAGATTAAGCCGGTCTAACAAAGACTGCATCTTTTTAAATTTTGGCATTGCGACAGACATTAAGACGATAACCAGACATAAAATTACTCCAACGGCGACAGCAATAATCCATGCCATAGAAGTATTTGTCTTTAATACTTTAATAATACCGCCAATTCCCATAATCGGTGCGTAGGCAACCATACGGAACAACAATACGGTAACCTGCTGTACCTGTTGTATATCATTTGTGCATCGTGTGATTAAGGATGAGGTTGAAAAATCATTGATTTCTTTATTGGAGAAAGAAATTACTTTTTTAAATACTTTATTTCTCAAATCACGGCTTACCTTGGCAGCTAATTTTGATGCGAGGTAGCCAACTAAAATAGCAATGACCATGCCAAGAAGGGCAAGACCTAACATTTTGATACCGGTTGTTTTTAAATAATTCATTTGGAATTCATCTAAATTAATACCAACTGTCTTATATTCATTTTGAACAAAAGTTATGGCAATGGATTCGCCAAGCATATCGGACATATCTCCCATTTTTTCCTTTATGCCATCTTGGATTGAGATGATGGCTTCTTTAGGAAGCTGAGAAATGATTTGAAAAAGATCAGCATTTTTATTATATGGTAAGTTCATAGACTGAAAGATTTGTTTCTGCATAGCAATTGCTTCTTTTTCGTTTGAAGTAAGCATTGTCATTAGTATTTCGGCAGGAACCAATGTGTTCGATAATTTGTCTAATGTTTTATTTTTTTCGTTTTTTGAATTGCCAAGTTTACTGTAAGAGAGAACATAAAGTGTTTCATCTTTTAAATCAGGATACTTTGAAAGGTATTCTTTATATTCTTCTTGTGACAGTTTATTTTTTTCTAATTTTAAGTAGTAATTTTCAATTAGAGAGCGTTCTTTTTCATTCATAAATAAGAAAAGATGATTTAAGGAGTCTTCTCTGATTACTTCAGGAATAGGTCTTTCAATACCACCATATTGAATTCCCACATCTACGATATTAGAAGTATATTCAGGAAGCGCCAATTCGCAGTTTGCCTGGATAAAAAGCAATAGTATAATTGCAATCATAATATACCACTGCTTTTTCGCAAATTTTAATATTTTAATCATGATATTCCTCCAATTCCTGACTTAGATAGTGATACATATCGTGAAGGGTGGTAAGCATTTGTTCCACTCTGTCATCTCCGAGATGTTCAATTACTTTTGTCATAATCTGGTCTCGCCGGTTGCGTTCTGATTGCAGAAGAGAACTCCCACTGTTTGATAAGCGGATATAAGTTACACGTCTGTCGCTTGGGCATGCGATACGTTCAATCAGGTTTTTTTCTTCTAAATTTCGCATTAGTTTGGAGGCAGCAGATAGTGTTGTGCCAAGTAGTTTTACAACCTGTGTTGTAGTTGCTCCGTTGATAAGATTTTCTTTTTGTTTATTTTGTTCGGTTATCTTGTAAATTGCAACCATTGTGAAAAACTCTGCTGCCGGGAGTTCCATGTGAACGTGGTATTTTTTATTGAGAAGGCGAAATTGGTTCATACAATGCATAAGTTCTTCGGCTGCTTCTTTTTTATCCAATGAAATATCTCCTTTCTAGTTGAAAAATAATAGTTGAGTATGGAAATAATCAACTAAGGTAAGTAAATATTATAGGTGAATTTATCAGGATGTCAAGGTGTTTTATAAATATTTTAGATTTTTATAATAAAAGTTAATACAATACTTGACAAAATAAAAAAACCATAAGAAGATTATAATAAATAAATTTATAAATTCGGCCAATCAATAATATTGCCTGTTACAATTGCATGAAACATCCTGTCTTTTGCACCCGGATGGTCATGATTTAATTGACGGATGAGTTGTTTGGCATATTCCCTTTTTGTATGTCCATCGACAGGACAGGGGTTTTTACATATAGGAAGATAATATTTATTTTGAAATCCTTTGATATCTTTTTCATTAATGAACATAAGAGGACGAATTACAGTCAGGTTACTTCTTTCAAGATGGGTGACAGGGGGAAATGCATAAAATTGTCCTTCGAATAAAAGTGAGAGGAGCATTGTTTCGACTAAATCATCTTTATGATGTGCATAAGCAATTTTGTTGCATCCTAATTCTTTTGCCTTGTTATTTAATGCTCCTTTTCTCATTTTAGCACAAAGGGAACAAGGATTTTGTTCTTTTCTTCCTTCCATTATGATTGTACTAATTTCTGTGAAAACAATTGTGTGTCGGATTTGGAGCTGGTTGCATAGGTTGGTAATGGCAGTCAAGTCAAATTCGTCATAACCTAAATGGACGCTGATTGCCTCTAATTCAAACGGAATGGGATAAAACTTTTTTAGTCCTGCAAGTGCATAAAGGAGAGTAAGGCTGTCTTTACCGCCTGAAATGCCGATTGCAATTTTGTCATGGGCTTCAATCATATGATAGGTATCCAGAGCTTTTCTGGTATAACTGTAAAGTTGCTGTAATTTCATGTCAGATTCCTTTCTGTTATTTATAGATTGTCTTTTCAAGATAGCACGAATGGGAAAAAAAATCTAGAGAATATAATGAAAAGGAGAAGTTTTTAACACACTTCTTTGTTCTTGTATTCTTTTTGATTCTAACCTATAATATAATGTAAGAATATGCAATACGAGAGAGAACTTAGAAAAATCAAAAAGAAAGGAAAAGATGCAACTGTCCTCTTTTTTTATATAACGAATTTGGGCAGTATCGCAAGTCTGCTTGCGATATGCACGGGTAGAAAAGATGGAAAAATCAAAGGTTTATTTTACAAATATGCGTACTTCGTTTAACGAGAACCTGCCACAAAAATTAGAACGACTTATAAAAAAGGCAGGGATTGATTCAATTGATTTTGATGAGAAGTATACAGCAATAAAAATACATTTTGGGGAACCGGGAAATCTGGCTTATTTAAGACCCAATTATGCAGCAGTTGTTGTGGACGTTGTAAAACAATTAGGAGGAAAGCCATTTCTTACAGATTGTAATACGCTATATGTAGGTGGCAGAAAAAATGCATTAGATCACATAGATGCTGCTTATAAAAATGGATTTTCACCATTTCAGACAGGATGTCATGTGATTATAGCAGATGGGTTAAAAGGAACGGATGAAGAATTAGTCCCAGTTGAAAATGGAGAATATGTAAAAGAAGCAAAGATTGGACGTGCGATTATGGATGCGGATATCTTTATTACATTAAATCATTTCAAAGGGCATGAATCAACCGGATTTGGTGGAGCATTAAAGAATATAGGAATGGGTTGTGGTTCTAGGGCAGGAAAAATGGAAATGCACAGTGCCGGAAAGCCATATGTAGATACAGAAAAATGTATTGGTTGTGGAAGATGTATCAAGATTTGTGCCCATGATGCCCCTTCTATTGCAGATCGAAAAGCTTCTATTAATCAAGACAAATGTGTCGGATGTGGGCGATGCATTGGGGTCTGTCCGAAAGATGCAGTTTTGCCTGCCGGAGATGAATCTTTTGATATTTTAAATAAAAAAATTGCAGAATATAGTTATGCTGTATTAAATGGAAGACCGAATTTTCATATCAGCTTAGTTGTGGATGTGTCACCTTATTGTGATTGCCATGCAGAAAATGATGTTCCGATTGTACCAAATGTAGGTATGTTTGCTTCTTTTGATCCGGTTGCCTTAGATCAGGCATGTGCAGATGCTGTAAATAAGCAGCATGTAATGAGAGGAAGCTTGTTGGAGGAAAGATTAAATGAACATGAAGATTTTCATGATCATTTTACAAATGTTACGCCAGAAACAAATTGGCATGTGGCAATTGAGCATGCAAAAAAATTAGGATTAGGAACAGATGAGTATGAATTAATAGAGATTTAACGATAGTCTACAGTCTTGTTATAGGCGGAGGTGTAGCAAATGAGTGAATATACATGGGGAACAAGTGAATGGAAAAATGAAAAAGAAGAATATTATTTCTTTATGCAAAAATGGAATGTAGCTGCTGTTGCTATTATAAATTTGCTTTCAGGAAGCTATAAGAAATTATCGTTTCATGCAATAGGTGAGGATGAGTCAGACATTGAAGAAGACTACGAGCAGGTATTAGCATTTGGAATAGAATATTATATTGTTCCGGAAGACCAGGAAAAAGTATATAAAAATGTTAGTCTGTTTCAGCTTCGTGACAATTTTGAGAAAGGACTCAGGGAAAGTTCTTTGCAGTACCGTATAAAGGGACCGGATGGAACAGAATTTTGGACAGAAAATCAAATCTATTACATGGAGACAAAAGGGAAAAAAATTGCGTTAAGTATTGTACATAATATAACAGAACAGAAAAAAACAGAGTATAACAGTCGTTTGGCAAGCCGCTATGATGCTATAATGAGAAAAATATATGAGGAGTCTTATGAGGTAAATCTTTCTAAGGGAGTTTATCGAACGATTTATAATAAAAATGGTGTTGGCGTGCAGGCTTCTCTTAATGGAAATATTAGTAACCTAATTAGTGTTTTAACAGGAAAAAGTGTTCATCCGGATGATAAGGAACGTTGTGCTGCATTGCTTAGTTTTAGCAATATGAAACGTTTGTTTTGTAACTATGAAAGTGTAATGAGTGAAGAGTTTCGCCTATTGTGTCCGGGAAAGGGGTACTGTTGGTTTAATCTTGACATTGTTCCTTTTAATGATGGGTCAAGAGAGCAGATTATTTTAGCATTTTTTATGAATATTGATAATCTGAAACGAAAGGAAGAAAACTTAAAAGATACATTATATGCGACCTATGATAATATGCCGGGATTTGTTGCAAAGTATGAAGTGTGTCCAATGAATACTTATTTATTAGAGGCAAGTAACAAGTTTTTTGAATTTTTTGGTACGACAATGGAAGATTATAAAGATGGTGTATTTCAAAACATTGCAAAAGAAGATCGGGAAAATGTCATTCAATTTGTAAATGAAAAAGCAAAAAAAAGAGAACCAATTACATTTTCTTATCGTACCGTAAAAAAATCTGGAGAGATTGTTTGGATTCAGCTTGCTGCAACGTTTCTTGGAGAACAGAATGGTAATCCGATTTATCATGGTGTATTAGCAGATATTACAAAGCAAAAAAGGATGGAAAAAGAACTTGAACAGGAAAGAGAACGTTATCGTCTTGCACTAGAATGTTCTTATGTTATCATGTTTGAATATAATATAAAGGAAGATACTTTATTTATATATGGAAGTTTTGATGATAAGAAAAGTAAAGAATGTGAGGACACATATATTTGTAATTTTTCTGAAAAGATACTACAGGATGATTTTTTGTATTTTAAAGACAGGGACAAGTTAAGCCATTGTTTGAAAGAACATTTGGTCAAACCTATTGAAGTTCGTGTGCGTCCTTATTATGGAAGCACGGATGAGTATGTCTGGGCAGTGTTATCAGGAAAAACATTTAAGGATGAAAGTGGTAATCCGTCTAAAATAATTGGTAATTTTAGAAATATTCAAACAGAGCATGAAAAAGAACAAAAATTATTAGATGAAGCTTTTAAGGATAAATTGACCAAGCTATTTACAAAAGTAAGTGGAGAAGAATTAATTAAGCAATATCTGAAGCAAAAACAAACTTCTGAATTGGGAGCAATGCTGTTGGTTGATATTGATGATTTTCGGAAGGTAAATGAGTTACATGGGAGAGTTTTTGGGGATTCTGTTATTATTGAAGTAGCAGAATTGTTGCAGAAAATTGTGAAAGAACCACATATTATAATCCGCTATAGCAAAGATCGATTTATGATTTTCTTAAAAATGATTACAAAAGGACAGACGGTTCAAATTGCAAGTCGAATTGTGAAAGAAATTCAGGATATTTATAGTGGTGAAAATGGTGGAAAGGCTTTTACTTGCAGTATAGGAGTTGCATATTCCGATGAAACAGATTGCTACGAGCAACTTTTACAGTACACGAAAGCGGCTCTTCGTTATGTAAAAGAGAATGGAAAGAATTCTTTTCAGACTTATGAAAAGACAAAAGAATTATTGGGAAAAGACCCTGCAGAATATTATGGAAAAATTGTATTAAATAAGACAATACAAGATGCAGAGATTGATAAAAATCAGGATATCCTTTCATTTGTATTGGAAATATTAGAAAAAACAAAAGATAAAAGCAGTGCGATTAATATGATTTTGGAGCGAATCGGAAAAAAATATAAGCTGGCTTATGCAAGTATTGCAAAGGTACAGTTAGAGCAGGGTGTTTTTCAATTTTTGTATGAATGGAGCACTACAAAGAAATTTGAAACAAGAGTTGAGCCATTTTATTATGAAATGAAAGAAATGGAAACATGGAAATCCCTTGTGGAAACGGAAAATAGATATCTTTTTTGTAAAAGAGGACAGGCTGAAACGTCGGATGATTTTGACATGCTGTTTAAAAATCAGCCTTGTAATTCTGCTCTTTTATGTAGTGGTTATGAAAAATCTCATTATCAAAGCGTTATTATTTTTGGTGCAGAAGACAAAGAATATGACTGGACTCAAAAAAACGTACAGGAACTGAGGGAATTGAGCAAGGTAATCTATTCTTATTTGTACAAGATGGATGCAGAAGAAGCAAATAAAGCAAAGACCGAATTTTTATCCCGTATGTCCCATGAAATTCGGACACCTATGAATGCAATATTTGGTATGATTACAATTGCGGAGATGACAATTGATGATAAGGCGAAGACACTAGAGTGTCTTGAAAAAATAGGAGAGTCTTCAAAATATTTATTGTCATTAATCAATGATATTTTGGATATGTCAAGAATTGAAAGTGGAAAGCTTCAATTAATAGAAGAAGAGTTTTGTTTAAATGAACTTGTTGAAGAGTTGGAAAATCTTACACGATTACAGGCAGAACAGAAGAATATAAAACTTGTATATGAAAAAAAGTATTGTGATATGCAGTTAATTGGAGATGGTTTTCACTTAAATCAGGTTTTAATTAATCTGATCGGAAATGCTTTGAAATTTACGGATAATGGTGGCGATATTGTAGTTTTAATTGAACAAAAAGAAGTTAAAAATAATATTGTCCGTGTTCATTTTTCTGTAAAAGATACCGGAATAGGAATTAGTCAGGAAAATATTTATAAGATTTTTAACGCTTTTGAACAGGCAGATTCTTATACAACAAAATGGTATGGAGGAACAGGGCTCGGGCTTTCTATCAGTAGTAACCTTGTTCATATGATGGGAGGAACGTTAGCGGTTACAAGTAAGTTAAGAGTTGGATCGGAATTTTATTTTGATTTAAATTTTCAGATGTGTTCCAATGGTACTCATGTCGCCTCAAAAGAAAAGAAAGAGAAAAAACCAGTGGAATTGACACAATATCATTTCCAAGGGCATAGAGTTCTTTTAGCAGAGGATAATGAGATTAACATTGAAATTGCAGCTGGGATATTAAATATGGTCGGATTTGAGGTGGAACAGGCAGAAAATGGGAAAGAAGCACTTGAAAAATTTGAACAATCAAGTGAATTTTATTACGATGTGATATTAATGGATATAAAAATGCCGGTTATGGATGGTTGGGATACTGCAAGAAGGATTCGTAAAATGAAACGAAAAGATTCAAAGAAAGTTCCAATTATTGCAATGACAGCAAATGCTTTCGACGAAGATGTAAAGCGGTCAGTTGAAAGTGGCATGAACGGGCATTTATCAAAACCAATTGATACAGGAAAAATGTTAGAAATTTTAGAGTCCGTTTTAAAACAAGATTAGTTACTTTTATTTGACACAAGGCGGGTTCCATACTATAATATTTTTAGTGAGAAAAGAGCGAAAACCAGATATAAAAAGGGAAGTAAGGTGCAAGTCCTACGCAAGTCCGTTACTGTATAGCCAGATACCTTTTTATATTTGTACATATAAGTTTGCGGCAACCGAAGTTATATGTAAGATAAAGAAAGGAAAGAAGAGGTTGTGAAAGCAACCTTTTTTTAATTATATGGGAAAAAATGGATTGGAACAATATTTTGTTACAGAGGGAAATAAAAAATTATATTTGGGGTATACGACAGGTTCCTGTGCTGCTGCTGCGGCAAAAGCAGCTACGTGGATGTTATTTTTAGGGCAGAAAATATATGAGGTGAATCTGGCAACACCAAAAGGAATAGTACTTCATTTACCAATTGAAGAAATTCAGTGTACAACAGAATATGTTTCTTGTGCAGTGAGAAAAGATGCAGGGGATGACCCTGATGTAACAGATGGAATTCTTGTATATGCAAAAGTGAAGAAGATAGAGCAACCGGATGTTGTAATTTTAGGTGGAACCGGTGTCGGTATTGTTACAAGAAAGGGATTAGAACAGCCTGTAGGGGAGGCTGCAATCAATCGTGTGCCAAGAAAAATGATAAAAGAGAGTGTAGAAGAGGTATTAAGAGAGCAGGAATGGGATGGTGGCATTGAAGTAGAAATTTCTGTTCCAGAGGGTGTTAATGTGGCAAAAAAGACATTTAATGAACGGTTGGGGATTCAAGGTGGAATCTCAATTTTGGGAACAAGTGGGATTGTTGTTCCAATGAGTGAAAAAGCGTTGATTGATAGTATTCGTGTAGAGATGAAAATGCTTGCAGCTGAGCAGGTCGAATATCTTTTGATAACACCTGGTAACTATGGTGAAACTTTTTTGAAAAATCAAATGCAATTGGATCTTTCTAAAAGTATGAAGTGCAGTAATTATGTGGGGGAAACGATAGGAATTGCTAAGGAACTCGGGATAAAGGGGATTTTGTTTGTTTCCCATATAGGAAAATTTATTAAGGTGTCTGGCGGAATTATGAATACACATTCTAAACATTCAGATTCTAGAGCTGAATTGATGACGGCTGCTGCAATTCGTGCAGGTGCTTCGATTGAAACCGCAAGACGATTACTGGATACGATTACAACAGAAGAAGCAGTTACGATTTTAAAAGAGGGAAATCTGTTATCCGAAACGATGAAAAGTATTACAGATAAAATCCATTACTATTTGAATAAAAAATCGGGAGAGGATTTAAAAATTGGTGCAATTTTATTTTCAAATGAATATGGCTATCTTGGAGAAACGAAGTATGCAAAAGAATTAGCAGAAAAATTTTTAAATAAAAGAGGAGAATAATATGGCAGGAAAATTATATGGGATTGGAATTGGACCGGGAGATCCGGAATTATTAACATTGAAAGCAGTCCGGCTGATACAGGAAAGCGATGTAATAGCGGTACCGGCAGAGCAAAAAGAAAAAAGTGTTGCTTACCAGATTGCAAAACAGGCAGTAAGCGGGTTAGAAAACAAACCTTGTATTGGTATTTTAATGCCAATGACAAAAGAGAAAGAAAAATTAGAAGAGAGTCATAGAGCTGCTACGGAGACATTAGTAGAGTTGTTAAAACAGGGAAAGAAAGTCGCGTTTTTAACATTGGGAGATCCTTCGATTTATTCTACTTATATTTATTTACATCAGCGTGTGATTGAACTTGGGTTTGAAGCATCTCTCGTAAGTGGTATTTCTTCTTTTTGTGCAGTAGCTGCAAGACTGAATATTGGTTTAGTAGAAAAAGCTGAGCCATTACATGTTATACCGGCATCTTATGACATAGAAGAGGCGTTAAAACTTTCAGGAACAAAGGTTTTAATGAAAGCCGGCAAAAAGATAAAGGAAGTAAAAAAACAGTTACTTGCATCAGACTGTGAAGCAGTAATGATAGAAAACTGTGGAATGGAGAATGAAAAAATTTATTCTTCGGTTGAGGAGATTCCGGAGGATGCAGGTTATTATTCATTAATTATAGTAAAGGAGAAGAAAAAGTAAATGGTATATTTTGTTGGAGCAGGTTCAGGAGCACCAGATTTAATTACAGTGAGAGGAATTAAATTATTAGGAAAAGCAGACGTCATTATTTATGCAGGTTCTCTTGTAAACAAAGAGCTATTAAATTATAAAAAAAATGGGTGTAACGTATATAATAGTGCAACGATGACACTAGAAGAGGTTATTGAAGTAATTGTTAAGGCAGAACAGGAAGGTTTGACGACAGTACGCCTTCATACTGGTGACCCTTGTGTATATGGAGCAATTCGTGAGCAGATGGATTGTTTAGATCAGAAAGGAATTTCATATGAATATTGTCCGGGTGTCAGTTCGTTTTGTGGAGCAGCTTCTGCTTTGAATCTGGAATATACACTTCCAAATGTTTCTCAAAGTGTGATTATTACAAGAATGGCAGGAAGAACCCCAGTACCGGAAAAAGAGGATATTGCTTCTTTTGCGGCTCATCAGGCTACAATGGTTATTTTTTTAAGTACAGGAATGTTAGAAGAGTTAACCGATAAGCTTATAGAGGGAGGCTATACAAAAGATACGCCCGCAGCTGTTGTTTATAAAGCAACATGGGAAGATGAAAAAACAATTGTGGGTACGGTAGGAACAATAAGTGAATTAGCGAAAAAAGAAGGAATTACAAAAACTGCACTTATTATTGTTGGAGATGTTGTTGCCCATACAAATTACGAACGTTCTGAATTGTATAATCCAGCATTTACGACAGAATATAGAGAAGCAACAAAATAGAACAGAGTAAAAGAATTTGAGTCCATATAATATTATAAAAGAGAGGATTGGTGTAAGCAAGCTATGAATGTAAGTATTATTAGTTTTACATCTGCCGGCAGCAGGCTTTCCGTACAAATTAAAGAAACACTTACGAAAGAAGGAATGTTTTGTGAAGCTTATACGAATAAAAGATATGCAAAAAATTCTTTGCTAAAGGAAAGAAAGGGTTCTCTTTTTGAATGGACAAAAAGCCAGTTTTTTAAGGTGGATGCGATTATATATATAGGAGCGACCGGAATAGCAGTCCGGTCTGTAGCACCATTTTTAGTAAACAAAAAAAATGATCCGGCTGTTATCGTAATCGATGAGAAGGGAACGTTTGTAATATCACTTTTATCCGGTCATCTGGGTGGAGCGAATCGGCTGACAGAACTAATTGCCACGAAAATAAAAGCGGTTCCCGTTATTACGACAGCGACGGATATCAATCAATTGTTTGCAGTGGATGTATTTGCTAAGAAAAATAAATTATTAATAAAGTCTTTTCCATTGGCAAAAGAGATATCAGCTGCATTGCTTGATAAAAAAGAAGTTGGATTGGTTTGTGATTTTCCGGTAGAGGGAACTGTTCCAAAAGAGCTAAAATGGATTCAGGAAACAGAAAACAGTTTGTTGTCAAAAAAGATGGAATTAGGAATTTGTATTTCTGCAAGAGAGCGAAAGGAAGCTCCATTTCAAAAGACATTATATTTGATTCCGCCAATTGTAACATTAGGAATTGGATGTAAAAAGGGAACGGGAAAGGAAGTAATTGAAGAACTGGCAGAACGTTCTCTTTATGAATGTGGATATAGCTGGAATAGTGTAGAACAAATTGCTTCAATTGATTTAAAAAAAGAGGAAGAAGGATTATGCCAGATGGCAAAGGAACATGGAATTTTGTTCCGAACATTTCAAAAAGAAATGCTCGCACAATTAATTGGAGAGTTTACGGAATCAGATTTTGTAGAACAGGTTACAGGAGTATCCAATGTATGTGAACGTAGTGCTGTCTTAGGAAGCAAGAACGGGCGGCTTGTTCAAAAAAAACGGGCAGAGAATGGTGTGACAGTTGCAATAGCAGAAAGAGATTGGAGAGTAAAGTTTGATGAATAAATTATATGTAGTAGGAATTGGTCCGGGAGCTTATGAACAAATGACAATACGGGCAGTGAATGCATTACAGGAAAGTGATGTTATTATCGGATATACGGTATATGTTGATTTGGTAAAAGAACACTTTAAAGGAAAAGAATTTATGACCACGCCAATGAAAAAAGAGGTGGAACGTTGTAAAATCGCATTGGAAGAGGCACAAAAGGGAAAAGTTGTTTCGATGATTTGCAGCGGTGATGCTGGTGTATATGGTATGGCAGGATTAATTTTAGAGTTAAAAGAAGCGTATGAAGATGTATCTGTATCAATAATTCCAGGGGTAACAGCAGCAAGTGCCGGAGCAGCAGTTCTTGGGGCTCCGTTGATTCACGATTTTGCAGTAATCAGTTTAAGTGATTTATTAACTCCTTGGGAGAAAATCGAAAGACGTCTTTTAGCTGCAGCAAAAGCAGATTTTGCAGTTTGTCTTTATAATCCATCCAGTAGAAAAAGACATGACTATTTAGAAAAAGCTTGTGAATTAATGCTGAATTATAAAGAAGAACAGACTGTATGTGGAATTGTATCGAATATTGGCCGTGAAGGTGAAGAAATGAAGATTATGACATTAAAAGAATTAAAAGAAACAAAAGTAGATATGTTTACAACAGTCTTTATTGGAAATTCAATGACAAAAGAGGTGTCTGGTTCTATGGTAACACCACGAGGCTATCGTTTCGATAAAGAAACAGATTAAGTGAAAAAGACATAAAGCTATGGACAATGGAAGGGGAACGACATGGGAAAAATATTAATATTTGCAGGTACGGTGGAAGGACGGAGATTAGCAGAATTTTTGGATTCTCAAAAAAAAGAATGTTATGTTTGTGTGGCGACAGAATATGGAGAAAGTTTGCTGCCTGAAGGAGAGTATATTTGTTCTTCTTCAAAACGATTATCAGCAAAAGAAATGAAAGAGCTGATGAACAAAGAAGGTATTGATTATGTAGTAGATGCTACACATCCTTTTGCTGTTGAAGTATCAGAAAATATTAGATTCGCATGTGAAACCCTGGAGAAAAAGTATATTCGACTGCTTCGGGATGAGGATTCTATTGAAGAGAAAAATGATTGTATTTTGGTTGGTTCGGTTGGGGAAGCAGTGGATTATTTGATGGAAACGGACGGAAATATTTTAGTTACAACCGGAAGTAAGGAGTTAAAAGAGTATACAAGAATTCCACAATTTAAAAAGAGAGTAACTGCAAGGGTACTGTCGACGCCGGAAGTGGTTATGGAGTGTAGTAAGTTTGGCTTCGAAGGAAAAAATCTTATTTGCATGCAGGGACCATTTGATGAAGAACTAAACTATTGTTTATTAAAGCAGACAAAGGCGTCTTATCTTGTAACAAAAGAATCAGGAAAAGCAGGTGGTCTGGAAGAAAAATTGCTTGCTGCAAAAAGAGCCGGAGTAAAAGTAATTTTAATCGGACGTCCAAAAGAACAACAGGGATATTCGTTTGAACAGGTAAAATTATATCTCTGTAAAGAAGAAAAAATAAAATGGAAACAACATATTACATTTGTTGGAATTGGAATGGGAACGAAACAGACGATGACTCTGGAAGCATGGAACGCTTGTGAAATGGCCGATGTGTTGATTGGCGCAGAACGAATGCTTCAAACCGTGAAAGAATTAAGAAAACCGAAATTTTCATCCTACAAAATTGAAGAAATCAAGCAATTTATCAGTGAGCATCTGGAATATGGGAACATTGTAATTTTAGTATCTGGTGATATTGGTTTTTACAGTGGGACAAAGAAATGGATGGAACAGTTAAGTGATTATCCAATTAGTAGAATTAATGGTATTTCATCGGTTGTTTATTTTTGTGGAAAACTGGGTATTCCATGGGAGAAAACAGCGTTAATCAGTCTTCATGGCCGAGAGCAGAATATAATTCATGCCGTGAAAAACAATGAAACTGTTTTTGCATTGGTTGGAGAAGACAATGGAATCCCTGCTTTGTGCAAGGAATTGATTCGCTGTGGCTTAGAGTCGGTTGTTTTGCATGTGGGCGAAAACCTTTCCTATTCAAATGAGAGAATTGTGACGGGAACACCAAAAGAGTTAGTAACGGAAGAATTTGAACGCTTATCGGTTGTTGTGATTGAAAATAGAATACCAGAGCAAGTTGTTGTAACTCATGGAATAAGAGATGAAAAATTTTTAAGAGATAAGGTTCCAATGACAAAAAGTGAGATAAGAAGCATTTCTTTGTCAAAATTAGAATTGACAAGAGAAGCAACTGTGTATGATATTGGAGCCGGAACGGGGTCGGTTTCAATCGAACTTTCCATGCAGGCTTTTAATGGCATGGTATATGCGGTTGAGAAAAAAGAAGAAGCGGTGAATTTAATTCAATTAAATAAAAACTATTTTGGAGTTTCAAATTTGCAGATTATTGAGGGAGAAGCTCCAGATGCTTTAAAAGAATTGCCTGCACCGACTCATGTATTTATAGGAGGATCTTCTGGAAACTTAAAGGAAATATTGGCTTCTGTACTAAAGAAAAATCCTTCTGTCCGTATTGTAATGAATGCAATTACACTAGAAACTGTTATGGAAGCAGTAGAATGTGTCAAAGAATTTTCACTGGTGGAGGTCGACATTGCATCGGTTGCAGTTTCTAAGTCAAAAGAAGTGGGACAATATCATATGATGATGGCACAGAATCCGGTGTATATTATATCTTGCAGAGGAGGAGGCAGCAAAGAGAATGGGACATTATCCTAGAATCTTATTGACAGCACCGTCAAGCGGGAGTGGAAAGACATGGATTACATGTGGAATTTTAGAAGCTCTCTGTGAGAGAGGAATGAAAGTGGCTTCTTTTAAGTGTGGGCCAGATTATATTGACCCGATGTTTCATGCGAAAGTAATTGGAACAACATCGAAAAATTTAGACACTTTTTTTACCGATGAGGAGCTTACTAAATATTTATTTTGCCGGACAGCGAAACAAGCAGAAATTTCTGTTATGGAAGGTGTAATGGGATATTATGATGGTTTAGCTGGAATTTCGACGAAAGGGAGTGCTTACGATTTAGCGAAAGTTACTTGTACGAATGTACTGTTGATTGTAAATTGTAAGGGAATGAGTTTATCAATACTTCCTATTATAAAAGGATTTTTAGAATACAAAGAGCAAAGCAGAATAAAAGGAGTTATTCTAAATCAGCTGCCCGCAAGCTTATATCCGGAGTTAAAACAAAAAATTGAACAAGAGTTACCGATTAAGGTATACGGATATGTTCCTAAAATGGAACAATATAAAATCGAGAGCAGGCATTTGGGATTAGTTTTACCCGATGAGATAAAAGAGCTAAAAGAAAATTTAAAAGGCTTTGCGTCTGTGTTAGAGGGAAGTTTAGATATAGAAGGAATTATTGCACTTGCTAATCAGACGGATGATTTAAGTTACCAAGAACCAAACATTCCTAAAATAAGCTCTGAGGTGAGAATTGGTGTATCGAAAGATGAAGCCTTTTGCTTCTTATATGAAGATAATCTGGAATTGTTGAAACAAATGGGAGCGTCAATTGAATATTTTTCACCACTCCATGATAATACATTGCCAGAGGATTTAGATGGTTTGCTGTTATGTGGTGGTTATCCTGAACTTTATGCCAAGAAATTGAGTGAAAATGTTTCAATGAGGGAATCTGTAAAAAATGCGATTGAAAAAGGAATTCCTTATATGGCAGAATGTGGTGGCTTTATGTATCTGCATAGGACTATGGAAGATAAAGAAGGTCATGCTTATGAAATGGTAGGAAGCATTGATGCAGATTGCTATAAAACCAGCCGGCTTGGAAGATTTGGTTATATCGAGCTGGATTCGAAAGAAAATGAAATCTTTGGAGCAAGGTTAAATGGCATTAAGGGACATGAATTTCACTATTATGACAGTACATCGAATGGAAATACGTGTATCGCAAAGAAACCGTTGAGGAAAAGAACATGGGAGTGTATTCATGGGGATAATAAAAAGATGGAAGGATTTCCCCATCTATATTATTATTCGGACTTTACAGTTCCTTATCATTTTTTACAGGCTTGTGAATCTTATATGAAAAATAAGGGAAAATAGGGAAACAAGAATGGAGAAAAAAAATAAAAGGCATGAAAAGGAGAAAAAGACGAGATGGAATTATCAATGATGGCTTTAGCGCTTGGCTTTTTAATAGACTTGCTAATCGGAGATCCACATTGGATGTATCATCCGGTAAGATTAATCGGTGCATTGATAGCAAAGACAGAAAAAAAACTTTCAGAATGGTTTCCAAAGACAGATGTAGGGCAATTAAGCGCAGGAATTTTGTTAGTAATTGTGGTCGTTTTAGTTTCTACTTTTGTTCCATGGCTTTTATTATTTTTAAGTGGAAAAATAAGCATCTATTTTGAATTTTTTCTAATGACAGTCATGAGTTATCAATTATTGGCTACAAAATCTTTGAAAACAGAAAGCATGAAGGTTTACAATGAACTGGAACAAGGAGATATAAAGGGGGCAAGATATGCCGTTTCTATGATTGTTGGACGTGACACCGAAAATCTGACTGAGGAAGAAGTGACAAAAGCGGCAGTAGAAACGATTGCAGAAAACACTTCTGACGGAATTATAGCGCCATTGTTGTTTATGGCGATTGGCGGACCTGTTGCCGGATTTTTCTATAAATCGATTAACACAATGGATTCGATGGTAGGGTATAAAAATGAACGTTATCTCTATCTTGGGAGAGCTGCTGCAAAACTTGATGACATTGTAAACTATATTCCAGCAAGGCTATCGGCATATTTTATGATTGTGGCAACTGAGTTTACTTCTTTTGATGGAAAAGAGGCTTATAGAATTTACAAACGGGATCGATATAATCACACGAGTCCGAACTCTGCCCATACAGAGGCAGTAATGGCGGGAGCATTGGGTGTTCAATTAGCGGGTGATGCCTACTATTTTGGAAAACTTCATAAAAAACCCAAAATTGGAGATTCTAGGCGGGCGATTGAACCGGCAGATATAAAAAATGCAAATCAATTGCTGTATTTAACTGCATCAATCGCATTAGTTTGTTTCTTAAGCATAAAGTTTATCTTATTTCGAAACTTTATTTTATAAAAGACGAGTAAAAAATACGATAGAGAAAATAAAAATACGAGAGGAAAAGCTGACATGAAGAAAAATGTCCATGGAGGAGATATTTATACTCATAAAGGAGTCATTGATTTTTCTGCCAATATTAATCCGCTTGGAATACCGGAAAATGTAATAAAAGCAGCGGAAAACGGAATAAGAGATTCTGTTCATTATCCCGATGTGAGTTATTACGCATTGCGGACGGCAATAGCGGAACAAGAAAATTTATTGAGTGATGAAATATTATGTGGAAATGGAGCAGCAGATGTTATATTTTCTTTAATAAGAGCAATTAACCCTAAAAAAGCTTTGATATTAGCTCCAACATTCGCAGAATATGAAACGGCCCTAAAAACGGTTTGTTGTGAAATCAGATATTATGATTTAGAAGAAAAAGAGGAATTTAAAGCACAAAAAAACATATTAGAATATATAACAGAAGAATTAGACATAGTTTTTTTATGTAACCCAAATAATCCGACAGGTCAGTTGACGGATAAAGGATTGTTAAAGCAAATTACAGAGCAGTGTAAAAAAACAGGAACCTATGTCGTCATTGATGAATGTTTTAATGATTTTCTCGAAAATGGTGAGGCTTATACAATGAAAGAAGAATTAGAAAATAATTCGTATCTTGTTTTATTAAAAGCCTTTACAAAATTATATGCAATGCCGGGACTGCGTTTAGGATATTGTATGAGTAGTAACTGTGCATTATTAGATAAGATAAAAGAATCAACGCAGCCATGGAACATATCTATACCGGCTGAACAGGCAGGTATCGCTGCATTGAAAGAAAAACAATATGTACAGAAAACAAAAAGTTTAATAAAAAAGGAAAAAGAATATTTGCAACAAGAAATGAAAGCAATGGGATATAAGCTCTATGGTTCAAAGGCGAATTATATTTTTTTCAGGGGAACAGACACTTTATATGAAGATTGTTTGAATGAAAATTTATTAATACGAGATTGTAGTAATTATAGGGGGTTAGAAAAAGGATATTATCGAATTGCAGTAAAGAGTCACGAAGATAATGTAAAAATGATTAAATGTTTAAGAAAATATATGCCAAAAGATATCCAAGATTAAAATAAGTTCAGGAAAAAGGCTATTGCAAAATGTACTTTTATAGTCTCATTTACAATAGCCTTTTCAAAAGAATTAGTTTTCTACAACAGAAATTCTTTGCTGAATATGCGTTCCATTGACAGCCTCATCTATCATAGCAATTGCATAATCTGAGTAGCTAATCACACTTTCTCCGTTTGAGTTGACTAAAAGTTCCTCTCCACCCAGACGATAACTTCCGGTTCTGGCACCATCTGCACGGAAATCTGCAGCGGGGCTGATATAAGTCCATTTTACATCATTACGGGAGCGAAGTTCTTCTAAAGCTTTTCCCATATTGCTGGCTAAAGGTTTAAAGGCATCTGGAAAATCAGAACCATCCATAACTTGTACTGTATGCTCAGAATTGACATACAAACTGCCGGCACCTCCAACGACAAGAAGTCGTATATTTTTTCCGCTTACAAGATCACAAAGTAATTTAAGTGATGAGCAATGCTGAAAAAGAGTATCAGGTGTCCAAGTACCAAAGGCATCAATAATAACATCAAAATCCTCCAAATCTTTGGCAGATAAATCAAATAAATCTTTATTGATAACTTTTGCAGCGGCAGTTTGATTCGTACCACGGACAATGGCAGTAGTATCAAGACCTCTATCTACAGCTTCTTTTACAATTAATCTACCGGCTTTACCATTTGCGCAAATAACAGCAATCTTCATAACAATCCTCCTAATAAAGTAAAAAGATTAAATTTAATTTGTAACTCTAAAGTTATAATAAGGATATATGGTAAAAAAGTAAAGTACGCACTTATTTGTACCATAGTTTCCAAAAAGTAAGAATTGGATAAAATAAGTATTTATAAAAAGTAGACTGATTCAAAATCTCTTGATAGAATGAAAAGAGACTTATTGTTTCGTACAGATGTAGGCTGAGCAATAAACCTGTGAAAAGGGAGAAGTAAGGTCACAAAACAAGAAAAGAAAGGAAAAAATGCAGCTGCCCTTTTTTCAACCGCATGTATTTGGGCAGTATCGTAAGTAAACTTGCGATAAGCATGGGAAGAAAAATGAAAAAAGAAATGCCAAGTTGTCCGGTAGAAGTAACATTAATGTTAATAAGTAATCGGTGGAATGTATTAATAATTAGAGATTTGTTAGAAGGAACAAAGAGGTTCGGGGAACTTAAAAAGTCAATTAATGGTATTTCGCCGAAAGTATTAACAGCAAATTTGCGAGCTATGGAAGAAAATGGATTGCTAACTCGAAAAGTTTACCCTGAAGTACCTCCAAAAGTAGAATACACTTTAACAGACATTGGTTACAGTTTGAAACCTATATTAGACGATATGGTAGTTTGGGGAACAGAATACAAAAGAAAAATAAAAAAGACGACTAAATAAAAAAGATAAGCCTTACCTTTCTCAAGTCACTTGATTATTTTTATAATCGAAGACTTGAGAAAGGGGAAGTAACTTTATACCAAGTCTGTTTTTGATGGATTGTTTATCTGGAAATTTTATGCTTCTTGAATATGCTCTACAAAAATATCACGAATCTGCTGATATTCTCCAAGACCTTTCAAAATACATTCAACTGGGTATCCGGCCCTTTCGAGCTGACATTTCCAAGAATCAGAATCGTTTCCTGCCATATCATTTGTTGCATGATCTCCTGCGACAATCATAAATGGGGCTAACGTAACCTTATCCGGTTTTTGTTCTTCAATCATTTTTAATAAAGTTTCCATCGAAGGATATGCCTCAACAGTACCTAAATAAACATTTGAATATCCCATATCTTTAAATCTGTAATCTAAGGCCGCATAGATTGAATTTGCATAATGTGTAGTTCCGTGTCCCATAAATATAAGTGCTTCATTTTTAGGGATTGTTCCAAATTCACTCATCAAAGCATTAATAACCGATTCATTATCTTTTGCAGAAGTCAATAACGGAGTTCCAAATTTAATAGAAGTAAATTGGTCACGGAAAGATAGGACATCTTCTTTCATGATTTCATTTTCAATTCCGTTAATTACATGAGTCGGCTGGACAATAATTTGTTTGATTCCATCTTCCAACATTTTATTACATGCTTCAGCAACCGTTGGAACCACAATGCCATCTCTTTCTTTCAACTTTTTAATAATCATCTTACTAGTCCAGGCACGATAAATTGTGTAATCAGGATAAGCACTTTTGATATCTTTTTCAATTTGAGCAATTGTCTTTTCGCAAGTATCATGATAGCTGGTTCCGAAACTAACAACAAGAATTGCCTTTTTATCTGTTTGTGTCATTGTATGCACGCTCCCATAATTTATTTTCGTATTAATGTCTGCAATATATTGTTCCAAAGAAGATAAGTTCTTTGGAAGCGGCAATGCAGGATTTAAAATTCCTTTTTTACATAAGCTTTCAAATAGAACAATGCAGGCAGGCTGTTCTAAGTTGGTTTTTGCAAGAACAGCTTTATTAACAAAGACTTCTTCTGGTTGTCCCTGCATTAAAATGGTTCCGTCGTGGAATAAAATAACCTCATCTGCCCAGTCCATAGAAAAGTTGACGTCGTGGGTTGAAATAATTACAGTAATTCCACGTTCCGTCAGACGGTCTACAATATGGTTTACAATAGCAGTGTGTTTTGGATCAAGGGAGGCAGCAGGTTCATCCAAGATAATAATATCAGGATTCATAACAAGGATATCAGCAATGGAAACCTGCTTTTTTTGGCCTCCGCTTAATGCGTGGGTTGGCTTATTACGAAAAGGAGTAATTTCTAAAGATTCAATTACATCTTCAACCTGTTGCCTTGCTTTTTGTTCTGGTATCTTTAGATTTAAAACTCCGAAAGAAATTTCCTGATAGACACTGGCGGAAAATAATTGATTATCGGGGTCCTGAAAAACAATGCCAACTTTACTTCTAAGGGCAAGAAGCCCTTTTCTTGAATAATCAATTGGGGCTCCATTAAAATAAATTGTTCCACTTTGTGGTTTATGTATTCCGTTAAGACAAAGAAAAAAAGTAGATTTTCCGGAGCCATTTGCACCCATAAATACAACTTTACTTCCTCGTTTGATTTCTAAATTAATACCTTTAAGTGCCTGATGACCATCTTCATAGGTAAAATAGACGGATTCTGCTTTTAATATAGTATTATGATCTGACATAAATTTAATACCTCTCATTATTATTTAATCGTACCTTTATATTATCTGCCCAGATAAACAGATAACCCAATCAGTGTAAGTTCGAATAATACAAAGTATAAAATATGAAGTTTATTTACAGGATAAGTTTCCTGTAATACATGAATCGTACCATCATAACATCTGGACTCCATAGCATCATACAAGAAAGAAGATTTTTTAAATGCACGGACAAGTAGTGTACTCATTAAGGCTCCTGCAGATTTACAGGAGGTTTTAAAATCGACATTGCCAAGCCTGGATTGCTGTGAAATGTAAAGAGAGTTAGAAATCTCTAATAAAACAAAAATAAACCGGTAAATTAACAACATTAACTCAATCAGCAATTCGGGACAGTGAAGACGTTGTAACACATATAAAATATCTGTAATTGGTGTAGATAAAGATAAAAAATACAGGCACGACACACTGGCGAGTGCAGTTAAAATAAGCTGGACTGCTGATAAAAGCGAGGCTCTGCTTAATGTAATGTATTGATGAAAAAATGGAATTGCAAAGGCAGAGAATGGTGTTGGAGAAATATTAAATACAATTGCAATTGTACTTAATACTAGAAAAATAAGTGGAAGTTTCATGAAATGAATATAATGAGAGGGAGAAATACCACCTTTTTGTATGGTAAGAAATGCTGTGGTGATTAAGACAATACAGGCGATAACAGATGAACGAACTGCTACGCATAAAATTAGGGTGATAATTGCAAATAAAAACTTTATCATAGGATTTGTATATCTTAATTTTGAGGTATAACATAACTTATCAATTAAAATCATAGCGAATATAGCTCCCTCTTATTTTGTAATAAATTATCTAGTTTGCATTAGATTTTTGATACTTAGAACGTTCTCTCAGCATACCAAAGCAATATCCGAATACACCGGCACCCAATGCTGCCTGAAGACAGAAGAGTAAACTTTCTGTTTCACCGCCGGGAGGCTCTAATACAGGGTCAGCCCATGCTTCATAAGTTGGATCAATTTCAGTAATTGCTTCTTCTGCGGCACCATCAGAACCACCAAATTCAGAATCTTTAATAAATGCCAAAGGTACTACTGCAATTAATACGCAAACTAACAATAGTATAATGACAGTTTTTGCTTTACTTGACATGAATAGCCCCTCCTTTGAAATATCCAAGATCTGTCAATTCAGATTTTGCATACGATTCTAAACCAATCATAACAACGACACTGACAATACCTTCGATAATAGCGAGAGGTATTTGAGTAATTGCGAAAATTCCAATAAACTTACCAATTGATGCACCGATACCACCTACTTCTGAAGGGTGGGCAATACCGAGCTGAATGGATGTGATGACGTAGGTAAATAAATCCCCCAGTGCAGTTGCTAAAAATACAGCGACAAGTTTATTTACTTTCAATTTCTCACAGAGTTTAAAGATTCCGTAGGACAAAAGCGGACCGGCAATTGCCATGGAAAATGTGTTTGCACCCAATGTAGTCAGACCTCCGTGAGCGAGCAAAATTGCCTGAAATAATAAAACAATAATGCCAATGACAGACATGGCAAAAGGTCCGAATAAAACAGCACCAAGACCGGTACCGGTTGGGTGGGAACTGCTTCCCGTTACAGATGGTATTTTTAAAGAAGATAATACAAAGGCATATGCTCCGGCCATTGCTAATATCATAAGTGCTTTTCTGTGTTCTGCCAGTGTTTTTTTGATTGAAAGAAATCCGGCAATTAAAAATGGAACACATAAAACTCCCCAGGCGATACAGTATTTTGGAGCTAAATAGCCCTCCATAATGTGCATTGCATTAACTGTTGGTGAACAGACCAATGGAAGTAACAGCAGTGTGAGAGAAAATATTATTTTCTTTTGTTTGGTTTTCATGTTTCTCCTCCTCCTGATGATTTTGAGTAATATTAATTCTGATTTAGGATTGTTATAAGATTATCAAAAATCAGAGAAAAAAAGGACCCATCTTCGAAAGATGAGTCCTCCAAAAAGAAAAGAGAAATCTGTCCCTTTTCTTTTTGTACACGATAGTCATCGTTCGTAACTATGTGTAAACCGCTTGCCGTAGGTAGGTCTTCTGACTCAAGGATCAACACAACCATTCGTCTTCCCACTTTACAGCAGTGACATAAATGAATGATTATTCCCCATAATACAGCGGCGTGACCGTTTGGGATTCTCACCCAATTCCCTATTCTCCTGTCCATTCTCTACATCGGGATTCGACAGACACCTACTGACACTCAATTACAATATTAATTATGTCATAATTTAGCAGAAATGTCAAATAAAATAGATATTTGCATTTAGAATGAATTATGTTATGATAATACAAGTATAATTTTTAAAAGAAAAGTATTCACAATTTGTGTAGCATGGGGAGTGAATACAAGAAATACAAAAGAGTTCGGAGGAAGGAATATGGGAATAAAAATGCTTGGAATCGACCATAACAAAGCAAATGTGGACGAGAGAGCCTTATTTTCATTTACGAAAAAGAATTGTGCAAAGGCAATGGAACGGATAAAGAAAGAGGAGGGAATATTTGGATGTATTATTCTTTCTACCTGTAATCGAATGGAAGTATGGGTCAGTTGTGACGCGGGTTGGAGCGGTTCTATTTATGAGCTTTTATGCGAAATAAAAGAAGTGAAAAAAGAAGATTATGTCGATTTATTTGTGGAAAGAGAAGAAAAAGAAGCAATTTGGCATTTACTGCGTTTATCTTGTGGATTAAAGTCAAAAATTCTAGGAGAAGATCAAATTCTTACTCAGGTGAAAGATGCACTTTCATTGTCAAGGGAATATTATTGTACAGATAATGTACTGGAAGTATTGTTTCGAATGGCAGTTACAGCGGCAAAGAGAGTAAAAACAGAAATTACTTTATCAACGGCGAATCAGTCGGTTATTCATCAGGCACTCAAAAATTTAGAAGAAAAAAACTATTTTGTACAGGGAAAAAACTGTATGGTAATTGGTAACGGTGAAATGGGAAAACTTACTGCATTAGCATTAAAAGAAGCAGGGGCATTTGTCACAGTAACCGTACGTCAGTATCGAAGTGGCATTGTGGAAATTCCTGAAGGCTGTGAGCGAATTGATTATGGCAGAAGAATGGAACTATTTCAAAAATGTGATATGGTTGTGAGTGCGACTGCAAGCCCGAATTATACATTAACAAAACAGGCAATTGAAGAGATGGAGTTAAAACATCCAATGATATTAATTGATTTAGCGGTACCAAGAGATATTGAGCCTGCGATTGGAGAACTTAAACAGATAGAGCTATATGATATTGATTCTTTTAAAATTGATCGAATGAATGAAGCGTTGCAGAAAAATATATCTTGCGCAGAAGCGATTTTGAATGAACAGATGGAAGAATTTCTTTCTTGGTATGAGGGAAGAGATATCATCGCAAAAGTACAGGACATAAGACAGAAAGCGGTAAATGATTTGGAGCTTCGAATGACTAAAATAATTAGAAAAACATCAATGGAGCAGATTGAGCAGAATCAATTAAAGGAATCCATGGATAATGCAATGGGAAAAGTGATTGTGAAAATGTTATTTGGTCTTCGGGATACTGTAAGTGAAGAAACATTCCGGGAATGTGTAGAAGGGTTGGAACAGGTATATCTAGACAAACAGAATAAAAATGGAGAATATTATGGGATTAGATAAAAGAAAAATCGTGATTGGAAGCAGGGAAAGTAAATTGGCGGTTATCCAGTCAGAAATGGTAGTTGATTATATAGATAAGCATAATGAGAATGTAGAAGTATCACTTTTGAAGATGAAGACAACAGGGGATATTATTTTAGACAGAAGCTTGGATAAAGTTGGAGGTAAGGGTTTATTTGTAAAAGAATTGGATCGGGCACTGTTTGATGGAAGAAGTGAGTTGTCGGTTCACAGTCTGAAGGATATGCCGATGGAAATACCAGAAGAACTTCCAATTATTGCATATTCAAAGCGGGAGGATCCAAGGGATGTGCTTGTATTGCCAAAAGGAGTAAAGGAGCTTGACTTGTCTCTCCCAATCGGATGCTCAAGCCAGAGGAGAATGCTTCAATTAAAAGAAATGTATCCATTGGCACAATTTAAAGGGGTACGTGGTAATGTTATTACACGATTGAGTAAATTGGATCAAGGAGAATACAGTGCACTTATTTTGGCTGCTGCCGGGTTAAAGCGTTTGGGGCTTTCTGAGCGGATTAGCCGGTATTTTGAACCAGAAGAAATGATTCCTGCGGCAGGTCAGGGAATTTTAGCAGTTCAGGGAAAGGAAGGAATTGATTATTCTTATTTAGCTGGCTTTGAGGACAAAGAGGCGAAAGATATGGCAGTTTGTGAGCGTGCTTTTGTAAGATATTTAAATGGCGGCTGCAGTTCACCGATTGCGGCTCACGCAAGGGTAGAAGGGGAACGGATTACTCTTATGGGTCTTTATTATGATGAGTCAACAAGACGTTATAAAAAGGGTATTATGGAGGACAATGTATCAAATGCAGAGCAGTTGGGAATTCTGTTAGCAAAAAAATTAATAAAAGAATGTAGAGGAGAAAGGTAAAATATGACAGGAAAGGTATGGCTGGTTGGCGCAGGACCTTCTGATCCGGGACTATTTACGTTAAAAGGACAGAAGGTATTAAAAAAGGCAGAGGTTGTTGTATATGATGCTTTAGTTGGAAATGGAGTATTAGCTATGATTCCTTCAAGTGCCGAATTGATTTATGTTGGAAAACGGGCAAGTAATCATACAATGGTACAAGAGGAAATTAACAGAGTTTTGGTGGAACAGGCGAAGCTTGGAAAGCAGGTTGTAAGACTAAAAGGTGGTGACCCGTTTTTATTTGGACGTGGTGGAGAAGAATTGGAGCTGCTTGTAAAAGAAAAAATTCCTTATGAGGTTGTTCCGGGAGTGACATCGGCTCTTTCGGTTCCTGCTTACAATGGAATTCCGGTTACTCACAGAGATTATTGTTCTTCTCTCCACATTATTACTGGACATAAGAAAAAAGACGAAGAGTATGATATTGATTTTGAAGCTTTAGTGCGGACAGAGGGAACACTTATATTTCTGATGGGGGTAAGTGCATTAGAAGAAATTTGTAATCGTCTTATTTTGGCGGGAATGGATAAAATGATGCCGGCGGCTATTTTGCAAAAGGGTACGACTTCAAAGCAAAAGCGAATTGTAGCTACGGTAGAAACACTTCCGGATGAAGTAAAAAGACAGGGTGTGGAAACACCTGCAATTATTGTTGTAGGAAAGGTATGTAAGCTTTCGAAACAGTTTGAATGGTATGAAAAACTTCCACTTGCAGGTAAAAAAATTCTTGTGACAAGACCGAAGGAACTTGTTTCCAAAATGGCAGAAAAACTTCGGGAACAGGGTGCAGAAGTATTAGAGCTTCCGGCGGTAGATACGGTACCGATTGTTCCAAACGAAAAGTTAAAAGATGCACTTTTAGCAATGGAAACTTATCAGTGGCTTGCATTTACAAGTCCCTCCGGTGTTAAAATCTTTTTTGATTTATTAAAACAGTATTCTATGGATATTCGAAAATTAGGAACAGTAAAAATAGCAGCCATTGGAGAAGGTACAAAAAAAGCATTAAAGCAGTATGGAGTATTTGCAGATTTAATGCCAGAACAGTACGATGGGGAAGCCTTGGGAGAGGCGTTAGTAAGAGAGTGTAAGATTGGTGATAGGATTCTTTTGCCAAGGGCAAAAATAGGAAACAAAAAACTAATTGAAATCATTGAGCAGGCACAGATTCATGTCGATGATATCCCTACTTATGAAACAATCTCCTGCGAGCATGCTTGGATTGATGAGAAAGAAGAAATCGAGCATGGAGGAATTGATTATGCTGTGTTTACAAGTGCTTCGATTGTAAAAGCATTTGGAAAGGTGACAAAAGGAATTGACTATAGTAAGGTAAAGGCAGTCTGCATTGGAAGTAAAACGAAAGCGGAAGCAGACTTACTTGGCATGCAGACGTTTATGTCAAAAGAAGCAACGATGGATAGTATCGTTGAACGAATTTTGGATTTGGAATTAAATGAAATATAAAAAACAAGAGAAAGAAGAGAAAAAAATGGACATGTTAAAAAGACCAAGAAGACTTCGTAGAAAGGAATCCATCCGAAAGATGGTTCGGGAAACAAGAATGGATAAATCTTCTTTGATTTATCCAATGTTTGTGCAGGAAGGAAAGAATATAGAGGAAGAGATTCCCTCGATGGAAGGACAATATCGTTATAGTATTGATCGTATGCCATTCGAACTGGAACGATTGCTAAAAGCAGGTGTGGATAAAGTTATGATTTTTGGAATTCCGGATCATAAAGACGAGTGTGGAAGCAGTGCTTTTGCAGAAGATGGCATTGTACAAAGGGCAATTAGGGAAGCGAAGGAAAAGTTTCCACAATTATATCTTATTACAGATGTCTGCATGTGTGAATATACCTCCCATGGACATTGTGGAATGTTAAAGGGACATGAGGTAGATAACGATGCCACTTTAGAGCTTTTATCAAAAACGGCTCTTTCTCATGTAGAAGCAGGAGCAGATATGGTTGCACCTTCTGATATGATGGATGGAAGAATCCGTGCAATTCGGACTTGTCTTGATGAACATAATTTTAAAGATACGCCAATTATGTCTTATGCAGTAAAATATGCATCTGCATTTTATGGACCATTTCGTGAAGCAGCCAATTCTGCTCCATCGTTTGGTGACAGAAAATCTTATCAGATGGATTTTCATAATAAAAAAGAAGGTATTAAGGAGGCTTTCTTGGATATTGAAGAGGGAGCAGATATTATTATGGTAAAACCTGCGCTCTCTTATCTTGATGTCATTAACGAAGTTTCTCAAAAAATAACGCTTCCTGTGGCGGCTTATAGTGTGAGCGGTGAATATGCAATGGTAAAGGCTGCCGCAAAATTGGGATATATCGATGAAGAAAGAGTTATCTGTGAAATGGCAACAAGTACATACCGTGCAGGAGCCGATATTTATATTACTTATTTTGCAAAAGAATTAGCAAAATTCATGGATGAAGGGAGAATTGGATAATGACAAAATCGGAAGTGTTGTTTAAAGAGGCAGTTGATTATATACCGGGAGGAGTTAACAGTCCGGTTCGAGCATTTGGCTCTATTGGAGGAACTCCACGTTTTATTGAAAGAGCAGATGGGGCTTATATGTATGATATCGATGGAAATAAGTATATTGACTATGTCTGCTCATGGGGACCAATGATTCTTGGTCATAATAAAAGAGAAATTTTAGATAGTGTTATAGAAGCATGCAAAAATGGATTAAGTTTTGGAGCTGCAACAGAAAAAGAAGTAGAAATGGCAAAGTTAATTTGTGAGATTGTTCCTTCCATTGAAATGGTTCGTATGGTGAATTCCGGGACAGAGGCTGTTATGAGTGCAGTTCGTGCGGCAAGAGGTTATACAAGAAGAAATAAGATTATAAAATTCGCAGGCTGTTATCATGGTCATTCGGACGCAATGCTTGTAAAAGCAGGTTCCGGTGTTATGACAAGCGGAATTCCAGACAGTCAGGGTGTACCGGAAGGCTGTACAAAAGATACTTTGACGGCTATTTATAATGATATTTCCAGTGTTGAAAAGCTGTTTGAAGAATTTGGTGAAGAGATTGCAGCTGTTATTGTAGAGCCGGTAGGTGCGAATATGGGAGTTGTTCCACCAAGAAAAGGCTTTTTAGAAGGGCTTCGTTCGATTTGCGATAAGTATGAAAGCGTACTTATTTTTGATGAAGTAATTACCGGATTTCGTCTTGGACTAGATGGAGCACAGGGATATTTTGGAGTTCAACCTGACTTGACTACATTTGGAAAAATTATTGGTGCGGGTATGCCGGTAGGAGCTTATGGTGGAAAACGTGAGATTATGGAGATGATATCTCCTAAAGGACCGGTATATCAGGCTGGTACACTTAGTGGCAATCCGGTTGCGATGGCAGCAGGATATACTCAGCTTACAATTTTAAAAGAACACCCGGAAATCTATACAGAATTAAATGAGCGTTCAGAATGGTTTTTTAAAGAAATAGAAGCGATGATAAAAGATTCGGGTGCGAAATGCAGGCTAAACCATATAGGTTCTCTTGGATGTATCTTTTTCACAGAAAAAGAAGTAACAAATTATAAAGAGGCAAAAGAAGCAGATACACAAAAATACGCAGAGTATTTTAACTACATGCTCAATGCAGGAATTTACTTAGCACCTGCGCAGTTTGAAGCAATGTTTATTTCTTATGCCCATTCAAAACAAGATTTGGAAAAAACATTAGAGATTCTGAATGATTTTATGAGAAAATAAAGCTTTTGGTTCTATTAATGATATTTTTACAATTAGATAAAAATTAAAAATATTGGGGGCGAAGGTATGGATTTACAAGAACAGTTAAAAGAAATTGTACCAGCGAATCGAATGGAAATGGAAAAAGCAAAAAGACATTGGGATTCTTTGGCAAAACCATTGGGAAGCCTTGGAAGGCTGGAAGAAGCGGTTATCCGGCTTGCAGGAATTTGTGGAGATTATCGAAAAATAAAAATGGAGCGGGCGGCTCTTGTTGTTATGTGTGGTGATCATGGAGTAGTAGAAGAAGGGGTGACCCAAAGTGACTCTTCTGTCACTAAAATTGTTGCAGAAGGATTTACGTGTGAAAAAACAAGTGTTGCAATTATGGCAAAATCGGTTGGTGTAGATGTATTTCCGGTTGATATTGGAATGGATACAGATACTTATCCGGAAAGTAAGGTGATTCCATTTGCGATTTTAAATCGGAAAATCGAAAATGGAACGAATAATATCGTAAAGGAACCTGCAATGACAGTTGAACAATGTAAAAAGGCATTGAAAATAGGAATTGACTTAGTCGGTGAGTTAAAAAAACAAGGGTATGACGTGATTGCAACCGGAGAAATGGGAATTGGAAACACAACGCCTAGCAGTGCATTAGCTTCTGTTTTATTAGATATTCCGGTGGAAACAGCGACGGGACGTGGAGCCGGGTTATCTGATGAAGGACTGGAAAGAAAAATAAAAGCGGTAAAAAAAGCGATTGCACGATTTGAGGGAGAACAAAAGAAAGATATCTTTTCCCTGCTTGCTCATCTGGGCGGATATGATATTTTAGGAATGACAGGACTTTTTTTAGGTGGTGCGATTTATAAAATTCCTGTATTAATAGATGGATTTATCTCATCGGTTGCGGCTCTTTGTGCAACAAAGATTTCACCTGAGTCAATTGATTACATATTTGCTTCCCATATTTCAAAAGAGCCTGCCGGGCAACTTCTGATTGAAGCATTAGGACTAAAGGCGTTCATAACCTGTGACATGTGTCTTGGTGAAGGGACAGGTGCAATTGCAGTACTTCCACTGATTCAAATGGGAATTGATGTATATACAAAAATGAGAACATTTGATGAAGCTGATATAGAAGAATATATTGACTATAATAAAAAAGCTGAGGAGAAGCGGAATGATTAGTCTGATTACAGGAGGAAGTGGAAGCGGAAAATCTGAATTTGCAGAACAAAGGGTGCTTTCGTTTGGTGAGAAAAGAAGGGTCTATATTGCAACGATGATTCCGTTTGACAAAGAATGTAAGGAGCGGATTGCCAGACATAAAGCCATGAGAGCCGATAAAAAGTTTCATACAGTCGAATGTTATACAGGATTAAAGAAAATAGAGATTGAAAAAGACAGTGTTGTGCTGCTGGAATGTATGTCAAATCTTGTGGCCAACGAAATGTATCAGGAAAATGGTGCAAAAAAATGGACAGTAGAAGAAATTATGGAAGGAATTCGCAGTATCTCTGAAAAGGCATATGCGGTTGTTATTGTATCAAATGAAGTTTTTTCAGATGGAATCTGTTATGATGAAGAATCAATGCGTTATTTATCGTATTTGGGAAAAGTAAATAAAGAAATTGGCAGGATAGCAGATGAAGTAATCGAAGTTGTCTATTCCATTCCGATTTATCATAAAAAAAGCAGGAGGTAACGGGCATGAAGCTATGGCAGGCATTTAAGATTGCTTTTGCGATGTATTCAAAAATTCCTATGAAAGGAGCAGACTGGTCAAAAGAAAATATGAAATATGCGATTTGTTTTTTTCCGATGATTGGAGGAGTAATAGGAATTGCATATTATATTATTTTTTCTTTTTTACAGCAATGTGGAGCCGGTGCTTTATTGACAGCTTCTATTTTAGTCTGCCTTCCGATTTTTATTACAGGTGGGATTCATGTCGATGGATTTCTTGATACAATGGATGCGAGAAGTTCTTATGCAGAGAGAGAAAGAAAGTTAGAGATTCTAAAAGATTCTCATACCGGTGCCTTTGCTATTATAGGAGGTATTGTTTACTTTTTATTAAATCTTGGATTTGCAAGTGAAATTTCTTCTGATTTTGTAGTAGTTGTTGCAATTGGTTTTGTCTATTCAAGAGCATTTAGCGGACTTGCAATGGTGACTTTAAAAGGAGCAAGAAAAGAGGGAATGTTGGCTTCTTTTTCAAATGTAGCAGAAAAAAGAGCAGTCAGAGTAGTTATGGGACTTTATCTGCTTCTTGCTATGGCTGGTATGGTTTGGGCAAATCCGGTGATTGGAGTTGCCTGTGCAGTGGCAGGCTGGTGCATTTTTTTCTATTATAAACACATGGCATACAAAGAGTTTGGTGGAATTACAGGCGATTTGGCAGGCTATTTTCTTCAGATTTGTGAGCTTGGCATTATAATTGTGTCTGTTATTATGAGTTACATAAGTGGTGTTATTTTGTAAAGAACAGGTGAATTGGAGGAAATGAAATGGAATTTGTGATTGGAGGAGCGTTTCAGGGAAAGCTTGATTATGTAAAAGAACATTATTCAATTACAGAGGCTGATATCATAGATGGAAAAACGGGAGTATTAGATATTACACAATGGGAAAAGGGAAAAAATGAGATAAAAGCGATTAACAATTTCCATTTATTTCTTTTTCGCTGGTTAAAAGAAGAGTATCCGATTGAACGGCTGGTAGAACAGATATTAGAGAAATGGGAAGATATGATTATAATCAGTACAGAGATTGGATATGGTATTGTTCCTATGGATGCTCTTGAACGAAAATGGCGTGAGAAAACCGGGCGAATCTGTTGTATGCTTGCGAAAAGAGCAGATAAGGTGACACGAATTACTTGTGGGATTGGAACTGTGATAAAGGAAAAAGAGTTGGAAGTTGTATTGATTCGTCACGGAAAGACAAAGGGAAATGAAGAGCGTAGATATGTAGGAACTACGGATGAGGAACTGACAAAGGAAGCAATCTGGCTTCTTTCAAACAAACAGTATCCCAAAGCAGATTATGTTTTTGTAAGTCCTCTTTTGCGGTGCAGACAGACTGCTTCCTATATTTATAAAAATGTAGAAGCGGAAGTTTTAGAAGGGCTCAGGGAATGTGATTTTGGAATTTATGAGTATAAAAATTATGAAGAAATAAAAGAAGAAAAAGCATATCAGGAATGGATTAAAAGTAATGGAACAATTGGTTTTCCAGATGGGGAAACGAGAGAAGAATTTAAAACAAGGACGATTCAGGCATTTTGGTGTGCAATAAGAAAAGCCAAAGAAAAAAACTTAACAAAAATTGCGTTTGTTGTACATGGTGGTACAATTATGGCTATTTTAGACGAGCTTTCCAACCCTCATGAAGACTTTTATCATTGGCAGGTCAAAAACGGGGACGGAATTACTGCTGTTTTAGCAGAGGAAAAATTAGACCACATTCATTTTATTGATTGCGAAACGCTAGAGAATGAAAATTTATAAGAAAAGTGGGGTGTTTCTATGGCAAAAAAAATTATGATTCAAGGAACAATGTCCAATGCAGGAAAAAGTTTTTTAGTTGCAGGATTATGCCGGATTTTTAAACAGGACGGATATAAAGTAGCTCCTTTTAAATCACAAAATATGGCACTGAATTCGTTTATTACCGAAGAAGGACTTGAAATGGGACGAGCACAAGTAATGCAGGCAGAGGCGTCTGGTGTGAAGCCATCAGTTAAGATGAACCCGATTCTTCTAAAGCCGACAACAGATATGGGTTCTCAGGTCATTGTAAATGGCGAGGTCAGAGGAAATATGGAAGCTTCGGAGTATTTTCAATATAAACACAATTTAATTCCAGATATAAAAAAGGCGTTAAGTGAATTAGAAGAAGAGTATGATATTATTGTAATTGAGGGTGCAGGAAGCCCTGCTGAAATCAATCTGAAGGAAAATGATATTGTAAATATGGGAATGGCAAAAATAGCAGATGCACCGGTATTGCTTGCAGGAGATATTGACCGGGGTGGTGTCTTTGCACAGTTAGCGGGAACGGTTTTATTACTGGAAGAGGAAGAACGGGAACGAATAAAAGGGGTCATCATTAATAAATTCAGAGGTGACAAAAAAATACTGGAACCAGGTCTTATCATGCTAGAAGAAAAAATTCATAAGCCTGTTCTTGGAGTTGTTCCTTATATGCAGGTTGATATCGAAGACGAAGACAGTTTATCCGAACGATTAACGAGAAAAACAGAAAAAAGTTTAATTGATATAGCTGTAATCTGCCTTCCTAGGATTTCTAATTTTACAGATTTTAATGCATTAGAGGCAATCGAAGAGGTTGGTGTGCGTTATGTAAAAAAAGTGGAAGAACTAGGATGTCCGGATTTGATTATACTGCCTGGTACAAAAAGTACAATGGCTGATTTATTATGGATTAGACAAAATGGTCTAGAAGCAGGTATAAAAAAAGCACAACAAAAAGGTACCCTTATTTTTGGAATTTGCGGTGGTTATCAGATGCTTGGAAAAGAACTAAAAGACCCTGATGGAGTAGAAGGAAAGGGGGATTTGGAAGGAATAGGTCTGTTACCTTTAACTACTGTGTTTGAAAGTAAAAAAGTCCGGACGAGAGTACGTGGGCATTTTGCCAGATTAGAAGGAGAGTATGAAATATTATCGAATGTACCAATTGAAGGATATGAGATTCATATGGGTGTGACTACATTGGAAGAATCCGCAAAAAGCTTAACGAAAATAAAGAGTTTTCTTTCCGATGAAGAAATGGAAAAACCAGATGGTGCAGTCTATAAAAATGTTGCAGGAAGTTATGTACATGGTATTTTTGATAACGAAAAGGTGAGAAATGCACTTCTTAATTTACTACTTCAAAGGAAAGGGCTGAAAGGAAGAGAGTGCTCCATTGTTTCTTTTGAGGAATATAAAGAAATGCAGTATGATAAGCTTGCAGATGAAGTGAGAAAAAATCTTGACATGAATAAAATATACAAAATAATGGGAATAAGCAGGGAAGAAATGCTTGCCAATAAACGATAAGGGAGAAGAGGAACGAAGATGAAAGTAGAATTGCAAAATGTATTGCCCGGAGAAATTGAAAAGAGAAGCTTTGAATTGATAGAAAAAGAATTGACAAGAGAGCTGGATCCAATTCAAAAACCGATTATAAAGAGAGTCATTCATACGACCGCTGATTTTTCTTATCAGGATAGCTTATGTTTTTCAGAACAGGTTGTTGAGAAAGCAATGGAAGCGATAAAAAATGGCGCAGTTATTATAACGGATACGAATATGGCGAAAGCGGGAGTAAATAAAAAAGCATTACAGGATTTTGGCGGCAAAGTTCACTGTTTTATGGCGGAAGATGATGTGGCAAAAGAGGCAAAGGAACATGGAACAACTCGTGCAGTTGCCAGCATGAACAAAGCTGCGAGGGAATATCCAAATGCGATTTTTGCAATTGGAAATGCGCCAACTGCTTTAATACGTCTTTATGAATTAATAAAGGAAGAAAAAATAAATCCGGCATTAGTGATAGGTGTACCGGTTGGATTTGTGAATGTAGTAGAATCAAAAGAGCTGATTATGACGGCTGATATTCCATATATTGTAGCAAGAGGAAGAAAGGGTGGAAGCAACGTTGCGGCTTCGATTTGCAATGCCTTGTTATATATGGCACAGGGAAGAAAACTGGTATAGATAAAAGAGTAGTTTTTGTTAAAAAGTATTGTTTTGCGATAGTAAAAAACTTTGGAGCAAGGCAGTACTTTTTTTATTGCACTTATTTACTATAAAATAGTATATTTATACATAGAAATTGTATAAAAAGTAAACTTTTCCTAAAATATCATAGACTTTTATGACAAAATAACTTATAATAATCCTCAAAAAAATACATTAATAGTTAGATAAATGGATCAAGTGATTGCATTTTTTGTTTTGAATGTGAAGATGCTAAAAAAAGATAAGTTAAAAATGATATGGTCGTTGACTATGCCGGCGTTTTTTTTGATTATTAATTGTGATAAAGTGGTAGAAATGACAGATATGCGTTTTGGCTGGACTTATATTATTATTTCTTCTTATATTTATGGAATAGGAATACATTCATTGACAGAAAAAGAAGCGGGTACATTAAAAACAGCGTTTTCAATAAGTGGAAAGGCTTATACGTTCTTTTTTGCTAATTTATTTACGCAAATTGTTTACTCGTTTGTCTGTTTATTTCTATTTAATTTGGTTAGTACAATTTTATATGGTTTTTCTTTTTTCTATATGAATTTATATTCTGTGTTGTATTTAATATTATTTATTCCAATTGCTTTTTTTTGTTATAATATTACACTGATTAGAAATGTTCATGTAAATTCTTTATCCGTATTTGTGAATATTGTTTTTATCATGTTATTTCTTTCAATAGGGGTTAATCGCACTTTGGACAAATTTAATCCTTTTATATATTTTTCTAATTTACTTTTTTTAAGTCAAGTGAAAGAAATTATACAATATATTATAATTAGTGTAATCTTAATTGGAGGTGGATTATATAGCATTTTTCATTTCAATCCGCTTCCGACAGAGAGGAGATAGTATATGATAAAAATAAGAAATTTTTCAAAAAGAGAATTATATAACAATTTTAATTTAGATATAGATGATGGTATAACTTATTTAAAAGGAAAGAATGGATCGGGAAAAACGACTTTATTAGATTGTATTTCTGGTTTAGATACTTCCTATTCAGGAACAATAACAGGAAATGAAAACATTGTATATTTAAATCAGCAATTATATTTTTCAGGGCGATTGAAAGCAAAAGATATGGTTCAATTTTTATTAAGGTTACAAAAAATAAAGAACTATAAAGAGTATTATTGGAGTAAGATGGAAGAGTATAAGAAAATATTTGACTATGAAAAAATATGGGAAAAAGAGATAAGGATGTTGTCAGGTGGGGAATTAAAACTATTCTTTTTTACAATTATTTCAGTTATTGAAAAGAAAAATTATATTTTTGATGAGCCTTTTGCATCGGTTGATTCGGCAGGAAAAGAATTAATTATTTTGATTTTAAAAAAATTAGTCCGACAGGAAAAAAATATTATTATCACTAGTCATGAAGAAGAGTTTAAATCAAAGTTTAATGATATTTCAATTATTGATTTAGGCTGAAAAAATCAAAAAAGGAAAGTTTATTCCATATTCTGTTAAAAATAAATTTTCAGAAATATGTTTGTCTTGCAAAGACAATTGTTTTTCTTGACTTCTAATTTTTCTAATGATACTATATAAAAATATGATAAGTTTTTTGGGGTAATGAAGAGTTACGGGAAAGGAAACAATATGAAAATAGCGGATATTTTGAAAAAAAAGATGACATTTAGCTTTGAAGTATTTCCACCAAAAGAAAAACAGCCGATTGAGCCATTAATTAATACATTAAATCAATTATATCAGTTTCAGCCTGATTTTGTCAGTTGTACTTATGGGGCTGGAGGGACAAATGTAGGGAGAAACATGGAAATTTGCCACGAGATAAAAAAAGCAGGGATGGCGATTCCAATGACACATTTTACTTGTATTAGTAATACAAGAGAGGGGATTAAGAGAGAATTAGAGGAATACATTTCAAAAGGAGTAGAAAATGTGTTGGCATTGCGTGGTGATATTCCGTCCGGATGGGAAGATACACGCGGTGATTTTCAGCATGCGAACCAATTGATTGCATTTATAAAAGAAAATTTCCCGGACATGGGGATTGCAGCTGCGGGGGCACCTGAAAAGCATATTCAATGTGATACCTTTGAAGAAGATATTGCACATATCCGCATGAAACAAGATGCTGGAGCTGACTTTATTATGTCACAGCTTTGTTATGATTTAGAACAATTCGAGCGTTGGGTAGAGATGCTTCGGAAAGCAGGAATTCATCTGCCAATTGTAGTGGGAGTTATGCCTGTTCTTAATAAGGAAGCGACGTTGCGAATGACACTTTCGATGAATGGATGCTCCATTCCAAGAGAGTTGGCAGAAATAATAAGCCGGTATTACAATAATCCGGAAGATTTTAAAAAGGCAGGAAAAGAATATACAATCAAACAAATTTTTCGATATATGAATTTGGGAGTGAATGGAATTCATATATACTCTTTGAATAAATATGAAGATGTGTCTGAAATTGTACAGGGTGCTGGATGGCGAAAAAATCTGGATCAAAAAGTTATACTAAGGTAGCTTTAAGGAAAGAAGAGGATAATTTATGAATTATGATGAGGCATTGGAGTATATACATAGTGTTTCATGGGTAAACAAAAAGCCGGGGCTGAATCGAATTCGGGATTTACTTAATAAGTTGGAAAATCCGGAAAAAGATTTGAAATTTGTTCATGTTGCAGGAACCAATGGAAAAGGCTCTACGTCTGCCATGTTGGCTTCTGTTTTAAAAGAAGCTGGTTATCGGGTGGGGTTATTTACTTCACCCTTTATTTATATCTTTAATGAGAGAATTCAATATAATGGAGAAATGATTTCAAATGAAGAACTGGCAGAGATTGTTACATTTATCCGTCCATTGGCAGAAACGATGGAAGAAGCACCGACCGAGTTTGATTTGAATACGGCAATTGGTATGGAATTTTTTCGAAGAAAGAAATGTGATATTGTTGTATTAGAAGTTGGGTTAGGTGGTACATTTGACTCTACAAATGTCATTGAGGATTCTTTAGTTTCTGTAATTACAGCAATTGGATTTGATCATATGAGGATACTTGGCAATACAATAACAGAAATTGCCAGTTCGAAAGCAGGAATTATAAAACAGAATGGCGATGTAGTTGTCTATGGAAAAAATGCGGAGGCATTGGAAGTTTTTGAAAAAGTCTGTAAAGAGAAAAATGCCAGAATGATTTGTCCGGATTATCAGACATTAAGAAGAGAAAAAGTAGATTTGCATGGGCAAGTATTTGATTATAAAGCCTGGAAAGAACTTAAAGTTTCTTTGATTGGAGGTTATCAATTATTTAATGCGGCAGTTGTTTTGGAAATAATTCAAGTTTTGAGAAAAAAAGGTTATAAAATCAGCGATGAGGCATTAAGAGAAGGTCTTCGTACTGCTAAATGGATTGGGCGATTCGAGCTGCTTCATGAAAATCCGGTATTTATTGTTGATGGAGCACATAATCCGCAAGGAATAAAGGCGACAGCAGAAAGTCTTAAATTATTGTTTGAGGATAAGAAAATCTTATTTATTGTCGGAGCAATGAAAGACAAAGACGTTGCAAATATGATGAGGGAATTGGTTTCGTCAGCTTCGGAGTTTTTTACGGTTACGCCGCCAACTCCTAGAGCAATGGAAGCAAAGGAATTGCAAGCTGTTCTGGAAGGAATGGGAGTAAAGGTGACTGCTTATGATAATATAGAGAAAGCTTGTAAAGAGGCGATAGAGAAAGCCGGCTTTGATGGCATTATTTGTGCATTAGGTTCTTTGTATATGATTGGGGACATAAAAAGGAGTATTCTTAATTGGGAATGATTGATTATTAGGAGGTCATAATGGAATTTCAAAAACAAACTTGTGAAGATTTTATAAAAGTACTTGGCTCTAAGGAGCCGGTTCCGGGAGGCGGTGGTGCAGTCGCATTGGTTGGAGCTGTAGGAATCGCACTTGGCAATATGGTTGGCAGTTTGACGGTTGGCAAGAAGAAATATCAACCGTATGAGCAAGAATTAAAAGAGCTTTTGGAGCGTGCGATGGAATTGCAGCAAGAGTTTCTTTCCTTAATTGATGAGGATGCGAAAATGTTTTTGCCTTTATTGGAGTCTTATCGGTTGCCAAAAGAAACCGAGGACGAAAGAAAACGCAAAGAGGAGGTTATGGAAGAAGCATTGAGAGGAGCATGTCGTGTTCCATTGGAAATTATGGAAAAAAGCTGTGAGGCGATCGAGCTGCATAAAAAGTTTTTAATAATGGGTTCTAAAATGGCGATTAGTGATGTTGGAGTTGGAGTTACCTGTTGCCGTGCAGCTTTACAAGGAGCAGGACTTAGCGTTTTTATTAATACAAAATGTATGAAAGACAAGGAATATGCAGAAAAAATGGAAGCACGTGTTGATGCGATGCTTGAAAAATATTCGAAACTGGCGGATGAACTTTTTTGGGAAGTTCGTTCAAGATTCTAAATAAATAGACACTGGCAAAGGAGGTAGAAAAGTTGGCTTTGTTATTGAAAGGTGCTAATGTAAATGAAAAGCTGAATGAAACAATAAAACAAGAGGTAGAAGTATTAAAGCAAAAGGGAGTTATTCCGAAATTAGGAATTATACGCGTTGGTGAACGGGAAGAGGATATTTCTTATGAACGGGGAGCAATGAAAAGATGCAATATGCTTGGAGTTGAGGTAACTCAATTTCTTTTACCAGAACAGGTTTCTGAAAATGAGTTACTTCAGGTAATAAAAAAAATAAACGAGGATGATTCCATTCATGGTGTACTTTTGTTTCGACCTCTTCCAAAGCATTTGAATGAGGAAAGGATTTGCCAGGCGATTGAACCAAAGAAAGATGTAGATGGAATTACGAATGGTTCATTAACCGGGGTTTTTACCGGTGAAAAGAAAGGGTTTGCCCCATGTACGGCACAGGCCTGTATGGAAATTTTGGATTTTTATGGAATAGATTCTACAGGCAAAAAGGCAATCGTAGTAGGACGAAGTCTTGTTGTGGGAAAACCGGTTGCTATGCTTTTACTTCAAAAGAATGCGACGGTAACGATTTGTCATACAAAAACAAAAGATATGGAAGCTGTTATAAAAGAGGCGGATATTGTAATTGTGGCAGCAGGAAGGAAAGAAGAATTTAATCAAAACTATTTTCGAAAAGATCAGGTTGTAATTGATGTAGGAATTCATGTTAATGAAGCAGGAAAGCTTTGTGGAGACGTAAAATTTGATGAGGTCGAACCAATTGTAGACTCGATTACTCCGGTGCCTGGAGGTGTTGGAACTGTAACTACATCAGTTTTGGTTTCTCATGTTGTAGAAGCCGCAAAGAGAGCTTAATAAAGAAATATATGTTCTGTATTTATTAAGAATAAAAAGGAATCGTAAAAGGACTTATATGCTCTTGACGAAATAGGAAAAAAGTACTAATATTATGCTTAATAGGCGATAGCGAGAGCAAAAAAGAGGGAATAAAATATGTTGAGTTTATTTAGGGAAGACGTGTCAGAGCTGATGGAGGCAATCCCATTCAGCTATGATATTGTTTCAGATACACTAAATCTATTTGGAAAAAGTAGAATGTGTATTCCACTGGGGGATAAAACAGAACATTTTTTAGAAAATGTGAAGAATGGAAAACTATTGGATGAAGGGTTTCAGACTGAAATATTAAAGCTTTGCCATAGTATCTGTTTGGAAAATTCAAGTTTTGAATCACGATTGCAGATTAAAAATACAGAAGAGCGGTATGACTATTATAATATAAAAGGAAAGATACGAAAAGATCATCAGGTTATTCACGGAGTTTTAAGAAGTCTGAAATTAGAAGCAGAAACAGTACAAGAATTGGAAAAAAAGGCATTTATTGATCCTTTAACAAAGACGTATAATCGGAATGGATTAGAAGAAAAATTAAAATCGGAGATTAAATTTTTAGACAAATGTTGTAAGGGAGCGATGTTTTTAATTGATTTAGATAACTTTAAATTAGTTAATGATTCAATGGGACATTTGTTAGGAGATGCACTGTTAATTGAGATTGCGGAAATTATTCAATCTGTATTTTTAGAAAATGCAGTGATAAGCAGGATAGGGGGAGATGAATTCCTTGTTTTTGCTTATCAGGAAAGCGATATAAGTGTATATGAAGAAAAGGCAAGACAGTTATGTGAGAAAGTAGAGGAGTTTTATAATAAGGGTGATGCCAGATGTCCGATGACACTTAGTGTCGGAATTGCTATAGCAGAAGAAAATGAGGAATTTGATGAAATATTTAATCATGCGGATATTGCTTTATATAGAGTTAAAACAAGCGGAAAAAACGGATATTTCTTTTATGAAACGGGTATGAAGTTTTTACCTTATAATTGTGAAGAAGGAAAAAAGAGAGAGTTTACGGAAAATCGAATCGGAAATGATGGATTTACTTACCTAAAACTTTTAATAGACCGTGCCATTGATATAGCAAACGAAGAAGAAAGTGCGAAACAGGCGGTGGAACGGATTCTATCATTATTCATCGAAACGTTTTGCGTAAACAGTGCATATGTTTATTGTTATAATAAAGAATTAGCAGAAATGGGTATTTCAGTTTATCGAACGAAGGAAACGGTATTAGTAAAAATGTTTGAGCCGGATTTAGAAGGTAAGTCTTATCGGAAGTATTTTAATAAAAATGGGATTTTTTATTGTACGAATATAGAGCTCCTAGAAGAAAAGTATAAAGAACAAATCAAGGATAAAAATGTTGAAACAATGCTTCAAGTTTTAATTCAACGAAAAGGAAAGGTAATTGGAATTTTAGGTTTGAATTATTGTAAAGCAAAGAGGTTATGGACGCAGAGAGAAATCAATGCGATTCATACAGTTGGCAAAATCGTTTCTTCATTGATGTATAAATTGTTGGAAATGGACTGCAGGTAGCAGTCCATTTTTTTCAGTAGAAGAAATTGATAAAATGAGTGAAACTTTTTTTATTTTAATTGCGTCTAATAGATGCAAACAAAAAGAAAGTATATAATCCATATGGAAGGGAAGATGAGTCGGAAATATGAAACGAAAGATGGAAGAAGCAGTACAAAAGAAATTAATTGAACATTATGATAAATATTATAGATTAGCATATAGTTATGCACACAACGAGGCAGATGCGTTAGATATTGTACAGGAGAGTGCATACAAAGCAATTTTAAAAAGTGATAGCATAAAAAAAGAGGAATACATTGATACTTGGATTTACCGGATTGTAATAAATACAGCAGTCGATTTATTACGCAGCAGGCAGAAGGAATCGCTGGAGGTATATGAGGAAGATACCGGTGTTTATGATAAGTATGAGGAATATGATTTGAAGCAGGCGATTGAACGGCTTGATCCGGAAGATAAAAGCGTTGTTGTATTAAAATATTTTGAAGAATTAAAACTAGATGAGATAGCAGCGATTACGAATGAAAATGTGAATACGGTGAAATCAAGGTTATATAGGGCATTAAAGAAGCTTAGAGTACAATTGGAAGTTTAGAGAAGGAGGATACGCCATGAATCTAAAAGACGAATTAAAGGAAATGAAACAAGAATATGATAACATAGAAATTCCAGAAGCATGTTTGAACCGAATTCAACAGGGAATTGATATGGCAAAAATGGAGAAAAAGAGGGCAAGTAAAAAGAAAGCGGTGAGGAACTGGGCAGTGTCTGTTGTAGCAGCATCTGTAGTCTTTATTGTTCTTCCTAATACAAACCAATCTGTGGCGCAGGCGATGGAAAAAATCCCTGTGATTGGAAATATTGTAAAGGTTGTTACGTTTAATCGTTATGAAGTCAAACAAGGAACAATGGAAGCAGATGTAAAAGTTCCGCAGATTGAAACGAATAAAAACAAAGAAGCCTCGGAAGGCGTAAAAAAGGTAAATAAGGACATCAAGGCTTATACTGATAAATTGATAGCATCATTTAATGAAGACATGGAAAAGAATGGGGAACATGAGGCGTTGGACGTATCATATGATGTTATTACAGATAATGATAAACTATTTAGTCTTAAAATAACAGCAGTTGAAACAATGGCAAGTGCGGTTGAAACTGTTCGTTATTATCATCTTGACAAAGAAACAGGAAAAGTTTTAGAATTGAAAGATTTATTTAAGGAAAATGCAGATTATGTTTCAATCATTACGGATTATATAAAAAAGGAAATGAGAAAGCAGATGAAAGATGAAGAGAAAACATATTTCTTAGATAGTGAAGATATGCCGGAATATGATTTTCAAAAAATAAAAAAGAATCAAAATTTTTATTTTAATAAGTCTGGCAATCTTGTTATTGCATTTGATGAATATGAGGTTGCACCCGGCTATATGGGGTGCCCGGAGTTTGAAATTCCAAATCAGGTTATTGAGAATATTTTAAAATAAGATAGAAAGATTCCAAAAAAATCTTAAAAGGCATCATACAATTAATGATTTTAATTGTGTGGTGCCTTTTAAAATTTTTTGAGCCTACAAACGGAATAGTATTTTAATTTGAGAGTTTAACCACATATCAATGAATGTGTGCGAGAAAATTTTTCGTTCGTTCTTCTTTTGCGTTTTCAAATACTTGAATCGGGTCACCCTGTTCCAGAATACAACCATTATCCATAAAAATAACATGGTCAGAAACTTCTTTTGCAAACGCCATTTCGTGAGTAACAATGACCATAGTAGTATTTTGAACTGCCAGTTCTTTGATAACTTTTAATACTTCGCCGGTAAGTTCAGGGTCAAGGGCAGAAGTAGGTTCATCAAAGCAGAGGATATCCGGATGAAGTGCTAAAGACCTTGCGATTGCAACTCGCTGACATTGTCCACCGGAAAGTTGGTGCGGATAATTGTTTATTCGAGCCGAAAGTCCCATCTGATTTAGTAAACGAACGGCTTCCGTTTTAATCTCTTTCCGAATTTCTGTTTTATGTTTCTTATAATCCGGCAATTCTTTGGCAAGAAGTTCTTTTGCAAGCATTACATTCTGTAGAGCTGTGTACTGTGGAAATAAATTAAAAGACTGAAATACCAGACCAAAATGCAATCTCTTTTTGCGAATTTCAGATTCTAGCTGAGTTTTCGGATCATCTGCATTGAATAGAATTTCGTTATTTACCTTGATAATGCCTTTGTCTGGCTGCTCCAAAAAATTGAGACATCGAAGGAGTGTTGTCTTTCCGCTTCCGGATGATCCTATGATAGAAACAACCTGCCCTTTTTCCAAAGAAAAGCTAATATTTTTTAATATTTCATTTCCGCCAAAATTTTTGTAAATATTATGTACTTCTAAAATTGCCATGTTTTATGCTCCTCCTATCGGAAATAATCCAGTTTTTTCTCCAAACGTCCGAGAAGAATCGTAAGGATACCGTTGAAAATTAAGTAATATACACCAGTAAAGAATAATGGCCAGATAGCACCGGAAATACCCTGTGAGCCTTTCATAAATGCCTGACCTGCCCAGATGATTTCCTGAAGTGCGATGATACGGGAAAGGGAAGTATCCTTTACAAGCGTAATGATTTCATTTGACATTGGCGGAACGATACGTTTGAGCATTTGAAGCAGGGTTATTTTGAAGAAAATCTGACTTCTTGTCATACCAAGCACCAGACCGGCTTCTTGTTGCCCAACGGGAACGCTTTGAATTCCTCCGCGGTAAATTTCGGAAAAGTAGCAGGCGTAGTTGAAAATAAAAGAGATTGAAGCGGCTGCGAATCGTCCCGATTCACCGCTTCCCCAGATTGGTGTATTCAGAACCAGGCCAGGGAAGTAGTAAATGATTAAAAGCTGAAGCATCAGAGGGGTACCTCTTACAATCCAGACGATAATTCTTGTAAAATAACTAAGTGGCTTGAAATGGGACATTGCTCCAAATGCAACAATAAGTCCAAGAGGAAATGCACCAATAAGCGTGATGAAAAATAGTTTTAAGGTTTGTATAAAGCCGACATTCAAAGCACCAATGACGATCGGCAGTTGTTCTAATATTTGTTTCATAATACTTTCCATTCTTTCTGATATGTTTTATTGTTCAATGAGAGTTGCCTGAACTCCATAAGATTCTGCACATTTTAACATAGAACCATCTGCATAGCTTGCTGCAATGAAATCATTGAGAGCGTCTGCAAGGTCAGAACCTTTACGAAAACCGACGCCATATTCTTCATTTTTAAGTGCTACTGTATAAGTCAGGTCCGAGTAACTGGTCCCTTTACCAACCATAGCGGCTGCCATGAGTGAATCGATGACTGCTGCATCAGAGGTTCCGGCTGCTACTTCCATGAGGGCATCTGACTGGGTTTTTACAGGAGTAACGTTTAGTTCCAGTTCGTTGAGTGCGGCTTCTCCGGCACTCCCTGCTTCGGCCGCAAATGCTAAATCAGTAAGGTCATCCACAGTCTGGTATTTATCAAACATATTGGAAGGAACGATAACGACCTGTGCGTTGTTGCAATAAGCATTAGAGCATTCCATTGAGTTTGTAACTTCAGGAGTAAGTGTCATACCATTCCAGACACAGTCGATTGTTTTTCCGTCAAGTTCCAGAACTTTATTATCCCAGTCAATCTCAACGAATTTGACCTCAACACCAAGGGACTTTGCAAATGCACCTGCCATATCTGCATCAAATCCAATCCATTCGCCAGAAGTGCCTTTATAGTCCATCGGGGCAAAGTTAGTTATACCAACAACTAGGGTTCCTTTCTCTTTTACGTATTCCATATCTGTCTGATTCGTAGAGCCGGAAGTACCTCCGCATGCAGTAAGTGATAAAGCTATTGCTAATGTAAGTAAAAATACTGTTAATTTTTTCATAAATGCTATCTCCTTTGCTGTGCTTTAGTCAAGTTATTATGCTAACATGCTAACACGCTACCAAAGTAAAGTCAAGCGTTTTTTGAGAAAGCAAAAGAAATTTTTCCAAAACTGTATAATATATGGTAGAATAAAAATAGTTATAATATGATACCACAAAGTGCGTAGTCATCCGTAGGTATCAGGGGTCAAAATAAACATCATAATATAAATAAGATAAGGGGAGATAATATGAATAATCGAAAAAAAATGCTTACAGGTTTAGTTGCTGTTCTGGTAATTGCTACAAGTGTATGTATGGTTGTATTATCGAACAAATCGGAAGCGAATCAAAATGAAAAAAAAAATTTTAAAGTAGTTGCCTATTATCCATATTGGAAAGGAAATCAGTTAAGGAAATTACAGTTTAATAAGGTTACACATGTGAATTATGCGTTTGCAATTCCGACAAGAGAGGGAAATTTAAGAAAATTGGAGCAGGAGGAGCTGGCAAAGCAATTGATAAAAGAGGCACATAAACAAAAAGTAAAGGTGTTACTGTCAGTAGGTGGATGGAGTTATAATGATGCTGAACTGGAACCGGTTTTTAAAGAAGCAACGAATACAGAAAAAAAACGGGCAAAATTGGCAAAGTCAATTATTAATATGTGTAACAAGTATGGGTTTGATGGAATTGATATGGATTGGGAGCATCCAAGAACGGATACAACTAAGAATCAGTATGAAGCCTTTATGTTATATTTAGGTAAAAAGCTTCATAGTCAGGATAAATTGTTTACAGCAGCTATATTAGGTGGAGTAAATCAATTAGGAGCGGCTTATTATGATTCGAAGGCACAAACAGATAAGGTTTTAAATGAACTAGACTGGATAAATGTAATGGCATATGATGGGGGAGATGGAAGATATCATTCACCATATTCTTATGCAAAAAAATGTGGTAACTATTGGAAAAAGAAGAGAGGAGTACCGGCCGGGAAGATTGTACTTGGAGTTCCGTTTTATGGAAGACCAACTTGGGCTACATATGAAGAGTTATTGGAAGCAGATAAAAATGCGTATAAATCGGATACTGCAACCTTTAATGGAACAAAAGTGTATTATAATGGTGTGAATACAATAAAGAAAAAGACAAATTATGCTTTGGACAATTTTGGCGGTGTTATGATTTGGGAAATTACGCAAGACTCTTCAAATGGAAAGTATAGCTTGCTGAATGCAATTTATTCGTGTCTGAAGTAATAGCTTAGATAGATGCTTGTTTCTTTCATCTTTTGTATTATTAATGGAAAAGTTACTATAAAATAGTTTTTTGTTGTATACTTTCATCATTTCAATTCATTTTTGAGTGTGTTAGAATATTAGAATAGAAGTTATTTTACTAAGATATTTTTTACGGCAGAGAAAGTTGATTTGAAGTAAAAAAGGAGGCATCCGTGTGGAACAAAAGAAACAAGACATATTGATGACAGAAGGAAATATATGGAGACAAGTTATTTTCTTTTCCATTCCTTTAATTATCGGAAATGTATTTCAACAATTATATAACACGGTAGATTCTATCGTGGTAGGTAACTATGTTGGAAAAGAGGCACTGGCAGCGGTAGGTTCAAGTGGTTCGCTAGTTAATTTAATTGTAGGATTATTTGTTGGAATTGCTACTGGTGCAGGTGTTTTAATAGCTCAGTATTATGGTGGTCAAAAGGAAGAAAAGCTTAGATGGGCAGTACATACCTCGATTACATTAAGTATTATTGGAGGGCTTATTTTAACGATTGTAGGAATCCTTTTTGCACCTGCACTGCTTCGGCTTATGGGTACACCAGAATCCGTTATGTCTAGTTCTGTTTTATATTTAAAAATTTTTTTCTTAGGAAGTGTATTTAACTTAGTCTATAACATGGGAGCAGGAATTTTACGTGCGGTTGGAGATTCAAAAAATCCGTTATATTACCTATGTGTTGCGTCCGTTGTTAATATTGTATTAGATATTGTTTTTGTTGTAGTTCTTCATAGAGGTGTTGAAGGTGTTGGAATTGCCACAGTAATTTCTCAGGCAGTTTCTTGCCTTTGCGTTATGATTAAGTTAATGAAGAGCAAAGGGAGCTTTCGGATTATTCCAAAACAATTAAAGATTGACAGGCGTATGGCAATGAGAGTTATTGCTTATGGTGTTCCGACAGGAATTCAGAACTCGATTGTATCGTTATCCAATGTCATTGTACAGGCAAATATTAACAGTTTTGGTGACTCGGCAATGGCTGGTTGTGGTGCTTATACAAAAATAGATGGTTTTGTTATGCTTCCGATTGTGAGTTTTAGTATGGCAATCATGACATTTGTCGGACAAAATATTGGTGCCGGAAAAACCGATCGTGTTAAGAAGGGAATCCGTGTTACTAACATAATCAGTGCGAGTTACGTATTAATAATGTCAATTATTTTATTTGTGTTTGGAGAAAATATTTTATCTTTCTTTACAAAAGAAGCAAATGTAATAAATAATGGAATGATTATGCTGCATATTTTAGTACCATTTTATATATTTATTGCGATTGTTAATGTATATTGCGGAGCATTTCGTGGAGCAGGAAAACCATTTGCATCAATGGTTATGATGGTTGCAAACTTATGCGGTGTTCGTATGGTTTGGATTTTTGCGATGATGCCGGTTATTCATAAATTAGATACGGTTCTTTGGGGATATCCGGTAAGCTGGATTACAGCAATCATAACAGTTTTTATTTATTCGAAAAAGTCAAATTGGATTAATCGTTATAGCTAAGCTTTTAATATGAAAGAAATTGGGAAAAGATAACAAGAAAGAAGAATTAATAGAGGAGTTAAGTCAATGAGAATAGTATTAGCATCAGGTTCACCAAGAAGAAGAGAGATTATGGATTTAATTGAAGCGGAATATGAGGTAAAGGCTTGTAAGAAAGAAGAGGTGATAACAAGTACAGTACCGGAAGAAGTAGTAAAAGAACTATCACTGATGAAGGCATCCGCAGTTTTTGAAGAATTAAAGGAGCAGAATGATGTGCTTGTGATTGGGGCAGATACTGTAGTTGCGAGCGAGGGAAAGATTCTTGGAAAACCAAAAAGCGAAGAAGACGCGTGTCGTATGTTAGAAGAACTTCAGGGAAAAACACATGAGGTATATACAGGTGTTGCATTGGTAATTCAAACAAAAGATGAAATAAAGAAAATTAATTTTTCTGTTGGAACAAAGGTTTCTGTTTTGAAAATGAGTAGGACAGAGATTGAGGCTTATGTGGCTACAAAAGAGCCACTCGATAAAGCGGGAGCCTATGCAATTCAAGGTAAATTTTCTCCATATATCGGAAGATTAGAAGGCGACTATTACAATGTCGTAGGATTTCCGATTGCTTCTATTTGTCAACGTTTAAAACAAGAAGGAATTAATTTAATTGGTTATGGAAAATAAAAAATTGGTTTCTGTATTAGAGAAAAATGCAGAAGAAAAATATGAAAAATTAAAAAGCTATTTATTATCACTTGAAAAAATTGCGGTAGCTTTTTCCGGCGGTGTTGACTCTACTTTTTTATTAAAAGCTGCTAAAGAGGTTTTGGGAGAAAATGTAGTCGCATTTATAGCAATAAGTGATGTATTGACAAAAGAAGAGGAGTTTGAGGCAGAACAGTTTTGCAAAAAAGAGAAAATCAATCTTGTTAAGATTCCTTTTAATGTGTTTTCGGTAAAGGAATTTGTTCAAAATCCGAAAGAACGTTGCTATTATTGCAAAACGGAATTGATGAAACAAATGAAGCAGACAGCTTTAAAGTATGGAATTTCGCTTGTAGTGGAAGGAACTAATTTAGATGATGAGAGAGATTACCGACCGGGAAGAAAAGCATTAGAGGAAGAAAAAATACTTAGTCCTTTAAGAGTCTGTCAGTTGACAAAAGATGAGATTCGGTATTTATCAAGAAAGTTTGGACTTGCAACTTGGAATAAACCATCATTTGCATGTCTTGCAAGTCGTATTCCTTATGGAGAAACGATTACAAAAGAATTGCTTTGTAAGGTGGAAAAAGCAGAACGTTTTTTAAGAGAAAAAGGTTTTTCTCAAATGCGAGTGAGAGTTTATCCAAGCAATCGTTTGGTAAGACTTGAACTTTTGCCAGAGGAACAGGACAGGCTTTTTTCGAATGGAATACAGACGGAAGTTACAGATTACATGAAAGAATTGGGATTTTCTTATATTACATTGGATTTGGAAGGTTATAGAAGTGGGAGTATGAATAATAACTAGCAGGTATTGTTTCTTATTAAAATAAGAGGATGTGACTAAATTAGGAAGAGTTACTTTCCTAATTTAGTCACATCCTTATTAGGTTAATCACCATTAATTTTGAATGGCAGTAAATGAAATCTTACCAATAAACGGAAGCGGATTTTGTATATTCGAAGAATAATTCTGCAAATGCCATAAAAGCGGAAAAACAACCAACTAGAAACAAGATAAAGATGGAGCCACCATTGATTGATAATGGTTCATCACGAAATCGAAAGTAGTGATATAGTATTTCCGTCCCTAGAAAAATGAACATAATTGGCCAGAGCTTTAAAATAAGCTCATAGGAAATCGGAATTGCAAAAACATGAAGAAGAAATAAAATTCCAAACAAAATCAGTGTAATTCCTAAAGTAAATGTTCCAATTTTATGCGTTTTCATGATTATCCTCCTTATTTTCTAACTGTTTCAATTCGATTTTTTTCCCTTTAATTAAAGAAATACCGACTAAAATAATAAATAATGCAAATAACAGTTGTGGAAGTCTTCCGATATACATGTCAAGTACATTTACAAAATCCCAGCCAAATAGTATTCTAAGATAATACATGAAGTTTTTCAGCAAAATATCTGCACCAACAAAAATGAGGAGAATTGCTAAAATGAGTTTTTGTTTTCCGTGTATTATTCGAGCGAGTAAAGCTGATATTTCTTCTAAGTGGAAACAGTAATCATCTTCTAGTGCATAAAAGTCCTCATCGCACATGGAGTTCTTGTTAATCGCATCAAAAAAGCTATAAAACCATATGATTGGAAAAAAAATCATTAATGCTCCTATTTCCAACCAAATGGAAAGAAAAGACAATAGGCAGGTAGCCGTAAGAATTGAAAGTCCCTGTTTCATAAATCCAAGATACATTTGTCCGACGCCCGGAATCATAGAGAGCCAGAACGTTAAAAATTTGCTTTTTCTTTTTACCATGATAGTACCAATGCAGCATTACTATAAAATATAAGTGATTTTGTCCTTGAATAAGATTAAAAGGTGGTAGCTGCATATATCCTTTCTTTTTTATTCTTTTAATCTTAGGATGTTACGGTTTCATTTATTTTCTACTGAGCGTTTTTTTCCCTTGCAGTGTCAGAAACAATTGAACTCATATGGTTGTTGATTTGTGTGGCGAAAGCATTCATCGAAGTATTAATCGAAGAAGTAAATGATTTTGTTGTTTCTAATTCCTTCTGTGTTTGTACCGATGCTTTCTTTTCTTTTAGAGCTTGTATGGTTGGTCTGCTTCCAGATGAAATTGTAAATAATAAAATAAGTGCTCCGCACATTGCAACGCATACTTTTGTACTGTATAAGAAAAATTGTTTCTTGGCAGAAACTTGCCTGAATGGTTTGGAAATCCGCTCTTTTTGTTTTGCCTTTGTCAGAATCTGTTCTTTTAGATTGGCAGGTGCAGGAATGAGGACTGGTTCGAAGCTCTCGGCAAATTGATCTGCACAATAAGTACATTCTGCAATATGTTGCAGGAAGGTGGTAAGCTCCTGTTCTGACAGCCTATTATTATGAAATCGTGTTAATTCTTCTTGTGTGATATGTGTGTTATTTTGACTCATATTCCATCTCCTTTCCCCACAGCTTTTTCATCATACTTTTTGCACGATAGATTTGTGTCTGTATGGTTTTTAAGTTTTTTCCATATTGATTTGCCATTTCTTTTGCAGTCATTTCCTTATAAAAATAATCAATTGCAACTTGCCTGTAAGGGTCTTTTAAGGATTGACAGGTGGATAATAAACGGCTTTTGGTATCCGTTTCTAATACGCTCTCTAACGGTGTTGGTAAGTTGCTTTTCATTGCCTTAAAATAAGTATCCTCTGTAGGAAGGGAGCGCCGTTTTGCACATTTTAAATAGTCAAGACATTTGTTTGTGGCTATTTTGGAAATCCAGGCTCGTTCATTATTGCCGTCAAAGGTGGAAAGGTGCTGGTAAGCCAAAAGAAACGTTTCTTGTGTTAGGTCTTCAGCGTCAAAATAATTATTGGTTAGCTTATAACATATTGAGAAAATTAAGTTTTCATATTGGTCAATCCATTCTGACAACTGCTGGTCTTCTGATTTGATTATTTCCACCTCCTCTGTTGTTTTCATTTATTATAACGAGAGTGTAGGTGGATTGTCTTCAGATTTTTGAAAAAAAACAGAAAATAATTTTTGGTGGTTTTTAAGATAGCTTGAAGGTATAATGGGGGAAGAGTAATTTTTAAGTTAGGAAGGATTGAGAATGTTTTGAATAAAGTACAGGTGAATTACCAGAAAGAATTAGAGAAGATTATTGAGCAGAACTTGGGGACGGGTGAAGTTAAGTCTTTGTTTTTGCATAGTTGTTGTGCTCCATGCAGTAGCTATTGTCTGGAGTATTTGGCTGATTTTTTTGATATTACAGTTTTTTATTTTAATCCGAATATCTCACCAAAAGAGGAGTATCAGAAGAGGGTTTTAGAGCAGATTCGATTGATTGGAGAGCTTCCTGTGGCACATAAGGTTTCTTTTGTGGAAGGGGAGTATCATCCGGAAGTGTTTTTTGATATGGCGAAAGGCTTGGAAAAGGTTCCGGAAGGGGGAGAGCGATGTTTCCGGTGCTATGAATTGAGATTACGGGAGGCTGCGATGGAAGCTAAGGCGAGAGGATTTGATTACTTTACTACAACGTTGTCCATTAGCCCTCATAAAAATGCGGCGAAGCTAAATGAAATTGGTTTTCGGCTTCAGGAGGAGTATCAGATAGCTTTTTTGCCTTCTGACTTTAAGAAGAGGAATGGGTATAAACGGTCAATTGAGTTGTCAAAAGATTATAATTTGTATCGACAGGATTATTGTGGATGTGTCTTTTCTAAAATAGAAAGGGAGCAGTAGGTTTTAAATCTTCCATTGACAAATCAGATAAAGCATTATATTCTTATATTGTAAATGATAATTATTATCAATAAACATACTTCGTTTGAGAAAGAGTGGAATATATGACATTACTAGAAGGAAAAATTGGAGAGAGTTATAAGGTGGAAGATTTAACGCTGAATGGAATGACGCAGATTCGTCTTGAGGCACTTGGTCTTACGAAAGGGACTACGATTAAAGTGTTAAATAATAAGAAAAGTGGTTCTGTTATATTTATGGTTCGTGGGACCAGGCTGGCGATTGGAAAGAAGATTGCAGCTTCTATTGTTATTGAGGGGGTGTAGGATTAATGGAACGAGAGTTAAATGTCGGCTTTATTGGAAATCCCAATTGTGGTAAGACGACGCTTTTTAATGCGTATACGGGAGCAAAACTAAAGGTTGCCAATTGGCCGGGAGTTACTGTTGAAAAAAAAGAAGGTGCAATGAAGTACCATGAGCATAAGTTTAAGCTTGTGGATCTTCCGGGAATTTATAGCCTTACTTCTTATACAATGGAGGAAAAATTAAGCAGACAGTATATTCTGGATGATGAAGTTGATGTAATTATTGATATTGCAGATGCTTCTTCTTTAGAAAGAAATCTTTATCTGACTCTGCAATTGATTGAGCTTGGGAAGCCTGTTATTTTAGCATTAAATATGATGGACATTGTGGAAGAAAGAGGAATGGAGATTGATTTGCACAGACTTCCTGAAATGCTTGGTGTTCCCTGCATTCCGGTTTCGGCAAGAAAGAAGACGGGATTAGATATTTTGATGCATACAGTGGCTCATCATAAGGCGAAGATAAGTGACAGTAATTTGGAGCATCATCATTATATGATGGATGAGGAGAAAAGTGGAAAGCATCGCCATCAGCATCACTCGGAATATGCAGTTGTATACAGTGATGAGATTGAAGATAAGATTGATGAAATTTCAGCAAGGCTAAAGGAAGCTTATCCTGACCTGAAGAACGAAAGATGGCATGCGATTAAAATGCTGGAGCAGGATGAAGAGATTATGGGAAAATATCCGCTGGATTTAAGTGATATTGTGGATCGTTCTTATGAAACGGATATTATTAATCAGAAATATGATTTTATTGAAGAGATTATAGAAGAGGTTGTTGTGAATAAGGCTTCTAAAGCGAAAGCAACGGATCGGGTAGATCACATTCTTACAAATCGTTTTTGGGGAATGCCTATTTTTCTTGGAATTATGGGAATTGTTTTTTTCCTTACGTTTACTGTTGGAGATGCACTAAAAGGAGTTTTTGAGATTGCATTAGAGAACTTTTCGAACACGGTTTTGTTTGCACTTTCTTGGATGGGGGCAGGGGAAGTATTTACTTCGCTGATTGTGGACGGAATTATTGCCGGTGTTGGAGGTATTTTATCATTTCTTCCAAATATTTTTATGCTGTTTCTTGCACTGGCTGTGTTAGAGGACAGTGGATATATGTCTAGGGTCGCTTATGTTATGGACGGACTTATGGGGAAAATTGGATTGTCTGGTCGTGCATTTATTCCTATGCTTTTAGGATTTGGCTGTACGGTTCCGGCAGTAATGGCTTCACGGGCATTGGAAGATCCGAAAGACCGGCTTAAAACGGTATTGATTACTCCTTTTATGTCCTGTAGTGCAAGACTTCCGATTTATGTTTTGTTTTCTCAATTATTTTTTGAAAAACATGCGGCACTTGCAGCTTATTCTATGTATGTACTTGGATTAGTTGTAGGCATTGTTATTGCTCTTATTATGAATACGTTCGAAAAGAAGAAAGAAATTAATACATTATTGATTGAATTACCGGAATATAAAGCACCAAATGTACATTCTATTTTTATTTATGTATGGGAAAAGGTAAAGGATTATTTGACAAAAGCAGGTACTACGATTTTTGTCGCTTCCATTGTTGTCTGGGCAATTCTTAACTTTGGACCGAATGGACTTACAACGGACATGAGCCAAAGTTTTGGAGCAATTATTGGAAAATGGTTTGTCCCAATTTTGGCACCTGCTGGTATTGGATTATGGCAGATTAGTTTATCTTTGATTTCTGGTATTGCGGCAAAGGAGGTTGTTGTTTCTAGTTTAACCGTTTTATTAAATGTTGGAACGATTAATTCGAAAGAAGGCATGATGGCAATGAATTCAGTATTGTCTGGAGCCGGATTTACGGCAGTGAATGCCTATGCGTTAATGGTATTTTGTCTTTTGTATACTCCATGTGTCGCTACAATTGCAACGATTCGCAAAGAATTAAATTCTACAAAATGGGCGATGTTTGCAGCATTTTTTCAATTGATTGTTGCATGGTTTGTGGCTGTTTTGGTATATCAGGTTGGAAGCTTAATTTTTTAGAGAGGAGTACTTATCTTTGAAAATAATAGAAATTCTTGTTTTGCTTGGAATAGTGAGTTATTCGGCATGGGTTGTTCGAAAAAAGATATCAGATATAAAAAATGGAAAAGGTTGTGGCTGTGGCTGCAGTGGTTGCAGCAAGCCATGTTCTGACAGAGAGCAGAAGTATTAAATTTTAGAAATGGTTGTTGCAAAATATTTGTTTCCTATTTTGTGACAACCATTTTTGTGATTTAAGAAAGACCGAAGAAATTTTATTTTTTTGTATAGCGACTCATAAACTGAAAAAAATATGTGTACAAAAAAGGAAATTCATAAAAAAAGTCTAATATTAATAGTAGTAAGTAATTTTTGAACGAATGGAGAGTTTATGGAGCATTTGAATATTCGAAAAATGATGGAACAAAGAGAACATGATTTCTTGAGCCCGTATGCTTCTTTTAGTGATGAAACAAAAGGAAGGGAAAAGAATGAAATACCATGTGATATCAGACCAAGTTATCAAAGAGATCGGGATCGAATATTACATTGTAAATCATTTCGGCGTTTAAAACATAAAACACAAGTCTTTTTAGCACCGGAGGGAGATCACTACCGGACACGTTTAACACATACGTTAGAGGTGGCTCAGATTGCAAGGACAATTGCAAAGGCATTAAAGTTGAATGAGGATTTGACAGAGGCGATTGCCCTTGGACATGACTTAGGTCATACCCCATTTGGGCATACAGGGGAGCGTGCATTGAATATGATTTCCAGTGTTGGTTTTTCTCATCAATTACAAAGCCTTCGCATTGTGGAAAAACTGGAGAAAAATGGGCAGGGAATGAATCTTACATGGGAAGTAAGAGATGGTATAAAAAATCATCAGACAGTCGGGATGCCGTCAACGTTAGAAGGAAAGGTTGTTCGCCTGTCGGATAAAATTGCTTATATTAATCATGATATTGATGATGCAATCCGTGGGCATATTATAAGAGAAGAGGATATTCCAACTTATTTTCATGAAATATTAGGATTCTCCTGCAGGGAACGGTTGAATACATTGGTTCATGATATTATAATACATAGTGATGGCAAACGGGATGTTGAGATGTCAAATGAAGTGGAAGAGGCAATGTTTCTTTTACGGAAATATATGTTTGATCATGTATACACGAATCCGATTGCAAAAGGACAAGAGCATAAGGCAGAAGATATGATTATCGAATTATTTGAATATTATATGAGCCACTTTGATTTGCTTCCGGAAGAATATATTATTCTGAGAAAGAATGGAGAGTCAGAGGAACGGGTGGTATGTGATTATATTGCAGGAATGACAGATCGATATGCGATTGCAAAATTTAAAGAAATAAAAATACCTGTATTTTGGGATGTATTATAAAAAAAGAAAATGGAGGAACTATGTTTTATCCAGAGGAATTAATTGAAGAAATAAGACAAAGAAATGATATTGTAGATGTAATTGGCTCTTATGTAAAATTACAGAAAAAAGGAAGCAACTATATGGGCTTATGTCCATTTCACAGTGAAAAAACAGCTTCTTTTTCTGTCAGTGGTGCGAAACAGATGTATCATTGTTTTGGATGCGGTGTTGGTGGAAATGTTATTACATTTATAATGGAATATGAAAATTATAATTTTTTAGAGGCAATCCGTTATTTAGCACAACGGGCCGGAGTTTCACTTCCGGAAGTTGAATATTCGGAAGAAGAGAGAAAAAAAGCAGATTTTAAGTCAAGACTTTTAGAGGTAAATAAAGAGGCTGCTAAGTATTTTTATGTTCAGTTGAAATCTGATAGAGGAAAACCTGCCCATGATTACCTGACTAATCGTCAGCTGTCAGAAGAAATAATTGTAAAGTTTGGACTGGGATATTCGAATAAGTACAGTGATGATTTGTACCAATATTTAAAACAAAAAGGATATGAAGACAATCTTTTGAAAGAGTCGGGACTTGTTACAATTGATGAGGCGAAAGGTGCAAATGACAAGTTTTGGAACCGTGTAATGTTTCCTATTATGGACGTGAATAACCGGGTTATTGGATTCGGAGGACGTGTAATGGGAGATGGTATGCCAAAATATTTAAATTCTCCTGAAACAAAGATATTTGATAAGAGCCGTAATTTGTATGGATTGAATCTCGCAAGAATTTCCAGAAAAAATTATATTATTTTATGCGAAGGCTATATGGATGTAATTGCCCTGCATCAGGCAGGCTTTAATAATGCGGTAGCCTCTCTTGGAACGGCATTTACAGGTTTGCAGGCAAGCTTATTAAAACGCTATACGGATGAAGTCTTTTTATCTTATGACAGTGATGGTGCCGGTACAAAAGCCGCATTGCGGGCGATTCCTATTTTAAAAGAGGCCGGGCTTACAGCAAAGGTTATTGACATGCGGCCTTACAAAGACCCGGATGAGTTTATAAAGGCACTTGGAAAAGAGGAATATGAAAAACGGATTGAACAGGCAAAAAACAGTTTTTATTTTGAAATTGAAGTATTAGAGCGGGAGCATGATATGTCAGATCCGGAGGAAAAAACGAAATTTTTTAATGAAACAGCTCAAAAACTCCTAGTATTTAAAGAAGAGATTGAACGTAATATATATATTGAGGCAATCGCGCGTAAATATAATATAGCATTTGAGGATTTGCGTAAGCTGGTAAATAAATATGGTTCACAGATTGTTGTAGGGATTAACAGGGAAGAATATAATAGAAATAACAGAGAAAAAAGGGAAAAACGGGAAGATGGATTTGTTCAGGCACAAAAGATGCTGTTGACATGGTTGATTGAAGATATTTCTTTATTTTCGAAAATAAGAAATATTATTACTCCAAATGATTTTAAAGAAGAACTATATCATCAGGTTGCTGACATGCTGTTTCAACAATATGAAACAGATCATAATGTTGTTCCTGCTAAAATTATTAATTATTTTGAAAGCAAAGAGGAACAAAATGAAGTGGCATCTTTATTTAGTACAAGCCTTCAGGAGGGGATGAATCAGTTGGAAAGAGAAAAAGCATTAAATGAAATTGTCAGACGTATTAAAAAATATAGTTTGGATTATGAGAGTAGGCATGCAACTGATATTGCACAACTGCAAAAAATAATAAAAGAACAGGGGGAATTGCAAAAATTGCATATTTCTTTATAGGATGGAAAGATTATATAGAAAAGTACTGATAACAACGTGACAGAGAAAATGTAGGAGGTTATTATGGACGAGAAAATGGCAAAATTTACGGAAAAGCTAAGACAACTTTTGGAGTTGGCCAAGAGAAAGAAAAATGTATTAGAAGTACAGGAAGTAAATGATTTCTTTAAGGACATGGATTTAGATCCTGAAATGATTGAAAAAACTTATGAGTATTTGGAATCGAAGGGGGTAGATATTCTTCGGATTAATGATGATGTTTCAGATGAGGATATTATTCTGGAAGCGGAAGATGAAGAGGATTTAGAAAATATTGATTTATCGGTTCCGGAAGGTGTCAGTATTGAAGACCCGGTTCGTATGTACTTAAAAGAAATCGGAAAAGTGCCATTGTTAAGTGCAGATGAAGAAATTGAATTGGCGAAACGAATGGAAGAGGGGGATCAGAGTGCCAAAAAACGTCTAGCAGAAGCAAACCTTCGTCTTGTTGTTAGTATAGCCAAACGTTATGTAGGAAGAGGAATGTTGTTTTTAGATTTAATCCAAGAGGGGAATTTGGGATTAATTAAGGCAGTTGAAAAATTTGACTATCGCAAAGGATACAAATTTAGTACGTATGCAACATGGTGGATTCGTCAGGCAATTACAAGGGCAATTGCAGATCAGGCGAGAACAATCCGAATACCGGTTCATATGGTAGAAACAATTAACAAGTTAATTCGTGTACAAAGACAATTATTGCAGGAGCTTGGACGAGAACCGACATTAGAAGAGGTGGCGAAAGAAATGCACATGCCACTTGAGCGTGTACGTGAAATCCAAAAAATTTCTCAAGAACCGGTTTCTTTGGAAACTCCAATTGGCGAGGAAGAAGACAGCCATCTTGGTGATTTTATTCAGGATGATAATGTTCCGGTACCTGCAGAAGCAGCCGCTTTTACTTTATTAAAAGAGCAATTAGTAGAAGTGCTTGGAACGTTAACGGAACGGGAACAAAAAGTACTTCGGTTGCGTTTTGGACTGGATGATGGTCGTGCAAGAACGCTGGAAGAAGTTGGAAAAGAATTCAATGTTACAAGAGAAAGAATTCGTCAAATCGAAGCTAAAGCCTTAAGAAAATTAAGACATCCAAGCCGGAGTCGAAAGCTTAAAGATTATTTAGAGTAAAACGAGTTAGAAAAGGGAATATAAGAGAGATGCAGTTATCAAAACGACTTACTATGGTTGCAGATTTTGTGACAGAAGGAAATAGAATCGCAGACATTGGATGTGATCATGCACATACTTCAATTTATCTGATAGAGCAAAAGAAGGCGACAGCTTCAATTGCAATGGATATTAATGAAGGACCGCTTGAACGTGCAAAGGACAATATTAAAAGGTATGGTTATGAACAAAAGATTAAGACACGTCTTTCTGATGGGGCTCGGGAGCTAAAAAAGGGAGAGGCGGATACAATTTTAATTAGTGGTATGGGTGGAGGATTAATTGTAAAGATTTTAACGGATAGTGAAGAAGTGGTAAAAGACGCCTCTGAACTGATATTACAGCCACAATCTGAGATAGATAATGTAAGACGATGTGTTCATAAATTGGGATTTTCTATTATTGCGGAAGACATGCTTACCGAAGATGGAAAGCATTATACTGCGATTAAAGCGAGAAAAGGAAGAGAACAATATAAAAAAGAAGTATTTTATCGTTATGGAAAAATATTATTAGAAGCAAAAAATCCAGTGTTAAAGGAATTTTTGCTTTATGGTAAAAATAGTTTTTCTAATGTAATAGGGGAATTAGATAAGCAGTCTTATGATAGAAATAAAAAACGATTGGAAGAATTAAAACTGGATTTGGCATATATGGAAGAAGCGTTGGAATACTATAAAGAATAAAAGGAGAAACGGTATGGAAACGGTAACGCTTATGGTAAAAGGAACAAAAAAGGAATATCCAAAAGGCAGCACATATTTTGAAATCAGCAAAGATATGCAGCCAAAGTATGAAAATGATATTATTTTAGTGTTGGAAAATGGGCGTTTAAGGGAGTTATCAAATGAAGCGAAAGATAATGTAAAGGTTGAATTTATTACAACTGCTCACCCGGATGGATTTAAAACTTACTGTCGTGGTATGATTATGATGCTTGTAAAATCAATTTATCATATTGTAGGGCAGGAGAAAATTGAGAAAGTTTCGATGGAACATTCTTTGGGAGCTGGATTTTATGGAACAATTCAAGGAGATGTAGCAGTTACTCAAAAGTTATTAGATGAGGTAGCAGATTGGATGAGAAAACTTGTCGAGGCGGATTATCCTTTTAAAAAATATACAATACATACATCACAGGCAAGAAAAAAATTTCATGATTATCGTATGTATGATAAAGAGAAACTATTTCGGTATCGTCGAACCTCTGCTACTAATATATATAATCTTGATGGATTTGAAGACTACTATTTTGGATACATGCCTGCAAGTACAGGAGTTTTGAAGTATTTTCAATTATATGAACATGAGGGTGGATTTATATTGCAGCTTCCTACGAAAAAAAATCCGAAGGAAGTTCCACCATTTGTTCCAATGGAAAAGTTATTTCAGACATTGCGTGTAGCAACTGAGTGGGGCAAGACACTTGGAATTGAAAATGTTGGTTCTTTAAATGATGTAATAGCAGAAGGGGATATCAGTGACTTAATGCTTGTACAGGAAGCATTGCAGGAAAAGAAAATCGGTGAAATTGCGGAACAGATTGCGAAGCAGAGAGATAAAAAATTTATTATGATTGCAGGACCATCTTCATCAGGAAAAACTACTTTTTCTCATCGTTTGTCAATCCAGCTTAGGACGTTTGGATTAAAACCGCATCCAATTGCAGTAGATGATTATTTTGTAAATAGAGAAGATACACCACTCAATGAAGATGGAACTTATAATTTTGAATGTTTAGAGGCAATTGACGTAGAGCAATTTAACAAAGATATGATGGCTCTTTTAAACGGTGAAACAGTAGAACTTCCAACTTTCAACTTTAAGACAGGAAAGAGGGAATATAAAGGAAGATATAAAAAGCTTGGTAAAGACGATATTTTAGTAATAGAAGGAATTCATGGCTTAAATGATAAGTTGTCATATAGTTTGCCGTCTAAGAGCAAATTTAAAATTTATATTAGTGCTTTAACAGCTTTGAATGTAGACGAGCATAATCAGATTTCTACATCAGATGCAAGACTGATTCGAAGAATGGTAAGAGATGCCAGAACAAGAGGGACTTCTGCTTCCAGTACAATTGCAATGTGGAAATCCGTTCGTGCAGGAGAAGAAAAGTATATTTTCCCATTTCAAGAGTCTGCGGATGTTATGTTTAATTCCGCATTAATTTATGAGTTAGCAGTGTTAAAGCAATATGCTGAGCCGATTTTATTTGGTATTAATGAAGATGACCCTTCTTATATGGAGGCAAAGAGAATATTGAAGTTTTTAGATTACTTTGTCGGGGTAAATAGTGAGGATGTACCTAAGAATTCGATTATCAGAGAGTTTATTGGGAATAGCTATTTCCATGTATAATAAGTGGAACTGATTCTGAAATAAAACAAGGAAAATGACTGCAAGATAAAATGTGTAATAGTTATCTTGCAGTTGTTTCCGTTGTTCCTTACTTTGCAATCAAGAGGTGATTTTGTCTGTTTTTTAATCTGCCAGTTCTTCCCAGGTTTCCATTAACTGTTCCAGTTTTTCTTCTAATTCTTTTTTTTCTTGGTTTAATTCCATCAATCGTCCTACATCCGTATAGACTTCTTCCAGTGCAAGTAAAGAATCGATTTCGTCATTTCTCTGTTCTAGTTTTTGAATTTCTTCTTCACATTTTTTTAAGTCATTTTGTCTTTTTCGAATTCGTGCTTTTTCTTCCTTTTGCTGTTGCCAGTCCATTTTACTTTCGGAAGAAGTATCTGCCAAATTGGACATTTGTTCTAAATCGGAGTCAGAAGTTAGAAATGCGTTTTCTATCGTATCTTTCTTTTCAATGTAATAATCATAGTTTCCAATATAATTTAATAAATGCCGGCTTGTTAAATCAAGAATTCTCGTTGCAGTTTTATTGATAAAGTAACGGTCATGAGAAACATAAAGAACCGTTCCGGTGTAATGATTAATTGCATTTTCCAGGATTTCTTTTGACGCAATATCTAAATGGTTGGTAGGCTCATCAAGGATTAAAAAATTAGCTTCGGATAACATTAGCTTTGCTAAAGATACACGACCACGTTCTCCACCGCTTAAATCTTTAATGCGTTTGAATACATCGTCACCTGTAAAAAGAAATGCTGCAAGGATATTACGGATTTTTGTATTATCTAAATCCGGGTAGGTATCCTGTAACTCATCAAATAAAGTTTTCTCCATCGAAAGTACATGATGTTCCTGATCATAATATCCGATTTTCACTTTAGATCCAAGTTTAATTTCACCGGAATCAGCAGGAATTAAATCATTAATTATTTTTAAGATGGTTGTCTTACCGGTTCCGTTATTTCCAATAACAGCAACCTTTTCTCCACGTTTAATATCAAAACTGATGTTTGAGAATAAATGGTTGTCACCAAATGATTTGCTTAAATCTGTTACGGTTAAAACATCGTTTCCGCTTATTATGCTTGGTTCAAGATGAAGGTGCATTTCTGCTTCGTAGGTAATTGGTTTATCGATTACTTCCATTTTATTAAGGAGCTTTTCACGGCTTTCTGCCCTTTTAATTGATTTTTCACGATTAAAAGAGCGGAGCTTGGTGATTACTTCTTCCTGATGTTTTATTTCGCGCTGTTGATTATAATATTGTTTTAACAGGGCATCACGGAGCATTGCTTTCTTTTCCGCATAAGTACTGTAATTACCGGAAAATACATGGCAGGTGCCATGATCCAGCTCAACGACTTTTGAAACAACTTTATCTAAAAAATATCGGTCATGGGCAACGATAATAACGGCACCCTTATAATTTAAGAGAAATGTTTCAAGCCATGCAATGGATTCCATATCAAGATGGTTGGTAGGCTCATCTAATAAAATAAGATCCGGAGTCGACAAAAGAAGTTTTCCTAAAGCAACTCTTGTTTTTTGCCCGCCGGAAAGTGTGTTTGTAGTTAATTTAAAATCTTCTTCTAAAAAACCAAGACCTTTTAACACACCGATAATTTCACTTTGATAAGCATAACCATTTTTCATTTCAAACTCATGATTTAATCGTGTATACGTAGCAAACAGTTGCTCCAGTTCTTTTCCTGTAGCGGATTTCATATCGGTTTCTATCTTTCGTATCTGCTGTTCTAATAAGATGATATCTTTTTTTACCTCGAGCATTTCTTCATAAATTGTATGATTGGAAGAAAGCTGTTGGTGCTGGGCAAGATATCCGATGGTCGTATCTTTTGATAAGATAACTTCTCCTTCATCAGCCGGAAGTTCCCCAACTAATATTTTTAATAAAGTGGATTTTCCGGCACCATTGCTTCCAACGATAGCCATTTTTTCGTGTTCATTTATATGAAAAGAAACATGAGAAAATAATTCTTCCACGCCAAATGTTTTTCCAATATCCTTACATGATAAAATCATAATTTCACCAATGCCTGCTATGGCATCTATTCCTTCCCTTTTTACTTGTAATTAAAAAATGTACTGTGTCAATTATAAAGAGTTAAAAGAAAAGTGTCAATAAACAAGTCATTTGTAGTACTCTAAGCTTTTTTCTTTTTTATCCGATATAATAAAAAGCATATAAAAAGAGATGCCTTTTAGAAAAAGAAAGAAATATTTAGAGTTTTGTTATTATTGACAGATATTTAACAATTTACTATAATAAATACTAGAAATTAAAATTGAGATAACTATACGTAAAAAAGCTAGGAGGCATTAAATTGAGTGAAAAAGGAATTTCCTTGGCGGTAATTAAGCGCTTGCCAAGGTATTATAGGTATTTGGGAGAGTTACTTGAAAATGATGTAGTACGGATTTCTTCAAAAGAATTAAGTGAGAGAATGCATGTAACAGCATCACAGATTCGTCAGGATTTAAATAATTTTGGCGGATTTGGGCAACAAGGCTATGGATATAATGTAGAATATCTTCATACAGAGATTGGAAAGATTCTAGGTCTTGACAAAAAATACAGTATGATTATTATTGGTGCAGGTAATTTAGGTCAGGCCTTGGCAAATTATTCGGACTTTGAGCGGAAAGGATTTGTATTAAAAGGAATTTTTGATGTGAATCCTGTGTTAAAAGGTGTTTCGATTCGTGATACGCCGATTATGATGATGGATGAGTTAGAAGAATTTCTTAAGAAGAATTCAGTGCAGATTGCAGCACTTACAATTCCAAAATCAAAAGCACCACAGACTGCACAAAGATTGGTGAAGCTTGGAATAAAAGCAATCTGGAATTTTGCACCAACTGACTTACATCTTCCAGAGGGTGTTGTTTCCGAAAATGTACATTTATCAGAGAGCCTTATGCGTCTTTCTTACAGTTTGAAGTCAAAAGAAGAAGATCCGGAATAATGGGTATGGTGATAGAATGGTTTGGCGAAAAAGAGAAGAAGAATCGGAATTAAATCAGGATATAATATCTATGATTGGTCGGTGTAATATTCCAATATTAGTATTAGATGAACGATGGCATGAACTATTTCCGGAATATAAAAAAACACAAAAGATAAAAGAATTGGAAAAAAACTTAAATCGTCTGATTAAGTATCAGGGGAAGATAAATGATGACAAAAAGGAAATGAAAAAGTTAAAGCATCGTCTAATGGAAGAAATTATTTCTAATATGGGAGAAAGTACCGGTGAGGCCGGACTATTAAAACAGAAAAAGCAGGAAAAGAGTCAGAGGTTAATTAAAGAAATTAATGTTAAGCTTGCACAGTCCGAAGATGAGGAAAATTTGCTTCCATACAAAATAAAAAAGGCAAATGAAGAATTACTGATTGAAAGTTTAAAAATCTGGTATCAAGAGTTAGATTCGAATCGGGAAGAAATAAAAGCACTTACAGAGTGGATTGCAGATGCAAGAGAAAAGTTAAAAGTGAATATTTTGAAAAAACAGGATATGGAGATGGAAAATAATTCTATTTATTCTTATATGCATTCTTTGCTTGGGGCAGGTGTTATGCAGGCACTGGATGAAGATTTAGACAGATAACAGGAGAAAAAAGATTGATAATAGGAATCGGAACTGATATGATTGAGATTGAGCGGGTAATAAAGGCTTGTGAAAAGGAGTCTTTTTTAATTCGCTATTTTACAGTAGAGGAAAGAGAATTAATTCAATCAGATAGAAATAAGGCAGCAGATAATTTTGCAGTCAAAGAGGCTGTTGCAAAAGTATTTGGCACAGGGTTCGGGAAAATCGAGCCGATTGAAATAGAATGTCTTAGAGATTCATTGGGAAAGCCCTATATTAAATTATATGGAAAAGCAAAAGAACTTGGAGAATGTATGGGGATTTCTAAAATACATGTTTCGATTACAAATACGAAAAAGTATGCAAGTGCATTTGCTGTCGGGGAGGCGTTGGTGAATTGAAACCATTGGTAACTAAAAATGAAATGAAAAGAGTTGATGGATATTCCATTGAAACAATAGGAATTCCATCTGCTGTTTTAATGGAAAAAGCAGCAATGTCTGTTGCGGAAGCAGTGAGAGATTATTGTTTGCGAAAAGAGTACTCTTATCCACAACAAAAGATTCTTGTTGTATGTGGTACGGGTAATAATGGTGGGGATGGAGTTGCGGTGGCTCGGATATTGAATGAATGGGGCTTTTTAGCCTCTGTTTTATTATTAGGCGAGGAAACGAAAGCGACTGAAGAAACAAAACACCAGTTATCAATTGCCCGCAGACTTGAGGTAGAAATACAGCACGAAACGGATTTTAATGAATATACTATTATAGTGGATGCTATATTTGGGATTGGTCTGTCAAGAGAAATAACAGGAAACTACAGGGAAGTTATAGAGAAGATTAATCAGACGAAATCGTGGGTGTGTTCGGTTGATATCCCATCGGGTATTCATGCGGATACAGGGACTGTAATGGGAGTTGCCGTAAAAGCAGATTTGACAGTTACATTTGGGATTAAGAAAATTGGCATGGTTCTCTATCCGGGTTGTGATTATGCAAATCGTGTAATTGTTGCCGATATTGGATTTCCTAAAAAAGCAGTTGAATCTGTATGTCCCAAAGTATTTTATCTCGAACCGGAAGATAAAAAAATGTTGCCGGAGAGAAAAAAGGATTCCAATAAGGGGATGTATGGAAGAGTACTGATAATTGGCGGCTCTAAAGATATGAGTGGGGCATGCTACTTGTCTGCCAAGGCCGCTTACCGGACAGGAGCGGGACTTGTAAAAATTATGACAGAAGAGACAAACCGCATTATTTTACAGACACAACTTCCTGAGGCACTGTTAGCCACTTATAAAATAGAAGATGGATTGGATTTAAAAGAAACTGTTTTAAAGGAATTAAATTGGGCAACAGTGATTGTTATTGGTCCGGGGCTTGGAACGAAAAAGCATGCAGAGGAACTATTGAAAACCGTGTTAGAGTATGCCTTGGTTCCGGTAATTATAGATGCAGATGCAATTAATCTGTTGGCACAAAACCAATATTTAAAGGAATTGTTTCAAAGCAAAAATAGAGGAGAACAGTTTATTTTTACGCCGCATTTGAAAGAAATGTCAAGATTAAGTGGTGATTCTATTGACAAAATTAAGGCAAACCTTGTATCCTATGGTATGGAATATGCAAAGAAAGAAAAAATTTGTCTTGTTTTAAAAGATGCCAGAACGATTATATCGGATGGAGTAGTTGCATATATTAACTGTTCTGGAAACAATGGTATGTCTACAGGAGGCTCCGGAGATGTATTGACTGGGATTATAGCAGGACTTCTTGCACAAAAGGCAACTCTTTTGGAGGCAGGTGCTTTTGGAGTATATTTACATGGATTAGCCGCTGACAGAGAAATTTTAGAAGGAAATACCTATTCTCTTATAGCCAGTGACATAATAAAAGGCTTAAAAAAGGAGATAACAAAATGAAAGAATATTATCGGGTCGTTGCAGAGGTAAATTTAGATGCAATCTGCGATAACATAAGAAACACAAAGAAGATTATAAAGGATGGTACGAAGTTAATGGCAATTGTCAAAGCGGATGGATACGGTCATGGAGCTGTGCCGGTTGCAAAAGCACTGAATTCTTTGGTAGATGCTTATGGTGTTGCAATTGTAGAAGAGGGAATTGAGCTTCGAAATGCAGGAATCAAAAAACCTATTTTAGTATTGGGTTGTGTACCTGCGATGCAATATCATTGTCTGGCAGAATATGATATTATGCCGGCTGTAACGACTTATGATATGGCAAAAGCGATGTCTGAGGAAGCGAAAAAACAGGGAAAGACGTTGCGGATACATATAAAGCTGGATACGGGAATGGGACGGATTGGATTTTTGCCAAACGAGGAAAGTGTAGAAGAAATTAAAAAGATTTCCGAACTTTCTAATATTGAAATTGATGGTTGCTTCAGTCATTTTGCCAAAGCAGATGAAAAAGATAAGGAATTTGCAAATGAGCAATTTAGTCGTTATATGAAGATGATAAATCGATTAAAGGAAGCTGGTATTTTTGTTCCAACAAGACATATATCAAATAGTGCAGGTATCATGGATTTACCAATTGCGAACCTTGATATGGTAAGAAGTGGAATTTCTACTTATGGCATGTATCCTTCAGAAGAGGTAAATAAAGAACGGCTTCCATTGAAAGCTGCAATGACAATTTATTCTTATATTACTTTTGTGAAGGAGTTGGAAGAAGGTTGTTCAATTGGGTATGGTGGTACTTTTATAACGAAACGTAAAACAAAGGTAGCAACTGTTCCGGTTGGTTATGGCGATGGATATAAAAGAGCATTGTCAAATCAAGGACACGTTTTGATTCAGGGCAAACGAGCTCCAATTATTGGAAGGGTCTGTATGGATCAGTTTATGATTGATGTAACCGATTTCGATGAAGTGAAAGCCGGGGATAAAGTTATATTGGTTGGAACTGACGGAAATGAAACAATTTCAATGGAAGAAATTGGCAAAATGACATGTTCATTTAATTATGAAGTTGCCTGTGATATTGGAAAAAGAATTCCAAGAGTTTATATTTATCAGGGAAAAGTGGCAGGAACTTGTGATTATTATAATACAGATTCTGAAGCGTTCGATTTAAACTTTTAATATACAAAGTCAGACATTTATGGAATACAAAAGGAAAAGTATGGTAATACTATAATCAGCAATATCCATAGATGGAGAGTGACAAAAAATGGTTATTAAAAGAGGAGATATATTTTACGCAGATTTAAGACCGGTAGTAGGGTCAGAACAGGGCGGTGTGCGACCTGTATTAATTATTCAAAATGATATGGGAAATCGGCATAGTCCTACGGTAATCTGTGCAGCAATTACATCAAAGATGAATAAAGCAAAGCTTCCTACCCATGTAGAAATTGAAGCAGGAAGATATGCGATTGTAAAAGATTCCGTTATATTATTAGAGCAGGTACGGACAATAGACAAATCTCGGTTAAAAGAGAGAGTCTGTCATTTAGACCAGGAAGTATTAAAAAAGATAGACAAAGCATTATTGATTAGTCTTGCTTTGGATTAACAAAAGAAAAAGGATACATAAGGAAAGAAAAGGAGAAAAGAAAGATGGATGATGGTAACCCCTTGTTGCGTATAGGAATTCTTTTCATTCTGATTGCAATTGAGGCGATAATTTCTTGTGCAAAGACGGCATTAGAACAGGCAAATGAAAATACATTTCGAAAGAAACTAGAAGAAAGCAGTGACAAAAAAGCGGCACTTGTATTAAAACTTATGGAACAGGAATCCTGGTACATAAATACAGCGCAAATGGTAATTATTACAGTAAATGTTATTATCGGAGCAATTTATTCAGCACGATTGATTGTACATGCAAAATATGCAGTAAACTTCTTTCAGAAGACTGGAAGCCAATGGTTTAATGTGGCATTTATCGTATTGTTTACTATATTATTACTATTTGTCATTATTTTGATTGGAACTGTAATTCCAACACGTTTGACGTCTAGAGATCCGGATTCGGTTGCGTATAAAACAGTTGGATTTATGATGTTTTTTATACGTATATTAAAGCCATTTGTTATAATGCTGGATGGGGCAATGAAGCTTTTACTGGTTTTATTGCGAATTAATCCAAAGGACCTAGAAGATAATGTCACAGAAGAAGAAATTATTTCAATTGTGAATGAAGGTTTTGAACAAGGTGTATTGGAAGACAATGAAGTGGAAATGATATCTAACATCATTGAGTTGGATGAAAAAGAAGTAAAAGATATCATGACTCATCGAAAAAAAGTAATTTCCATTAATGCAGATATGACGATTGAGGAAGCTCTTAAATTTATGTTAGATGAGAGTTACTCCAGATTTCCTCTTTATGAAGAAGAACCGGATAATATAATTGGTGTGCTTCATTTGAAGGATGTGACAAGATACTATATCTGCGGAAAAAATTTGGAAGTATCCTTAAAATCAATTGCAAGAGAGCCTTATTTTGTTCCAGATACTCAAAATGTAGATATCTTATTTGACAATATGCAAAGAAATAAGATACATATGGCAGTTGCGGTAGATGAATATGGTCAAATGGCTGGTATTGTAGCGATGGAAGACATATTGGAGGAAATTGTAGGGAATATTTTTGATGAATATGATGTAGATGAGCATATGATTTTGAAGCAAGGTAATGAGCGCTATATTATGAAGGGACTTACTCCAATTGAAGATATTGAAGATGAACTTGGAATTAAAGTCGAGCAAGAAGAATTTGAAACGCTAAATGGTTTGTTAATTTATTTACTGGGGCATCTGCCTGCTGATAAGGAAAAAGCGGTAATTGAGTATCAGGGCTTCCGCTTTTATATTCTTGATGCAAAAAACAATATGATTCGAAACGTAAAAGTGGTGAAGGAAACACCCGTAATGAATGAAGGACAGAGTGTCGGCGATGTAGCTGTTACTAGATGACGACGAAACATTATATTTAGAGTAATTGAGTCTCTATAAATGAGTTAAGGCTGACCTGTTTTCGTGCTTTAAATGTTAAAACATGAAAACAGGTCAGCCTTTATGATAAAAAGAAAAAACGAAGGATAAACCTTCGTTTTTTCCGGTAATTATATTACCAAAGCGTATAATAGGGTGGGAGTAGAAAGTGTTTTAATAACACAATCTATGATGTATTATAAGAATGAGTTGTGTTATTAATGTGTTTTTTTTATTACAAAAATATAACAAATTATTAAAAAAGATTAAAGAGAACAGTTTCCTATAAAAAAAGACGAAGGGTAAACCTTCGTCTTTTTCGGTAATTATATTACCAAAGCGTATAATAGGGTGGGAGTAGAAAGTGTTTTTAATACACAATCTATAACTTATTATAAAAAGAATTTGTGTTCAAAGTGTGACCAATTTATTAAAAAAAAATAATAAATATGGAATCTATTTCTTGACAATAAATTGTATTGTGTTATAATTTGAAAAGAATCTAAAAGAAAGTGAGGTAAAAAATATGATGATATTAAAAAGTAACACAATTAACTTAATAACGAATCAATTGTATAAGTTTACCTCAACTTGCGATAAAAAGGATATATCCTGATTTTTAGAAAATATTAAATTTGGATTTTTATCTGGCTTTTATAATTGGAATTGAAATTGCCGGAGAGGAGAAAATATCGTATATGCAGACTATGGTAATCTTACCATAGTCTTTTTTACTTTATAGGAAACTTCGTCTCCTATAAAGCAAAAACGCTCCGCGAGGATGTGCACAGATGCGAAAGGAGTATTGTTGCAAAAAGCATGCAACACGCATCTGGCACGCAAATTGAGGAGAGGTAGATTGTTAGGAGGGAAGTAAGGTTTTGAAAAAGATTAGTAGTTACATAAGAGATTATTGGTATGCTTATTTATTTGCAATTATTTGCATGATAATAGCGATTGTTCTGGATATGATTTACCCGGTCATATCTCAGAAAATTATTGATGATGTCATAATTGGTGGAAAGACTTCATTGTTAAAAGAACTCTTAATCGGAATATTTTTAATTGGTCTTGGCAGATGTATTTTTGGCTATCTGAAAGAATTTACATTTGATAAAGTCAGTTCAAAAATTGGTGCAGATATGAGAAAAAATTTATTTGATCATATCCAGACATTGTCACTTTCTTATTTTAACCGTACAAATACGGGAGAGCTTATGGCTCGCGTAAAAGATGATATTGACCATATATGGAATGCACTTGGTTTTGTTGGTATGCTTATCATTGAAGTTACAATTCATACCTTTATCGTTTTATATTGCATGTTTCAGGTAAACAAAGTATTGTTTATTCTTCCATGTATTGTAATCCCGGTGATTGGAGCAATAGCAGTTATCATGGAACGAAAGTTAGATAAAGTATATGAACAAATTAGTGAAGAGAATGCAGTGTTAAATACAGTTGCCGAGGAAAATCTGGCTGGTGTTCGGACAGTAAAAGCGTTTGCCAGAGAAAAACATGAGATTAAGAAATTCTTGTCCCATAATCAGAAGTATTATCAGTTAAACATGGAGCAGGCTAAAATATTAACTCGCTATCAGCCGGTTTTCCAATTTGTGAGCAGGCTTTTGCCGGTAGTCAGTATTATTTTAGGTGGATTTATGGTAATCAAAGGTTCTTTATCATTAGGTGCACTTGTAGCATTTTCGGAATATACGAGAAATATTGTCTGGCCAATGGAGATGTTAGGATGGCTGATGAATGACTTTTCTTCTGCCATTGCTTCCAATAAAAAGATAAAGAAAATTTATCAGGAGATACCAGAAATAAAAGAAGCAGAAGAAACAGTTTGTCTAGAAAAGGTAAAAGGAGAGATTGAGTTTTGTGACGTATCATTTGGGATTCAGAATACAGAGATTTTAAAGAATATTTCTTTTCGCATTGAGGCTGGCAAGACACTTGGAATTATGGGGGCAACAGGTTCTGGAAAAACTTCAATCATAAATCTTTTGCAGAGATTTTACGATACCGAGGATGGCATCATTCGATTGGACCGGAAAGATATAAAAACATTATCACTGAAGCAATTGAGAGGAAGTATATCAGTTGTTATGCAGGACAATTTTTTGTTCTCGGATACGATTAAAGAGAATATAAAATTAGGAAGCCAAGAGTGGATGAAAGATGAAATTGTTCGGGATTCTGCTTCGTTTGCTAAGGCAGATAGTTTTATTGAGCGAATGGAAGATCAATATGATACTATTATCGGTGAGCGTGGTGTAGGATTGTCAGGAGGGCAAAAACAGAGAATCAGTATTGCAAGGGCGATTGCGAAAAAGAATCCAATTTTAGTTATGGACGATTCTACTTCTGCACTTGATATGGAAACAGAACATGCGATTCAGAAATCGTTATCGGAATTATCAAATACAACAAAAATTATCATTGCGCATCGTATATCGGCGGTACGCAATGCAGATGAAATTATTTTTTTAGAAGATGGAAAAATTAAAGAGAGAGGTACTCATAACGAGCTGCTAAAGAAAAAAGGATTGTATTATCAGACTTATCTTGCTCAATATGGGAATTATGAGGAGGTGAAAGAACTATGTCAGTAAATTCATTTCGAGATGATGAAGCGACTGTAAGTAGTAGAAAACTAAGAACCTGTCTTCGGCTGTTTTCCTACATGAAATCTTATAAATGGTCGGTTTTAGGTGTGTTAGCCATTATGACGGTTACGGTTTTTATCTCATTAATTAATCCGTTGATTATCGAACGTGCCATTGATTTACATATTAAAAATAAGAATTTACAAGGTTTGTTACAGCTTGGAGCATTTGCGATTATTATAAATATAATATTCATTATATTAGTGAAGATAAGAATGTATGTTATGGCAAAGGTTTCAAATCATATTTTATTAGAGATTCGTCAGGAACTGTATGTTCATATTCAATCACTTTCTTTTCAGTTTTTTGACAGCAGACCAACCGGAAAGATTCTTGCACGTATTATTGGCGATGTAAATTCTTTGAAAGATGTACTTGTTAACAGTGTTACAACTTTAATACCTGATTTTGTAACAATTTGCGGGGTTGTTGTTATCATGTTTATGAAAGATGCAAGATTAGCAGCTGCATCTTTAAGCAGTATTCCATTGATGACGATTGGAGTATTTGTCGTTCAAAAGATTTCACATAAACGATGGCAGGTTTTCAGAAAAAAATCTTCTAACTTAAATGCTTATGTACATGAAGATTTATCCGGTATGGCTGTTATACAGAGTTTTACGGCAGAAAAAGAAACTTATGAAACGTTCTGTCAACTTACAGACGAACATCGAAAAAGTTTTATTGGTGCGGTTGTCTATGCGGATATGTTTGGAGCGATTGTTGACTTTTGCTGGGGACTTGGAACGATGGTATTATTTTTAGTTGGAGTCGGCATGATTGGAAGCCAGTCTGTAAGTGTTGGAATATTGGTCGCCTTTGGTACATATATTTCCATGTTTTGGAGTCCGGTTATGAATCTTAGTAATTTTTATAACCAGCTGGTAACCAATATAAGTGGTGCGGAACGTATTTTTGAAATCTTAGATACAAAGCCGGATATTGAAAATACAAAAGAAGCGTTTGTGCTTCCTGAGCTAAAAGGGGCAGTTGATTTTCAAGATGTTTCGTTTACGTATGATGAGGGAACAAATGCAGAAACAAAGGTCTTAGAACATGTCAGCTTTCATGTAAATCCGGGAGAAACAATTGCACTGGTTGGTCCTACCGGTGCAGGAAAGACGACAATCGTAAATCTTTTGAGCCGTTTTTATGAAATTCAGAATAGAACTATTTTAGTCGATCAGTATGACATTAAAAAAGTTGCTTTGGAAAGTCTTAGAAGTCAAATGGGAATAATGACACAAGAAAATTTTATATTTTCAGGGACAATAAGGGAAAATATTGCTTATGGAAAATTAGATGCAACAGACGAAGAAATTATAGAAGCAGCAAAAGCAGTAAATGCCCATGACTTTATTATGCAAATGGAACAAGGATATGATACAATTCTGAAAGAAAAGGGAGCAGGATTATCTATTGGACAGCGTCAATTAATTGCATTTGCAAGAACTATGGTATCCATGCCTAAAATACTAATTTTAGATGAGGCAACATCAAGCATTGATACGCAGACCGAACTTCTGGTACAAAAAGGGATAGAGGCACTCTTAAAAGGAAGAACTTCATTTGTCATTGCTCATCGATTATCTACGATAGAAAAAGCAGATAAAATCTTTGTAATCGATAAAGGTGGAATTATTGAGCAAGGTACTGCGAAGGAATTGCTTCAGAAAAAAGGTCAGTATTATAAACTTTATATGGCACAGTTTAAAAATTTATAATAAACTGTCAATATGAAAATTTGTGAAAGAAAGGAAAAAAGACGTGACTCGGATTACAGTTTTAACAGTAGGTAAAATTAAAGAGAAATATTTTACCGCAGGAATAGAAGAATATGCAAAGCGGTTAAAGAGATATTGTAAGTTAGAAATAATTGAAGTTGCCGATGAAAAGACACCGGATAAAGCAAGTGAAGCGGAAGAATTGCAGATAAAGCAAAAAGAGGGAGAGAGGCTTAGAAAGTATATAAAAGAAGACGCTTATGTAATTGCATTGGCGATTGAAGGTGTCCAGCTTGATTCTGTGGAGCTTTCTAAAAAGTTGGAAAAGCTTGCAATAAGCGGAGAAAGCCATATTATATTTATTATTGGTGGTTCGTTAGGATTGGAAAAAGAGATATTAAATCGGGCAGATTTTTTACTCAGTTTTTCTAAAATGACATTTCCGCATCAGATGATGCGAATGATTTTATTAGAACAAATTTATCGCGGGTATCGGATTATGAAAGGGGAGCCGTATCACAAGTAAATATGACTCTGATAAAATCCTTAAATTTTCCATAAATGGATTAAAAAAAGAAATTGTAATTGGTATATGTGTATGATAAAATAAACGCAACTTAAAAAGAAGATTTTAAGTGTAGAAATTAAAAATAAAATGAGTCAATTGATTTGAAAGAAAGGATGGAACAATATGAAACAAAACAATAAGATGAAAAAAGTTTTAATAGCAGGTTTTCTTTCTGTGGCAGTAGTAACATCAATTCCAACGAGTTTTTTGTACTACCAGAATATAATTACAGCAGATGCGGCATCAAAGTATATTAGTAAGACAAAAGCAAAGAGCATTGCATTAAAAAATGCAGGTTTAAAAGCTTCCGAAGTTGAATTTACAAAGGTTAAGCTTGATAAAGATGATGGTGTTGTTGTTTACGAAATCGAATTTTATAAGGGAACTCGTGAATACAGCTATGAGATTAATGCAAAATCAGGTAAGATTTTAAAAAAGGAAATTGAAAAAGAGAAACAAGAAAGGGAAACCAACTCTTATATAGGAAAAAGCAAAGCAAAACAAATTGCATTAAAGCATGCAGGTTTGAAAGCTTCGGAAGTAGATTATATCAAGGTTAAGCTTGATAAGGATGATGGAGTTGCTGTTTACGAGGTAGAATTCTATAATAAGAATAAGGAATACAGCTATGAAATTAATGCGAAAACAGGAAAGATTATAGAATGGGAATCGGAATATGAAGACTAGATAAGCTATAACCGGAAAGACAAGGGAGAAAAATGACAAAAGAAGAATTAGCATTAGAAGTGATAAAACGGTTAAAAAGAGAATATCCAACGGCAGGGTGTACACTTGACTATAATGAAGCATGGAAGTTATTAGTCAGTGTCCGCCTCGCTGCTCAATGCACGGATGCAAGAGTTAATGTTGTAGTCGAAGAGCTATATGCACGTTTTCCAGATGTGGATTCGCTGGCTGATGCAACACCTGAGGAAATTGAACAGATTGTAAGACCTTGCGGATTAGGGAAAAGTAAGGCACGGGATATTAGTGCCTGTATGAAAATCTTGAGAGATCAGTATGGCGGACAAGTTCCCAATCATTTTGATGAATTGCTTAAGCTTCCGGGCGTAGGACGGAAAAGTGCGAATCTGATTATGGGTGATGTGTTTGGGAAACCTGCAATTGTAACAGACACTCATTGCATTCGATTGGTTAATCGAATTGGGCTGGTAGATGGAATTAAGGAACCTAAAAAAGTAGAGATGGAACTATGGAAAATTATTCCTCCTGAGGAAGGTAGTGATTTTTGCCATCGTCTTGTATTTCATGGAAGGGATGTTTGTACAGCCAGAACGAAACCACACTGTAATGAATGTTGTTTAAACTCAATTTGTGCTAAAAACGGAGCGTCAATTGTATAATGACAGTATAAAAGGAGAATTATTTTGAAGAAAAGATTATTTATATTAGGATTAATTTCTGTATTGACAGTGGGAGTTATTCCACCAGCTAATTTTACAAATCATGTTGTATCTACATCGGTAGAAGTGGAAGCAGCAGCGAAGAATTCTTCTGTGACTTCTTTGGCAAAGAGTGTGAAAAAGGCTTACGGTGAAAAATATATTCCGAATGTTAAATTATCAAAGACAGAGATAAAAGATAAGTTTTTGATAGATTCCAATTTATATAGCTCTGCATATGTAGAAGTTCCAATGATTAGTGCCCATATCGATACACTTGCTATATTTAAAGCAAAAAATGAAAGCACTAAGAAAAAAATTGTAAGCAAATTGAAAGAATATAAAAAGGAACAGATTGAGCATACATTACAATATCCAAGTAATTTACTTAAGCTTCATGCTTCTAAAATATATACAAATGGTAACTATGTGTGTTTCATTATGCTGGGGCAGGTTAATCGTTCCGTTGAAGAATCAGGGGATGAGAGTGCAATTATTAAGGCATATCAGAAGCAGAACCTAGTTGCGGTAAATGCCATTAAAAAAGCACTTAAGAAATAAAAAAAGAGGAGCTGTTATGGTATTTAGTAGTTTTACGTTTTTATTTCGGTTCTTACCTTTTGTATTAATCTGTTATTTTTTAGCACCAGGAAAATTAAAAAACTTGGTGCTGTTTTTGTGCAGCTTGATTTTTTATGCATGGGGAGAACCAATTTATATTGGACTTATGATTTTTTCTACAATTGTAGACTATATAAATGGAATTGCTGTCGCATATTATAAAGAAAAAGGAAGGAAACAGAAAGCAAAAATATTTTTAGCTAGTTCGATTTTTATTAATTTATTACTTTTGTTTCTATTTAAGTATGCGGGTTTTATTACGGGAGCTTCGATTGCTCTTCCAATTGGAATTTCATTTTATACTTTTCAGACAATGTCGTATACCATTGATGTATATCGGGGCGTTGTAAAACCACAGAAAAATTTTATTGCATTTGGAACTTATGTTTCTTTGTTTCCGCAACTAATTGCAGGACCAATTGTAAGATATCAAACCGTTGAACAGGAGTTAATGAATCGAGGCGTGACAAAAGAGATGCTTTCCTATGGGATTCAACGTTTTGTCTGTGGACTTGGGAAAAAAGTACTTCTGGCAAATAATATAGGTGTTTTGTGGAGTTATATAACAGTTTATCCCGAAGAAAAATTGACGATGATTATGGCATGGTTTGGAATAATTGCATTTATGTTTCAAATTTATTTTGATTTTTCAGGATATTCTGACATGGCAATTGGACTGGGTGCGATGTTTGGATTTCATTTTCCGGAAAATTTTATGTACCCATATCAATCAAAAAGCATAACGGATTTTTGGCACAGATGGCATATGACGCTTAGCAGCTGGTTTAAAGAGTATGTTTATATACCATTAGGTGGAAATCGAAAAGGAACAAAGAAACAAATTCGCAATATTATCATTGTATGGGCAATGACCGGGTTTTGGCATGGTGCAAACTGGAATTTTCTTTTATGGGGAATTTACTTTGCTGTTTTATTAATAATTGAAAAGTTATGGTTGAAAGATTGGCTGCAAAAGCTTCCTGGTGTGATACAGCATTTATATGCTTTGGTTTTTATCATAATAGGATGGGTTATTTTTGTATATCCGGACATGCCAACTAAAATGGGATACATAAAAACAATGCTTGGAATTGGGAAAGGTGGCTTATGGAATAGGGAAACGATTTATTTGATTTGTACATATTTTGTCCTATTTTTAATTTTAATGATTGGTTCTACTGATATACCAAAAAAGATGTTCAATCTATGGATAAAAAAAGAATCGGTTTTATGTTATGTTGGAAGAACAATCTATATGTTAGGCATTTTTTTATTGTCGATTGCCTATTTAGTAAATTCATCTTATAATCCTTTTTTGTATTTTCGATTTTAAGATTGAGCCGGGAAGTAAAAAATTATACTTTAAAGAAAGTTAAAGGAGTTCGAATCTTACTATGAAAAAAAAGAAGTTTATTAGTTGGATTCCGGTCTTGGCATTTTTAAGTTTATTATTTTTCTTTTCTATTAGCTCCATTATTTTTCCGGACAAAACATATTCTGCTATGGAAAATAGAATGCTTACAGTTTTTCCTAAATGGAATATAAAGAAAGTTTTACAGGGAGATTTTCAGAAAAAATATGAGGACTATTTATCGGATCAGTTTTGGGAACGAGATAAATGGATTGCTGCAAAGAATTACACAGAACGCTGTCTTGGAAAAAAAGAAACAAATGGAGTTTATTTTGGAAAAGAGGATTACCTTTTTGAAAAATATCAGGAATCGGATTTTGATAAAAAATTGATTAAAAAAAATGTGAAAGTACTTGCAAAAGCCGTAAAACGATGGGAAAAAAGATATGGAAAAGAACATATAAGGACTTTGTTCGTACCAATGAAAGAAATGATATTAAGCGATAAGATTCCGGCATTTGCTCCACAATATGATGAATCTGAGTTTTTAGATTTTTTGGAAAAAGAAATTCCAGAGCCTATATTTTTATCGGCAAAAAAATGTTTATTGGAGAAAAAGAAAGAGGAAATATTTTATCGGACGGACCATCACTGGACGACACAGGGAGCTTATTTTGCTTATCAGCTTTGGGCGGAGTCGATGAAAATAACACCGTGGGAGGAAAATGAGTACGTAAAAAAGAAGGTTAGCAATGAATTTCAGGGAAGTACTTATAGTAAAGTGAATATGGGTGGTAAAAAAGATGTTATTTATTTATATTATCCTAAAAAGAAGCTAAAGTATTCTGTAAACTATAATATGGGAGAGTGGGAAACTGATAGCCTTTATGATATGTCCATGCTGAAAAAGAAAGATAAGTATGCTGTTTTTTTTGGTGGAAACCAAGGAATTATTGAAATTACGACAAATGTGAAAAATGGAAAAACTTTATTTGTTGTGAAAGATTCGTTTGCAAATAGTTTTCTTCCATTTGCGGCGAATCATTTTGAGAAAACGGTGGTGATTGATTTGAGATTTGTAAATGCCCATATTGATCAAATCATGAAAATTTATAAGCCAACGGACATTTTATTGTTATATAATACAGTTCAGTTTATGCAAAGTAAAGATATTAATAAACTAAATTAGTGGAATTATTTTGAAAAGACAGTAGGATTTAAATGATGTTTTGTCTTGACAATTAAAGATGTGGAAAGTATAATTAAGAAAATGATTTTAAAACAGAGAAAAAAGCTGAGAAAAGAAGAGTAGATAATGAAATATGTGACAGAGAGCTTCGATTGGTGGAAAGAAGTACAGAAAGCATTATTGAAAATGGTCTTGGAGCTGCGTACCGACTGCATATTGTATGTTAGATGTATTAATATGTATAGGCTGCGATGGGAGTGCCCATTATAGCACCAGAGTATCGAGAATTTTTAGGAAGAAAATCTGTACTTGTAGAGATCTGTATTGTGAGATATAGATGAACAAAGGTGGTAACACGAAGCATATTGCTCTCGTCCTTTTAACATTAAGTTGTTAAAAGGATGAGAGCTTTTTTTGCTTTATAGGAAAGTCCCTCATGAGTGAGGGATACAGGGAGTTGAGGTGGACTTGTCCACTTTGTTTTAAGCAGACATATGGAGGTAAAAATTATGAGTATTCAAATTAGAAGATTTTGTGAAAATGATGCAGAGGCGGTAGCGTATATTATTAATCAGGATTTATTACATAGTGACAAAAAAGCTTATTCCAGAAAAGAAAACGTTCTTTTTACTAATCTTTGTGCAAAAGAACAGGTTCTTAGCATTGAGAAATTTACGCATATGTATGTTGCTTATTTAGAGAAAAAACCGGTAGGTTGTGGTATTATTACAGATTGCAGTAAGAAACAGAATATGGTGTTTTTAGTTCCATTTGTTTTGCCGGAACACCAAGGTCAGGGACTCGGTAAACAAATAATAGAGGCTTTAGAGCAGGATAGCTATTATTCAGGAGCCGGTCAGATTGAAATTCCTTTGTCAATTGATGCAAAAGAATTCTATCAAAAAATCGGATATGATAGATGGCAGAATGAAGTAAGGAAAAAACAACAGATTACTGCGTAATTAGGAAATTAGGTTGAAGGAAGTACCTTGGTTTAGGCAATGGATAGTTCACTTTTATAAATTATGTGTTATAATGAGGAACGAATAAATGATAGGAAAAGGTACGAAAGAAAATGAAAATAGAAAATAATTTAGATACAGACCAGATAAAACAGCTTGTTTGGCGACTAGCCATTCCGTCTATGTTAGCTCAGTTTGTCAGCGTATTTTATAGTATTGTAGACCGGATGTATATAGGAAACATTGCCAAAACAGGAGAATTGGCTTTGGCAGGAGTAGGTGTTTGTGGTCCCATTGTTACCTTAGTCTCGTCTTTTGCATTTTTGGTTGGTATTGGTGGTGCTCCTCTTATGAGTATCTGTATGGGACAAAAAGATAAGAAAAAAGCAAAAAAAATATTAGCGAACTGTTTTTTTATGTTGCTTGTAATTTCTTTTGCAATTACAGTTATCGCATTAACAATTAGAAAACCATTACTTATGTGGTTTGGAGCAAGTAAAGTGATTTTTCCATATGCAGACGAATATATCAGTATATATTTATGTGGAACAATTTTCGCACTGATGTCAGTTGGAATGAACCAATTTATCATTTGTCAGGGATATGCTAAAACTGCAATGAAAACAGTTATGCTTGGAGCAATATTAAATATACTTTTAGATCCCTTGTTTATTTTTGTATTACATATGGGTGTCAGAGGTGCAGCATTTGCGACAGTACTATCTCAGGCTGGTTCCTGCATTTATGTATTAAGCTTTTTATTTAGTAATAAAGTATCAATAAAAATTTCATTTGGTGGCTATCAGTGGAAAATTGTTGGACGGGTGTTAATGGTTGGTCTTACTCCATTTTTAATTATTGCTTTTGATAATATTCTGATTATTGCATTAAATACAGTAATACAAAGATATGGAGGAGCGGGCAGAGGAGATATGCTTCTTACTTGCACGACAATTGTACAGAGCTTTATGCTTCTTATTACAATGCCAATGAGTGGAATTACTGGTGGAACTCAGACAATTTTAGGATATAACTATGGAGCAAGAAGACCAGATCGGATAAAAAAAGCTTTTTTCTATATTACATTGTTATGTTTTGGTTTTTCTTTGATTATGTTTGTAATTGCACAGACAGTTCCTCAGTTTTTTGTTCGGATTTTTACGGAAGAACAAGAATATATTGATTTGACTGTATGGGCGATTAAGAGATATACATTAGGCGTTTTACTACTTGCAATACAGTATGCACTTGTAGATGGTTTGACTGGAATGGGAATGACGAAATGGTCTATTTCTTTTTCTATGTTTCGTAAACTTATTTTTTTTGTCTGCATTTTTATACTTCCAAAATGTACAGATATTGTAAATATCTTTTTCGCAGAACCGATTTCTGATGTATTAGGTCCAATTGTAACAATGGTAGGTTTTTCCGTTGTGATGAAGAAGACTTTAGCAGAATTAAAAAATTAGACGGACTGTTAGTTTGGCAGTTCCGTCTAATTTTTTAGATTGATAAGAATAGGGATGAACTAATATGAACTAGAAAGCATATGAGAATACCGGTTATGGTTGGAAGTAAAAATGCAATTAATGTCCATTTTAGGCTTCCTGTTTCTTTTTTTATTGTAAGGCAGGTAGTTGAACATGGCCAGTGGAACATCATAAAAAGAAGTGTACTGATTGCCGTTGTCAGTGTCCATCCATTTTCGACTAAAAGTTGCTTTAATTCAAACAGATTATTAAATTCCTGAATACTTCCGGTTGAAAGATAAGCCATAATCATGATAGGAATTACAATTTCATTTGCAGGCCAGCCTAAAAGAAATGAAAGTAAAATAACTCCATCCATACCAAGGCATTTGCCAAGGGGATCTAAAAAGTTAGAGAGGATAGTAAGCAAAGTTGTATCGTGGACAGTTATGTTAGCTAATATCCATATAATAAGTCCTGCTGGTGCAGCAACTGCAATCGCACGCAGTAACACGAAAATTGTACGATCCAAAATAGAATGAATCAGAATTTTTCCAAATTGGGGTTTTCGATATGGCGGTAATTCTAAAGTAAAAGCGGAAGGCACTCCTTTTAAAATGGTTTTTGACAGTATAGTTGAGGCGAGAAAGGTCATTCCAATTCCTAAGAGAATGAATAGTGTAAGCAGGCATGCTGCATAAAAAGAACAAAAAGGAATCGAAACAGTAATAAAAAACATATTAATAATTGCAATTAAAGTTGGAAATCTTCCGTTGCAGGGAACGAAACTATTAGTAAGGAGGGCAATTAAACGTTCTCTATCAGAATTAATAATACGACAGCCGACAACTCCGGCAGCATTACAGCCAAAGCCCATGCACATAGTCAGAGCCTGTTTTCCACATGCACAGCATCGTTTAAAACAATGATCAAGATTAAATGCAATCCGTGGAAGATAACCGAGGTCTTCTAATAAAGTAAACAATGGAAAGAAAATGGCCATTGGTGGAAGCATAACAGAGATTACCCATGCAAGAACCCGATAAATACCATCAATGAAAATCTCTATAAATATGTTTGGGGCATGTATCCAATGCAACAACAAAACCAATTTGTTTTCCAATAAGAGGAAGGCGTGACTGAGTAATTCGGAAGGATAGTTGGCTCCGGTAATCGTAATCCAAAAAATACAGAATAAAAGTAAAAGCATAATAGGAAGACCGGTTTTTTTATTAGTAAGTATTTTATCTATTTTTTGATCTTTTTGTTTGTATAAACTTTGACTGGTATTTACTACTTGATGTGAAATTTGTTCTGCTTCGGTTACAAGAGAAGTAGCAATTAAATCTTGCAAATTTTCTTTGGATAGATTGTAACTTTTTAATAATTTACTTACCTGCTCACACAATGGCTGGCGTTGTTCCTTTTCTTCAATCGATGATTCTATATAAGTGTGGTATTCTTCACTTTTTCCCATTAATAATTTTAAAGATGCAAAACGAGTTGAAATAAATGGATATTTATATCGTTCAACGTGTGGAGATAAAACAGAAAGTGCTTCTTCTATTGGTTTTGGATATGGTACGAAATAACTTGCAGTTGTATCAATTTGATTGGAAAACAGGGTATTGTAAATGGTTTCCAATAATTCATCCATTCCATCTCCTGTTAGAGCCGAGGTTGCTACAACGGGAACATGAAGTAAATTGGATAGCTGTTTCAAATCAATATGGATATGGTTTCGTTCTGCCTCATCAATCAGATTTACGCAAACGATAACTTGATTGGTGATTTCTAATGTTTGTAATACGAGATTAAGATTTCGCTCAATACAAGAGGCATCACAAACGATAAGAACGGCATCTTTTTGATTCGAACCGATGAAATCTCTTGTTACTTCTTCTTCAGCAGATTGTGATAGAAAAGAATAACAGCCCGGCAGGTCAACAAGTGTAAAATGGCTATCCTTATAATTGCAATAGCCTTGGGCAATAGCAACGGTTTTTCCGGGCCAGTTACCAGTATGCTGTTTTAGACCGGTAAGATAATTAAATACCGTGCTTTTCCCAACATTTGGATTGCCGACAAGGGCAATTACTTTGTCAGAAGAAACGGTTTTTTTTATTAATATAGAAGAAGAATCTTCTGACCGGAGTGCAATGACAGCACCACGAATTAAATATGCAGAAGGATTTCCACAAGGACTTTTTAGTAGACATTCTATGCAGGTTCCTTCGATTAGACCAATATCTTGTAATCGTCTTCTCATGGTGCCAGAGGTGAGCAGAGTTGTCACTATGGCCTGTTCGCCTACATTTAATGCGGAAAGCGTGTGTATTGTAGTCATATAACTGCTCCTTTTCCATAAAATTAGAGAGAGGAAAACTTCTTTCCTTTTGTTAATATATGCGGAGCAAAAAAGGAAGTTACTATTATGAGGATAGGCTGCAGGCAAATATTATGTCAAAAAGTTCAAAGTATTATACCTTAAAGGGATGCCAAGTATGAAAGTTGGTGGAAATGGGATGTATAAAAAAACTTTTTTTCCATATAATTTTAGGTGTTAGAAAAAGGAGGAAACAAAATGGCAGTTAAGTTTAAAGATAGCAAAACAAAAGAAAATTTAATGCGTGCCTTTGCAGGTGAAAGTCAGGCAAGAAATCGTTATACATTTGGAGCACAAAAGGCAAAAGAAAAGAATTTAAAGGTGGTAGCGGATGTATTTGAATTTACTGCTGGTCAGGAAAAAGAGCATGCAGAAATTTTTTATAATCACCTGTCTGAATTGGCAGGTGAAACGATTGCAATTGATGGGGCATATCCAATTGACCTGTCTGAAGATGTTGAAGAGCTTTTGAGAATGGCACAACATAATGAATATGAAGAACACGATGATGTATATCAGGCATTTGGAACGATTGCAAAAGAGGAAGGGTTTCATAAAGTAGCAACTGACTTCTTTCATATAGCAAAAATTGAGAAAACACATGGAGATCGTTTTGGAAAATTGGCGGATTATATGAAGGAGGACAAGTTATTTCAATCAGAAGAGCCTGTTTCTTGGATGTGTTTGAACTGTGGATATATTTATGAAGGAACAAAAGTACCGGAACAATGTCCAGTCTGTTATCATGATAAAGGCTATTTTGTAAGACTTGAGATGGCACCATTTGAATAAAGCAAGATAAACGCATGAATGACTATCTGCTACATTCATGCGTTTGTTTTGAAATAAAAATGGAATGAGTTGCAAAGCAATAGTATTACTGATATAATATGGAATTAGTTAATTGTACAAAATAGGAAAATGAAAGTGTGGAAGTTTAGAAAATGAAGATAATTATTGTAGGCTGCGGCAAAGTTGGACGGACAATAGCAGAGCAGCTAAGCAGAGAAGGTCATGATATAACGGTTATTGATTTAAGGCAGGACCGTGTGAAAATGGTAACAGAAAAGTATGATTTAATGGGCGTTATTGGAAATGGAGCGAGTCATAGTGTGCAAAAAGATGCCGGGATTGAGAGTTCGGATTTACTAATTGCTGTAACGGATTCGGATGAACTCAATCTTTTATGCTGTCTGATTGCAAAAAAAGCGGGAGATTGTTCTACCATTGCCAGAGTAAGAAACCCGGTTTACAACAAAGAAGCGGCATTTATTAAGGAAGAGTTGGGGCTATCTATGGTAATCAATCCTGAATTTGCCGCAGCGACTGAAATGGCAAGATTACTTCGGTTTCCACAGGCAATTGAAATTGATACATTTGCAAAAGGCCGGGTTGAATTGTTAAAATTCAGAATTCCGAGTGGTTCTATCCTGCATAATCTTCCAATTACACAGATTAGTTCAAAATTGCGTTGCGATGTGTTAGTCTGTGCAGTAGAGCGTGGTGGGCAGACAACGATACCAACAGGAAGTTTTGTGCTTCAGGAAAGGGATACGATTTCGATTGTATCGGAACCAAAAAGTACGAGCGAGTTTTTCCGAAAAATAGGACTGGATGTTCATAGAGTAAAAGATGCTATGATTGTAGGAGGGGGAAGACTTGCCTATTATTTGGGGCATCAGCTTTTGGAGGCTGGTATTTCTGTGAAGATTATTGAGCAGAACAGTAAACGTTGTGAAGACCTTTGTATGCTCCTTCCAAGGGCAGTTATCATTGAAGGCGATGGAACAGATAAAGAAATCTTAGAAGAAGAAGGGCTGAAACGGACAGAAGCTTTTATTACACTGACGGGTTTTGATGAAGAAAACATTTTGTTATCTTTATTTGCAAGGGCTCATACAAAGGCTAAGTTAATTACCAAAATAAAGCGTACTAATTTTAATGAAGTAATTGATAATATGGACTTAGACAGTATTATTTATCCTCAGTATATTACATCGGAATATATTCTTCAATATGTTCGTGCAAAACAGAATTCAAGAGGAAGCAATATTGAAACTTTGTATAAAATATTAGACGAAAAAGCGGAAGCAGTGGAATTTTATATTAATGAGGATTCAGAAGTTGCAGGTATGATGCTAGAGGAATTACAGCTAAAACAAAATATTTTAATTTCTTGTATCAACCGTGGTGGAAAGATAATAATACCAAGAGGAAAAGATACCATTGAATCCGGGGATACCGTTATTGTAATCACAACAGAACGGTTGTATGATATATCAGATATTCTAAAGTAGTGAATAAGAGCTTTGTGTGATTTATGGATTCAGTTTGTGAAAAAAGAAAAAAGTATATAAGAGGAATTGAAATATGAATTATTCAATGATAAGGTACATTACCGGCTGGATGCTAAAGCTGGAAGCTTATTTTATGCTACTTCCCTGTTTGGTTGCACTAATTTATAAAGAGCGAGGGGGATTGGCTTTTTTTACTGTTGCAATCGTTTGTTTTGTAATCGGTAAATTATTTACATATAAAAAACCGGTAAATCAGACATTTTTTATCCGAGAGGGATTTGTTGTAGTTACATTAAGCTGGATTGTATTGAGTGTAATGGGATCAATTCCATTTGTCTTAAATGGAGATATCCCTAATATTATTAATGCAATATTTGAAACGGTGTCTGGCTTTACAACGACTGGAGCGAGTATATTATCTGACGTAGAAGCAATATCGAAATGCAGCTTAATGTGGAGAAGTTTTACCCACTGGATTGGTGGAATGGGAGTATTTGTATTTTTACTTGCTGTTATTCCATTATCCGGTGGCTCTAATATGTATTTGATGGTTGCAGAAAGTCCAGGACCATCTGTTGGAAAGTTAGTTCCAAAAGTAAAAAAAACAGCGATGATTTTATATGCAATCTATATTTGCATGACGCTTGCTGAGATTTTATTCTTATTACTCGGGGGTATGCCGATTTTTGATTCTTTGGCTACCTCATTTGGCACGGCAGGAACCGGTGGATTTGGAATTAAAAATGATAGTATGGGAAGCTATAACGATTATATACAGTGGGTTGTCACTATTTTTATGATTTTATTTGGTGTCAATTTTAATGTATATTATTTGGGGATTGCTAAAAAATGGAAGAAAGCACTTCGATGTGAAGAGGCGAGAGTTTATTTTGGAATTATTTTAGTGTCGATTGTAATTATCGCATTTAATATCAGACCTATGTTTCATTCCATTTTTAGTACGGTACAACATGCGGCATTTCAGGTCGGCTCTATTATTACAACAACGGGATTCTCTACGGTTGATTTTGATATGTGGCCACAACTTTCTAAGACAATTTTAGTTTTACTTATGTTTGTCGGTGCATGTGCAGGAAGTACCGGAGGTGGAATAAAGGTGTCAAGATGTCTGATTGCCTTTAAATCAATCAAGAAAGCTTTAGATAGCTATGTCCATCCAAGAAATGTGAAAAAAATCAAACTGGAGGGCAAACCTGTTTCCCACGAGGTCGTGCGGTCAGTTAATGTATTTTTGGTTTTATATGTTGTTTTGTTTGCTGCTTCGGTACTATTGTTATCAATCAATGAATTTGATATGATTACGAATTTTACAGCGGTGGCAGCCACGATTAATAATATTGGACCGGGCTTAGAATTGGTCGGACCGTCAAAAAATTTTGGCAGCTTTTCAGATTTATCAAAAATAGTTTTAACATTTGATATGTTAGTAGGAAGGTTGGAGTTATTCCCTGTTATGTTGTTTTTCTATCCTCCTACTTGGAAGTAAATAAGAATAGGAGAAAGCAAGATGTCAGAAGAAGAAAAGAAACATGCTCATAACCATGCCCATACAAAAGCGGTTATCAACCGGCTGTCGAAAGCAATTGGTCATATGGAAGCAATTAAGCGTATGGTTGAAGATGGCAGGGACTGTTCAGAAATATTAATTCAGTTAAGTGCCGTGAAGTCGGCGATTAATAATACTGGAAAGGTAGTATTACAAGACCATATTGAGCATTGTGTTGTAGAGGCTGTGGAGTCAGGCGATTATCAGGTAATCGAGGATTTGAATAAAGCAATTGATTATTTTATGAAATCTTGAGTTTGTTTATTTTGAATTGTAAAATAGTTTGCAGTAAATTTAAATTTCTGTTACAATAAAAACAAAATTTTTCAATGTTATTAAAGATATAAGGAGATTGTGATGAATAGAATTGCAGTTGTTACGGATAGTAATAGTGGAATTACTCAAAGTCAGGCAGAAAAATTAGGTGTTTATGTTCTTCCAATGCCTTTTACAATTGATGGAGATACTTATTTTGAGGATATTAATTTAACACAAGAGGAATTTTACCAAAGATTGCAGGATGGCAGCGACATTTCTACATCGCAGCCTGCAGTAGGTGATATATTAGATTTATGGGACAAGCTGTTAGAAGAATATGATGAAATTGTCCATATACCAATGTCAAGTGGGCTTAGTGGTTCTTGCAGTACAGCAATGACGTTAGCGGATGATTATGATGGAAAAGTTCAGGTTGTCAACAATCAGAGAATATCCGTCACACAAAGGCAGTCTGTTCTTGATGCAAAAGAATTGGCGGAGAAAGGACAATCTGCAAAAGAAATTAAAGAATATTTAGAGAAAACGAAATTTGATTCTAGTATTTATATTATGGTTGACACTTTAAAATATTTGAAAAAAGGTGGACGCATTACGGCAGCAGCAGCAGCTATTGGTACCGTTCTCAATCTAAAGCCTGTATTACAAATACAGGGGGAAAAATTAGATTCTTATGCTAAAGTAAGAGGATTGAAGCAGGCGAAAAGTACAATGATTGAAGCGATTCAAAAAGATCAGGAAAATCGTTTTGCCGATACTAAGGGTGACAAATCGTTGTATTTACAGATTGCACATACAAATAATGAAGAAGCGGCAAAACAATTTGCAAAGGAAATCGAAGAATTGTTTCCGGGATATGAGATATTCATTGCTCCACTATCATTAAGTGTTGCGTGCCATATCGGACCTGGCTCTTTGGCATTTGCCTGCACATGTAAAATGAAATAATCAAAACGTTCAAAGTGATTGATAAAGAAAAAGGGACTATCGAAGAGAACTAAAATTAGTATGATAGTCCCTTTCGTGTTTTTTATTAATTCATTTGTTTTATGTAGCCGTCGCATCCAAGACGGTCTAATTTTTCGCTTTTGGCAACCACGCCATTTTTCATTTCTTCTTCATAAAGAGCTAGCTTTTCTCTTAGACTTTTATCGCTAATTGCAAGCATCTTAGTTGCAAGAATACCTGCATTAGCAGCACCATTAATTGCGACAGTTGCGACAGGAATTCCACTAGGCATTTGTACAATGGAATAAAGAGAATCAACGCCGCCGACACTTGGCGTCTGGATTGGCACACCGATTACCGGAAGGCGGTATAATGCAGCGCACATGCCCGGAAGATGAGCAGCACCTCCGGCACCGGCGATAATTACCTCGATACCACGCTTTTCTGCAGTTTTGGCATAATCCATAAAAATATCAGGCATACGATGAGCAGAAATAATTTTTACTTCATAGTCTACTCCAAACTTATCAAGCATATTACAAGCTTTTTTCATAATTGGAAGATCAGAATCACTTCCCATTAAAATTCCTACTTTAGGCATAGCGAATCTCCTTTGTTTGTTTTATTATATGTTTTTGTATTTTACCGCTGTACCATAAGCCATTACTTCAGCTGCACCCTGGGAAATAGAACTTGAGGCATAACGGATATTAACGATTGCATCAGCACCTAAACTTTCAGCTTCCTCACACATTCTTTTGGTAGCTAAAGCTCTGGCATTATTCATCATTTCGTTGTATGAGGTTAATTCCCCGCCAACTAATGTTTTAAAGCTATTCATAATATCTTTTCCCGCATGAACGGTTTGTATGGTTGAGCCTTTTACAAGCCCTAACATCTCTAGTTGCTTTCCTTCAATATAATTGGTGTTTACCATTAGCATAATGAATTCTCCCTTTCTTTAATTAGTATTTTTTCAAGTCCTCGTCATCTTCTTCATGAATCTCTTTTATACGGTTGATTAATGTAGCAACTAATGCTCCGACAATAATTGATGTAACTATAATGCTTAGAATACTAAGCGGAGAAAAGCCACCTTCCAGAGCAATGACCAGACCGATTGAGATTACATAAATTATCACTAATAGGATAATAATAATAGGGGGTAGTTTTTTTGTCATAGACTCACCTCAAGCTTCACTATACCTTATTAGAAAGTTATTGTAAATAGAAAACACTTAAAAAATATTTTATTATTGATAGAAAAATCGACAAAAAGAATTGTTTTTTAGATAAAATAACAACAAAAAAGGTCGCGTGTCCTTTTTGAACAAGTGATTAAAGTACTAAAATGATGATGGATAATACTATATTTGTTGTCTAAAATAACAAAAAGGAGGAACGTTATGAAAAAAGCAAAACAATTAATTTCCGTGATATTGGTCATGGTACTTGTCATTTCATCACCAATATCTACTGCTGCTATAAAAGCAGCTGACCAGAAAGCTGTTACAGGTACGGTAGCAGAAATACAAAAATATGGAAATCTTACAATTGATATTAAGCCTTCTAAGCTTTATGAGGCAGGGTATGAATTGGGGGACATTTTAAAGGTAACAGTGGGGGAGAAAACACTTTCGATACCATTTTGTACATCTTACAGTGATGTAGATACCGGAAGTCTTGTGGTAAGAGATTCGAAAGAGGAAGATTTGTTGATTGTAGCAATCAACATGGGGAATTTTGCAACTACTTATGGTGTTAATAAAGGAGATACAGTTACTTTTTCATTGGGAGAAAAGCAAGGATATCTTTCCGAGTATTTACTTCGTCAATTGACAAGAACAAATAATCGAGAAGATTATGCAACCGATTCGATTTTTGCAAATTTCCGCAGTATTACTACAACAGGAATCAAACCGGGAGTATTATATAGAAGCAGTAACCCTTCTAACAATGAATTGGGACGTGCAGCATATGCAGATAGGCTTACAGAGGCTGTTGGGGTGAAAACGGTACTTAATCTTGCTGATTCTGATTCTATTATAAAAGAGCATATGTCAGCTTCTGATTATAAATCAGAATATTATAAGAACCTCTTTGAAAAGGGACAAGTTGCGGCATTGAATATGACAGTAGATATTTCAGGAAAAGACTTTCAGGAAAAATTAGTAAAAGGTCTTCGCTTTATGGCGAATCATGAGGCTCCTTATTTGGTACACTGTACGGAGGGAAAGGATCGTGCAGGATATGTAAGTGCAGTACTTGAATGTTTAATGGGTGCTACATATGATGAAGTAATCAAAGATTATATGCTCACTTATGAAAATTATTACCATGTAGTAAGAGGCAGTGAACAATATAATTCTATTGCAAAGAGCAACATTATTACATCCTTGACAACAGTAATGTGTGGATATGAAAAGGATAAGGACATTTCTAAGGAAAATCTTTCTAAGGCAGCTGAAAATTATTTAAAGAGAATTGGTCTTACAGAAGAAGAAATTAAAAGCCTAAAAGCGGGGCTTTCTGTAGATTCTGTATATAAAACTCCAAAGATGTCCGGAAAAGTAGTAGAAATCGAAAAATATGGGCATACATCAACAGACATAAAAATAAAAGACTTTTATAATGCTGGCTTTAAAGCGGGTGATATGGTAACTGCTATTTTTGATAATGGTTTTGTATTGGAAGCACCATTTTTAGACGGTTATTATGTAGATAATGGAAAACCACTTGTAAGAGCGTATAAGGGACATACGAATATCGCTCTTTGTATTAATTATGGAAAATTATTTGAAGTTGCAGATGTTAAAGTAGGAGATAAGGTAACAATTATGCTTACAAAAAAAGAAGGTTACCTTACGGAATATGAAATTCGTAAATTGGAACGTACAAATAACAGAAAAGATTATTCATCGGATAAAGTATTTGCAAACTTTAGAAATATGACAATGGGTAATCTTGAAAAAGGTGTATTATATAGAAGTTCCAGTCCGATAAACAATGAACTAGGACGTGCAGCATATGCGGACAAGTTAGAGAAAAAAGCGAAAGTAAAAACAATAGTAAATCTTGCTGATTCAGATGCGAATATCAAAAATTATGAAAAAGCTGCTGACTTTAAATCACCATATTATAAATCGTTATACAAAAAAGGACAAGTGTTACCATTAAATATGGGTCTTAGCTATAAAAGCGATGATTTTAAGGATTCTGTTATTGAAGGGCTTAAGTTTATGTCCAAAAATCCGGCACCTTATTTGTTCCATTGTACCGAAGGAAAAGACCGTACCGGTTTTTATGGTGCATTACTTGGTGCGTTCATGAAAGGTACAAAGGAAGAAATAGTAGCAGATTATATGCAAAGTTATGTTAATTATTATCATGTGAAAAAAGGAACAAAACAATATAAATTAATCTCGGAAGATGTGCTTGCGATGCTAAAATACATTGCAAAAACAGATAACTTAGATAAGGTTGATCTTTCGAAGGCAGCAGTAAATTATATGCGTGAGGGAAAAATGACAACAGCAGAGATTAAAGCATTGAGAAAGAACTTATCAACTTCAGTAAAAAAGTAACTAGGAAAACAACAAAAACAAAGAATACAAAAGAATAAGAAGCGTTTTTTGCAATTTAATAAATCAGGGACTGTACAAAAAGGATTCAAAAAGGGAATTTTTTGTACAGTTCCTGATTTGTTTTGTATAATACTTTTATGTGTTATAAAAAAATGTGATATATTTTGTAATATATTTGCATAGGAAAACCAAAATATGGAAACACTGTGTTAAGAAATGGTGAAAATAAAAAGGATTTAAAAAAAATATAGATTTGCAGAGCATTTTATTGTAGTATAGTATTATATAAGTAAAGAAACATTTTGATAAACGGAGGTAACTATGAGAAAGACTAAGATTATATGTACGCTTGGACCATCAACGGATAATGAAGAAATTATGAGGCAGCTTATGCTGTCAGGAATGAATGTTGCCCGTTTTAATTTTTCACATGCTGATTATGAAGAACATATGCAACGGTTTAAAATGATTAAAAGACTTCGAAATGAACTTGATCTTCCTGTTGCAACTTTACTTGATACGAAAGGACCGGAAATTCGAATTAAAAAATTTAAAGAAGGAAAGATTTCTTTAACACAGGGACAGAAGTTTACTTTGACTACAGAAGAAATAGAAGGTACACAGGATACAGTATCTGTTACGTATAAAAGTCTTCCACTGGATGTGGAGATTGGTTCTACTGTTTTAATAGATGACGGATTAGTTGAGATGACGGTTATTGAAAAAGATGATACGAAAGTTATCTGTGAGGTGAAAAACGAAGGTGTGATATCAGATAATAAGGGAGTTAATTTACCAGGCTCTAATTTATCTATGCCATTTATAAGTGAAAAAGACAGAGAAGATATTATATTCGGTGCCAAAAATGGTTTTGATTTTATTGCTGCTTCTTTTGCAAGATGTGCAGACGATATCAGACAGGTCCGTAAAATTTTAAAAGAAAATAATGGTGAGTTTGTTCAGATTATTGCAAAGATTGAAAATATGCAGGGTGTCGATAACATTGATGAAATTATTGAAGCAGCAGACGGAATTATGATTGCCCGTGGAGATATGGGCGTTGAAATACCGGGAGAAGAGGTACCTGTTATTCAGAAAATGATTATCAAGAAAGTATATAAAGCTGGTAAGCCGGTTATTACTGCAACGCAGATGTTAGATTCTATGATTAAAAATCCAAGACCGACAAGAGCAGAAACAACGGATGTTGCTAATGCAATTTATGATGGTACAAGTGCGATTATGCTTTCAGGTGAAACTGCTGCAGGTAAGTATCCGGTGCAGGCATTACAGACAATGGCACGTATTGCAAAACGAACAGAAGAGGATATTGACTTTAAAAAGAGATTTCGTTCGATGGGCTTAAGACCGAATCCAGATGTAACTGAGGCAATTTCCCATGCGACCTGCACAACAGCCCATGATTTAAATGCGGCTGCAATTATAACAGTTACAAAGTCTGGAAGAACTGCAAGAAAAATAAGCAAGTTCCGTCCGGCTTGTCCAATTTTAGGATGTGCAACTCATCCTCAGGTTTGCAGACAATTGAATCTGTCATGGGGAGTGTATCCGATTCATATCCGTGAAGAGGAAGATACATTTGAATTATTTGATCATGCAGTAAAAGCAGCATTGGAACGTGATTTAGTAAAAGAAGGCGACTTAACGGTTATAACAGCAGGTGTTCCTGTTGGAATTTCAGGAAATTCCAATCTTGTAAAAGTGCAGATTGCTGGAGAACGCTGTATGTAAAAAAATTAACAATATGCTTGTTGTTTATTCTCAAACAGAGGATAAATGGCAGGCATTTCTTTATTATAGGGAACTATATTTATTAGTATATCTAATTACTAACATAAGAAATTAATAAGCGAAAACATAGGACAAATGGCTTGTGATTGTGATACAATGATGACATTGAAAACAATAAGTTCAGATTTTTAGGAGGATAAAAAAATGGATTACAAAAATGCAGGCGTAGATATTGAAGCAGGTTATAAATCAGTAGAGCTTATGAAAAAACACATCAAAGAAACAATGAGAAGTGAAGTTTTAACAAATATCGGGGGATTTTCAGGAGCTTTTTCGATGAAAGCGTTTAAGGACATGGAGAATCCTACTTTAGTATCTGGTACAGATGGTGTTGGCACAAAATTAAAATTAGCATTTGAGTTAGATAAACATGATACAATCGGAATTGATTGTGTTGCAATGTGTGTAAATGACATTGCCTGCGCTGGTGGTGAACCATTATTTTTCCTTGATTATATAGCATGTGGTAAAAATGTTCCAGAAAAAATTGCAACAATCGTATCTGGTGTTGCAGAGGGATGTAAGCAGGCAAATGCAGCATTAATTGGAGGAGAAACAGCTGAAATGCCGGGATTTTATCCAATTGGTGAATATGATTTGGCGGGTTTTGCAGTTGGTGTGGTTGATGAAAAAGACTTAATTACAGGAAAAGATTTAAAAGAAAACGATGTATTAATAGGAATTGCCTCTTCCGGAATTCATAGTAATGGTTATTCTTTAGTGCGGAAAGTGTTTGATATTAAGAAAGCTGTATTAAATCAATATCATGAAGAATTAGGAATGACACTTGGAGAAGCATTGCTTACACCTACGAAGATTTACGTAAAAGCACTTCGCTCTTTAAAAACAGGTGGGGTAAAGGTAAAAGCATGCAGTCATATTACGGGTGGCGGATTTTATGAAAATGTACCTAGAATGCTTCCGGAAGGTATGCATGCTGTCATAAAAAAAGACAGTTATTCGGTTCCTCCAATTTTCAAAATGCTTGCAAGAGAAGGACAGATTGAAGAGAAAATGATGTACAATACTTACAATATGGGGATTGGCATGGTTGTTGCGGTTGCTCCATCTGATGCAGAAAAAACAATTCAATTACTAGAAGAAGCAGGGGAACAGGCTTATGTGATTGGTGAAATAAAGGCACAGGATAAAGGAGTAACTTTATGTTAAAAATAGTTGTATTGGTTTCTGGAGGCGGCACCAACCTTCAGGCGATTATTGATAGAATCGAAGATGGAACAATTGAAAATGCAAAGATAGAGGCAGTAATCAGCAATAATTTGAATGCTTATGCACTTGATCGGGCGAGAAAACACGGAATAAAAGCGGAGTGTGTTTCTCCAAAGCAATATAGCAGAAGAGAAGAGTTTAATCAGGAACTCTTAAAGACAATTCAAGGATATGAGGCAGATTTAATTGTATTAGCGGGATATCTGGTTGTTGTGCCGGAATGTATTATAAAAGAATATCGAAACAGGATTATTAATATACATCCATCGCTAATACCATCCTTTTGTGGAAAAGGATATTATGGTTTGAATGTTCATGAAGGTGTATTGAAGCGTGGTGTAAAGATTACCGGAGCAACGGTTCATTTTGTTGATGAAGGAACGGATACAGGACCAATTATATTACAAAAAAGTGTTGAAGTAGAAGAAGGAGATACACCGGAACGTTTGCAAAAACGTGTGATGGAACAGGCAGAATGGGTGATACTTCCGGAAGCTATTCGGTTGATTGCCAATAATGAAGTTACAGTTTGTGATGGTATTGTGAAAAGAAAGTAAGCTGATTTGGAGTTTATTTCTATGTGAATGAAAAATGCTGTAGCAGATATGAGAAAGAGTGAGGGAACAAGATGAAAGTATTAATTGTCGGTGGCGGAGGAAGAGAACATGCAATTGCATGGTCTGTATCGCAAAGCCCAAAAGTTGATAAAATTTATTGTGCTCCGGGAAATGCGGGAATTGAAACATTAGCGGAATGTGTACCAATTTCTGCAATGGAGTTGGAAACATTAGCAGATTTTGCAGAAGAAAAGCAAATTGATTTGACAATTGTTGGAATGGATGATCCGCTTGTTGCAGGAATTGTAGATGTATTTGAACAAAGAGGACTGCGGATTTTTGGACCAAGGAAAAATGCTGCAATCCTGGAAGGGTCTAAGGCATTTTCGAAAGATTTGATGAAAAAATATAAGATTCCTACCGCTGCTTATGAAACATTTGATTCTCCGAAGGAAGCAATTGAATATTTAGAAACAAGTAAGTATCCGATTGTATTAAAAGCAGATGGCCTTGCATTAGGAAAAGGTGTATTAATCTGTAAGACAAAAGAAGAAGCGATGGATGGGGTTAAAACACTTATGTTGGACAAGCAGTTTGGAACTGCTGGCGACCGAATTGTAATTGAGGAATTTTTAGAAGGCAGAGAAGTATCGGTTCTTTGCTTTTGTGATGGAACACATATTTTACCAATGACAAGTGCCCAAGACCATAAAAGAGCAAAAGATGGAGATAAAGGGCTTAACACCGGAGGTATGGGTACATTTTCACCAAGTCCGTTTTATACAGAAGAGGTAAAGAGCTTTTGTGAAAAATATGTATATCAGCCTTCTATGGATGCGATGAAGGCGGAAGGAAGAGATTTTGTCGGTATTATGTTTTTGGGACTAATACTTACAAAAAATGGTCCAAAAGTTTTAGAATACAACGCACGTTTTGGTGACCCGGAGGCACAAGTAGTTCTGCCAAGAATGAAAAATGATATTATAGATGTAGTCAATGCCTGCATTGCTGGTAAGTTAGAGGAAATTCAGCTGGAATTTGAAGAAAATGCAGCTGTATGTGTTATTTTAGCGTCAGATGGTTATCCAGAAAGATATGAAAAAGGGAAAGTAATTCATGGTTTGGAGCAATTTGATGAAAAAGAAAGCTACTATGTATTCCATGCAGGAACAAAAAAGACACAAGAGGGAATTGTGACAAATGGTGGTCGTGTTTTAGGAATTACAGCAAAAGGAAAAAACTTGCATGAAGCTAGAAATAATGCATATGAAGCAGTAAACTGGGTTAAGTTTGAAAATAAATATTGTCGTTCGGATATTGGAAAATCTATCGATGAGGTTTGATGCTGATAAGTTAGAAAAGTTGTAAAAGAAAAAAGAATCCTCAATAGTTAATATCTCTTTTATAGTTTTTGTTGCTATAATAGGATACGAATTATTGAGGATTCTTTTACCTGGTATATTAGAGTTATAACTCATGTATTTCCTGCGTTGTTATAGAAACAGAATGAAGAATCGGTTTCCACTGTGGATTATGGAATAAAGCCACAAATGAAATTGGGATATAAGTAAACATAAAAATCGGGAATGTAAATAAGTAAAATACTTTTTTACCCGGTTTACAGCAAATTCGTTTCCATTCTGTAATCAATGTAATCAGACCAAGTAAAAAGAAAGTTAAATATATACTTGATAGAGAGGAAAGTAATGCTTTTGATATAAGCATTAAAATTATCCTGTAATTAAGTACACCTGACAGAAGGGAAATTCCTCCTAATATTCCTGAAATAATGGACAAACCAATTCCTGGAACTAAAGTGATAAACATGTCATAACAGGAAAAATCGAATTTAAAAAATGCCCGCTCTGCCAACTGCTTTCCATAACGGAAAAATACCTGGTAAAATCCTCTTGACCATCGGAGCCGTTGATTCCAAGAATCTTTAAAGGTAACAGGCTGCTCATCATAAAAAATGGCATCACCGCAGTAACCAATTTTTTCACCTTTTAATATATTATCTACAGAGAACTGAATATCTTCTGTTAATAGATAATAATTCCAACCATTGTTTTCTTTTATAATATCACTGTGAATCAAAAAGCCTGTTCCGGATACGGCACAGCTTACACCTAACAACATTCTGGCATTATTTACAAATTTGGCTTCACGAAGGAACCATAAGGCATAACCGGAACTAATCCAGTTAGAACCGAAGTTCTTAGAGTTTCGATAACTTGTTACAATCCGATAACCATTATCAAATACCTTATTCATTTGTTCAATATAATCTTTTTCTAAAACGTTATCCGCATCAAAAACGAAGTATCCGTCATAATTTGAAATACCATAATCTTTATCAATAAGCTCTAGTAAATAATGAAGGGCATAGCCTTTGCCAACTAAACTTTTATTAAAGCGTTCATATACAATTGCACCTGCCTCTCTCGAAATCTCAGCAGTATTATCGGTGCAGTTGTCGGCAACTACGAATACATCGACTAACTCCCCAGGATATGTTTGTGTTTTGATGCTATGAATTAAATGTGCAATAACAGTGCTTTCATTTCTCGCCGATATTAAAACAGCGTAACGATGTTGCTTGGATGCTTCAAACTTTTTAGGTTTAAATAGTAATCCGATAACAACATAAATTCCCTGATAGAAAAAACAGGCCATTATAAAAACAGAAAAAGCTACTGTTATTATATGAAATATGTGTTCCATTTTAAAGTCTCCTTAACTATGTTATTCATAGATATTATATACGTCAGATTTTCTAATGCAATAGTATAACACTTTTTTTTGTTTTTTTCAAAGATATTTTTCTTACAATTTTTAAGGAAAAGTAAAGAAAATGTAATAAAAATATGAAAATAAAGATTGAAATTCTTTTGTTTTCGAGGTATAATCGTCAATCGTAGAAGAAAAGGAGCATGAAAACATGAACGTAATAAAAGAAAAAGTGCAAAATCATTTTCTGGATGAAAAAGCGTTTCGTATTTTTTATATGTTAAGTTTGTTTTTGACTTCTCTATGCTTTTTTGAACATGGATTTCAGGTTATAACAGGAATTTGTATGGTATGGGCAGTGTTCCTTATCAAAAACCGTTTTCAAGAACAAACAGGAATAAAAAGTATACGCTATTTAATCTGGTTAGTGCTATTTGTTGGGAGTGGAATCATAACTTCAATTCTTTATATTCAAGATAATTTTGGTATGAATATGCTGATGATGTACCATGTGACAATATGTTTCATTCTGTTGTATGGTATGCATGCACAAGAAGATAAAGAAGCAATTCGAGAAGAAATGTTAATAATATTTAAATGGATTACGATATTATCAATGGCTTTTGCAGCAATTGGACTTGTTTTATTTTTAATTTTTGTTCGAATCGAAGCTTTCGGATATGTTGTTGGTCTATTTAAAAATCGTTTTACAGGTGTTTATACACATCCTAATATTGCAGCATTTTGCAGTGTAGCAGGGATTGTATGTTCCCATATGATTTACTCTGAAAAAAATTCAGATGGAACAGATTTAGTTTCTCATAAACTTATAAAGGCAGGATGGGTATTGCATATTACTACGATATTCCTATCTGATTCAAATGCCTCGTTGCTATTTGTTGTTACTTATGTGGGAGTAATTTTGCTATTCAAAGGAAAAAGTATTGAAGAAGCAAAGAAAATAAAACATATTTTAAAGGTTTTATTATTTTGTATGGTTGCAGTTGTATTATCACTTGTGATACGAGGAATGAGTCAGACAGCGATGGCTGCCTTTATTAATGCAGTACATTCTACCGAAACGACGCCGGGTGAACCAATGGCGTATACTCCGGTTGAAGTAGAAGAGGGAACAGAAATTGAACTTGGTAGAGGAGAAAGAGCGGACCTTTCAAGTGGTCGTTTCGATTCATTCCAAAAAGCTTTTACCTTACTTCGAATGAAGCCAGTCTTAGGGATTGGAAAAGAAAACATAGTGGAATATGGTGAACGTTATCTGCCGGAGGGTTTCCGTTACTTTGATTTGCATAATGGATATCTGACAATTCTATTATCCTGTGGCTTGTTAGGATTTAGTATATTTGCAGGATTTACAATGAATGTAGTAAAGAAGGTATGGAAAAATATGTTGGAAATTGACCGTTTAAATGAATCAGAACGAAAGTTTTTCATTTGTTCACTGGCAATAGTCGCATCATATTGTCTTTACTCGATGTTTGAACGTACTATGCTGTTTGATATTACTTTTATGGTTGCTATTTTTTGGCTGGTACTTGGATATTTTATGACATTTATTGTTCAGAAAGAAGAAGAGCGTGGTGAGGTAATGGAGGATACTCCAAGTACAAAACGTCGTAGGAAATTAGTTTTGGTACCAGTTCGGCTCTGGATGACATTATATTTGGTAAGTGTAACTGTTATGGGGTTTCTGATAGCTCAATAACGAAAGTATAAAATCTTAATATGATGTGGATGGCGGTGTTGCATGAAAACAAAAAAGATGCAATACCGCCATCTTTATTACCAATTATTTTATCTATGTGTCAGTTGTGCAATTCCATTTCGTTTCATTGCATCTTATTTTGCAATATGTTATACTAAACAACAGGAAAATAACCAATGAAAGTTAACAGAGCGAGAAAGGGAGGACTAATATGAATCCAAAAAAACAAACCTATAAGAATTTAGCAGATTCTGTGATTGAGAAGTTTCATGAAAGAGGAATTGATGGATGTTATTGTGACAGTAAAGAAGAAGCATTGGAAATAATAAAAAGTAGTTTGCCTCCAAAATGTTCTATTTCATGGGGTGGTTCTGAAACTTTGAAAGAGATAGGACTGTTTGAAATAATAGGAAATCCAGAGTATACTTTATATGATAGAAAAACAGCAGAAACCAAAGAAGAGGAAAAAGAATTATATCGTAATATTGCAACCTGCGATTATTATTTTATGAGTTCAAATGCGATTACATTAGATGGAGAGTTAGTCAATATTGATGGCAATGGGAATCGTGTTGCCTGTCTTATTTATGGACCTGAACATGTAGTTATTGTCGCAGGAATGAATAAGATTGTACCAGATGTGGAAACTGCAGTAAAAAGAATACAAAATACTGCAGCACCAATCAATGGTGTACGCCTTAACACGAAGACACCATGTGCGTCGACAGGGCATTGTCATAACTGCTTGTCTTCTGGTTGTATGTGTTGTGAACTTGTGGTTACAAGAAAATCAAGAACGCCAAATCGTATTAAGGTTATATTGGTTGGGGAAGAATTAGGATATTAGTTTTGTCATTTAACAACAATAGAAAGGAATTGGTGGAGAACATGAGAGGATGTAAAAATCATATGGAAGAAGAAAGCAAAGTGTTTGTAAGTGTTGATGTAACTAAAATTGTTAAATATTGTTGTGTTGCATCCGTTTTAATTGTTGGAACGATTTTTGGTTCCTCCGTTTTAAAAAAGTATGTAGAGAAAAAGGATTGCTAGATTGTGAGTAAAAAGGCATTATATATTTCAGAAAAACCAAGTGTGGCACAGGAATTTGCCAAAGCATTAAAAATAAATGGTAAAAAAAGAGATGGGTATATTGAATCGGAAGAGGCGATTGTGACTTGGTGTGTTGGACATTTGGTTACAATGAGCTACCCGGAGGTTTATGACTCTGTCTACAAAAAGTGGGCACTGGACACCCTTCCGTTTTTACCGGATTCATTTTTATATGAGGTTATTCCAAGTGTAAAGAAACAATTTGATACAGTTTCTGCACTTCTTACGAGAGAAGATGTTGGTGTTATTTATGTTTGTACCGACTCTGGGCGTGAGGGAGAATACATTTATCGTCTTGTTGACCAGATGGCAAAGGTACCGGATACAAAAGAAAAACGAAGAGTGTGGATTGATTCACAGACGGAGGAAGAGATACTTAGAGGGATTAAAGAGGCAAAATTATTATCTGAGTATGATAATCTTTCTTCGTCTGCTTATCTTCGGGCAAAAGAAGATTATTTAATGGGCATTAATTTTTCCCGTGTCTTATCTTTAAAATATGGTCAGACGGTCAACAATTATTTGCAGAATAAAAAATGGAGTTCGATTTCCGTTGGGCGTGTTATGACCTGTGTTCTTGGAATGGTAGTAAGGAGAGAACAGGAGATACGGGATTTTGTCAAAACGCCGTTTTACAGGGTATTAAGTACAATGACCTTTTTAGAAAAGAAGATAGAGGGCGAGTGGAGAGCTGTGGAAGGTTCTTCTTACTTTGGCTCTCCGCTTTTGTATAAAGAAAATGGATTTAAGAAAAAAGAATCAGCAAAAGAACTCATTTCTCATTTGGAAGAAACAAAACCGGTAACAGCAATAGTAGAAGCGATAGAACGAAAAAAGGAAAAAAAACAGCCTCCACTTTTATTTAATCTTGCAGAACTTCAAAATGTCTGTTCTAAATTATTTAAGATTAGTCCGGATGAAACGCTAAAAATCACGCAGGAATTGTATGAAAAAAAATTAGTTACATATCCAAGAACGGATGCAAGGGTATTATCAACAGCTGTAAGCAAGGAGATTTATAAAAATATTAGAGGACTCTGTAATTACCAGTATGGAAAAGAGTATGCGTCTGTAATACTGGAAAATAAGAGCTACCAAGGAATTGCAAAGACAAAATATGTGAATGATAAGCAGATTACAGACCACTATGCAATTATACCAACAGGGCAGGGACTTGGTGCACTAAATTCATTAACACCGACAGCAAAAAAGGTATATGAAGCAATTGTGAGAAGATTTTTGAGTATTTTTTACCCCCCTGCAGTCTATCAAAAAACAAGTCTTACGACTAAGGTCGGAATTGAAAAGTTTTTTTCCTCATTTCGTGTTATGACGGAGCAGGGGTATTTATCTGTCATGGGATATTCTTTTTCAAAGAAAAATAGTGCTAATGGCATAATACAGCAAGAAAAAGAGGAAAGGGATACAGATGATGGCAATAAATTAGATGAAGGTTTAATCAGGGTAATAGCAGGCTTAAAAAAGGGAATGGAACTTCCGGTAGAAGCATTTGCGATAAAAGAAGGAGAAACTTCTCCTCCAAAACGCTATAATTCCGGCTCTATGATTCTTGCAATGGAAAATGCAGGTCAATTGATTGAAGATGAAGAGCTTCGAGCACAAATAAAGGGAAGTGGAATTGGTACAAGTGCAACTCGTGCTGAGATTTTGAATAAGCTTGTTCGGATTGAATATTTAAAATTAAATAAAAAGACACAGATTATTACTCCGACTTTACAGGGAGAATTGATTTATCATGTTGTAAACTTGTCGATTCGTTCTCTTCTTAATCCAGAGCTTACTGCAAGCTGGGAAAAAGGACTTAATTATGTAGCAGAAGGTCAGATTACGGAAGAAGAATACATGCAAAAGCTGAATCGATTTGTAAGTCAATGGACACAGGGAGTAAAAGGGCTTGCAAATCAATATGAGTTAAGGAAACTGTTTGATCAGTCTGCAACTTATTATAAATAGGATTGGAGCGAAATGAATGGAATCCTTGCCAAATTTATATTATGTCAATTCGATAAAGAAATAGAAAAAATTAAGAAAAGAGGAGAATTAAAAAATGTCATATGAAAAAATGGAAATAAAGAATCTTTTTAATTTAGAAGAAACAATTGCAAAAGATATTTTTACGGATATAACTTATCCGTGGGAAGTTCTTCCTAAAATAAGTGAATTTATTATTAAATTGGGGAATACACTTTCAGAGGAGGAATACGAAAAACGTGGTGACAATATCTGGATTGCAAAATCGGCACATGTATATGAAAGTGCGTATATAAATGGTCCGGCGATTATCGGGAAAGATGCAGAGGTCAGACATTGTGCGTTTATCCGTGGCAATGCGATTGTTGGAGAGGGAGCAGTTGTTGGAAACTCGACAGAGTTAAAAAATGTTATTTTATTTAACAAAGTACAGGTTCCTCATTATAATTACGTCGGAGATTCGATATTAGGATATAAATCCCATATGGGTGCGGGTTCGATTACTTCTAATGTGAAATCCGATAAAACGTTAGTAACAATTTCTTATCAAGGTCAAAAAATTGAAACCGGTTTAAAGAAAATGGGAGCAATCCTAGGTGATAATGTAGAAGTTGGATGTGGAAGTGTATTAAATCCAGGAACAATAATTGGTAAAAATACGAATATTTATCCATTGTCTATGGTGCGTGGAATGGTAGAAAGTAATAGTATTTATAAGAAACAAGGTGAAGTTGTTCTTAAACAGGATGAAAAAAAATAAAAGAAAATTGCAAATATCTATAGACTATTTTGTCATTTTGTGAGAGAATAAGGAAGAGTCCAAACTGTTTGGGCTCTAATTTCAAACGAGTATTGTTAAAAATAATACAAAGTAGAATGTATATTGAAAGGAGTTATAACATGATTTATTCACATGAAGTAGAAATGATGTGTCCAGTAGCACAAGGCGTTAACCATGGTGCTGCTCCAATCCCTGAAGAAGCAAAATGGGTAAAAGCCAAAGAAGTGAAGGATATTTCCGGTTTAACACACGGTGTAGGCTGGTGTGCACCACAACAGGGTGCCTGTAAGCTTACTTTAAATGTAAAAGATGGTATTATCCAGGAAGCTTTGGTTGAGACGATTGGTTGTTCAGGTATGACACACTCTGCTGCTATGGCTTCAGAAATTTTACCGGGAAGAACACTCCTTGAAGCATTAAATACAGACTTAGTATGTGATGCTATAAACACAGCTATGAGAGAATTATTCTTACAGATTGTTTACGGAAGAACACAGTCTGCTTTCTCCGAAGATGGACTTCCAATTGGAGCAGGTCTTGAAGATTTAGGAAAAGGACTTCGTTCTCAGGTTGGTACGATGTACGGAACTTTGAAAAAAGGTCCTCGTTACCTTGAAATGGCAGAAGGTTATGTAACAGGAATCGCTTTAGATGAAGAAGACCAGATTATCGGATACCAATTCGTAAGCCTTGGCAAATTTACAGACTTCATTAAAAAAGGTGATGAACCAAACGAAGCTTGGGAAAAAGCAAAAGGACAATACGGACGAGTTGACGATGCAGTTAAAATCATCGATCCACGTGCAGAATAATTGAGGAGGTAGCGAAATCATGGCATTATTTGAATCTTATGAAAGAAGAATTGATAAAATCAATAAAGTATTAAATGAATACGGCATTGCTTCCATTGAAGAAGCTGAAAAAATTACAAAAGATGCCGGTCTTAATGTATATGACCAAGTAAAGAAAATTCAACCTATCTGTTTTGAAAATGCATGCTGGGCTTACACAGTAGGTGCTGCAATTGCTATCAAAAAGGGTTGTACGAGAGCTGCTGATGCTGCTGCAGCAATTGGAGAAGGACTTCAGGCTTTTTGTATTCCTGGTTCTGTTGCTGATCAGCGTAAGGTAGGATTAGGACATGGTAATTTAGGAAAAATGTTATTAGAAGAAGATACAGAATGTTTTGCTTTCTTGGCAGGTCATGAATCCTTCGCAGCTGCAGAAGGTGCAATCGGTATTGCTGAAAAAGCAAATAAAGTTCGTAAAAAACCATTACGCGTTATTTTAAACGGTCTTGGAAAAGATGCTGCCCAGATTATTTCCAGAATCAACGGATTTACATTTGTTGAAACAGAAATGGATTACTATACAGGTGAAGTAAAAGAAGTATTCCGTAAATCTTATTCCAATGGTCTTCGTGCAAAAGTAAACTGCTATGGTGCCAATGATGTAAGAGAAGGTGTTGCAATCATGCATAAAGAAGGAGTTGATGTATCAATCACAGGTAACTCCACAAACCCAACACGTTTCCAACATCCAGTTGCAGGTACATATAAGAAAGAATGTATCGAGCAGGGAAAGAAATATTTCTCAGTTGCTTCCGGTGGTGGTACAGGACGTACTCTTCACCCAGATAACATGGCAGCCGGACCAGCTTCCTACGGAATGACAGATACAATGGGACGTATGCACAGTGATGCACAGTTCGCAGGTTCTTCTTCTGTACCAGCACATGTTGAAATGATGGGATTGATCGGTATGGGAAATAATCCAATGGTTGGTGCTACAGTTGCTGTGGCTGTTTCTATTGAGGAAGCAGCGAAGGCTGGTAAGTTCTAATTAAAATCCTATAAAATGAAGTGTTTGAGGACTTTCAATAAAATTTGAGAGTCCTCTTTTCTTTTGCTGGAAATATTGAAACGTGTCAAATTATGATTAAAGTCTACGAGAAGTCTACAGAATTTTTCAATGTTTCAATATTTCAGTTTCTTTTAGGATGCCTATAAAATTGTGTACAGCATTAGATTTTTGAGTTATACTATATATATGGCAGGAAAAGTGTTCGTATATTATCATTGTTATGATGGAACTGCTATACAGATATTATAAGAAAAAGCAATCATGCAATTAAATAAAAAGGAAGGTAAGTGAGGATGAAAAGTAATCGTTTCATAAAGTTTGCACTTTGTGTGGCAGTGACCACGGTAACAGTTATGGGAATAAAATCAGAGTTGTCACTGGCTGCCAGTAAGATACACAATTTAAAGGAAAACAAAACCTACAAGATTGACTTAGATCAAGATGGACAAAAGGAGGCAGTTTCCTATAAATTGGAAACGAATAAGAATGATATTTCTACCTATAAAATTATTATCAATGGAAAAATAAAGACAACCGTGAAAGGACTTTATGATGCGTATGATCCGCATATGCAGATTACGGATATTGACACGAAAGATGGGGTTATGGATATCTGGGTGTATAGTATGGGAAGCTCAGAGGATGTTATTTTTTCTGCATTGTATCAATACAAGGAAGGAAAAATGAAGAAGGTATACAGTTTAGGTTATAAAGAGCTTGGTGAGCACTTTCATCTTACATCAGGGATTTTGAATAAAGCAGACGGAAATGGAAAATTTTATATAATGGTAGACAGAGCTTTTTTTGTTGATTGTCTGATTGGAAATCATTTTGATATTATTCCTTATCAACTAAAAAATGGGAAAGTAAGTCGCGTGAAAACAAATACTTATTCGATTCATAAAATCTATAATAGAGATAATCAGCTTACAGTAGCTAAAAAAGTAACTTTTTATAAGGAGCCTGATAAGTCTAAGGGTACTGCTTTTACTCTAAAAAAAGGCGAAAAGGTAAGACCGGTTAGTATTTATTATTCAAAAGAAAAGGTCTTTGTGAAATTTAAAAGTACAAATGGGAAAATCGGATGGTTGTGTGCTAATGATTATGGATTTGAGGATAGTCCGGCTTTTTTAGATATTGTACTTTGCGATTAAGATTTTGTTAAGGTGTTGTATTTCATAGGTTATAGGGAGATAAATTGGATAGAAGCAAGAAAATGCTCTATGAAATTGTAAAAAATTATGCTATAATATTTTTGTCAAGTAAATATGTATCTATATCCATTTGGTTATAGACTATAAAAGGCGGCTCATTTGTATATATTGAGTCGTTTTTTTACTTTATAGGAAACTTCGTCTCCTATAAAACTAAAAGGTGGTCATATTAATTTATTTGAAAAATTAATAAAATTTTACTTGCAATTTCTTATCTTGCATTATAAAATAAAAACAAAATTAGGCATGCCTAAAAAAGAGGTGAGAGCATTGACTGCAAGTAAAGAGGACTATTTAAAGATAATATATCAAGAAGGTGGAGAGCACCGGTTGGTTTCCAATAAGACAATTGCAATGAAATTGTCGGTGTCACCAGCTTCTGTGACAGAAATGATTGGAAAATTAAAACAAGAAGCGTTGATTGAATATGTACCTTATAAAGGGTCAATGCTGACGGATAAAGGGAAAGAATGGTGTATGAAAATTATCCGTGCTCATAGAATATGGGAGGTCTTTTTAACAGAGTATTTAGGATATACATTGAAAGAAGCACACGAGGATGCTCATCTTTTAGAGCATATTGCTTCCGACCGAATTATAGAACGGCTGAATGAATTTTTACGGCGTCCGAGTCATTCGCCAAATGGAAAGTCTATTCCAAGTTGATGTAATGAAATAAAAGATTTATAAATGAATAAACTATATAGTGAAGAAGAAAGGCGGATTATATAAATGGAAAAAAATATAATATTAGGGTTGCTGATACCATTTATTGGAACAACTTTGGGTTCGGGAATGGTCTTTTTTTTAAGACGTGAGATGAATGTAAAACTTCAAAAAGCGTTACTTGGATTTGCGTCAGGAGTTATGATTGCAGCTTCAATCTGGTCGTTATTAATGCCGGCAATTGATATGGCGAAAGAGGCAGGTATGATTGCCTGGATTCCGGCGGCAGTTGGTTTTTTATTGGGAATCTTATTTTTATTGATATTAGATAGTGTAATTCCACATTTACATTTGGATAATGAGAAACCGGAAGGGGTAAAGACAAGCTTAAAAAAATCTACGATGCTTGTCTTGGCGGTTACATTACACAATATCCCGGAAGGTATGGCGGTAGGCGTTGTGTTTGCAGGATTGGTAACGGATAATGTACTAATTTCTGCTACCGGAGCTTTTGCATTGTCAATTGGAATTGCGATTCAGAACTTCCCGGAAGGTGCAATTATTTCTATGCCATTGAAAAGCCAAGGACTGTCAAAGGCGAAAGCTTTTGGATATGGTACATTGTCTGGTATTGTTGAGCCAATTGCAGGAGTTATAACCATTTTATTAACGGGGTTAATTGTTCCTGTTCTTCCATATCTTTTGGCATTTGCGGCAGGGGCAATGATTTACGTCGTTGTCGAAGAGCTAATTCCAGAAGCTCAAGAGGGAGAACACTCGAATATAGGAACAATTGGGGTTGCAATTGGTTTTGTATTGATGATGATTTTAGATGTTGCGTTGGGATAATTTTATACAGTAAACAGTGTAGACTGTAAAAATATAGTCTGTAAAAGAGGGATTGACTAAGATGAAAAAAACATTTTATCCAGTTATTCGGAAAATACTAAAAAAGAGAAATGTTGAGAATTTACTTGATATAGGGTGCGGAACAGGTGAACTGTTACAACAGATTAGAGAAGATAATCAAAGTATTATATTATATGGAACTGATATATCTTCTAAAATGGTAAAATTGGCAAAATCAAAAAATATAAATAGTGCTCAGATTATAGAGGGTGATGCAGAAAAACTTCCTTATGAGAAAAAACAATTTGACGTTGTTTTATGTGTTTCCGGTATTAATTATTATGAGCAGCCAGAAAAAGTATTTGCAGAGGCATATCGTGTATTAAAAAAAGGTGGCATTTTCATTGTATGTGATAGATATGAGAAAGCTTTTGTCAGAGTGATTTTTAATAGAATTATATTCCCGTTCTTCTCAAAAAATGGAGAGATTAAAATTTACGGAGAACGGTGGATTCGGATTTTTTTTGCAGCCAATCGGTTTCGAAAAGTCCATTGGAGGCAGATGCATGGGAATCGTTTCGTCGCATATGGTATAAAATAAGAGAAAAGTAGTTGTTTTATTTTTTTTTGAAATATGTTATAATCAAACTCAGATAGGAAGAAAACATCATCGTGGTAGAAAGAAGGGACTGATTTTATGTTTATCTTTTTAGCAGCAATTATATTTATCTGTGTTGTAGCAGCTATTGTCACTGTTATTACGTCTGCTTCAGCGGCAATTATTGCAAGCGGAGAAATTGATGCAGAAGAGGAATAGTAATATTAAAGAATTGTTTGAACAACAAGAAAATGGGAATAATCGAAAAGCTGAATTCTAAATAGGACAGAATTCAGCTTTTTGCATAATAGGATTGAAATAAGCCCATACTACTATCGTAAGGTAAAAGGTTTCATATTTATTTGTTGCAGCCAGATGACAGGCTGCAACGAGTGAAAGCGATAATGAAAAGAAAGGAAAATATCTAGCTGCCCTTGCTTTTAATAAATGAATCTGGGCAGTATCGTAAGCAGGCTTGCGATATGAATGGGCATAAAAATGAAAAAAGAAGAAAAAATACAACGTAAAAAAGAAAATGAAATGTTTAATAGTGCTACTCAAAAAGTGAAGGTTGAGAACCAAAATCAGACTCATAACGTAAGAAAAGAAGGAATACAGCCAATTAACCAGAAAAGGTAGCCAGGAAAGATAAGGAGCCATTGTACTATTTTATGATACCAGAATCAAAAAGTACAATGGCTCCTTATTTTGCAGAATAATCAATAAAAATTCCCAATTCAGGTGGGTTTACAGTAAATGAAAAGAAAAGCACGATAATCAAAAAAAATAATAGACAGCCGTAAAAATTTGAATTAACATCTAATTTTTGATTTTTTAGTAAATAATTTCTGACTAGAAATGTGACAATAATACCTATGATGAAGATAGTGATATCAAGCCATAGATAATTTGTATCAAGTAAAAAAGTGTAACTATAAAATAGAATTGGAATAGTAAACATTCCGATCACTACTCCAATCATATTTGCTGTAAATAAGGAAGAAGGAGCTTCATTCTTACTTAATAATTCTCCAAACGTATAAAGAAGGACTGGAAAAAATAATAACTTCAAATGTTCCCATACTGACTCATTAATAGGTGCAATTAGAGAAATAAAAAAATTTTGTCCAGAGAAATCATAAGCAAAATGGAGTAATGTTCCCACAATAAACGTAAAGAAAAATCCCAATATGGAAGAACGAACATAGCTTTTCAACTGTTTATTCACCACCTGGTCCATCCCTACGAGGTACCTCGTCTGGGGTAAAAGTATTTGTATCAATTTCAGGGATGTTATCATCATCATAAATGGAAGTTATTTTTAACGATGAAATATCTTGTTGTTTTTTTGTTTCTTTTTTTGGTGTTGCCTTATTATTTTTTATTTTCATAATGTATCCTTTCTTTGTATGACAATTGATAAATGGTTTAATTCTAATATTAGTATAGAAAAAAAGAGGAAAACTATACAAAAAAAGGGATTTGTAGTAAATCAATTGCTGCAGGTCAGCACATAACAATAATTTTACTTGGCGTTGTCTGTGCAGGAATACTTCTGGTTGAAGTCTGATAAAAAACAATTAGGACACGGTTTCTGATATTGCACGTGAATGGCTGACCATTTGATGCGATAATTCTTGTGGAGCGTGCAATGTTCAATTTAAGAGAGTTATCGGCTGAAACCAAGTTGTTGTCAAAGAAGTTCATTACAATTGTTTCATTTAACACCTGGCGACCAATTGCCACAGCCCGGTATTGTGGAGGAAAGATGAGTGGAACTGGAACATTTGCATCATAAAAGGCAGCAATTGACATACCAACACGAAGAGAAATGTCCTTGATTACATAGGTTTCCGCACCAACAATAACATTTACAATTCCTTCACGAGTACGAACTGTAAGATTATGTTGACAACATTCACTCCTTACAGGCTGAATGGATTGAATTGTTCCATATATTGGTATAAATTCTTGAGTTTGCATAATATAAATTTCCTTTTTATCTTTATATTATTTATATGCAATATCGAAAAAAAAGAGAATTTATATTTTCTGGAGTTTACTGATAAAGTGGATACATAGGAAACCGGCAATCAGAGTAAGAAAACAGATAAGCAGTTCTGATCTTGTTGGAATGCCTGGAAATACTTCTGCAATTGAACCGATGACGAAACCGAGTATAACAAGATAGGTAGCTTTTGGATGCTGCTGCATTGCCTGTTCCAAAAGTTTGGTTGTCAATATAATACCAAGAAAAACACCAATTCCTAATGGAATCAGATAAGGAAGGTAAAGTCTGCTTACTGCTTTCATTGTTTCTTCATAGATTCCCATAAGGAGCAGCATATAAGAAACACTGATTCCGGGGAGAACAAGAGCAATTGCTGCAGTAAAGCCTGCCATAATTAAAAAAACAAGTCCGATTCCGCTTAAATTGGTTTGTTTTGGAAAAAGGTCAGATGGTAATGCAGAAACTAAAAAAATTGATACGAAACCAAGCATAAAATACAAAAAAGAGTCTAAATCAATTTTTTTAACACCGGATTTTTCATACATCATTGGAACTCCGCCTGCAACAATACCAATAAAAAGATAGAGCATAGGAATGGTATAAAGCTCAATTAGCCGAAGAAGCGGGGAAGCAAATAAAATCATACCGAGCAATCCTCCAATAGAGAATAATACTAGAAATAGAAAATTTTCTTTCATATCCTTAGTAAAAGAACTGATAGAATGGACTAACCTGTCATAGATGCCAAGCAGCATTGCCATGGAACCGCCACTAACTCCCGGCACTAACATTGTACTTCCGACAATAAGACCATTTAACATTGTTTTTATAGTATTTTTTTTCATATTCATCTCCTATTTATAAATATAGACTTATAAAATAATATGCGTTGGTACATAAAACCTATTCATTAGGAATATAATTCCATAATTTCGTTATACTATGGATAAAGTAAAATAAAAATGTTGAAAGAATTAGCGAGGAGAAAGAAAAATATGAAGCAGTTCAATGTAAAACAGGTTATTGGGAGAGAAATTTTAGATTCCAGAGGGAATCCAACCGTCGAGGCAGAAGTTTTATTAGAAAATGGTGTTACCGGAAGAGGTATGGCACCAAGTGGAGCATCTACAGGTATTTTTGAGGCAGTAGAATTAAGAGATAAGGAAGCAAAACGATATGGAGGAAAAGGAGTCAAAAAGGCAGTTAATTCAGTAAATACGAAAATTCGGGAAACGATTGTTGGAATGAATGTAAATGATATTTATAAAATTGATGAGGCAATGAAAAAAGAGGACGGAACAGATGACAAATCTAAATTAGGTGCCAATGCAATTTTAGCTGTATCAATTGCATGTGCAAAGGCAGCAGCGAAGAGTTATCATATGCCGTTTTATCAATTTTTAGGGGGAATTTCTGCTAATATATTACCAATACCTATGATGAATATATTGAATGGAGGTGCGCACGCCTCAAATACAGTAGATGTGCAGGAATTTATGATTATGCCGGTTGGAGCAAGTGATTTTAAGGAGGCTTTGCGTGCTTCTTCGGAAGTATTTCATAGTTTGCAATTATTACTGAAAGAAAAAGGACTCGCTACTTCTGTTGGTGATGAAGGAGGCTTTGCACCAAATTTAACAAGTGATGAAGAAGCAATTCAATTTATATTAGCTGCAGTTGAGAAAGCCGGTTATGAGCCAAAAAAAGATTTTTTACTTGCATTAGATGCAGCTTCAAGCGAATGGAAAGGAAAAGAAAAAGGGCAGTACCATCTTCCTAAGAGTGGAAAAGATGTGACTTCGTATCAATTAATTGAGCATTGGGAAATGCTGTGTGATAAATATCCAATTTGCTCTATAGAAGACCCTCTTGATGAAGAAGACTGGGAGGGCTGGATTGCGATAACAGAGAAATTGGGTAAAAAGATTCAGCTGGTTGGCGATGATTTGTTTGTTACAAATACAAAACGTTTGGAAAAAGGAATCAGAGAAAAATGCGGGAATGCTATATTAATAAAACCAAATCAGATAGGAACAGTATCAGAAACGATAGAGGCGGTAAAAATGGCACAACGGGCAGGATTTCGAACTATTATTTCTCATCGGTCTGGGGAAACAGAGGATACGACAATCGCAGACTTAGCAGTTGCATTTGGAACCGGTCAGATAAAGACCGGAGCACCAAGCAGGGGGGAGAGAGTTGCAAAATATAATCGGTTGCTTAGGATTGAAGAACAGTTGAAGGAAAATGCGGTGTATGGGGTGAAAGAAATATAGAAGAATAAAAGCTCTGGTCAATGTTTATTGGGCAGAGCTTTTAAAAGATGCAAAGCAAGGGTTTAAATATAAAAAATATAATTTATTGACATGTATAAAAAGTATAATTATACTAAGTATTGTATATATGAAAAAATGATTGGCAGGGGAGTAGCAATATGTCATTGGAAAAACTACATAAAACGGCACTTTTTTCTTTTATAAAAGAAGAAAAAACAGCACTTATTTTATGTATTTGTAATTTATTATTTTGTTTCTTACTTTTAAGTTTATCTACGAATGATTATTTTTATTATCTAGAACAATATCAACAAGAAATTTTGAAAAATTATACATCTGAATTTCATATTTCCTCGTTTCAACAATTGCATAAATTTGTTAAAGATTTAGAGGAAAAAGAAGGCTTAGAAGAGATAAAGCTGACAATTTTTTTGAAGTTTAAACAACAAAGTATAACGGTTGGAAGTTACGTGAGAACAGAGAAAAGAGAACTTTTGAAAATTCCGTTGAACACTTGTTTAAAAACTAAAAATTTTCTATTTGGAGAAGAAAATTGGATAAAAATTGGAGAAAAAAAATATAAGTGTAAAAATATAGAAGGTGATTTTGAAGAGGATATAATCATTTCTAATTTAGACTTTTTTTCTATGTTGCAAGAAAATTTATTGTTTAATAAACAGGAGTGTATTGTTTCGTGTAAATATTGCGATGGAATTAAGAAAGATGAAATATTAAATTTGCAAGAAGAAATAGAAAAAGAATATAAGAAAAAGGATTGGAATCAAGACCAGCTAGAAATGCCTTCTTATATATTTTTTTTTAAAAATAATGTGTTTTTAATTTTGCTTGCTATTATTTGTATGGTCAATAATATGAGAATTGCATATTACTTTTTTAATCAGAGGGAAAGAGAATTTTACATTTTTCGTTTATGTGGATTAAAAAATAGACAGGTTTTCTTTTGGTATACTATAGAAATATGTTTTTTAGTTATTATTGTATGCTTGGCTGGAGAACTAATTTATTATTTTATCAATAGTATGGAGAGATTATCTATAAAGCAGTTTTTAGTAAGTTTTTGTATTATTTTAATTTGTATGCTTGGAACAATATGGAGCTTTATATGTAATAGTAGTAAAAGCTTAAAACAAGCAGGTTGTTGAAATAATTGAAAAGTAGTGGGGGAACGATGGTACATTTAATTTTAAAAAATTATCGAATGAATTTAGTAACGAATACAATTCTTTTTATTCTTTTAGCTAATATTTTATTAGAAATCAATTTGGCATTTTCGTCTGCTCTTCAAACGAATGCAATTAATTCGTATATTCAGCAATATCCAGAAAATACTTATTATTTATCCGGAGCTGTAAGTTATTATACCGGAAATAATTCAAGTGGTTTTATAGAAAACCTTTTACAAGAACTCAAAAATATTGAAGGTGTAAAAGAAATTGGATATAACATACAAAACCAGCTTATATTAAATAAAGCAGGACAGTCTGGTAAGAAAATTACAACTGTTTATTTAAATGATGCTATGCAAAAAATTGTATATTCTTTGAAAAAAGGAACATGGTTTTCTAAATATCCAGATAGGAATGAAGTGATAATTGGTGGAAAAATAGCAAAAAAATATAAGGTCAATCAAATGATAGAAGTTAAGACGGAATCAGGTCAGCTTAGAAAAATGAAAGTGATTGGAATTTTACAAGAACCGGAAAGAGTTATGCTACTTGATTGGATGGGGGAAAGAGGCACTTACCAAGATAGTATGGTATTTAGAGAGAATATTATTTTGACTGTGGATGATTCGTTAGTTTTAGGAAAAAGTGAAATATTTAGCCCATGTTCTTTAGTTATAATGTTACAAAAAAATGTGAATAAACAGACAATTCAATCACTGATTCAATATGGTAATTTAATTTCTTTTGACGAAATGAAAAAAAATAGTAGAGAAGAAACAAAACAAGAATATCAACATATTATATCAATTCAAGTACTTTATGTCTGCATTGTTATATTGGGAATGGTATCAGCAATGTTTATTTATTCAAAAAATAATAGACAGCTATTTTCTATTTATCAATTGTTAGGCATGCAGAAAAAGCAATTTTATCAAATTGAATTTGGAGAGATTTCATTTATTATTTTATTTAGTATTTTTGTAGTTATAATTAGTTTTATAGGATTGCCTAATATTCATATTATAACTGCCTATAAATGGACGAAAATAAATAGTTTTGTGACTCTTATATACGGTTGTTTTTTAGAGTTATGTGGATTTGGTTTTACTAGATATTTTTTGAAAAAAGATGAGTTATAACATTTATGGAGGAAAAATTAATGCAGATTGAATTAAAACAAATATCCAAAATGTATCGTGATGATTTTCAAGAACCTTATCACGCATTAAAAGAAATTGATTTATCGGTTCCAGCTGGAGAATTTTTAGCAATTGTCGGAAAATCAGGCTCAGGAAAAACTACATTACTCCATATTTTAGGACTTGTAGACACATTTGATACAGGAGAGTATTTATTTGAAAATGTCAGTATGAAGAAAAAGAGTAAAAGTTTTTGTGCTTCCTACAGAAACAAGAAGATTGGTTATATTTTTCAAGATTTTGCATTAGTTCCTAAAATGTCTGTTTTTGATAATATTGCTATACCTATGTATATTAGTAATAAAAGTAAGACAAACATAGAGAGAAGAGTAAGGGAATTGTCATTTGACTTGAACATTATATCATTATTAAAAAAGCCAGTGTATCAGTTATCGGGAGGGGAGAAACAAAGGGTTGCGATTGCCAGAGCGTTAACTATGAAACCAAACTTATTATTAGCAGATGAACCGACGGGCTCTTTAGATAGAAAAAATACTGAAAATATCATAGATATTTTGAAAAAAATAAACCGTGAAGGAACAACAGTTGTTCTCGTTACTCATGATGAAGATGTTGCTTCAAGATGTGAAAGAATTATTCGACTAGAGGAAGGAAAAATTTGTAATATATGATATAGAATCAAAAGAATTATAAGTAGATATCACAAAATATTATTTTTATATCATGTTATGTTGTTTTGTTAATAGATGATAACTCGTATAAAATGTATATTTTGTGATATCCATTTTGTGTATCTCAAAACGTAAAAAATATGATATAATTACTAGAAAAAGCGATGAATTTCAATTACTTTATTTGAACAACATAGGAACTAATATATTGAATTAGAGGTTCTATAACCGGATAATCCATTTGTTGTGCCTGCTCTAAAGCATTAAAGTATTTTGCATCATTATCTGGAAGAAAACATATTTGATTTTCTGCTAACAAAAGATAGTCAAGAAGCAGTTTTCCAACTTCCAGATTGTAATCCGAAAATGGTGAGATATCTAAAAATCTTTTATGGCACAGGACAGCATACTCGATAGGGGAGAAAATACCTTTGGAAGTATTAATTTGATTGAGATAATGTTCCATCAGATGAGGAAGGTCTTCTGGTTTGGGAGGCTTGTGGTTTGCTGTAAGAGGAACCAGAGTGCAATTACGGTAATCGGATGGGGTAAATTTATCTTGGTAAGACAGGGAAGCATCTTGATATAAGGCATGAAAAATGGAAAGGGTCTCTTTGGTCAAAAGTGAATTCGAATTAATTAAGTGCAATATATATTGATATACATTTTTATGCTCGTTTGTTTTTAAAGAAGCTAAATCCTTAGAGATTTGTTGCTGTTTTAGTTGATTTAATTGTTCAATTGTAATTTGCATATTTAAAACTCCTTTTCATTTTTTTAAAATTGGCAGTAAAAAGTTAAATTTGCTCGTTATTATTATAAGACATTTGTGTCTAGGGTGACAAGTAGCAAAACTTATGTTATACTAGCCGGAGGGCGAATGGTATCGCCGGCATAATGCTTTGTGGCATAATAAAGCATTATGAAATAAGATAGAGGAAGGAAATATTTTTATGGCAGAATTACAACAGAGAAAAGAAAATAAAATGGGAGTAATGCCGGTTCCTAAGCTATTGATTACAATGTCTTTGCCTATGATGCTTTCTATGTTAGTTCAGGCTTTTTATAATGTGGTAGATAGTATCTTTGTAGCAAGAATAAGCGAAGATGCCCTAACGGCAGTTTCCCTTGCATTTCCGATTCAAAATCTGATGATTGCAGTTGCTTCCGGTACTGGCGTTGGTATTAATGCTTTTTTGTCAAAAAGCCTTGGTGAAAAAAAGTATGAAGAAGCGAACAAAGCAGCAATGAATGGATTATTTTTAGCATTGCTTAGTTCTATTTTATTTGCTTTATTTGGGTTATTTGGAGCAAGAACCTATTTTTCAATGCAGACAGACAACATGGATATTATTTCTCACGGAACACAGTATATGTCTGTAATTACGATTGTTTCTATTGGTATTTTTGGGGCAGTTACGTTGGAACGACTGCTACAAGCTACAGGGAACACCTTCTATACAATGATAACACAGGGAATTGGAGCCATTATTAACATCGTTTTTGACCCAATCCTTATTTTTGGACTTTTAGGTTTCCCAAAGATGGGGGTTGCCGGTGCAGCGGTAGCGACTGTTATGGGACAAATTGTAGCTATGATATTGGCTTATTGGTTTAATATGAAACGAAATCCGGAGATAACAATTAAATGGAGAGGATTTCGACCAAGTGGAAGAATTATTAAAATTATATACAAAGTTGGTATTCCATCCATTATTATGATGGCTATTGGTTCTGTAATGACTTATGGTTATAATAAGATTTTATTAATGTTTTCATCTACGGCAGTATCTGTTTTTGGAATTTATTTCAAATTAAATAGTTTTGTATTTATGCCGGTATTTGGTCTTAATAATGGAATGATACCGATTCTTGCATACAATTATGGAGCGAGAAATAAAAAGCGTATCATTGATACAATTAAGTTAAGCGTTATTATCGCTTGTGTCATTATGTTTCTTGGATTTGTGCTATTTCAGGTTGCACCTGAACCACTTCTTCAGATGTTTAATGCTTCGGAACATATGATGGAAATTGGAGTGCCTGCACTTCGTATTATTTCTATTTGTTTTATCTTTGCAGGATATAGTATTATTTTAAGTGCTGTATTTCAGGCATTTGGAAATGGTATGTTTAGTTTGATTATATCTGTTGTAAGACAGATTGTTGTTATTTTGCCATCCGCTTATATTTTAGCAATCTGCTTTGGACTAAATCAAGTCTGGTGGTCATTTCCATTAGCGGAAATAGCTTCTGTCGTATTAAGTACGATGTTTTTACGCCATTTGTATTTACAAAAGATTAAAAATATTGAAGAAGATTGAAAATCAGAAACATAAGAAACAGGATAAATTTAGAGTAACAAGAAACATGGAAGAAAGGAAAAGAAGGTTGAAGAAAATGATGAAAAGGAAAATGAAGAAAAATTATAAAAAGTGGTTCGTGCTTTGTATGGCAGCAATGCTTTTAGTTTCGGCTATGCCAATTTCAGCAAAGGCAGATGGTGTGGAAGGAGAGGAAAAACCATTTTTAGCATTGGGAGCAGATTTAAAGGCTAGTGAAAAGGCAACGGTTTATCAGCTTTTAGGTGTTTCGGAAACTAATTTGGCAAATTATGATGTAATTCAGGTTACAAATGCAGATGAAAAGAAATATTTAGGAGAATATATGGATGCGTCTGTTATCGGTTCTCGTGCTTTGTCTTCTGTTTTAGTTGAAAAGCAGGCAGATGGAACTGGCATTACGGTGGACACCCATAATATTACATATTGTACACAAGGGATGTATACGAATGCATTAATTACTGCCGGTATTAAAAATGCAAGAGTTGTAGTTGCAGGACCTTTTAATATTACAGGTACGGCAGCACTTGTCGGTGCAATGGAAGCATATTCTGTAATGACGGGTGAAGAGATTAGTGAAGAAGCGATGGACACAGCGGTAAATGAGCTTGTACTGACAGGTGAAATAGCAGAAAATACAGGAGATTCCAATAAAGTAGAAGAATTGATGGCACTAGTAAAGCAAAACATTGCAGAGAAAAATCTTGATACACCGGAAGAAATTAAAGATGCAATCGTAGAAGCTGCGAAAGAACTAAACTTTGATTTATCGAATGAACAGATTGAACAGGTTACAAAGCTTATGGGAAAAGTATCCGATTTGGATTTGGACGTAGATTCTATGAAAGAACAGGCCAAGAAACTATATGATAAACTGGCTGATCTAGGAGTTAATACAGATGGTCTTGGTGCCAAAATCAGCAATTTTTTCAATAATATTATCAGCAGTGTAGTAGATTTTATTGGAAGTCTTTTTAACTAAAAATTAATAAAAAACATTGTCAAGTATATGATAATAATATCGGTTATTGTCTCTGAGGCTGTGCTTGATATTTATGGTTGTTATGCCTGCGAGTCTTAATTCGATTGGCAGGCATGACTGTATTGCCTGATTTAAGTGTTGTATACGTCCTTTTACCTGTGAAACACTACTGGACGATAACCATACACCGAACTGTTTACATGCATAGGCAAACTGTGTGTAAGTATCCTCATCAAGAGATGGGGAATTTTTCTTTTTAGGGAAAAGAATTGAACAGTAGCTGTTAGTTTGATACAATGAAATGGATTATATTAATAAAAGAACTGCATTTTTTATAGTAAAGATTGGAAAATATTGAAACCAAAATTAGAAAAAGGAAAAATCCAGATTATTGGGTTAAGAAAATAGAGCGTAATATTCAAAGGAATGAAGAGGAGAGGTAAATGGAAAATTATTCAAATAAATACGATGAAACGGATCCTATTTCAATCGAAACATATGCGAAAAATCTGATTGGAAAAACGTTTGCAGATATATGCAGGCAAGACGATATCACGAAAGCGATGGTTGTCAGAGAAACAGCAGATTATGAAGTGAAGCATGAAAACAAAAAGCGAAAAGGCGGTTTGGGAGAACTGATAGAAGAAAGATTTTTTCATTATCAGGCGAATAATGATGCAAGACCGGACTTTGATAAAGCGGGTGTGGAGCTTAAAGTAACACCATATAAACAAAATAAAAATGGAACTCTAGTAGCCAAGGAGAGATTGATATTGACAATGATTGACTATTTTTCAGTTGTGAATGAAACATTTGAAGATAGTCATATGTGGCAAAAGGCTCGTTTGATTTTATTGGTGTATTATTTGTATCAACAAGAGATAAAGAATCGTTTGGATTATCGTATTGGTTATGTGAAGCTGTTTGCACCTCCGGAACAAGACATAAAAATTATAAAACATGATTTTGAAATTATTGTTGAAAAAATCAGAAACGGAAAAGCACATGAATTATCTGAGGGAGATACTCTCTATCTGGGAGCTGCACCAAAGGCAGCAACATCTAAAGACAGACGGAAACAGCCGTTTAGTGAGGAATTAGCGAAGCCACGGGCATTTGCATTTAAAAATTCATACATGACATATGTTCTCAATAATTATATTATTCCAGGAAAAAATACGTATGAACCAATTATTAGGGGAAATGCAGAAGAATCTTTTGAAGACTATGTTGTACATAAAATAGATATGTATTGTAATCAAACAGTTACTGAGTTATGTAGCACATTTCATATAGAGTATCAAAAGAAACCAAAAAACCTGGAGGCAATGTTAGCATATCGAATGTTAGGGATAAAGGGAAATCATGCTGAAGAATTTGAAAAGGCAAATGTGGTAGTTAAGACTATACGCATTGCAAAAAATAAAAAGATAAGACAAAATATGTCATTCCCGACTTTTAAATTTAAGGAATTAGTAGATGAAGAGTGGGAAAATTCTACGTTTGGAAATTACTTGCGGGAAACAAGATTTTTATTTGTAGTTTATAAGTTTGACCAGCAGGATGAATTGAAGCTGAAGGGGTGTCAATTTTGGAACATTCCATATGATGACTTGGAAAGTAATGTAAAAGTTGTCTGGGAAAAGACACAGAAAGTAATTCGTGAAGGACTTCAGATAGAAAAGAAGAATGGAAAGAATTATAATAATTTTCCGAAAGCATCAGAAAATCCAGTATGCCATGTAAGACCGCATGCACAAAACGCAAAAGATACTTATGAACTTCCAGATGGGAGACAGTATCCGAAACAGTGTTTTTGGTTGAATAATAGTTATATTTTGTCGCAGTTAGATAAGAGTTTTATTGAGGATTGATAATGGGTAATAGAGAATATAAAACTTCAGAGGAAGTAAGACAAAGAGCGGAAGAAGCGATAGGACATTCTTTCAAAAAAATTTTTGAATTAGCAAAAAAATTTCAGCAGGAAAATGGATTAGAGGAGAAACATGGAAAGGGGGCTATCGGGCAGTCATATGAAGAAGGCTGGTTTAACTATGCATGCAATAGAGAGGATGAACCAGATTTTAAGGAGGCTGATATCGAATTGAAAGTAACTCCTTTTTTGATTAATAGCAGAGGATATAGAGCGAAAGAAAGATTATCACTTGGGAAAATTAATTATAAAGATGAAAATTGGAATGAATATAAAAAAAGCAGATTTTGGACGAAAAATCATCATTTACTTGTTATGTATTATCAGTATATAAAAGGTGTGAAACGCGAGGATTTTAGTGTAAAAAAAATAGATGAAATTTTGTTGGAAAAATTACCAGAAAGGGATCAGATGATTATCCAGCATGATTGGGAAAAAATTGCACGATATGTAAAAGAAGGAAAAGCACATAAATTATCAGAACGAGATTTCATGTATTTGAGCCCTGCTAGAAAAGGTAGTGGAGGAGATGAAAAAGTAAAATATGATGATAGATATCCGAAGGCAAAACCAAGGGCGTATTCTTTTAAGAAGTCATATATGACAAAATTATTTAACGAAAGAATGATTAGCACTGAGGAAATATTTTGTATTTTGCCAGATATTGCATTGCCCAAAGAAAAAGAATTTGATGATATTCTGCTTGAAATTTTGAAAAAATATTTGGGAAGAACAGTTGACTCACTGAAAAAAGAATTTTCTAATTATCGTAATGGATATAGGGATAAAAATGATATTATTAAGCAAATATACAACAGTGAGTGTGAATTGGAAGAAACGGATGAGTTTCAAAAAGCGAACTATAAATTAAGAACGATTACAATTGATGAAAATGGAACCCCAACGCAGGATATGTCCTTTTCAGTGTTTGATTTTGATGCATTATTGAAAGAAAAAAGTTGGACAGAGTCTATTGTTTATGATGAAATGGTTGATTCAAAATTCTTGCTTGTGATATTTTCTAAGAACGCGGCTGGAAAAGAAGTCTTAAACAATGCTATGATATGGTATATCCCTAAAAAAGATGAAAATAAGGTAAAAGAAGTTTGGAAAGAAACGAGAAAAGTAATAAAGAATGGAATAAAACTGCAGCAGAAATTATCGCATGACAAAGAAGGACAGTTGATATTTGTATATGAAAATAATTTCCCGAAAAGTGACTTCAATAAAGTAGCACATGTACGAAATAAGGCTGGAGAAAGTGAATATTTTTGTGAAAATGGTAATTCGGTGAGATTAAAAAAGCCTGCAGAGGTTATTACGCTTAAAGAAATTCCAAAGGAGTTGAAAGACGTTCCGATACCTACAGGGAAATATATCACAAAACAGTGTTTTTGGTTTAACAAAAAATATATGAAACAACAGATTAAAAATTTCATAAAATCATACTAAAAAATAGAAAAGAATCTTTACAAGAAAATAAAAATAGGTTATCATATTTAAGAACGATCGTTCGATACTAAAAAGAAGAGGTAAAAAAAGTGAAGAAAACAGTTTGCGAATTGTTTGCCGGAGTGGGTGGTTTTAGATGTGGACTTAATAATATAAAAACAGTAGAAGATTATGGGAAAGAAGAAAAATGGGATACGGTTTGGTTTAGTCAGTGGGAGCCAGCAGAGAAAAGGACACAGTACGCCCATGACTGTTATGTATATCGATTTGGGACACGATTAGACAATAATGGAGAAGATAAAACGAATTACAATATTGAGGATGTGGATAAAACAACGATTCCTGATTTTAACCTGTTGGTTGGCGGTTTCCCGTGCCAGGATTACTCAGTAGCTTCTTCGTTAGCTACGTCTAAAGGACTTGAGGGAAAAAAAGGAATTTTATGGTGGTCAATACGTGAAACGTTAGAAGCAAAGAAACCACCATTTGTATTATTGGAAAATGTTGATAGATTGTTAAAATCGCCTGCTAAGCAAAGAGGTAGGGATTTTGGTGTGATTCTTGCATGTTTTCGAGATGAAGGTTATACAGTGGAATGGCGTGTGATAAATGCTGCGGAATATGGATACCAGCAGAGGCGACGCCGAACATTTATTTTTGCTTATAAAAATAACACGAAATATGCCAAGAGAATTCGAGAAACAATTGGATATATGGATATATTGGAAAAAGATAAAAAAATAAAATGTATGGAAAAAGCAGTTTTGAAAGAGGGATTTTTTGCAAAAACATTCTCAGTAAATAAAGCGGAATCTGCAAAGATGAATATTAAGGAACTTCCTGTAGAAGTAGGAGAAGTATCTGACACATTTAAATGTGCATTTGAAAATTCTGGAATAATGAAAGATGGAATAATATATACAATTAAAACCATACCGGATTATCATGGGAAACAGATAACGCTTGGAGATGTTATGGAGACAGGAGAAGTGGAGGAACAGTATTTTATTCCAGAAGAAAAATTATACTATACAGATCCAGCAGTTACACATAGTGATGAAACGGAACAACGACTTCCGAAAGAAGATAGGCAAACCTGGCAGTATCTGAAAGGCGCAAAAAAATTATTACGTATAAGTGCGACAGGACATGAATATGTATTTTCAGAAGGTGCCATTTCCATGATTGATCAGGAAGATAAACCAGCACGTACAATGCTGACATCAGAAGGTGGATTTAGTAGAACAACTCATATTGTAAAAGATAAGAAGACTGGAAGAGTAAGATTGCTTACAGCTACGGAAACGGAACGGATTCAGGGATTTCCTACAAATCATACAAAATATTGTTTGGTTAAGGGAAAAACAGTGGAAATGCCATTGCGAAAACGTCGATTTATGATGGGAAATGCATTAGTAGTTAATCTGGTGGCAGATATGGAAAAAACATTAAACACAATATTTGATGCTGAGTAATGTGATAAATCTAATCCCGTCCCGAAGTAAGGACTCCTTACTTTGGGATTTTTTTAAAATAGGAAAAGGAGAATATCAAAATGGCAGATAAAATAACAGATGAAATGATTGAATATGTTGGAATACTTGCAAAATTACAACTATCAGAATTTGAAAAAGAAAAAGCAAAAAATGATATGAATCAGATGCTTTCTTATATTGACAAATTAAAAGAACTGGATACAAGGAATGTAGAACCAATGTCACATATTTTCCCTGTTACCAATGTATTTCGGGAAGATAAAGTGGAAAATGAGAATCAGAAAGATGCGATCTTATTAAATGCTCCGAAGAAAAAAAGTGGATGTTTTCAAGTTCCAAAGACGATTGATTAAGGAGGGGAAGAGATGGAATTGATAAAAGAAACAGCAGTAGAACTTGGAAAAAAAATAAAATGTCATGAGGTATCGGTGAAAGAGGCAGTAGAAGCTTGCTTTAAACAGATAGAGCAAAGAGAAAAGAGCTTGAATTGTTATGTTTCCATTCAAAAGGAAGAAGCATTAAAAAATGCGGAAGTTATTCAAAAAGGGATTGATTGTGGAAAGTTGACAGGAGCATTAGCAGGTGTTCCGGTTGCGATTAAGGACAATTTATGTATAAAGGGAATGGAAACGACATGCTCTTCTAAGATTTTGCAGGGATTTTATCCTGCTTATACAGCGACTGCAGTGGAAAATCTGATAAAAGAGGGAGCTATTGTAATTGGAAAGACAAATATGGATGAATTTGCTATGGGAAGTACAACAGAAACTTCTTATTATGGAGCTACAAAAAATCCATGGAATGAAGAACATGTCCCGGGAGGTTCTTCCGGTGGCTCATGTGCTGCAGTAGCTGCAGAAGAATGTTTTTTTTCTCTGGGTTCTGATACGGGAGGCTCTATCCGTCAACCGAGTTCTTTTTGCGGAGTGACAGGATTGAAACCAACTTATGGAACGGTATCAAGATATGGTCTGATTGCGTATGCCTCTTCCTTAGACCAAATCGGACCAATTGGAAAAGATGTAACGGATTGTGCGACAATTTTAGAAATGATTGCTTCTTATGACAGAAAAGACAGTACCAGTATTAAGAGAAATGCTTATGATTTTACGAGTGCGTTAGTGGATGATGTAAAAGGAATGAAGGTAGGAATTCCGAAAGATTATTTTGCGAACGGATTAGAAGATGAAGTAAGGGAAAAGGTTCTTAATGTAGCAAAGGAATTGGAAAAGAAAGGTGCTGTAATAGAAGAGTTTGAGTTAAGTTTAATTGATTATGCAATTCCGGCTTATTATGTGATTGCATGTGCAGAAGCAAGTTCAAATCTTGCAAGGTTTGATGGAGTAAAATATGGATATCGTGCAAAAGAATTTGAAGGACTGCATGAAATGTACAAAAAAACCCGTTCAGAAGGATTTGGATCCGAAGTGAAAAGAAGAATTATGCTTGGTTCTTTTGCACTAAGTTCCGGATATTATGATGCGTATTATCTAAAGGCATTAAAAACAAAGGCGTTAATTAAAGAAGCATTTGATAAGGCATTTGCGAAGTATGATATTATTTTAGCACCTGCAGCACCGACGACAGCACCGAAGCTTTCTGAAAGTCTGGTCGATCCGATTAAAATGTATCTTGGGGACATTTATACTGTATCGGTTAATCTGGCTGGTTTGCCGGCGGTTTGTCTTCCTTGTGGAATCGATAAGAAAGGGCTTCCAATCGGAGTACAGATGATAGGAAATTGTTTCCATGAGCACACGATAATCCGGGCGGCATATTCATTTGAGCAGACAAAGACGTTTTATCAGGAGAAAGAGTTAAAAGGAGGGATTGGACATGCAGTATGAAACGGTAATAGGACTTGAAGTTCATGTAGAGCTTGCGACGAAAACGAAAATATTTTGTGCTTGCAGTACAGAATTTGGGGGAGAGCCAAATACTCATACCTGTCCTGTATGTACCGGTATGCCGGGTTCTCTTCCTGTACTTAATAAGCGGGTTGTTGAATATGCGATGGCGGTAGGGCTTGCGACAAATTGTGAGATTACAAGACAATGTAAGTTTGATCGTAAAAATTACTTTTATCCGGATAATCCTCAGAACTATCAGATTTCCCAGCTCTATCTTCCAATTTGTCACGATGGATATCTGGAAATTGAAACAGCAGGAAACAAGAAGAGAATCGGAATTCATGAGATTCATATGGAAGAAGATGCAGGAAAACTGATTCATGATGAATGGGAAGAAAGTTCTTTGATTGATTACAATCGTTCCGGTGTTCCTTTAATTGAGATTGTATCCGAGCCGGATATGCGCTCTGGTGATGAAGTGATTGCTTATTTGGAAAAACTTCGTCTGCTTATACAATATCTTGGTGCGTCTGACTGTAAATTACAAGAGGGATCTATGAGAGCAGATGTGAATATTTCAGTTCGTGAAGTTGGAGAGGAAAGGCTTGGGACAAGAACTGAAATGAAAAATTTGAATTCATTTAAAGCAATCAGACGTGCGATTGAAGGAGAAACAAGACGCCAAATTGAACGGATTGAGTCAGGGAATAAAGTAATAAAAGAGACAAGAAGATGGGATGACAATAAAGAATTATCTTATCCAATGCGTTCAAAGGAAGATGCAAAAGATTATCGCTATTTTCCAGAACCAGATCTTGTACCAATTATAATTAGTGAAGAATGGATTGAGAAAGTAAAAAGAAACCAGCCGGAATTTCACGATGAAAAAATGATTCGATACAAAAAAGAATACGACATTCCAGAATATGATATTTCTATATTGACAAGTTCAAAAAAATTAGCAGACTTATTTGAAACAACCGTAGCAATCTGTAAGAAACCAAAAAAAGTATCTAACTGGCTCATGGTTGAAGCAATGCGATTATTAAATGAACGGGAAATGGAACCGGAGGAACTCTCTTTTTCCGCAGTTCATCTGGCTGACTTGATTGAATTGGTTGAGAAAAAAGAAATTACAGGAACTGTTGCAAAAGAAGTTTTTGAGCTTATTTTTTCTGAAGATATCGATCCTAAAAGTTATGTTGAAAAAAATGGCTTAAAGACAGTGAAGGATGAGAATAAACTGAAAGAAATTATTAAAGCAGTTATTGAAAAAAATCCACAGTCAGTTGCAGATTATAAGAGTGGAAAGAAGAAAGCAATCGGTTACCTTGTCGGACAGGTAATGAAAGAAATGAAAGGGAAAGCCGATCCATCGTCAGTAAACGATATTCTTTTCAATGAATTAGAAGAAATATAAGCTCTGTTATTGCTTATTGATAAAATTTCTTGACAAGAACGAAAAATATGGTAAAATAGATACAGTCATGAGGAGTAGTTGGCGTGAAAACGTGGTAAGTCAACATACTGACCAAATGGTCTGGCTTGCATTAAATAACAAGACTCATGTACAGTTTTAGTGCTGTACCTGGGTTTTTTGATAAGATATTATGTCGGGTACAGTTTGTTACCCGACTTTTTTGCTTTATTTTTTGCTTTATAGGAAACTTCGTCTCCTATAAAGCAAAAACGCTCCGCGAGGATGTGCACAGATGCGAAAGGAGTATTGTTGCAAAAAGCATGACCTTTTGACCCTGGTTTCATATAATATTATTTAGAGAATACGGAGGAGAAAAATGGATTTTATTCAACTTTCTTTAATTGGAATTGGTTTAGCAATGGACGCTTTTGCGGTGTCAGTCTGTAAGGGATTAAATATGAAAAAGGTAGACTATAAATATACGCTGATTATTGCTGCCTTTTTTGGTGGTTTTCAGGCATTGATGCCACTTCTTGGCTGGCTTTTAGGTCAGCAATTTGAACAATATATTACGAGCGTTGATCATTGGATTGCATTTGGACTTTTGGCGTTTATTGGAGGAAATATGATATTGGAATCACGCCGGTCAGAGGAAGTGGAATGTGAAGAAATAAAAGTTGATTTAAAAGAAATATTAATGCTTGCGATTGCAACAAGCATTGATGCGCTTGCAGTTGGAGTAACATTTGCATTTTTAAAAACAAATATAATAGAGGCAATTTCTATTATTGGAATTATAACTATGGTGCTTGCGATTATAGGAGTTTTAATTGGAAATCAGTTTGGGGTAAAATATAAAAATAAAGCAGAATTTGCAGGCGGAGCTATACTGGTTTTGATTGGTACAAAGATTTTGCTTGAGCATCTGCAAGTATTGTAAAGAAGAAAGAGTCTGTTGAAAATTGAAGCAATTATATGATGTATTTGTTATTCCTCTAACAAAAATCATATCTGTGCATGTACTTTCAACAGACTTTTGAGTTAGTTATTGGATAATGATAATTTTTTCTGTTAATGGGTAAGCAGGAACTGCTTTAATTCTTGTACCGATTCGAGAACGAAAGTCGCATTAGTTTCTTCCAATTCCTGCCCGGTTGAAAATCCGTAACGAACGCCAATGGAATCTATATTACAGGCAGCAGCGCCTAAAATATCATGCTTTCTGTCGCCAATCATAATACATTCCTTCCTGTCTGTTTCAGAGTAGGAAAGGCGGTGGAAAACTTCTTCTATCACCTCTTTTTTTGAATCTCTGCTTCCATCTAATTTACTTCCAACAATAAGGTCAAAATAAGAAGAAAGATTATATTTTTCTAAAATTGCAATTGCAAAGTTTTCAGGCTTTGAGGTTGCCAAAGCTATCTTCTTTCCGGTTTCTTTTAATGAGGCAAGCAAGTCTTCAATCCCATCATATACTTCATTTTCGTAAACACCGATGGAAGCGTAGCGTTCACGGAAGAGAGTAACCGCTTTTTTTGTCTGTTCGTCTGATAAGTGATAATATTCTTGAAATGACTGACCAAGTGGCGGACCGATAAATACTTCCAATTTATCTAAATCGGATTCATGAATATCAAAAAAGGATAAAGCATACTGGGCACTTTTTGTAATTCCTTCTTTTGAATTGATAATCGTTCCGTCTAAATCAAATAGTAATGTATGATACATAAAATCCTCCAAATGTAAAATTATACTAAGCTCTGATATCAAATGTGTAGCGTTTTAGGGAAGTTGATTTAACACCCTGTTCCATAAAATCTTTTACAATATCAACTGATTTTTCTTGAATGGAAAATTCAGACTGGAATAGATATCCTTTTTCATTCAGATTATGTTCCAAATCAGCAATATTATTGAGTAGAAGTTGTTTTGTGTTTTCCTCTTCGGAATAAAATTTAGCATTAATTCGATTGTTATTTAAGGTAAGATGAATATCCAAGGAACCTAGAAACTCCATGTCTAAATGTAATAGTACACTTAAATTAGAGGAATTGGCTGCTAAATCCTTTTTTTTCGTATAAACATATAAATCCGCTTGTGTCAGTTGTTCCTTTAAGCGGAGCGGAAGTGGAATATAAGTAAATATATCATTTAATGTTTGTGTAAATAATAGGTTCTGTTTTAAAGAATTGGAAGCCGTTTCGCCAGAACCTCTTCCAAGATTTAATTTGCTTAAATGTTCAAGCTGTTGGTACATCTTGTCATAAAAAGAGTTCATTTTTTGTGGGTCTTTTAAATCTTTTGGAGTCAGTGTCCATTCAGAAAGAAGAAAAGTCTGAAAGATTTTAAGGAATTCTTTTGAATGGAATAGCTCTTTGGTTTCATTGGCAGGAGTAAAAGAGAGAACATTTTTTAAAGTTGTCAGCACTTCTTTTACCGATGCATCTCCAGAAGAAATGAGTTCTTTTAAAGTTGGACTAATAGGAAAGTTTTCCAGTAATTCTCCAAGTTTTTTTATTTCTTCTGGCTGTAAAAAAGCCGCCAGCTCATTTTGATCTAGCTGGTAATTATGATAGGATTCAAAAATTGATTTTACAATCGGAGAATCAAAAAGGTCGATTGTTTTTGGCAAAGAAGATAGTTCTTGCTCTAGTACGGCTTCATCAACGGGAACATTAGAATGTTCCGCTTCTTCTATTATTGAATTTCGCAGTTCTTCTTGCTTTTGAAAATCAAGTTCTTTTGCCGATTCCATATTAAGAAGAATCAGATTTTTTGCATCCCGAAGTGAAATTGAACCATTTAAAACATCATTTTTCTGAATTTCATCAAGTGAGAAAGATTCTAACAGCTCGGTTAATTCCTCTCTTTGACTTATTGAAAGAAAAGAAAGGTCTGGAGTTTTTTGAGCATGAAAGTTTGGACTTTCGTTTGATAAAACAATCTGTAGCATCTCTTTTCCCAATAATACAGTTTGCTCTGTGGAAAAGAAAGGAAGCTGTTCTTCAAAAAAATCGGTTACCAATTCAGCAAGCTGTTTAATTTCCGGAATCATGGAGTGAGTATTGTTGATATGGTTTTGCAGTTGTTCTCCTGCACCATTTTCCATGGATATATGATGTTTTGCCATTAGCACAATGGTACTGATATCAAGTGTTTTGTGTGTATAAGATTGTATCAAAATGGATTGGATACTTTGCTTATTTATAGGCATTCCCTGCTTCATAAGCTCATGGACAATTAATCTGTTTTTATCATTTTTAGGTAATCCGGCTTCTTCTAGTGCTTTGGTTATTGTACTATTTTCAATTAGTGCCTGGCTTTTTGGAAGTGCTTCTAAAACAATTCCGTTGATAGATATATCTTTAATTCGAAATGCTGCCATATCACCAATTGCAAGTTGTTCTCCATTTTCTAAATGCCCGGTTACGACAGTATTGTCTTCTAGTGTGACAGTAACTTCATTATTTCTTAAGTCAGTTACTTCTCCTTTGATTACTTCTCCGACCGATATTTGTTTGGCAGGAGTGGAAGTAGCGTAATTACTTAAGCTTCCAACGGATCTGGTAGAAGCTTTGTTAGTTGATGTCTGGTTAATTGCAGGTTGGGAAGATGATATTCGATTACTGGAAATACTCATGAATTACACCTCATTTATCTTAACATTATAAAATATTTGTTTTTGACATATAATAGTATATCGGCAAAATAGAGATTTGTTAAGAGAAAAAATATATGAAATTTTTATTCGTAAGATTGACAAGGGGAAAAAATAGGAGTATAAAAAGCATAACAAAGAAAAGAGGAGAGAAAAGATGTCAAAAATTGCGAAATCATTGATTGAATTAATTGGAAATACACCGTTGTTAGAATTAACAAATTTTGAGAAACAAGAAAATTTGGATGCGACTCTTTTAGCAAAGGTAGAATATTTTAATCCGCTTGGAAGTATTAAAGACCGGGTTGCATACGCAATGGTTGAAGAAGGAATCAAAGAGGGGAAAATTGATAAAGATACAGTTTTAATTGAGCCAACGAGTGGAAATACTGGGATTGGATTGGCGTTTGTTGCTGCTGTAAAAGGTCTTAGACTTATTCTAACGATGCCGGATACAATGTCAGTGGAGCGTCAGAGAATTGTAGCGGCATTAGGTGCAGAAGTTGTTCTGACACCCGGACAAGAGGGAATGGCAGGCTCGATAAGAAAAGCAGAAGAGTTGAAGGAAGAGTATGGAAATGCGTTTATTCCTCAGCAATTTGAAAATAAAGCAAATCCTAAAATACATATGGAAACGACAGCAGAGGAAATATGGAAAGATACAGACGGTGCAATTGATATATTAGTCGCAGGTGTTGGAACAGGTGGTACATTAACTGGAACAGGAAAAGCATTAAAAGCAAAAAATCCTAATATTCAAGTTGTTGCAGTTGAACCGGATACTTCTGCTGTATTGTCAGGAGAGCCGGCAGGAGCACATAAATTACAAGGAATTGGAGCCGGATTTATTCCGAAAGTAATGGATACTTCAATTGTAGATGAAATTATTAAAATTGGCGGCGAGGAAGCAATGGATACTTCCAGAAAAATTGCGAAATCCGACGGTGTCCTTGTTGGAATTTCAGCGGGCGCCGCTGTTTGTGCAGCAGTGAAACTGGCAAAAAGGGATGAAAATAAAGGAAAAAATATCGTTATTATACTTCCGGATTCCGGGGAAAGATATTTGTCAACAGAATTATTTGCGAATTGTATAGGATAATAAGAAACGGCTGAAGAACTGTAATTTGGATCTTCAACCGTTTTTTTGACAAAATTTACTATTTTTGGTAATTTTGATTACACATTCCAATCAAAGAATTGATATCAACCTCTTGAATGGATTTTACTCGTTCTGGTGTTTTATCAAAATCTCCAATCCGTTTTACCAATCGGTTAATTCCAAGCCAGCGGTTGAATTTATAACCGGCAGCCTCGTGAAAGCCTTCAAGAATGAATCCAAGCCGTTTATGAAATGCCAGGCTGGTTGGATTAGGATCTGTCACAAGAGCGTAAATATTATAATAGCCAAGTTCTTTCATAATCTTAAATAGTGATTCATATAGAAAGCGTCCAATTCCATTTCCGTGAAAAGATGGATCAACATAAATGGAGCTGTCGCAATCCCAAGAGTAAGCCGCACGGGGGTTAAAAGGGCTACAATAAGCATATCCGGCAATCTGATTGTCAATTTCACATACAATAAAAGGATATTTAGACATAATCGTTTGCATTCGCTGCCTGAAATCTTCTACATTAAGCGGTTCATATTCAAATGTAACCGTTGTATTTGTGATAAAAGGATTATAGATTTCCAGTATTCTTTCAGCATCTTCTAATGTAGCCAATCGAATTGTTTTCATAGTTTTTCTACCTCCATGTCTTTTAAACGTAATTATTATTATAATAAGATTTTGGCAAGATGCAACAATTAATTGTAAAAAAATAAAAAAAGAAATCAGAATCAATAGTTGGACTCTGATTTCTGGTTTCTTTTTTTATTTTTTTAATTGAGAATTGATAAGCGTCTGCATCTTTTTTACCTGTTCTTTTTCAGCAATGGTCATATCCTTTGTGAGAATTTCCATAATTAATGCAGTTTCATCGGGTGTAAATTCTAATCCTTTTTTACTAAGTTCTTTGTTGGCTTTCATTAAATAAGGAATGGATTGGGCGATTGGTTTGCCGTTTGTTTCTTTTACCAGATTGTTAATGACTTCCATTTTTTGTGGATCAATATTTTTCAAGGCTTCATTATGTAGCCATGTCATATCATTCATATAATTCCTCCTAATTGTTCATTGCATTTAATACTAAATTAATATTCTCAAAGTTTGATTTTTGCTCGGGACTAAGTTGTGACATAAGAAATTCCATTAACGTATCCTGAGAGCCAGAAGCATCTTTTGTTTCAGAATTGGAATCGGTAGTCTGTTTTTTGTTTATAAAAAGACTATATGCTTGAAGAAGTTTCTGCATTTTCATAAAGTTTAGCAGACTGTCGATTGTTTCCTGTTCTTTTTTTGTACCGACTTGCTTCATTTGCAGAAGCATAGCTTCCATATCAAATGGTTCTTTATTCACATTACAGGCAGATAGTTCGCTAGGCTGTTCCAGTACATGAACGGTATCTAACAGTTCTTCTGTCTTTACGAGAACTTCAATGGACTTTTGAGCCTGTGGATTCATATATGGAAGGGCAGTTTTCATCATTTCAATGGTGTGGTGATTTAAAAAGGAATGTTTTTGAACCATAAGAACTCCTAATTATTGTTTTACCAATACTATATGCAAAAAAAAATAAAAAATGCCTGTATTGCTATTCGATATTTTAAACTATATAATATAAGTAAAGAAATAAAAGAAAGGATAATGCTGATACTTGTCTTTTAGTATGAGGCAGGGCGGTTTAGGCAAGGATAGAACTATGAAAATATCAACAAAGGGAAGATATGCATTGCGAGTTATGCTGGATTTAGCGATTTATGATACGGGAGAGTTTATTCCGTTAAAAGCAATCGCTGAACGTCAGGGGATTACAGTAAAATATTTGGAACAGATTGTTCCATTATTGAATAAAGCAGGTTATTTAAAAAGTTCTCGTGGAAATAATGGTGGATATCGACTTGCAAAAGATCCAAAAGAATATACAGCAGGGGATATATTAAGAATAACAGAAGGGAGCATTGCTCCAGTTGCCTGTTTGGAGGATGAGCCAAATCAATGTGAAAGAAAAGAGTTCTGTATGACGCTTCCTTTTTGGCAGGGACTCTATAACGTAATTAATGATTATGTGGACAGTGTCACTTTAGAGGATTTGGTTGAACAAAGCAAAAGATTTACAGAGGGAGATTATTGTATTTAAGAGGGAAATTAAAAAATATCTTTTGCCCCCGACATCATTTGGAATAAAAAATGTTTGACAAAATGAAAAATAGATTATATAATCATACTAAACAGATAGGAAAACTATATAAAGAAAAAGGAGAGATACGATGAAAATATATCAATCAATTACAGAATTAATAGGAAATACACCGTTAGTGACATTGAAAGGTTTAAGCAAAGAAAAAGGATTAGATAATGCTATTTTGGCAAAAGTGGAATATTTTAATCCGGCAGGCAGTGTGAAAGACCGGATTGCGAATGCAATGATTGAAGAGGCGGAGAAAGAAGGATTATTAAAAGAAGGTTCTGTGATTATCGAACCTACAAGTGGAAATACAGGAATTGGATTATCTTCGATTGCAGCGGCAAAAGGCTATCGGATTATATTAACTATGCCGGATACAATGAGTGTGGAGCGAAGAAATTTATTGAAAGCATATGGTGCAGAACTTGTTCTTACAGAAGGAATAAAAGGTATGAAAGGGGCAATTGCAAAAGCAGAAGAGCTTGCGAAAGAGATTCCAAATAGTTTTATTCCAAGCCAATTTGAAAACAAAGCAAATCCGGCGATACATTATCAGACAACAGGACAGGAAATCTGGAAGGATACAGATGGGAAGGTAGACATCTTTGTTGCCGGAATCGGAACAGGCGGTACAATTACCGGAGTTGGAAGATATTTAAAAGAACAAAATCCTAATGTTAAAATTGTGGCAGTAGAGCCGGCGGATTCTCCGGTTTTATCAAAAGGTACTGCTGGACCACATAAAATACAAGGAATTGGTGCCGGTTTTGTACCAGATGTTTTAGATAAGACAATATATGATGAGGTTGTTACGGTAACAAATGAGGAGGCATTTGAAACAGGGCGTCTGATTGCAAGAAAGGATGGAATTTTAGTTGGTATATCATCGGGAGCAAGTGCCTTTGTTGCTTCTGAGCTTGCAAAAAGACCGGAGAATAAAGGAAAAACGATTGTTGCATTATTACCGGATACGGGAGAGCGGTATTTGTCTACAGCAATGTTTGCAGAATAAAAAATCATATTAACTGAAAATATAGTAAAGGTTCACTTGTGTATACAAAAGGAATGTCTTTACTATATTTTTTGTTTTATAAACTTAATTTGTTTGTAAACGATAATTTATTTCTATATTCAAGTCGGTATTGTTTGCGTTTGGTTCGATTGGACATTTGGGATGGAATAGGCTATAATGGGTAATAAAAATATTGAAATAAGACAGGAGCGAGAAACATGATAGATGGAAAAAAAGTTCTTTATAGTGGTATGCAGGCAACCGGGAATTTAACATTGGGGAATTATCTTGGAGCTTTAAAGAACTGGGTAACGTTGAACGAAGAATATGAATGTATTTATGGAGTAATGGATCTTCATTCTTTAACAGTCAGACAAAATCCTACAGAATTCAGACAGAGGGCACGAGCTTTGTATGCTCTGTATGTAGCAGCAGGTCTTGACCCGGAAAAAAATTGTATTTATTATCAGTCACATGTGTCTGGACATGCAGAACTGAGCTGGATTCTAAGTTGTTTTACTTATATGGGTGAATTAAACAGAATGACTCAATTTAAAGATAAAGCTGCAAAGCATGCTGATAATATAAATGCAGGTTTATTTACGTATCCTGTGTTAATGGCAGCAGATATTCTTCTTTATCAGGCAGATGTAGTTCCAATTGGAGCCGACCAAAAACAGCATTTAGAGATTACAAGAGATATTGCTGAGCGTTTTAACAGTATTTATGGTGATGTATTTACAATTCCAGAACCTTATATCGGAAAAGTAGGTGCTAAAATCATGAGTCTTCAAGACCCAACAAAGAAGATGTCTAAATCAGACGAAAATCCGAATGCAAGTATTTTGTTAATGGATGATCCAGATACGATTATTCGCAAATTCAAACGTGCAGTTACTGATTCCGGATGTGAAGTAGTTTATTCAGAAGAAAAACCTGGTATTTGTAATTTAATTGATATTTATAGTTCTGTAACCGGAAAAACAAGAGAAGAAGTAGAACGGGAATTTGATGGAAAAGGATATGGTGATTTTAAACTTGCAGTCGGAGAGGCAGTTGCATCTATGTTAAAACCATTACAAGACAAGTATCAACAGTTGTTAAAAGATAAGAAATATTTGGATAGCATGATTAAAATGAATGATGAAAAGGCACAATATTACGCAACGAAGACATTGAGAAAAGTTCAGAAGAAAGTAGGATTGACAGAACGAATCCGATAAGCCAGACAGGAATCAGAGCTGGTGTGGTAAAAGGGTTAGACGTGTTTGTTTCAGAAATGGATTATAACAGAGCAAAAGAATTATTGGAACAGGCAGAGTTACATTAGAATATCGGGTCAGAGTGCCGGATTAATAAATAAGCTGTGTTTCTTTGGGCAAGAACAAAAATGGATGTTTCTTTGCCGATAGAAAACACAGCTTATGTAGTGGTATACTACGCCTTAGAAAAAAGACAAAAATGAATTGACGATGGATAAGAAAGGTAAGAACTTCTCCGTACGGTATTTCCACATCCAACACTGGGAGAATTGATTCATGAAGCTTCTCTTGGCTTATCAATAGGAGCAATCCATTACTGTGAATAGAGTTATTCTTTCAACAACAGATTCTATCTATGAAAATTTAGCGATTGAAGAAGAGCTATTAAAAAATTTAAAAGCCGATGAAGCGATTATATTTTTGTGGCAGTCGGAGAAAACGATTGTTCTTGGAAATAACCAGTGTGCATATTTGGAGTGCAATATTTCTTATTGTGAAGAAAATCAGATTAATATTGCAAGGAGATTGTCAGGTGGGGGATGTGTATATCAAGATTTGGGAAATTTAAATTATTCTTTTTTATATGATAAAGGTAACAGGTTAGAAAGTGAAAGACAGAAACTAGAGCAATGTTTTTTAGATGGAATTTTGGAAGCATTAAATTCTTATCAGGTAAAACACATCGAGCATGTGAATAATGATTTATTAGTGGGACATAAAAAATTCTCCGGTATTGCCTATTATGAAGAGGATAATAAGAGAATTCTTCATGGAACGCTGCTGGTTGATATAAATATGGAACATTTAGCGCATTCTCTTAAAGTAAATGTAAAAAAATTAAAGTTTAACGGTGTCGAATCTGTGCGTGCAAGGGTAGTGAATTTAAAAGAATTCAATCCAATGATTCAGATACCAGGTCTGAAGAAAGCAATTACAGAAATTTTTTTAGAACGATTTGCAATAGAAAAAGAAGAATATATAGAAGGTGTTAAAGATAAAAATTATCTGGTAAAATATAAACAACCTTTCTGGATTTTTGGAGAAAGTCCGAAATGTAGTCTTATATTTGAGGAGAAAACAAAAAAAGGATTATTTCAATTCGTATTTTTTGTTGAAGAGGAAATGGTTGAAAAACCAAAAGTATATTCAGATGCAAGAATCCAATATGACTTTACTGATTTTTTGAGAAGGATAGAAGGAATAAAATATAAAGAGCAATTACTTCAAGAAGCGTGGGAAGAGGAGTTAACTAAAATATTAGATTAAAAAAAGTCAGAAATGGATTGAACGAAGAGATAAAGGGAGTTAATAAAAAGATGAAAATAAGAGGACATCATTTACTTTGTATGCAGTTATTTAAAGGAGAAGGGTATAATGATAAGTTTACCGAAGGCATGAAATCGGTTATACAAAAAACAAGAGCTTCTGGTACAGAAGTAGAAATTATAACAAAAGCAGATGTGATTTGTAAAAATTGTCCGAATTGCATAGGGGAAAACCAATGTCGACTTGGAACAAAGGATGTTGATGCAAAAGATAAAAATGTGATAGAGGCTTTATCATTACAAGGCAAGACATATTCTTATAACGAGTTGAGAGAACTGTTGAGAAAAAAGATGGATGAAGCTACATTTGATAGAATATGTGGAACTTGCAGATGGTATAAAGCAGGGCTTTGTTCGTATCAGGCATTTTTAGATTCTTTTATTTAGAAAAGCGTTTGTTTTGGAAATTAGTGAAAAATAAAATGCCGAGAACCCATGAAAACGTAGCATTTATATGAGATTTTGTGAGTTCTCGGCGATGAATTATATCGCTAAAACGACCCGCCTCAGGCGAAGAATCTCGCTTTGCGAGAAACTTTTTACAATGTAAGTCTATAGGTTTAAATCTTTTATAATATTCTTTAATTTATCAACGCAAATCTGTAAATCCTTCTTTCCATTTTCATCAAGAGGGAGTTCAAGAACACGTTCAATTCCCCCTGAGGTGATGACACAAGGAAGGCTTAGAGAAACATCGTGGATACCATATTGACCATTTAAAAGGATAGAAACAGGAAGTACACAATGTTCATTATGAATAATTGCATCAACCAGACGGCATACGCTTAAGGCAATACCAGAGCTTGTATAACCTTTTAATTGTAAAATATCCATACCTGCTTCTTTGATATCATTTAGAATTTTTTCTTTATTAATATTTTCTGTTAATGAGAATTGGGTTTTGAATTCTTCAAAAGGAACTCCTACAATGTTTACCGTATTCCAAGGTACAAAAGAAGTTGTTCCATGCTCACCGAGAACAAAACCGGTTACATTTTTAGCATCTACGTGGCAAATATCTGCAATCATTCTGTTAAAGCGGGCGGTATCTAATAAGGTTCCTGTTCCGAAAAGCTTTTCTTTTGGATAGTCGAATTTTGTTTGTGCAACATAAGTTAAGATATCAAGAGGATTTGATACGTTAATAATAATTGCTTCTCGTGTATAAGAAGTGATTTTCTCCATTGTTTCACACATAACAGTAACATTTTTATCAAGAAGCACCATTCGGTCACGTTTGTCACCTGGTTTGATACTAGGTCCGGCTGTCATAATAATAATTTGTGCATCAGCACAATCGCTGTAATCACCAACTCTTACAACTACATTCGAACTGTATACGAAGGCAGTTGTATGGCTTGCATCTAATACTTCACCTAAAGCTTTGTCTTTATTATAGTCAATTACTACAATTTCATTTACTACGTTTAATTGCATTAAAGAATTTAATACGGCGGAGCCTACATTTCCGGCACCAATCAAAACTAATTTTCCGATTTTTGGTTGCATAAGTTTTCCTCACTTTACTACTATTTATTTCATTGTACGAGAATATCATACTACAAAATTGAATATTTTATAAGTAGAAGATAATAATTTTTAGAAAAAGTGAGAATATTTTAGTATTTAACTGCTAAAAAATAACAAAACTTATAAATATCCATTAAAAAATATACAATAAATAAAATAACAGGAGCAAAAGTATAGTTATAAATAAACAAAAAGAGAAACAAAAAAACATAATTATAAGTAAAAATAAACAATAAAAGGTCTTGCGTCCTTTGATGGAAATATAAAAAATGCTAATATAAGATAGCATTTATAGAATGCATAAATAAAATTTTAGAGGAGGTTAAAGTTATGGTAGTGAAAAAACGACGTTCTATTGCCTTCTTCTTGGCGATGGTTCTTTTGTTCAGCAGTATTTTCACAAATAATGTGGTGCTGGTAAGTGCTGATGAAACAAAAGTTACGAGGGAAGACAATAAACAGACAAGTAAAAGACTTTCATTAGCATCATGGGCTGGAAGTGGTCAGGTGAAAGGGGGAACAGATATTCAAATCTATGCAGATCGTGAAAAAGCAAACGATTTTGCAGATAGGAATTCTTATTTTACTTTTATGAAATCGGATGGAGCAGGGGCATTTATTCCTACGTATCCATTTGCGGCAAATAACTGGCTTGGATCGACAGGAGCGGTGAAAGACAGTTATTATGAAATTGTTACATCAACAAAAGGTTTTAAAGATATTATGCTTTCTTATTCAATGAGGGGGTCGAAAGCATGTCCTAAATTTTTTAAAGTAAGTTATAGTACAGATGGTTTAAATTATGAGCCAATATCAGATAAAGAAGCAGATGTAGAAATTAGTAAGGATAGTGAGATGTTACCATTTGTAACAAATCTTCCGGAAGGGACAGGAAATCAGGAGCAGTTGTATATCCGTTTTACAGTTTCTTCTGATAAGGCAATAAATGGAGGGGCTATAACAGCAACAGCAACTCATCGATTTATGGATATTGTAATGACTGGAAGTCCGGATGAGTCTGTTATCTCAATTGTAAATGCAGCACCTGAATCCGGTAATGTTATAAAAGGACAGAAAGTAACACTTACAACAGCAACTTCAAGTGCTATATATTATACATATAATGACAAAGACGAACAGGAATATAATACAGAAGAAGGACTTATTCTTGATGAGTTACCGGCAGAAATTACTGCTTATACAATGAACAATGGTGTGAAAGGATTTCCGATTACCTATAAGTATACACAGCTACAGGTTGCTCCGGTAAAAGCAAGCCCAAACGGTGGAGCAAGGGTAAAAGGAACAGAAGTATCTTTATCAAGCGAAACAGAAGGTGCAACTATTTTATATTCAACAGACGATGGTGTCACATGGAAAGATTACACGAAAAAAATTGTACTGGATACTTTTCCAATTACATTTAAAATGAAAGCAACAAAGGATGGGTATTTAGATAGTGCAGAGTCGGAAGTAAAATTTACTCAGCGGATGAACGAAAATTATAATATTTATTTTGGTCAGGTTCATTCCCATACAAGTTATTCTGATGGTGCAGGAACTTGTGAACAGGCATTCGATTATGCAAAAAATACAGCAAAACAAATTGACTTTTTGGCAGTAACAGACCATTCCAACTCTTTTGATAATGCTGATAAAGCTAATATTTTGGACGGTTCAATGAGTGAAGAGTGGAAAGAAGGACATGAATTAGCAGATAAGTTTACAGATGATAAGTTCGTTGGTATTTATGGCTATGAGATGACTTGGTCAAACGGATTAGGTCATATGAATACATTTAAAACAGATGGTTTCCAAAGTAGAACACAATCTGAGTTTTCCACTAGAAATACTGCATTACAAAACTATTATGCAAGATTGAAAACAGTACCAAATTCATTCAGCCAGTTTAATCATCCAGGAGCAACTTTTGGAGATTTTACTGATTTTTCTTATTATGATCCGGAACTTGATAATTTAATTACTTTAATTGAAGTTGGTAATGGTGAGGGTGCAATTGGGTCATCCGGTTATTTCCCATCTTACGAATATTATACTCGTGCATTGGACAAAGGATGGCATGTAGCTCCAACGAATAACCAGGATAATCATAAAGGAAAATGGGGCGATGCCAATACTGCAAGAACGGTTGTTTTAGCAGACAGCCTGACAAGAGATAATGTTTATGAAGCATTAAATAATATGAGAACTTATGCTACGGAAGATAATGATTTACAGATTCAGTATACTTTAAATGATGAATGTATGGGAACGATTTTAGATAGTAAACCAAATGAGGTTAATATTAAGGTCGATGTAAAAGATCCAACCGACAATTCTGTAGGAAAAGTAGAAGTTATTGTAAATGGCGGTTTAAGTATTGCCGAAAAGAAAGTTACAGGCAACGAAGGAACAGTTGAATTTAAGCTTCCGGCTGATTATTCTTACTATTATGTTCGTGTAACTGAAGATGATAAAGATATCGCTGTTACAGCACCAGTCTGGATCGATAAAGTAGAATCAGTAGGTATTTCAGGTGTTTCAACAACAGAAACACTTCCAGTAAAAGGTCAGTCATTAGATATTACAACGGAAATTTATAATAATGAACAAACTCCGTTAGAATTAGATTCATTAGAATTTAGTATTGATAATCAGGTAATACATACAGCAGATTTAAAGGGAAAAGGATTCACATCAATTGCTTCCTGTACAACAGAAAAATATACATTTGATTATACTTATAATCAGGCAGGATCAGTTAATATAAATGTTACATTAAAAGGTAAATTGAATGGAGTTTCTAAAATTTATAAAGGTGTGTTAAATTTAAAATATGTTGATCCAGGCATGATAACAAAGGTTATTATTGATGGAAGCCATTCGAATGATTATGTAACTGGTTATTATGGTGGGAATATGGGTAACTTCTCTAAAATTGCGGCACAGGAAAGTGTTAAAGTAGAGATTGCAAAGGACACCATTACAGATGAAACATTAAAAGACTGTAATTTGCTTATTATTTCTGCACCAGCTAAAAAAGGTGGAAGTTCTAATACCGGAACATATACGGTGTCTCATTTTGAAAATGAGTTTATTCAGACAGTGAAGAATTATGTTAATAAAGGCGGAACCGTTATTTTATCTGGTATTGCGGACTATCAGGATAGAGAAGAATGTCAGACTTCGACAGAACTAAACAAATTATTAGAAACGATGGGTGCAACAACCAGAGTAAACAGTGACCAGGCTGTTGACGATACGAATAATGGTGGGCAACGTTATCGTTTATATCCTACAGATTATGATAAGGATTCTAAATTTACAAAGGGGATTGTAGAGGGTCAAAAATACAGTGCATATAGTGGTTGTACAGTTTTAATTGATAAAGAGGCCGAAGCTGCCGGAAAAGCAACGGCATTAATTAAAGGGCATGAAACTACATTTTCTGAAAATACAAAAAAGTTTGATGAATATTATAAGGAAATTGAAAAAGGAAATGCAGTAATGCTTGTACATGAAACGGTAGGAAAGAGTGATATATTTGTTTCCGGTACAGTATTTATGTCCGACTTTGAAGTAAAGGCAGAATTGGATAATATATGGGATTTACCATATATGAACTATAACATTATGAAAAATATTTTAGATAATGTAAAGAAAGTAATGCATACAACGAATATTTCTGAAGTAAGAGCTGCTAACAAAGGTGATGTTTTTGCAGTAGAAGGAACGGTAACTGCAGGTACGACAGAAGGAAATGCGTTCTTTGATACAATTTATATTCAAGATGATACAGCAGGAATTAATATTTTCCCAATCAATGAAGGAGATATTAAAGTTGGGCAGAAAGTTCGTGTTGTCGGAGCAGTTGATGAATATTTAGGTGATTTAGAGTTACGGGTAATTGAGGCAAATGTAATTGATACTACAATGAATCCAATTAAACCAAAGGAAGTATCTACAAAAGATGCTATGGATTATGCCAAAGAAGGTGGGCGCCTTGTTCGTGTAGAAGGTACCATTACAGATGTAATTCAAAAAGAAGGTATTGTTGAAACAATTAAAGTACAGGACAATAGTGGTGTGGAAGCAAGAGTGTTTATTGATGGATATGTAAAATATTCGAATGAAAATAGTAAAAAGTTAGAAGATATTGCAGTAGTCGGTAAGAAAATAAGTGCAGTCGGTTTAGTATCTTACGATCCGGATGGTGCAAGAATCCGTGTACGTGACCGCTCAGAGGTTGTACCGGTAAGTTCTTCTGGTTCTAATCATTCTTCGAATGATACAAGTAGCAAACCAAAAGAGGATAAAAAGGATAGCACAGTTATCATAGAAGATAAAGCGACAGAATCTAGAATTACAATTAGAACAAAAGAAGATAAAAATGGAGCAGTTACAGGATATGATGCAGATATTGAAGCAAAATGTATGGAAGGAAAATCAGGAAAGACTACAGCGAATTTGGAACTTCTTATTACTGATAAATTCTTAGAATCCATCCGTAAAGAAGATCAAGGAAAGCCGGTATCAGTAACATTAAATATAGCAGACAAAGATATTACAGAACAAATGGCTCATCAAGATGTAAAATCTGTAGTAGTTGCTATTAAAGTGCCAAATACAATAAAGAATTCTTCCAATGTAACATTAAAAGCAGTTAATTTATCAAAAGATGTATTAAAGACTGCAAAAGAGGAAAAAAAGTCAGTTACATTTAGAATTGCAGATGAAAAAGGCAAGACAAATTATTCATGGAAGTTTAAAGCAAAAGATTTAAGCAATACGACTAATATAAAAAGTGTGAATACAGTAATTGATTTATCTACAATTGGTGCTAATGATTCTATACTGGGAGAATCAACAAAGACGGTTGTAAACGATAAGCAAAATGGAATTTTACTTGATTTTTCACAAAAGGGACAGCTTCCGGCAAAGGCAACATTTAAAGTAAACATGAATGATAGGGAAAGATATGTAAAAGGTCAAAAAGTTTATGTTTATCATGTAGGAAAGAACCAATTAGAAACAATTCCAAAAACAGAAGTAAAGATTGATAAGGATGGGTATGTTTCATTCCAAATTAAGCGTGGTGACAAATATGTAATAGTTCCTCAAAAAGCAAGCAGTGAGCTTGTTTCAACATTGGTTGACCGTACAAAAGTAACAACATCGAAAACAATGAAAAAGGGACAATCAGGAACAATAAATGTCACATTGCCATATGATGCAAAAGGTGAAGAAAAGATTACATATCAGTCAGAAAATAAATCAATTGCTACGGTATCGAAGACAGGAAAGGTGACATCAAAGAAAAAAGGTACAACTATGATTAAAACGACCGTTGTTATTAATAAGGAAAAGAAAACTTACCATACAAAAATAACGGTGAAATAAAAGGAAGGAATAGGATAAAAGCAGGTGCGGGGAACCGCCCCTGCTTTTTAAGGGAAAGGATACAACGATGGATTGGAGAAAATTTTGGAACCGGGATACAAAAATAAAGACGGTTACATTGATTATAACCGTTTTATTAGTGATAGTAACGATAAAATTTATTGATACAGAGGGTCTTAGGAATACAGAAAAAAATATTAGTTATTATCATGGAAAAGCAATAGAAATTATAGAAGATAATGTGGAAGAAGATGAAAAAACAGAAGGAGTATTACGTGGTTCTCAAAAGGTAAAAGTAGAAATTACAAGCGGAGAGCATAAGGGAGAAGTAGCAGTTTTAGACAATTATATAAGTGCATTATATAATGTTTATGCGAAAGAAGGAACACCTCTTATTATTCGTGCATCAAAGGATACATCAGGTGTTACTTATACAATTTATAATTATGACAGGACAGTTTTAATTTATAGTGTTATTTTATTGTTTGCAATTCTCTTGTGTGTAATTGGAGGAAGAAAAGGGTTTGCCGCATTGCTTAGTTTAATTGTAATGCTGATTGGAATTTTCTTTGTTTTATTACCACTATATATAAAAGGGTATCCGGCAGTTACAGTTACATTGGTTATGATTGTCGCTATGACATTAATTGGTTATATATTAATTGACAGTATCAATAAAAAAACAGTTTCCGCATGCCTGGGAACAATTGCTGGTGTCATGGTTTCGGGATTGCTTGCTTATTTTGTTGGTTTATTTGGACATTTAACAGGTTTCCAGACACAAGAGGCGGAAACACTCCTTTTGATTGCCGGAGATGATGGCTTAAAGGTAAAAAATCTGCTGGTTTGTGGGATTTTGATTGCGTCTCTTGGCGCGGTCATGGATGTTGCTATGAGTATTGCTTCTTCGATTCATGAGCTTCATGAAGTAAATCCAACATTGTCATCAAAGCAATTATTTTTATCTGGTATGAATATTGGAAAAGATGCGATGGGAACTATGGCAAACACATTGATATTAGCATTTACAGGAGCTTCATTGAATTTGTTGTTATTAATTTATTCTTATGGAATTCCATATACACAGTTAATGAATACTGACTTAATTGCGATTGAGATTATGAAAGGAATAGCTGGAAGTGTTGGAATAATTTTGACGGTTCCGATTGTAGCATTTATTAGCGCAAATATAGAAGTAACAGTGAGACAGTAAATAATTAATGGGATAGGATAGTGTCTTTTAAAAGCATTATCCTCTTTTACTTTTTTTCTGCTGATATTGTGTACTGGCTGTAGAACGGCTAGAAGGATATACAACTTTTAAGATTGAGGAGCTGAAGTAGTAAAAATTAGATTGAACATTCCTTTTGGGAATGTTACAATGGACGGAAATGAAACTAACTAGTTTGGGAGGAAACAATATGAAAATCACTGTAATTGGATGTGGAAGATGGGGGTCTTTTATCGCATGGTATTTAGACCGCATTAAACATGAGGTTACACTCTATGGAAGAACAGATTCAAAGAAAATGAATGAATTTTTAACTACGAGAAAAAATAGTCTGCTTACTTTGAATGATTCAATCCGATTAACAACTTCGCTGGAAGAGGCTGTTAATGCAGAGGTCATTGTGATTTCAATTAATTCACAAGGTCTACAGGGATTAATGGATGAGTTAAAATCATACAATTTAGAAAATAAAATCTTTGTGTTATGTATGAAAGGAATAGAGATTGGAACGGGAAGAAGATTATCTCAGATTGTAGAAGATAATATGTCTTCAACCTGTTCTGTTGCTGTATGGCTTGGTCCGGGACATGTTCAGGAGTTTTGCAGAGGAATTCCTAACTGTATGGTAATTGACAGCAAAAATGAGGAAACGAAGCAAAAATTGGTTGATTCATTTAGTAGTGATTTAATTCGGTTCTACTATGGGCAGGATTTAATTGGAAATGAAATTGGAGGTGCTGCAAAAAATGTAATTGGTGTGGCAGCAGGTATGCTTGATGGTTTGAATCTTTCAACATTAAAAGGTGCATTAATGTCAAGAGGAACAAGAGAGGTTGCGAGATTGATTAAGGCAATGGGAGGAAATGAGCTTTCTGCTTACGGATTATGTCATTTAGGAGATTTTGAAGCAACTGTGTTTTCAGAGTTCAGTCATAATAGAATGTATGGTGAGATGTTTGTCAAAGGCGAAAAATATGATAGTCTTGCAGAAGGATACTATACGGTAAAAGCACTGCTTGATTTAGAAAAAAAATATCATGTGGAACTTCCAATCTGTAATGCTGTCTATGATGTATTATATAATAGAAAAGAACCGAAAGAAACATTGGATAAATTATTTACCCGAAGTCTTAAAAATGAATTTTAGATTTGTAATTGGAATGGACTGTTGTAAAAGAAATTGATTTTACAACAGTCTATTCGTATTATAGGAAAGTTATTCTTTTAAAATAGAAAATAATTGATAAATTTTTCTTTATGAAATGAAAAACAGTGGGAAATGATGTTTGGGTCAAAACATATTTGGCCCCCTGATACCTACGGATGACTACGCACTTTGTGCTTCCATCATCCTAAAGACATTCGAAATCCGCCCTGTTTAGTCTACTTTCTCATGTTTTTGCGGGTCTCAATTTTGACCTTAGTATCATAAAATCAGAGTCATTTGTTGTCAATGTTATAAGTAAAGATATAAACATAAGTTTAGTTTATAAATAAATGTTGAAAAAGATTTTGAAATGGTATATAATATAGACAGAAAACAAAATAAGGGAGGTGCCAAAATGCCAACGGATGGTTATGTAGTAGTAATTGGTGGTTTGAATCTCGATTTGGCAGGACTGTGCGGAAATATTTATAGGGAAAGAGATTCTAATATTGGAAAAATTCGAATGACAGTTGGCGGAGTTGGACAAAATATTGCTCAGAACTTAGTAAAACTAAATGTTCCAACCTACTTGATTACTGTATATGGCGATGATTATTTTGGAAAGATTCTTTCCGAAGAATGTAAGAATAATAACATTCATCTTGACTATTCCGAATGTATTCCGAATGAAAAAAGCTCATCGTATCTGTACGTGACAGATGAGAAAGGAGATATGGTTACTGCAGTAAACGATATGAAAATTTTGGAATATATGACACCGGAATTTTTAGGCACTAAAATTGATTTTATTAACAAGGCTTCTTTATGTGTAATTGATGGAAATGTTTCGAAAGAGTCTATAGAATGGCTTTCAGAGCATTGTACGGTACCAATTTTTGCTGATCCGGTATCAGTTGCAAAGATGACAAGATTTCAGAATGTATTAAAAAGAATTGATACATTTAAACCAAATGAATTAGAAGCGGGGCTTATGACGGGAATTGATATTGTTGATGAGAAAACTGCACAGGAGGCAGCGAGGGCTTTGAATGAAAAAGGTATTCGCAATGTGTTTATTTCCTTAGGAGAAAAAGGAATTTTGTGTTCTAGAGATGGTGAGATTAGCATAGTTCCAATATTGCCTTCTAATATTGTCAGTGTAAATGGTGCAGGAGATTGCAGTATGGCAACAATTGCATGGGCAAGGTTTTACTACCAGGACAAACTTTCACTAAAAGAAATTGGTCAATTGACACAGGCAGCAGCCAGCCTGACAGTAGAAGCAGAAGAATCTGTTTCACCAAAATTAAGTGTAGAAAATGTAATAGAGCGTGCAAAAAAATTTGGTGATTCAAAACTTGGAAACAATTAATTTTAATAGATTATAAGAAATAGTAAAGAAAAATAACAAAATTTTATTAATAGAACGAGACAAGAATAGGAGATTAAAAAATGAAAAAACAGATTTATTCTTTAGTTAATTACAATGAAAGTGTTGCTACAATGGATGCAGGAGCAGACCACATCGGACTTGTTCCTATGCAAAGTGGTGGAGTACCGGCACATAGAGTACCATTTGATGTAGTAGACCGTATTTTTGATGAAGCAAAACGCAGAGGCGTAAAATGTGTGGCAATTATGTTAAATAAAGATCCGGATGAGATGATTTTTATTACAAAACGTGTGAAACCGGATATTCTTCACATTGCCGGAATGGAATTTACTGCTGATGAAGCATTTGCAGAAAGACTTCATAGAGAATGCCCTGGTGTAGAATTAATGCAGGCAGTATTGGTAGATGGAAAAGAAGCAGTAGACCGTGCAAAAGAATATGCAAAATTCTGTGATTATATTTTGACTGATTCCGGTTTGGCAGCAGATACAGGAATTGGTGCCAGTGGTCAGACACACGACTGGAGCATTGATGCTGAAATTGTAAAATCGGTTAATATTCCTGTTATTATTGCCGGAGGACTAGGACCAGATAACGTAGAAGAATGTATCAAAACAGTAAAACCTTATGGAGTTGATTCTTTGACAAAAACAAGCTACAAATATAATGACGGAGTAATGGAAAAAGATATTCCAAAGGTAAAAGAATTTTGTGAAAGAGCAGATAAAGCAGCAAAGGAAATAGGACTATAATTTTGTTGTATCATGAGTATTAAGTTATCGGGAATCTTATGGTTGAATCAAAAAGAAAGAAGAAGAGAGGTCTATTATGGATTTTAAATTAGAGCAGAAAGTAAAAGTTTCAGTAACGCATGAACTTTCAACAACAATTTTAGAAATCTTGAAAGAAAAAGAATATAAAAAACCAATGATTGCAACCGGAACATTTCAACTGGAAATGCCAATGGTAAAAGCATTATTAAAAACATTAGAAGAAAATAAAATAGAGGTTTGTATTTATGATAAAGTTGTTTCCGATCCTTCAACAGACTTGGTAAATACCGGAGCAAGTCTGTTTGTAGAAAATGGTTGTGACAGTATTATCGGTATCGGTGGAGGAAGTGCAATTGATACGGCTCGCGGAATTAATATTGTTCGTACATTAGGCGGAAAGATTGAAGATTATGTAATAGAAAAAGAAGTCCCTATTTTTTGTGATGGATTAATTGCGGTACCAACAACATCCGGAACCGGAAGTGAATTATCTAATGCAGCGGTTGTTACGGATATCCATACCCATGAAAAATTAGCTGTTTTATCCGATAATGCAGTGAGTGAATATGCAGTTCTTTGCCCTGAATTAACGGTAACAATGCCAAAAGGGCTTACAATTTCAACCGGCTTAGATGCATTTGCTCATGCGATGGAAGGATATACTTCCAATTTGTCTTCTCCGATTACCGATGCAATTTGTGAAAAAGTTATGTATCTAATTGTAAAATACCTTCCAAATGCAGTTAAAAATGGAGAAGACTTAGAGGCAAGAGAACGAATGATGGTTGCAGCAGCATTAGCCGGCTGGATGCTTAATAATGCAGGAACTCATGTAGGACACTCCTTAGCTCATGTGATTGGACCAGAGTATAAAATCCCACATGGAGCAGCATGTGCCTATGCATTACCTGGAACAATGCTATATACGGCTTCTGTGAAAGCGAAAAAAATAAAAGAAATCGGTTATATTCTTGGAGCTAAATTTCCAGAAAATGCAACGGATTCTGAGATTGGAAAGATTACTTCCGAAAAATTCAAATGGTTTCGTGATGAAGTACTTGGTATGGAATCCTTTTCTAAATTAAATATTACAAAAGAAGAACTATTGTCCAATGCAAAAAAAGTTTCAGAAGAAAGATTTGCCGGCAATTCTCCAATGCCGATTACAGAAGAGCTTGCAGAAAAACTATTAAAAGAAATCGGATAATAAAATTTTGACAAAGTTAAAATAAGTATATCCCTCCATTTTTTGGAAAAGCTATAAAAAAGTATTTTTCAAAATGGAGGGATTTTTATGTCGCAGTCAGTTTGGACAGACCATATCAAATTACCGGATTTTCATAAATTGGAAGAAAAGAAAAAAACGCACGTTTTAATTATTGGTGGTGGTTTATCTGGTATTTTATGTGCATATTTCTTAGAACTTGCAGGTGTTGATTATATACTTGTAGAGGGAAAACGAATCGGAAGTGGTATTACTAAAAATACAACAGCAAAAATTACTTCCCAGCATGGATTAATTTATGACAAAATGATAAGGAACAAAGGAAAAGAACAGGCACTGGTATATCTTCGGGCAAATGAACAAGCACTTGAAATGTATCGTAAACTTGCAAAAACAATACCATGTAAATTTGAAGAAAAAAATTCCTTTGTTTATACACTGAAAAATCGTGAATGGATTGAAAAAGAGGTAAGTGCAGTTAATTCCCTTGGTTTTCCCGCAAAGTTTGTGGAAAAATTACCACTTCCTTTTGAAACAGAAGGGGCAATTCAATTTTCAAAGCAGGCACAATTTAATCCGTTTCAATTTATTGCCGGACTTGCGAAAAACTTAAACATATATGAACATACGTTTATAACGGAGATTGCACCAAATAAAGCTTGGAATGAAGAATGTGAGATTTATGCAAATAAAATTATCGTTGCAACCCATTTTCCATTTATCAATAAAAATGGAAGTTATTTTTTAAAATTGTATCAACATCGTTCTTATGTTATAGCATTGGAACATGCACAAAATGTAAACGGAATGTATGTCGATGAGGCAAAACAAGGCTTTTCTTTCCGAAACTATGATAATTTGCTTTTACTTGGTGGAGGAAGCCATAGAACAGGAAAACAGGGCGGAAATTATGATGAATTAAGAGCCTTTGCAAAGGAGTACTATCTGGAAGGAACGGAGCGTTATCATTGGGCGACGCAAGATTGCATGAGCCTGGATAGTGTGCCTTATATTGGACAATATTCAAAACATGCAAAAGACTTGTATGTAGCAACCGGTTTTAATAAATGGGGTATGACATCTGCGATGGTATCGGCAATGCTTTTGAGTGATTTAGTTCAGGAAAAAGAAAACGAATGGAGCAGAGTTTTCTCTCCAAGCCGAAGTATATGGCATCCTCAACTCTTTTTAAATGGGATAGAAGCTACGCTAAATTTATTAACACCTACATTCAAACGTTGTCCTCATTTGGGCTGCGCATTAAAATGGAATCCAATTGAGCGGACATGGGATTGTCCTTGTCATGGTTCAAGATTTGAAGAAGATGGTAGCCTTATTGATAATCCGGCAACGGGAAAATTATCATTCGTTCCAAAAAAATGACTGTTCAGACCAAAATGTAAAAAAACAGAAAATTTACGTTATAATATAAAAGAAACAGACAACAAAAGAGAATTTCAGAAAGAAAAGGAGGAAAAGTTATGAAAAATTTAACAAAAAAAATGATAGCTCTTGTAGTAGCATTTAGTATGGTATTGACATTAGTACCTAAGACGGTTGATGCTGCATCTTACACGAACAAAGTTACTAAAACAATTACAGTGTATGCCGGAGAAACTATGAAGCTTAACTTGTATTCAAAGGCTAAGGGAAAAATGAAAATAAATGTAAAAGTAGTAAATGATGTTCGGTATGCTGAGTTTTATATGGTACCACCAAATCAGGACTGGGTGCCATTTTCAGATACATTAAAAAATTCAACATTTAACAAAAAAACAAGTATTAAGAAAGGTAAGAATGAAATTTTAATTATATCTGGTTATGGAGATACACTTAAAGTAAAACTTACAATTACAACTTCAAAGAAAACAATTAAATTAGGTAAAGTTTATAGACAAAAAGAAGAATATAACCCTGTTGGAAGAAGAAGATAACAGAAAATAGAAAACTAAAATAAGGACTATGGTAGAAAGAAATTTACTTCTTTCTATCATAGTCCTTTTATGATTGTAGTTGATGAAAATAAAATTAATTTGCTTTAATTTCTTTCCAGAGTTCACTGTAGATACTATCTGCATCTTCTCCGATATACTTAAATACTTCACATCTGGAGAGTGTTTCTTTTGTTGGGAAAACAGCTTCCAGTTTCTTATAATCGTCGTCAATTTCATCATAAGCAGCTTTATTAGGAGTAGAATAGGTAATATATTCAAAATTCATTTTAGCGATATCAGGTCTGCATAAGAAATTAATCCAAGCTTCCGCATTTTCCTTATTTTCCGCATTTGCAGGAATAACCCAGGAATCAATAAAACAATTGCTTCCTTCTTTCGGAACAACAAACTCAATATCCGGATTGTCCTCTTGAATAGCCAGATATTCACCGGAATAAGCCATTGCAAGTGCAGCTTCACCATTAATCATCTTATCTTTAATCTGATCCATAACATAAGCCTGTACAAGAGGTTTTTGTTCAATTAACAATTGTTTTGCTTTTTGTAAAGTCTTTTCATCGGTAGTATTTAAAGATTCCCCATTTAAAATCAGAGCAGGTACAAATAAATCACGTACACTGTTGTACATCAGCACATTATCTTTATATTTTTTATCCCAGAGAATATTCCAGCTGTCAACTTTATCATTTACCAAAGTTTTATTATACAAAATGCCAAGTGTTCCGTAAGTATAAGGAACGGAGTAAGCGTTGTCAGGATCAAATGCCTTTGAATCCTTTAATTGTTGCTTATCAATATTTTTAATATTAGGTACATTGTCAAAATTAATTTTTTGTAATAAATTATTTTGAATCATTTTTTCAATCATATAGTCGGATGGGCAGACTGCATCGTATTTTGTGCCGCCAGCTTCAATAACAGGATACATTTCTTCGTTTGTTTCAAACATATCGTAGACAACTTTAATTCCGGTTTCCTGCTCAAACATATGAATTACTTCTTCGTCAATATAGTCTCCCCAGTTATAGACTTTAACCTCTCCATTTTCTCCTGCCTTTTTACCATTGCCACATCCAAATAAAAAACAGGCAGAAGTAACTGCAAGAAGTAGAAATAAAACTTTTCTTTTCATTAAAAATCCTCCTCAAATTAAAAATAATCTCTCGGAATCTTTAAGCCAGTAAATATAAGGCTTTCAGATTCCTTTTCTATTAAAATCCCCCACTTTTTTTGCCAAAACACTTGACAAATCCATCGAAAAATGCGGCGCTTCGCGCCCTTATTTATAAGCATATTTTTCGATTGGAGGCGATTTTTTGTTACCTGTTAACTGTGGCAGTCATGCTGACTACCAGAACTTTGTTGTTACTAATCTTCGTAAATTTTATCCTGAACCTGACTCCATTGCACGTTCCACATGGGATATCATCGACCGTTTCTGGAATCTCGATCTTTCTTATACCGATGAGAAACTCAGGTCTAAATATTCCATCTTTGGTCCGAAACCAAGAATTCCTTCCTGTATGCATCGTTCCTACCTGCTGTCACTTGCCTTTAAGGTTACTTCCCTCACGAAATGGGCTGCACAGCTTAAAATCAATCCTCTTTATGCCATTCTTAGTGGTTTTGATTTTGGTGACACCCCTGGTATCGGCACCTTTTATGACTTTATTGACCGTCTGTGGGATTCGGATGAAAACAATCTCTCTCCTCATTTACATCCACCCAAAATTTCTGTAAAAAAGCCTTCTCAAAAAGGCGCAAAAGCCAAGTCTGTTGAAAAAGTTTCTGTAGAACAGTTGCTGAATGAACTGGAAAATACCGTTTTTTCCATTGAAGAACAGCCTTATGGTTCCCTGTTTGACCTTTATAATCGGGAATTCCTACAGCAGTCTGTTTCTAAACAGCTTATTAATCCCGATACGCTGGCTCTTGCCGGTGACGGTACTCCTTTTGTTACTTCTGCCAGGGAACGGAAGCATCGTGTTTGTGATTGTGCCTCTAAAGGTATCAGTGACTGTTCCTGTGACCGCTACTTTTCCCAGCCTGATTGTGACATCGGATGGGATTCATCCCGTTCCTGTTTTTATCATGGATACGATTTATATATGCTGGTTGCTTCTGATTCAGAAAGTGACCTTCCTGTCTTTCCTTTACTGAATCCTGCTTCCAGGCATGACTCTCATGGTTTTATTCACACCTTTTTCAGAATGAAAAGTTTTCTTCCTGATTTTCATGTCAAAAAGCTGCTTCTTGATTCTGCACATGATGCCATGCCGGTTTATAAATACTGCAAACGCAAAGGGATTACACCTTTCATCGACCTGAATGAAAAACGTGGTATCAAAGTAAAATACAAGGATGACTTTACCATTGGCAAAGATGGGGTTCCTGTATGCAAAGAGGGTCGACGTATGAATCATGATGGCTCTGAGCCTTCAAAAAACAGAATTAAATATCGCTGTCCTCTTGCAAGCAGAAAATATGGATGCTCATGTGAACATCCCTGTTCCGATTCCAAATATGGCAGAACCGTACATCTTGCCATGAAGGATAACCCTCGATTCATTAACATACCACCTCGTGACAGTATTGAATGGAAAACTGAATTTCATGCAAGAACCTCTGCAGAACGCTCCAATAAACGTGAGAAATTAGACTTTCTATTAGAAAACGGCAGACACCGCTCTTCTAAGATGTGGTACTGCCGCCTCTATCACATCATGATGCTGCAACATCTTGATGCATGGGATTTGCCCTATGAATCAGCCCTGAAAAAGTTAATTCGTACAACGGCATAATCCAATTTCTATTATATATCTTTTTTCAAGACATGGCGACAGTTATGTCTGTTTCTCATGCTCATTTTTTTACTTTTGGCTCAAAAATGATAATATTTACTTTTCAAAGTTCGTTTTTCAAGTGTGTAATCATAATCACTCAAGATTCCGAGAGATTATAAAATTAATTTTTTTTCTTTTTCGGTTTTACTGGTCGATTTATAAAAAGCAGCAGAACAAGTACGGAAACGAACAGTAATGTAGATAATGCGTACATCGTTGGTTTGATTCCTCGTCTTACTTCACTATAAATTAATGTAGAAAGTGTATTAATACCAGCCCCTCTTGTAAAATGAGTGATAATAAAATCATCTAAGGACATAGTAAATGCCAATAAATAACCTGATAAAATTCCGGGAAGCAGTTCGGGAAAAATAACTTTAAAAAAGGCGTAAGTAGGAGTTGCTCCGAGATCCAAAGCTGCTTCATAGGTTCCGGGTGTAATTTGTTTTAGTTTCGGCATAACACTTAAAATAACATAAGGAATGTTAAACGTAATATGTGCAATTAAAACAGTTTTAAATCCCAAAGAAATGCCAAATGCAATAAAACAAAGCATAAGAGAGATACCGGTTACGATTTCTCCGTTTAGTAAAGGGATATTATTTACACCCATTACAATTGATTTTGGAACTTTTTTCATTTTGTTAATTCCAATCGCTGCCATTGTTCCAATAATAGTAGCAATTAATGCGGATAAAAAAGCAATTAACAGTGTGTTATAAAGTGCAGTCATTATAGTAGAACTGCCAAACAACTGGTCATACCACCGCAAAGAAAATCCTCCCCAGCGGACACGGGATTTTGAGCGGTTAAATGAAAGTACAACTAAAGTAGCAATTGGTGCATATAAAAATATAAATATAAGTACAAGATATAAATATTTAAAAAACTTTTTCATCAGAATACAGTTCCCTCCCCGTTCTTATCATATTTGGCGAGAAGTGCCATACTTACAAGGATAAATATCATTAATACAAGAGAAAGCCCTGAACCCAGATGCCAATTTCCAGAGAATGTAAATTCCTGCTCAATTACATTTCCTATTAAGAGGATTTTTCCTCCACCTAGCAGGTTAGAAATTACGAAGGTAGTAAGTGCTGGAATAAATACCATAGTAATACCACTAATAACACCGGGAAGTGTTAAAGGAAATATAATTTTTAAAAATACTTGGAACTGATTTGCTCCTAAATCTTTCGCTGCGTTAATAATATCATCACTAATTTTAATTAATACATTATAGATTGGAAGAATCATAAATGGGAGAAAGTTATAGACCATACCAAATATGATTGCATAACTTGTATTAATTAATTTCATTTGTGGCAATCCGAGAAATCGGAAAATTGCATTGATAACACCCTGATTTTCCAAAAGTGTCTGCCACGCCATTGTACGGAGCAGAAAATTCATCCACATTGGAAGAATAAATAAAAATACAATAAAGCGATTTTGGTTTACCTGCAGACTTTTTAAAATCATTGCTAATGGATAGGCAAGAATAAGGCATATTAATGTGCTTATTAATGCAAGACCAATAGACAAAAAAAGGGCTTTTGCATGTTCCGGTGTGGCAATTGATACAATATTATCAATTGTAAAAGCACCTGTTTTGTCTGTTAGGCCATAATATAGGATGAGCAGTAAAGGGATAATGGTAAATCCGGTCATCCAAATAATATATGGAGTTGCAAAAAATTTTTTATTCATCGACTTTTACTGCCTCCTCATCTTCAGATGTAGGTTTATTCATAATTTGAATATCAAATGGGTCCACCTTCATTCCAACTTCAGTTCCAACAGGCTGCATATCTGTGCTGTGGACAAGCCATTCAAATCCATTTGCCATAACTTCCATTTCATAATGGACACCTTTGAATATAAGGGAAGTAACACGACCCTTTAATTGCCCCTCATCTGGAGCAACAAAATCAATGTCTTCCGGGCGGATTACGACGTCAACCGGTTTATTTTGACCGAAACCTGTATCAACACAAGGAAAATTTACACCTAAAATATTAACTAATTTGTCTTCTACCATAGTTGCAGAAAGGATATTACTTTCACCAATAAAATCTGCTACAAAGGCGTTTTCAGGCTCATTATAAATATCTTCCGGTGATCCGATTTGTTGAATGTATCCTTGGTTCATTACAACGATTGTATCAGACATTGTAAGTGCTTCCTCTTGGTCATGTGTAACATATACAAATGTAATTCCTAATTCATTTTTCAAACGAATTAATTCATATTGCATATCTTGCCGTAGTTTTAAGTCTAATGCACCGAGTGGTTCATCTAATAAAAGCACTTTAGGTTCATTTACAATTGCCCGTGCAATTGCAATACGCTGTTGCTGTCCACCACTAAGAGAATCCGGCATACGATTTTCAAATCCGTCCAAATTTACTAATTTTAGGGCATATTTTATTTTATCCTGTATATAAGCCTTGCTTTTTTTCTTGATTTTTAATCCAAATGCAATGTTATCAGCAACTGTCATGTGAGTAAACAAAGCATATTTTTGAAAAACTGTATTTAATGGTCTGTGGTTTGGAGGAATACTTTTAATATCTTTTCCCTGAAATAAAACACTTCCGGTATCGGGCGTTTCAAATCCTCCCATGATACGAAGCGTTGTTGTTTTTCCGCATCCACTGGGACCTAATAATGTTAAAAATTTATTTTCATTAAAATAAAGGTTTAAATCATCTAAGACGACATTATCCCCATAAGTTTTAGAAATATTTACTAATTCAATTAATTTATTTGCCATAATTACCTCCATGTGCCATTAAAGGCTTTCTATTCTTAAAAACTTGGGGGAGTTGATACCCATAGAATCGTGGCTCCCTTACTTTTTGCGGTGATATAATGCTTTTGGTTTGGTGTAAAATAAAAAGATTCACCCGACTTTGCAGGATAATTTTTATTACCAATTGTAATAAGAATACTTCCCTTTATAACATAACCAAATTCTTCACCTTCATGTGGATTATCCGGATAAGTGGAGCCTTCAGGTTCTAGTGTAAGTAAAATTGGTTCCATCATATTCTTTTGTGCATTTGGGATAATCCATTCAATTTTATTTTTTAATTCGGTATCTAATTTCTCAAAGTAGTCGTTTTTCTTAAATACCACTTGTTCCGGAGTTGATTTTACAAAAAATTCTTCCAGATTTGTTCCAAGACATTGCAGGATATCGACTAGTGTGGCGATAGAGGGGGAAGTTAAATCCCGTTCTACCTGTGAAATAAAGCCCTTTGACAGTTCTGCACGATCTGCCAGTTCCTCTTGTGTGAGTCCCTTTTGAATCCGTAATGTTTTGATTTTATGACCGATATTCATCTGGTGCGACCACCTCTTTTTTATAAAAGTAATAATAAACTTGAAGTTTAGTAAAACTAAACGCAACACTGTCTATTATACTCGCTATTTGGCGACTGTCAATATAATAAATGGAAAATTTACAATAATAAAAAAGATGCCACAAATCTATCTGGAACAGATAGTTTGTGACATCTGTATTTCTCTTAAATGCTCTTAGTATTCTATTTTCATATCCTTTTCTTTTGCCAGTTTTTCTAATGCTTTATTATAGTCATCAAGTAAAGAAATAGCATCATCTACTTTTTTCTTTGCTTTTTCTATTGTAGCTTCATCATCTGTTTCACAGGCAGAAAGCAAAAGTTCAAATCCTTCTTTATATGTATCTAATACTTTCTGATATTTAGCTTTAATTGCTTTTACTTCATCTGTTTCTACTTCAATTTTAGAAAGCATAGAAAGTGATTCATTAATATTAGGTAAAATAGTATCGTTAAGACTTGCTTCAAGCTCTTTATTATCTTTGAGATTTTCCCATTTAGTCATTTCCGTTTTTAAATCTTCATAGTTTGCATTAATCTTTACCATATCTTCATTTAGAAATTTTTCAAATTCATCTGCCACCGGATCACCACAGCCCGTTAAAAATACAATTCCCAAAATCATTGTTGCTATAAGCATAATCATTTTTTTTGTTTTCATAAACATTCCTCCATTCAGATATTATGTAGTACTCTTGATTTTATTATTATAACATAAGAAACTTCATTTTTTTTCTTATTAGGACAAATGGTTGCTTTTTGGGAGTGAATGGTAACATTTAACGAAATTAATTCAAAAATACAAATACTTGCATGTTAGAATGAAAAAGCGTACAATAGTCTTTAAAAAATTATATGGTGAAAAAAGAAAGAAGGTAACACTATGGAAAATAGACAGGTACGAATGAATTCACATAATAATTTATTGGAACTGGAAGAGCATATTTATCCGCTTGTTGACGTAAAAACACCAAATGTATTTCGTAACCTATTCCCCTACGATGAAATACCTAAGATTGCATTTAATGATAGAATTGTCCCACATCATATGCCGGATAAGATTTGGATTACTGATACCACATTTCGGGATGGACAGCAATCAAGAACACCATATACAACGGAGCAGATTGTAACAATTTATGATTATCTCCATCGCTTGGGCGGGACAAATGGACTTATAAGGGCATCTGAATTTTTTTTATATAGTAAGAAAGACAGGGACGCTGTTTATAAATGCATGGAACGTGGTTATGAGTTTCCGGAAGTAACCAGTTGGATTCGTGCCAGTAAAAAAGATTTTCAATTAGTAAAAGATTTGGGAATGAAGGAAACAGGAATTCTTGTCAGCTGTTCTGATTATCATATTTTTTATAAAATGAAGATGACAAGAAAAGAGGCGATGGAACACTATCTTAGTGTTATTCGAGAATGCTTGGAGACCGGAATAAGCCCACGGTGTCATTTAGAAGATATTACAAGAGCAGATTTTTACGGTTATGTTGTTCCGTTTTGTCTGGAACTTACGAAACTTATGGAAGAATATAAGATACCGATTAAAGTCCGTGCATGTGATACAATGGGTTATGGAGTTAATTATCCGGGAGCAGTGCTTCCACGTTCTGTCCCAGGCATTATTTATGGACTGACAACTCATGCAGGTGTTCCGTCAGAGCTTTTGGAATGGCATGGGCATAATGATTTTTATAAGGCAGTCAGTAATTCGACAACAGCATGGCTCTACGGCTGCAGTGGCGTAAACTGTTCTTTATTTGGAATCGGAGAACGTACGGGCAATACTCCACTTGAGGCAATGGTATTTGAATACGCACAGTTAAGAGGAAGCCTGGACGAGATGGACACGACAGTAATTACAGAATTAGCAGAATATTATGAAAAAGAAATTGGCTATAAAATACCAGAGAGAACACCATTTGTTGGGAAGAATTTTAATGTAACAAGAGCAGGAATTCATGCAGATGGGTTATTGAAAAATGAAGAGATTTATAATATATTTGATACAGATAAGTTTTTAAATCGTCCAGTGTTAGTTGCGGTATCGAATACATCTGGTTTGGCAGGAATTGCCCATTGGATGAATACTTATTTCCGACTGCCAAAAGAAAAGCAAGTTGATAAAAATTGTGAATTGGTTGCTATGGTAAAAGCATGGGTAGATGAACAATATGATGAAGGTCGGGTAACTGTTTTAACAGATGTGGAGTTAGTCAGAGTTATTAATGAAGCATGCGAGAGATTAAATATTCCTAAGTATGAAATAAAAACGTTGGAATGATAAAATTTGTTAGAAAGGTACAATAGAAACAGTGAAAAAAACAATTTGTTATGCTTTTGTCCAAAGTTTGCCTATATTATGTGGTTATTTATTTTTAGGGATGGCATTTGGACTGCTTCTTCAAAAGGCAGGTTATAATTTTATATGGGCATTTTTTATTAGCCTTACAGTCTATGCAGGTTCAGGTCAATTTTTATTAATCAGTTTTTTAAGCGGAAGCGTTAGCTGGTTTAATATGGCATTTATGACATTTATGCTTAACAGTCGTCATATATTTTATGGACTTTCATTTATAGAGCGGTTTCAGGCGATGGGGAAAGCATACCCATATATGATTTTTTCATTGACAGACGAAACTTATTCGGTGTTATGCTCACTTAAAGTGCCGGACGGTATCGATGAAAAAAAGGCGTCATTTTTTATTGCATTATTTGACCACTGTTATTGGATTTTAGGCGGAATACTTGGAACGATTGCAGGAGAACTGATTCCGTTTGACACAACAGGAGTTGATTTTGCAATGACAGCGTTATTTGTTGTTATTTTTATTGAACAATGGTTAGAAAGCAAAAATCATATTCCGGTTTGGATTGGAGGAATATCCAGTGTGGGTTGCTTGTGTATATTCGGGGCAGATAATTTTATTCTTCCATCTTTAATTGTGACAGTCAGTCTATTATTGATGGTAAAAAAGCAAATGATTGAAACAGGAGGAGAACAGCTTGAATGTTGATACAAATACAGTAATTGGAATTATAGCTCTGTGTGCAGTTGTAACTTTTGGCACAAGAGTTCTTCCATTTCTATGTTTTGGAGGAAAAAGAAAAGTTCCCGAGGCTGTTACCTATTTGGGTAAAGTGCTTCCTCCGGCAATTATAATTACATTAATTGTGTATTGTATTCGAACGGTTGATTTTACAGTTGCACCAAGGGGAATCCCGGAATTTGTTGCGATTGGAATTGTAGCGGTACTTCATGTTTGGAAAAGAAATAATCTTTTAAGTATAGGAGTAGGAACAGCTTGTTATATGATATTAGTTCAGGCAATTTTTTAAAACTAAGATGATAAATAGGAGGTGGTAAACGGATAAATTAAACTTATAAAATGTTATAAATATCTGTTGAATTTTATAACTTATCTTGATAGAATAAAGTATAAACATTATAAGGAGATTTTAATTATGAGCAAATACTATTCTATCAATGAATTTTCAAAGATTTTAGGAGTTTCAGCACAAACATTACGGAATTGGGACAATAACGGAAAACTTCATCCACATCATACTTCTAGCAATGGATATAGATATTATTCGCACGAACAATTGAATCAAGTGGTGAATATAAAACCAAATCTTGATAGAATTACCATTGGCTATTGTAGAGTTTCAAGCAATAAACAAAAAGATGATTTGGAACGTCAAATAGAGAATATGAAATTGTACTTAACTGCACAAGGCAAGCCTTTTGAGATTATTAGTGATATTGGCTCTGGAATCAATTATAAGAAAAAAGGATTAAAAGAACTGATTAAACGAATCTCTCAGAACAAAGTCGAAAAGGTTGTAGTTTTGTATCAAGATAGATTATTACGATTTGGGTTTGAATTAGTTGAATATATTGCAAGTTTATATAATTGCGATATAGAAATAATTGATGATACTGAAAAATCAGAACAACAAGAACTTGTTGAAGATTTAGTACAAATAATAACTGCATTCAGTTGTAAGTTACAAGGAAAACGTGCAAATAAAGCAAGAAAACTTGTTAAAGAACTGATAGAAGAAGGTGGTGAAGACAATGATAAAAACAATTCGAGTAATGCTGATTCCAAATAATAAACAAAAAACCAAATTATTTCAATATGCCAATACGGCCCGATTTGCTTATAACTGGGCTTTGAGTAGAGAACAGGATAATTATAAAAACGGTGGTAAGTTTATATCGGATGGAGATTTACGAAAAGAATTTACACAATTAAAGAAAACTGATGAATATGCTTGGTTGAGTAATATTTCTAATAATGTAACCAAACAAGCAATTAAAGACGCTTGTGAAGCGTATAGAGATTTCTTTAATGGGTATACAAAGTTTCCACGATTTAAGAGTAAGAAACATTCCATGCCAAAATTCTATCAGGATAATGTAAAAATCCAATTTACAGACACTCATGTAAAAGTAGAAGGATTTGCTGCTTCGAAAAAGAAAAACAAACAGAAATTAAATTGGATCAGGCTTGCAGAACATGGTCGTATTCCTATTGCAAACGTAAAGTACATGAATCCTCGTATAAAATATGACGGATTAAATTGGTGGATTACAATTGGAATGGAATACGAAGACAGTTCTGCCCTTCCATCAAACGAAGGAATTGGAATTGATTTAGGAATAAAAGATTTAGCAATCTGTTCGAATGGGCATAAATATCAGAATATAAATAAAACCCAAAAAGTAAAGAAATTAGAGAAAAGAAAACGCAGGTTACAGCGTTCCATATCAAGAAGATATGAGAAAAATAAGAAAGGAGAAAATTACTGTAAAACAAGTAACCTTATAAAAAGTGAACAAGAACTTTTAAAGTTAAATCACAGACTAACCAATCTTCGTCAAAACTATTTACATCAGACAACATCTGAAATCATAAAACGAGAACCAAGTTTTATTTGTATGGAAGAATATTCCGATAATTATTGCAGATAGATTCTTTCCAAGTTCTAAACTATGTAGTTGTTGCGGAAATATCAAGAAAGATTTAAAGTTATCAGACCGTATTTACAAATGTGAATGTGGAAACGTGATAGATAGAGATTACCAAGCTTCTTTGAATCTAAAAAGATATGGAGAAAATGGTTTGAAACAATCTGTAGCATAACATTTTCAAGTTAATGCAGATATGTACTGGTACGTTAGTCAGGAATTTACGCCTATGGAGTGTACAAGAACTTGTGAGTAGTATCTGGATTTATTCAGTGCAAAAGCATACACATTGAAGTAGGAATGAAACATAAAAGTTTATAACTTTTTATAAGTTTTCAGTAACGGAGAAGAAGAGATGAGTTCTTATGTATTGGAAAACGAAACTTTAATAATTACGATTCAATCGAAAGGTGCAGAGCTTTGTTCGATAAAAGACAAAGGAAGCGAGCAGGAATATTTATGGAATGGCGATGAGAAATATTGGAAACGAAGTTCGCCGATTCTTTTCCCAGCTGTTGGGAGCTGTAAAGGAAAGAAATATGTATATGATGGGAAAACATATACATTATCCCAACATGGTTTTGCGAGAGATATGGAGTTTTCACTGATTAAAAAAGAAGAAAATGAGATTTGGTTTGGTTTACATTCCGATGAAAAAACATTGGAGCAGTATCCATTTGTATTTCAACTTGAGATAGGATATCGTCTTGTTGCGAATAAAATAAAAGTAATGTGGAAAGTAAAAAACAAAGACAGAAAAACAATGTATTTTTCAATTGGTGGGCATCCTGCATTTTTATGTCCACTTAGAGAAGGAGAAAAGCAAAGCGATTATTATATTGGATTTGATTGCGATGAAAAAGTGGAATATTCACTTGTAAATGAAGATGGATTACTTGCTTATGATGGAAATATACTTCCATTAGAAGATGGAAAGTTTAAAATTACAGAAGATTTATTTGACAAAGACGCACTTGTTATTGAAAATTATCAGGCACATCAGGTGTCATTATTAACTTCCGAAAAGGAACCTTATGTGACAGTTGACTTTTTTGCACCGCTTTTTGGAATTTGGTCGCCAGCAAAGAAAAATGCTCCATTTATATGTATTGAACCATGGTATGGAAGATGTGACCGGTATGATTTTGATGGCACGTTAGAAGAAAGGGAATGGGGAAATAAATTAGAAGTCGGTGGTCAGTTTGATGCTGAGTATACAATAACAATTGAATAACCTCCGACATAAAAATGATACCGCCAATCTCGTGACAGAGTCTGGCGGTATTGTTTTATCACTATTTATATTCTTTTTCAAGAGTAAATCCTCTTCCGTTTACCTGGCTGATTTGATTTACAATCATAAAAGCATTTGGATCAATTGAGAGAACCATATCATTTAATTTAGGAAGTTCTCGATTCGAAATAACTGAAAGAACGACCTTAATATTCTTTTTGCAATAACCAGTTTCAGAATGAAGTAAAGTTGCACCGCGGTCGAGTTGGTGAATAATCATATCGGTGATTTCTTCGTATTTTTCGCTGACAATTTTTACTTGCATTTTTGAGTCGCCGAATAAGAGAACCTTATCTAATACAATTGTATAAATTAGTACAAGCAAAATACCATAAAGTACACGTTCTTTGTCAGAAATCAGCATTTGTGATAATAAAATAAGACAATCAAAGAAGTAAAGCATAACAGAAACCGGAAGACCAAACTTCTTATTTAATACAAGCGGAGGAATATCCATGCCACCAGTAGAAGCCCCACATCGAATTACAAGTCCGATTGCGAAACCAATCATAAGACCGGCATAAATAGTAGACAATAAAGTATCTTGTGTCATCTTTTGTAATTCAGGAAAATGCTGTAATGCTTCCAACGCAATCGGATAGAAAAAAGTGCTAATCAATGTTGTTAAAGCAAACTTTTTACCAAGGACAACAGCACCTAAAATAAACATTAGAATATTAAAAATCATAACAAAAGTACTTATAGAAAGACCTGTCTGATTATTAACAAATAAAGCAAGACCGGTTGTACCACCTGTAATTAATTCATTTGGAAGAATAAACATAGTTACGGCAAGTGCGTAGATTATGTTGCCGACTAAAATTCCAATTAAATGCAAAATATTTTTTGATAAACTCCGTTTCATAAGAAGCTCCTCCTTTGATTTTTTCTAGTGTGATAATACGCTACTATGGTAAAGAGCATAAGAAAAGACACACCTTTTTGGTGTGCCGCTTTTATAACTATAGCACTCTTTTTTCTATCTGTAAAGAAAAGAAATTTTTGACAAAAGTTTTTTGAATCGTTTGTACACTAGAAATCTTTCCTATTATGAGGTAAAATAGGAGAGTAAGAAAATTAGAAAAGGAGAAAAGGAGTATGAAATTTAAAGAAATGCCTTATAAGCGAATTCAATATGAGGAAGTAGAAAAAGAGTTTGACCAGATAGTAAAAGAATTCAAACAGGCACAGAATGGGGAAGAACAATTTGAGGTACACAAGAAATACTATAAGCTAAATGATAAAGTAGAAACAATGATAACAATTGCTCATATTCGTCATGACATTGATACAACGGATGAATTTTATGATAAAGAGCAGACTTATTATGATGAAATTGAACCTAAATTACATAATTTGTCTGTTACTTATTCAAAAATGCTTTACCAGTCACCATATAGAGATTATCTAGAAGAAAAAATAGGAAAAGTAGCATTTAAGAATATAGAAATAAACATGAAATCATTTGATAAAAAATTGATACCATTAATGCAGGAAGAGAATGCTTTAGTAACCCAGTATGATAAATTAATTGCCAGTGCAAAAATTGACTGGGATGGAGAAACATTAAATCTTTCTTTATTGAAAAAATATCTAACCGATAAAGACCGTGAAGTAAGAAAGAAAGCAGTAAAAAAAATGTCAGGATTTTTTGCAGAAAATGCAGAAACACTGGATACCATTTATGATAAATTGGTAAAAAATCGTACAAAGCAGGCACAAGAAATGGGATATGACAACTATGTCGAATTAGGTTATTACCGAATGAACCGCAACTGCTATGATAAAAAAATGGTTGAAAACTATCGTAAGCAGGTAAAAGAATATTTTGTCCCATTTGCGGAGAAGCTACATGACAGAAGAAGACAGCGTTTAGGGTTAGAAAAATTAACATTTGCCGATGACAGTGTATTCTTTCAAGAAGGAAATCCGATTCCAAAGGGAACGCCAGAAGAAATTATAGAAAATGGTCAAAAAATGTATCGTGAACTTTCCATTGAAACAAAAGAATTCTTCGATTTTATGGCAGAAAACGAATTATTTGATGTAATAGGAAGAAAAACAAAGCGGGCAGGAGGATACATGACATATCTTCCAGAGTACCATGCACCATTTGTATTTGCTAATTTCAATGGAACAAGCGGAGATGTAGATGTCATCACACATGAATGTGGTCATGCATTCCAGGGATATTTATCGGGAAAAGATCCGATTAGAGAACATGCAGATATTACAATGGAAACAGCAGAAATTCATTCTATGTCGATGGAATTTTTCACAGAACCATGGATGAATCTATTCTTTGGAGAAAGAACAGAAGATTACATTGCAATGCATTTAGAAGATGCAGCAGCTTTCATTCCATATGGTTGTATGGTAGATGAATTCCAGCATATCGTCTATGAAAATCCAGAAATGACACCAGCAGAGCGTCATAGCGCATGGAAAAAATTAGAAAAAGAATATAAACCACATCTGGACTATGAAGGAGACGAATTTTTCGAAAAAGGTGGTTATTGGCAAAAACAATTACATATATATGATTTTCCATTTTACTACATTGATTACTGTTTAGCACAGACTTGTGCATTGCAGTACAAAGTTAAAATGGACGAAGACTACAAAAAAGCGTGGGAAAGTTATCTTACACTATGCACATTATCAGCCAGTGATTTCTTTACAAACATGATAAAAGAAGTAGGACTAAATAGTCCATTTGAAGATGGATGCATAAAAGAAATCGTTGATAAATTAGAAAAAAAATTAACAGCTTGAATATAAGCGAATAATAAAAGACAAGCGTACAAGGGGGAAATATGGTATGACAAAAAAATTAAAATTTTTTCGTTATGTGTCTAATCTATTTTTTATAATAAGCTTATTATCCTTGTTATACAATATGACAGCAGAAAAAGTAAACATAATCGTATTTGCAAGTTCCTTTCTAAGCTTTTTACTTTTTTACCTAATTGCATATATCGGCTGGCGCTGTCCTAAATGTAAAAAACGCTTGCCAATAAGAGCAACTACCTATTTAGACAAGTGCAGAAATTGTGGGTATGTATTTTCTGAATCTGTTCATTTAAAAAAAGAAAAAAGCGAAGCTCAGATTATCAAAGAATTTGATGAGATTGTGTCAAAATCAATTATAAGATTTGTCATATCAGTGTTTATAGTACTTTTATCAGTCCTTCTTTGCTTGTTTAAACACATGCAGTACATATGGATAACAATTATAATCATAACAATATTATATAATATATACTTTGTAATAGCAAAAGACAGATGTCCAAATTGTCATCATATAATACCAACATATACCCGTTATGGTGGGATAGCAAAGCACTGCCCATGTTGTGGAGTAAAATTAAGGAATTAAACATTAAGCAGAAAGCCAGAATTCAGCAAGAGAACGCAGACAAGACTTTTTCCTACCAGTCTTGCCTGCGTCACTAGTACAGGAGGAAAAAATGTCAGGATCAACATACGGAACACAATTCAAAGTAACAACATGGGGAGAATCCCACGGAAAAGCAGTAGGAGTTGTAGTGGATGGGTGCCCGGCAGGACTTCCACTAAGCGAAGAAATGATACAATCCTACTTAGAACGAAGAAAACCGGGACAAAACAAGTATTCTACTCCAAGAAAGGAAAATGATACAGTTGTAATTGAATCAGGAATCTTTGAGGGAAAGACGACTGGAACACCAATCTCTATGCGTGTAGTTAATCAGACACAGCGTTCAAAAGATTATAGTGAACTTGCATCTTTATATCGTCCTGGACATGCAGATTATACATTTGACCAAAAATATGGGTTTCGGGATTACCGAGGTGGAGGCCGTTCTTCTGGAAGAGAAACGATTGGAAGAGTAGCGGCTGGCGCAATTGCTTTGGAACTTTTGAAACAATTAAAAATTACAGTAACTGCTTATACAAAATCAATCGGAACAATTACAATTGATTATAGCCGATGCAATCGGGAAAATATTGAAAAAAGTCCGGTTTGTATGCCGGATTTAGAAGCATCAAGGCAGGCAGAAGAGTACTTAAAACAGCAGATGGAGAAAAAAGATTCTACAGGAGGAATGGTAGAATGTATTATTACAGGCATGCCGGCAGGAATTGGAGAACCGGTTTTTGATAAGCTTGATGCAAATCTTGCAAAAGCGGTAATGTCAATTGGAGCCGTTAAAGGATTTGAAATTGGTTCAGGCTTTCAGGCGGCGAGTATGAATGGTTCTGAACAAAATGATGAATTTTGTGTAGATGAAATGCAAAGAGTTCAAAAGAAAACGAATTATGCAGGAGGAATTTTAGGAGGAATCAGTGATGGTTCAGAGATTATTTTCCGGGCAGCATTTAAACCAACTCCGTCGATAGGGCAACTTCAGAATACAGTCAATAATAACGGTGAAGCAGTTCCAATTATAGTAACAGGCCGCCATGATCCAATCATTGTACCTAGAGCTGTAGTGGTGGTGGAGTCTATGGCGGCAATTACTTTGGTAGATATGATTTTTCAGAATATGACCTCACGTTTGGATAAAATTTGTGAATTTTATATGAAATAGTATTGACTTTTTGTAAAAAAACTTTATGATAAGTATATCAAATTAATTCAAAGGAGGATGTAACTATGGGAAAATTAAGTGGTACAAAAACAGAAGCAAATCTTTTAGCAGCATTTGCAGGTGAATCTCAGGCAAGAAATAAATATACATATTTTGCCTCGAAAGCAAAAAAAGAAGGTTATGTACAGATTGCTTCTATCTTTGAAGAAACAGCAAACAATGAAAAAGAGCATGCAAAGATTTGGTATAAATTATTACATGATGGAATTGGAACAACTGTGGAAAATCTCGAAGATGCGGCAGCTGGAGAAAATTACGAATGGACAGAGATGTATGATCAATTTGCGAAAGAAGCAAAGGAAGAAGGATTTGATGACATTGCCTTTTTGTTTGAAGAGGTAGGAAAGATAGAGAAGGAACATGAGGAGCGTTATCGTAAGCTGCTTTCTAATATAAAAGAAGATATTGTATTTTCGAGAGATGGCGATACAATATGGCAATGTGCAAATTGCGGTCATATTGTAATTGGAAAGAAAGCACCTGAAGTATGTCCGGTGTGTGCACATCCAAAGGCATATTTTCAGATAAAGGCTGAAAATTATTAATTATTAGTAATTAAAAAGGAAAACCAGCTACTGTAAAATAAACGATTCGGATTTGTTTTACAGTAGCTTTTTTTACTTTATAGGAAACTTTGTCTCTTATAAAGCAAAAACGCTCCGCGAGGATGTGCACAGATGCGAAAGGAGTATTGTTGCAAAAAGCATGCAACACGCATCTGGCACGCAAAGTGGAGCAAGTCCCTCATGAGTGAGGGATACAGGGAGTTGAGGTGGACTTGTCCACTTTGTTACTACCTTCCATTCATGTGTTTTCTGTTGCGCTTCAGGAATAAATTTGACAAAGAAAAAAACAAATTTTAGAATAAAAATAAATAAGAGAGTTCAGGTGGAATGGAGGTTTTTGATGTACAAAGTTACATTTTATCCTATAAATATAGAACAGTTTGTTGAAGAAGGTTCTACAATATTGAATGCTGCCAGACAGGCTGGCATTATACTAGATGCACCATGTGGAGGTAATGGAAATTGTAAGAAATGTAAAGTTACAATTTGCGCAGGCGGAAGGAAAAAAGATGTTTTGGCATGTAAAACTTTTGTTTTAGAAGATTTAAGTGTTTATCTGCCAGAGGTTGCAGAGCATCATATACTTTCAGAAGGAAAGAATTTTCCATTTTTTTGGAATCCAATTTTGAAAATGGAAGAAAGTAAGACGGGGAATGGGGCTCTGTTTTCCTTTCAAGGGAGGCAGGTACAATTAAAGCTTAAGTCAGATGATTGGTATATGGTGGCATTTGATATAGGAACGACTACAATTGTAGGTTATTTAATGGATGGAAGTACAGGAAAACAAATTGCAGCAGATAGCATGTTAAATCCTCAGACAGTTTATGGGGCTGATGTTATGGAACGATGCCGGTATGCGGCAGTTCATGGCGCAACAGAGCTACAAACAAAAACGTTCGAAGGATTGAATCAATTATTGCACCATATGAGGGGAAAAATAGGGATTAATAAAGAGCAAATTCTTGCAGTGTCGATAGCCGGAAATGTCTGTATGAATCATTTTTTAGCCGGAATTTCAATTGAAAGCCTGCTAAAAGTGCCATATCATCCTGGTTTCTACCGTTGGTTTTGGAGAAAAGGAAAGGAAACAATGTTTCATATGAATTCAGATGGATATGTTTTATTTCTTCCTAATATTGGAGGATTTGTCGGGGCAGACACATCCTCTGCGATGTTAAATGCTAATCTTGATGAAACAGAGAATCTTTCATGTCTGATTGATATTGGGACAAATGGTGAAATTGTAATTGGAAATAAGACAACAACAATTGCCTGTTCCACTGCAGCAGGACCGGCACTGGAGGGGGCGAATATTGTTTGTGGGATGAGGGGAGCAAGCGGAGCCATTGACCATGTTTGGATGGAACGGGGACAAATTGCAGTTGCAACAATTGACAAAGCAAAGCCGGCTGGCATATGTGGTTCGGGATTAATTGATGCAGTGGCTGTTATGTTGTCTTATGGTTTTATTGATAAAACAGGAAGAATTTGTGAAAAAAAGGAATTGAAACAATTTGAGGCAAAACAAAATCAAAACCGCCTCTGTGAGATAAATGGAGAAAAAGCTTTTATATTAGTGTTTCCATCTATGACAGAACGGGAACAGGGAATTTATATTACACAGCAGGATATAAGAGAACTTCAGCTTGCCAAAGCCGCAATTTTAGCCGGAATTTTAAGTTTATTGAAAAAAAAGAACTGGGAAAAAAAGGATATTAAAAACGTATTTCTTGCGGGTGCGTTTGGCAGTTTTATGTCGATTGAGAGTGCTTTTTTGATTGGACTTATTCCAAAGGAATGGAGAGGAAAAACCGTTGTGTTAGGAAATGCAGCAGGAGAGGGAGCAAAGGAAGTGCTTTGTGATGAACAGGCAATTCTGCGATGTGAAAAACTTGCAAGACAAACGGAAGTGCTAGAGCTTGCATCGGATTCAGAGTTTCAAAAAATGTTTTTGTCTTGCATGGATTTTGCGGGATAGCAAATAGTCCTATAACTTCATATATTATAATGTAGTAAGTATGGAGGAATGAAATATGAAGCGGGATAGTGATTATAAAAGTAAAAATTCTTTTGAAAAAAAGATTAAAAATAAACGAGTGGAACATACGGAATTAGTAATTGAAGATGATACGATTTATGAAATTGATTTGGAATGTGAACCGTGCAGAAAATGTTATGAGAAAGAAAAGTAATTGTAAAACTATTTTTAGAGGTCATGTTTACGACCTCTAAAAAAATAAAAAAAGTGGTGCCGGAGCTAAGCTCCAACACCAGCTTTCAAAAAACTAATTAGCAGCAAAGGGATTGAAAACCATTACCATTTCCACAGCAGCAAAGAAGTAAAAGAATTACGATAATGCATCCGCAATCGTTGTTTCCACCGAAAATTCCGTTTCCACAGCCATTGCCATTACCGCAGCAGAATAGTAAGATTAAAATCCAAATAATGTTATTTCCTCCTTCGTTACATCCACATCCACAGTTTGTTGCAGCTAAATCACTCATGTTGTTTTCCTCCTAAAATCTTTTACAATGTATCTTATGTCAGTAGGTTCGAAATGGTTCCAAAAAATTGAAAATAAATTTGCAACAAAAGAGGTATAATGTTAAAATAAAAAGTAGAGAAGGATTTTATAATGCTAAGGAGGAAGTTAAATTGGAAGATAAGTTTATTACATTAACAATTCAAAGGCAAAAAAACATTGCATTGATTGCCCATGATAATAAGAAAGCGGAATTGATTGAATGGTGCGAACAGCATAAGGAAATTTTAAAACAGCATTTTTTATGCGGCACCGGAACAACCGCCAGAATGATTACTGATAAAACAAACTTGCCGGTCAGAGGTTATAATAGTGGTCCTCTTGGTGGCGATCAGCAGATTGGTGCTAAAATTGTAGAAGGAAAAATTGATTTTGTAATTTTCTTCTCTGATCCGCTGGAAGCACAGCCTCATGACCCGGATGTAAAAGCATTACTTCGCATTGCACAGGTATATGATATTCCGATTGCGAATAATAAGGCTACAGCAGATTTTATGATAACTTCTACTTATATGGATAAAGAATATGATCATACGATAATTAATTTTAAAAAAAGTATTACAGAGCGTGCCAAAACATTATAAAAGAAATTTGTTGATATTGTCACTTCTGAAGTGAAAACCGAATATGATATAAAAAACAGGAAGGTTTTTTATGTAATATGAATCGGGTTGCAAGATTAATTGATTTAAGTTGGGCTCATAAAAACCAGTTTCTTGGACAGGATATAGGAATTGCAGTTGTTGATACAGGAATTGCGAATCATATAGACTTTTTTTATAATCATCAAAGCAGAATTGTAGCTTTTAAAGATGTTATAAATGGAAGAAAAGAAAATTATGACGATAACGGGCATGGAAGTCATGTATCGGGCATTTTAGGCGGGAGTGGCGAAGCTTCGGATGGAAGATATGTTGGGATTGCACCAAGATGTCATCTAATCGGCGTAAAAGTTTTAGATTATAAAGGAAATGGCAATATTTCAGATGTACTGGAGGGTATGGACTGGATTATTGCAAATAGAAAGAAATATAATATTCGTATTATGAATATTTCTGTTGGCACGGGATCGGATAAAGAAATTGATGAGAATTCTCTTTTAGTTCAAGGTGTAAATAAAGTTTGGGATAGCGGGATTATTGTTCTGGCAGCTGCAGGGAACAATGGTCCTAATCCGAAATCAATTGGGGCTCCGGGAAACAGCCGCAAAATAATTACGGTTGGAGCATCGGATGATGATGTATTAGTCGAGATTGCAGGGAATCGAAGAAAAGATTATTCGAGCAGGGGACCAACCCAGGAGTGTATTGTAAAACCTGAGATAATAGCACCTGGTACTAATATTGTATCTTGTATGAACAACAGGGTTGGGTATGCAGTCAAAAGTGGAACTTCGATGGCAACACCTGTTGTTGCAGGGGCAGTTGCTTTACTGTTGTCGAAACACCCAAATATGACGCCCAGAGAGGTTAAAATTCGGTTAAAAAATAGAGCAGTTGATGTAGGATATGAGTTTGAAAAACAAGGGTGGGGAATGATAAATGTGAGAAATTTATTGTTAGATTAACCCGCCTGTTTGAGGAAAAGGGGAAGCGTATGGAATATAAAGTAAAAAATGTAATGGAGTATGTTGTAGCAAATAAGCTGGAAAAACTTGAACCAACGTTAAAATGTTGTAAATGCAAGCAGTGTACGTCGGATATTGTGGCATATGTACTAAATAGGATTCCTGCAAAATATGTGGCTTCAGAAAAGGGGGAATTATTTTCGAAAATTATAGAATTTGATAAGGAATTTGAGCATGAGCTACTAATCTTAATTGCACAGGCGGCAGAAGTTGTAAGAGAAAATCCGCTTCATGATAAAGCTGAATAGTTAATAAAATGGGACAAGAGCTTCTTCTAACAGATGATAATATAAGAAGAAGCTCTTATTCTGTATGTAGGTTTCAGGTATTAATCTTTGTATGTCTGGTTAATATAATTCATCAGTCCCTCTGTTTTTATGATTTTTTGCATAAACTCAGGAAATGCCTGGCCCTTATACTGTGTGTTTTTTGTTTGATTATAAATGATTCCGGAATCAAAATCAATTAATACTTTATCTTGGGATTCTATTTCTTTTGCAGCTTCTGGACATTCAATAATAGGAAGACCAATATTGATTGCATTGCGATAAAAAATTCTTGCAAATGTTTCTGCAATAACGCAACTGATTCCTGCACATTTAATTGATAGAGGGGCGTGTTCTCTGGAAGAGCCACATCCAAAATTTTTGCCGGCTACAATAATATCACCAGGAGTTACTTTTTGAACAAATTCTTTGTCGATATCTTCCATACAATGTTTTGCTAACTCCTTTCCGTCAGAGGAGTTTAAATATCTGGCAGGTATAATTACATCTGTGTCAACATTATTACCATATTTATGGACCATTCCATGTACTTGCATTGAAATTTCATCCTTTCTTTTATCTAATTTTATTTATAATGAAAGATCAGAAGGCTGGCTGATTTTTCCGGTAACAGCACTTGCAGCGGCAACAGCCGGGCTGGCAAGATACACTTCTGAGTTAACATCCCCCATTCGCCCAACAAAATTACGATTTGTAGTAGAAATTGCCCGTTCACCGGCAGCTAATACTCCCATATGTCCGCCAAGGCAGGGACCACAAGTTGGAGTACTGACAACGGCACCGGCTTTTATGAAAGTCTGAATTAATCCTTCCGAAATTGCCTGAAGATAAATTGATTGCGTTGCGGGGAAAATAATTGTTCTGACACCGGGAGCGACATGTCTGCCATCTAAAATTTTAGCAGCCGTTCTTAAATCTTCGATTCGTCCATTTGTGCAGGAACCAATTACTACCTGGTCAATTGGAACATCTCCTGCCTCGGATACAAGTCTTGTATTTTCCGGAAGATGAGGAAATGCGACAACAGGCTCTAATTTGTCTAATTCAATTGTATATGTTTTTTCATAAACGGCGTCTTCATCCGCCTCATATATTTTATAGTCTTTTGATGAATGTTCTTTCATATAAGTAATTGTAGAAGCGTCTACAGGAAAAATCCCATTTTTAGCACCTGCTTCGATTGCCATGTTTGCAATCGTAAAACGGTCATCCATTGTCAAATATTTAATACCATCTCCTGAGAATTCCATTGATTTATACAATGCACCGTCGACACCGATCATTCCAATAATTGCAAGGATTATATCTTTTCCGCTAACCCATTTTGGAGGTTTCCCGGTTAGAATAAACGAAAGAGCAGAAGGAACTTTAAACCATGCTTTTCCTGTAATCATTCCTGCACCCATATCGGTACTGCCTACACCGGTTGAAAATGCTCCTAAAGCACCATAAGTACAAGTATGAGAATCGGCACCGATACAAGTTTCACCTGCTACGATTAATCCTTTTTCAGGGATTAGTGCATGTTCAATCCCCATTTCTCCGATTTCAAAGTAGTTTGTAATTTCATGTGTTTTGGCGTATTCGCGGACACATTTACAATGATTTGCTGATTTAATATCTTTATTTGGTGTAAAATGGTCTGGAACAAGAACAATTTTATCTTTGTCAAATACGGTTTTTTTATTAAGACGTTCTGCCTCGTGAATTGCTACAGGACCGGTAATGTCATTTGCAAGCACAAGATCTAAATTCGCCTCAATTAATTGGCCTGCTTCTACATAATCCAGATTCGCATGCTCTGCCAGAATTTTCTGTGTCATTGTCATTCCCATTGCAACAGCCTCCTTAAACCACAAAATATATTTTGTTTATTGTAGCATAAAAGAAAGGCTTGGTAAAATAGATAAAGGATATAAATATTATAACTAAAAGTTATGAAATGATTGAATATAATAACGGGAAAATGTAAAATAAAAATATAAATTTTAGTCTTTTAGGAAAAATAGGAGGAGTGTATGCGGGAAAATTTATCATTATATTATATTTTTCATACAGTAGCAGAAAATAGAAACATATCTTATGCGGCAAAAAAATTGTACATCAGTCAACCCGCAATCAGTAAGGCAATTCATAAATTAGAAACAAATTTAAATACAAAACTATTTGAACGCAGTTCCAGAGGTGTGATGCTTACAGAATCAGGAATTATATTATATGAGGCGACAAAAAAAGTATTTTCCTGTCTTCTTGAAGCGGAGAATCGGGTGAAACGAATTAAAGAACTGGAAACAGGACAGGTTCGTCTGGGTGCAAGTACAACATTATGCAAATATGTTTTATTACCTAAATTAGAACCGTTTATGAGAAAGTATCCAAATATAAAAGTAACGATATCTTGTCAATCAACACTTCATACATTAAATATGCTAGAAGAAAATAAGATAGAGCTTGGATTAGTTGGATCTTTTGCAAAGAAAAAAGGAATTAGATTTTATCCGTTACAACAGATTCAGGATGTATTTGTTGCTTCTCCGAGTTATTTAAAACGAATGGGGTTAGAAACATATAGAGAGGATGATGCTCTTTTTGAAAAAGCAAATATTATGTTGCTGGAAACGGAAAATATATCCAGGCAGTATATAGAGGATTATTTTAAAAAGTATAAAATAGATGTAAAACATGTTTTAGAAATAGGAACCATGGACTTATTAATTGAATTTACCAAATTAGGGCTTGGTGTCGCTTGTGTTATTAAAGAATTTGTTGAGGAAGAATTAACAACAGGGACGTTGATAGAACTGCCATTAAAAAATAAAATAGAACAAAGAGAGATTGGGTTGGCATATTGTGAACAGACAGTTTTGACAGAGGCGACAAAAAAATTTTTAGAGGATAGTAAGTTTTTTTGAAAGTATATCTCTAAATTATGCTATAATAACCTCATCAAGACAAAATGCTTTAGATAAGTGGAACTAAATTGCAGAGAAATCAATAGAAGATATGGAGAGAATATCTATATGAGAAATTTTTGGGAAATTATAAAAAAGTATAGGCAATTTTTAATCATGCAATTGCTTATTTTTCTGGGTGCGATTATTATAATATATTTGACTTATATGGATACTTATCAGATGATGAGAAAAAAAACAGATACAATTGGAATGAATGCGGTTTCCAGTGTTGCCGCATATTCCATTACTAAAATTGAACAAAATAAAAGTACCTTGGAAACTGCTTCTATTACGATTGAGTCAATGTGTGAGCAAGGTGCCGATAATGAAGAAATTCAAGAAATGTTACGGAAGATGTCAAAGAATATAAAGGAGCATATTGATGAAGGATTAGGTGGGTTTTATGGAAGTTTTGATAATAAGTTGGTTACAAGCTCCGGGTGGTGTCCAACCGGGGAGTACGATTTGAAAAAACGACCATGGAATATCGCAGGAAAAGTAATTGATGATAGAATTTATATTGTAAATCCTTATGTTGATGCACAAACAGGAGCCGTAGTCGTCAGTTTAAGCAAGGCGTTAAATGCCGGAAAGGATGTTTTGGTAGTTGATGTAAAATCGGAACTTTTTCAGCAGGCAATCGAAGAAATAAATCTTGTCAGCGCAGGGGAAGTTTGCATCGTAAGTAAGGATGGAACGATGGTTGCAAGTCAGAATCCAGAGGAAATCGGGAAAAATATTCATGATGTGTCAGAATATCCAGTGGATCAAATTATGGAAATTGTTACGAAAAAGAATACAGAAAAAGGCGTATATATAGAGGAAAATCGTTTGACTGTATTTAGTAAAAAGATTTGTAATGGGTTATATGCTTTGATATTAGTAGATGGAGGTGACTTGTACCATGATATTCATCTGATGATGATAAAGTTATTAGCTTCGTTTGGTCTTTTGGTTTGTATCATAAGTATTTCTTATACAAAGGTCTATGAGAATCGGTTAAAGGCAGAACAGGCATCGGAGGCAAAAAGTAATTTTTTATCAAATATGTCACATGAAATGCGAACCCCATTAAATGGAATTATTGGAATGCAGAATTTGATGAAAAAAGCAGATTCGCTTGAGGATATGAAGGAATACTTAGATAAAGCGAGCTTGTCTGCTAACCAATTGTTACATGTAATAAATGATGTACTTGATATGTCCAGAATTGAGAGTGGTAAAATTGTGTTAGAAAAAGAACCTGTATTTCGGGAAGAGGTATTTAGTTATGTGAAAGAAATTATGATTCCATTAGCAGAAGAAAAACAGATTAAGATTGCTTTTATTATGGAAGATGAAGGGGAAGAAGCAGTTATTCTAAGTGATAAAAAGAGAAATATTCAAGTTTTATTGAATATTGTTTCAAATGCGATAAAATATACAGAGAGTGGTGGACAGATTCGATGTATCTGTAGAAGAAAAAAAATTGGAGAAAATACACTTTTAGTAGAAGAAATCGTGGAGGATACGGGAATTGGAATGAGTGAAGAGTTTTTATCCCGTGTATTTACTCCTTATGAGCAGGAAAAAACATCTTATGCTCAGACAGGAAGCGGACTTGGACTTGTAATTACAAAACGGCTGGTCGAGTTAATGGGAGGAACAATCCGAATTGACAGCAAGGTTGGTGAAGGTACAAAAGTTTCTTTGAGATATGAATTTGAATTATATAAGGGTGAATGTAAAAGTAAGAATGAAGAATTTAAAGATGATCCAGAACAAAAGCTGTATAAAGAAAAGAGGGCATTGGTAGTGGAGGACAACGAACTGAATAGTGAAATTGCCTGTTTTATTTTGTCATCTTATGGAATAATTACGGATATTGCTTTGGATGGGAGGGAGGCAGTTGAAAAATTCCGAAATTCTTCTTGCTATTATTATGATATCATTTTTATGGATATTATGATGCCAACGCTGAATGGAATTGAAGCAACAAAAATAATCCGGAAATTGAAACGTGATGATGCGGGAAAAGTACCAATTGTTGCAATGACAGCAAATGCTTTTGCAGAAGATATACACGAAACATTAAAAAACGGAATGAATGCTCATATATCAAAGCCATTTACGGAGAAAGATTTTAAACAAGTTTTAGAAAAATTGTTATAAAATTTAACAGGAAAGTAAATATTATCTATCAGATTACTTCTTTGCACTCTCACGACGCAGTGCTAAAATTTTTAGACATTTTTGCTTGACAGTGCTAAATATTATGATTATACTAGTTAATAATTAAAAATTGACATCAGCATTGATAGGGAATAGTACATAATATGGAACGCACAGAGAGAAGATGGTAGGAAGAATCCTGTGGTGAGAATCTTCGGGATATACTATGGAAAGTGGCCCTTGAGCTTTGAAGGAGAACAAAAAAGAATTCTTTTTTCAGTAGACTTCAACGTGACCTGACGTTACACGGGAAGGACAGAATATCAATTTATGTCTGATGAGGGCAGAGAGATTCTCTGAATTTAGGTGGTACCGCGGACAATGTTCGCCCTAAGCTTATAGGCTTAGGGCGATTTTCTTATATATTCCAATAAATTTATCAATAAGCTGAGTATTTAAAAGTCGAATAAATAAGGAAAGGAACGAAGTGAATGGAGTATAAAATAGCTGTAATTCCAGGAGATGGAATAGGACCGGAGATAATAAGGGAAGCAAAAAAAGTCTTAGATCAAATTGGAAAACAATATGGACACATATTTTCTTATGAGGAATTGCTATTAGGGGGAGCATCCATTGATGCTTATGGAATTCCGCTTACGGATGATACAATTGAAAAGGCAAAAAAAAGTGACTCTGTTTTAATGGGGTCAATTGGAGGTAATACGACAACGTCACGGTGGTATCAGCTGGAGCCGTCGAAAAGGCCGGAAGCCGGTTTATTAAAGTTACGAAAATCTCTCAATTTGTTTGCGAATTTAAGACCGGCTTTGCTATTTGAGGAATTAGCGGAAGCCTGCCCATTAAGGAAAAGTATAATAGAAAATGGTTTTGACATGGTTATTGTCAGAGAATTAACGGGTGGTCTTTATTTTGGCAATCGAAAAACAGTAATTGAACAGGGGGAGAGGAAAGCCTATGATGAGCTGACTTATACAGAAACCGAAATCAGACGAATTGCGAAAAGGGCATTTGAGATTGCAGGAAAAAGAAGAAAGAAAGTTACCAGTGTTGATAAAGCAAATGTTTTGGACTCATCCCGGTTGTGGAGAAATGTAGTAGAAGAAGTAAAAAAAGAATACCAGGATATCGAATTAGAGCATATGTTAGTCGATAATTGTGCAATGCAGCTTGTGAAAAATCCCGGACAATTTGATGTGATTCTTACAGAAAATATGTTTGGCGATATTTTATCGGACGAGGCAAGTATGATAACGGGATCTATTGGCATGTTATCATCTGCAAGTTTAAATGATACAAAATTAGGACTATATGAACCAAGCCATGGTTCTGCACCAGATATTGCAGGAAAAAATATTGCGAATCCGATTGCAACCATTTTATCGGCGGCTATGATGCTTCGTTATTCTTTTGATTTAGAGAAAGAGGCTGATGCAATTGAACTGGCAGTAAAACAAGTGTTAGAAGATGGCTATCGTACAATTGATATAATGTCAGATGGCATGAAGCAAGTAGGAACCGAAGAAATGGGAACGCAGATAGCTCAAAAAATAAAATAATTGATAAGGTAAAAAAATGGAACCAGGAAAAGGGGTAGATTAGTATGAGAAGTGATTCAGTAACAAAGGGAATACAGCAGGCACCACATAGGTCATTGTTTCATGCTTTGGGAATGACAAAAGAAGAATTAGAAAAACCACTCGTTGGCATTGTCAGTTCCTATAATGAAATTGTACCAGGGCATATGAATCTGGATAAAATTGTAGAGGCAGCTAAATTGGGAGTTGCAATGGCAGGAGGTACTCCGGTTGTATTTCCAGCAATTGCGGTTTGCGATGGAATTGCAATGGGGCATGTAGGAATGAAATATTCGCTTGTAACGAGGGATTTGATTGCAGATTCTACAGAAGCTATGGCAATGGCACATGCTTTTGATGCTTTAGTTATGGTGCCAAATTGTGATAAAAATGTACCGGGCTTATTGATGGCGGCAGCAAGAGTGAATATTCCGACTATTTTTGTATCGGGAGGTCCTATGCTGGCAGGACATGTGAAAGGGAAAAAGCGAAGCCTTTCTAGCATGTTTGAGGCAGTTGGCTCTTATGCAGCCGGAACTATGACAGAAGAAGAGGTAGAAGAATTTGAGCAAAATGTATGTCCAACCTGTGGTTCCTGTTCAGGAATGTATACAGCGAATTCTATGAACTGCCTGACAGAGGCAATTGGTATGGGGTTACAGGGAAATGGTACGATTCCTGCAGTTTATTCAGAACGAATTGCACTTGCGAAACATGCAGGAATGAAAGTAATGGAGCTATGGGAAAAGAATATAAGACCGAGGGACATTTTAACCGAAAAAGCATTTCATAATGCACTTACCGTTGATATGGCATTAGGATGTTCTACAAATACAATGCTTCATTTACCGGCAATTGCTTATGAAGTAGGAATTGACTTAAATTTAGATATTGCAAATGAAATAAGTGCGAAAACTCCAAATTTATGTCATCTTGCACCAGCTGGATCTACTTATATGGAGGATTTAAATGAGGCTGGTGGTGTATATGCGGTTATGAACGAGTTAAACAAAAAGAAACTTTTATATACTGATTTAATTACAGTTACTGGAAAGACTGTCAAAGAAAATATAGAACGATGTGTGAACCGCAATACGGAAGTAATTCGTCCAATTGAAAGACCATATAGTGAAACAGGAGGAATTGCCGTATTAAAGGGGAATTTGGCACCGGATTCGGGTGTTGTCAAACGTTCTGCCGTAGTGCCGGAAATGATGGTTCATGAAGGTCCTGCCCGTGTATTTGATTGTGAAGAAGATGCAATTCATGCAATCAAAAGCGGGAAAATTGTAGCAGGAGATGTTGTAGTAATTCGTTATGAAGGTCCAAAAGGTGGACCTGGAATGAGGGAGATGCTTAATCCGACTTCTGCAATTGCCGGCATGGGACTTGGTTCAAGTGTTGCATTAATTACAGATGGACGGTTTTCCGGAGCTTCAAGAGGAGCATCAATTGGACATATTTCTCCGGAAGCTGCAGTTGGAGGTCCGATTGCACTTGTAGAAGAAGGAGATCGAATTAAAATTAATATTCCTGAAAATCGCCTGGAGCTTGATATATCAGAAGAAGAAATGGAACGACGCAGAAAGTTATGGAAGCCGGTAGAACCGAAAGTTACAACTGGTTATTTGGGTCGGTATGCGAAAATGGTTACATCAGGTAACAGGGGTGCAATTTTAGAGTAGGAAATAAAAGAAGTGGAGGTGCCAAATGAAATTAACAGGATCGGAAATCGTAATAGAATGTTTAAAAGAGCAAGGTGTAGATACTATTTTTGGGTATCCGGGTGGAACAATTTTAAATATATATGATGCATTATATAAACATAGCAATGAGATTCATCATATTTTGACATCTCATGAACAGGGAGCAGCACATGCAGCAGATGGATATGCGAGAGCGACTGGAAAAGTAGGAGTATGTATGGCGACATCAGGACCGGGTGCCACCAATCTTGTAACCGGAATTGCGACTGCTTATATGGATTCTGTTCCACTTGTTGCGATTACGGCAAATGTTGCAGTTTCGTTACTTGGAAAAGATAGTTTTCAGGAAATTGATATTGCGGGTGTTACAATGCCAATTACAAAACATAATTTTATTGTAAAAGATGTAAATTTGTTAGCAGATACGATTCGCCGTGCATTTACGATTGCAAAGACCGGGCGTCCGGGTCCTGTTTTGGTAGACATTGCAAAAGATGTTACGGCAAATGAAGCTGAATATGAAAGAAAGATACCAAAGCAAATAGAACGTTCTGCTGACAGGATTAAGGAAGGCGACATCGAAATGGCAGTTCAGATGATATGCAAATCAAAAAAACCATTTATTTTCATAGGTGGCGGAGCTGTTATTTCGGAAGCGAACGAGGAGCTTGTTAAATTTGCACATAAAGTAGATGCTCCTGTAACAGATTCTCTCATGGGAAAAGGAGCATTTCCGGGAACTGATTTATTATATACAGGCATGCTTGGTATGCATGGGACGAAAACATCCAATTTTGGTGTAACGGCATGTGATCTTTTGATTACAATTGGTGCCAGGTTTAGTGACAGAGTTGTAGGAAATGCCAAGAAATTTGCAAAAAATGCAAAAATACTGCAAATCGATGTGGACCCGGCAGAAATTAATAAAAATGTTATGACGGATGCAAGCATTATTGGTGATGTAAAAGTAGTTTTAGAAAAATTGAATCGAAAGATTGGCCAGTTATGCCATAAAGAATGGATTGAAGAAATTAATGACTTAAAGAAGAAGCATCCGCTTAGTTATGAAGAAGAACAATTAACAGGCCCTTATATTATAGAAGAATTATATAAAATTACAAATGGAGATGCGATTATTACAACGGAGGTTGGTCAGCATCAAATGTGGGCTGCCCAATATTATAAATATACGAAGCCTCGTACTCTAATTACATCAGGAGGTCTTGGTACGATGGGATATGGTTTAGGGGCATGTATCGGTGCGAAGCTTGCATGTCCAAAGAAAATAGTGGTTAATATTGCGGGGGATGGCTGTTTTCGAATGAACATGAATGAAATTGCGACAGCAGTTCGGTATCAGGTTCCAATTATTCAGATTGTTATTAATAACCATGTGCTTGGAATGGTAAGACAATGGCAAAATCTGTTCTATGGTGGCAGGTATTCGAATACGATTTTAAATGACAAAGTGGATTTTGTGAAGTTAGCAGAAGCAATGGGTGCCGAGGGAATCCGCGTCACAAAAAAAGAAGAAGTTGCACCGGCAATTGAAAGGGCAATTGCGCTTCAAAGACCAGTTGTATTAGACTGTGAGATTCATTGTGATGATAAAGTATTTCCAATGGTGCCGGCAGGTGCTGCGATTGAAGAAGCATTTGATGCCACTGATTTGAAGAAAGATTAAAAAAGATTCCGGGGAGCGAATGAAAGGAGATTAATAAGATATGGGAAGAATTTATAATTTCTCTGCAGGTCCGGCAGTATTGCCGGAGGAGGTTTTGAAGGAAGCACAGGAGGAAATGCTTGATTACAGAGGATGTGGGATGTCTGTAATGGAAATGAGTCACCGTTCGAAAGCGTTTGAGCAGATTATTACGGAAGCTGAGCAGGATATTCGTGATTTATTACATATTTCAGAAGAGTATGAAGTATTGTTTCTTCAGGGTGGAGCATCTACTCAGTTTGCAATGATACCAATGAATTTGATGAAAAATAAAAAAGCAGAATATATTATTACTGGACAGTGGGCGAAAAAAGCATTTAAAGAAGCGTGTATATATGGGGATGCGAGAGCGATTGCCTCTTCGGAGGATAAGACTTTTAGCTATATACCGGATTGCTCCAATCTTCCGATTCGTGAAGATGCAGACTATGTTTATATTTGTGAAAATAATACAATTTATGGTACGAAATTTAAAACACTTCCAAATACAAATGGAAAACCTTTGGTAGCAGATGTTTCTTCCTGTTTTTTGTCTGAGCCGATGGAGGTTGAGAAGTATGGGCTTATTTATGGAGGAGCACAAAAAAATATCGGACCTGCTGGTGTTGTAATTGTAATTATTCGTAAAGATTTGATTTCAGAGGAACCATTGACTGGAACGCCAACTATGTTAAGATATAAGATTCATGCAGATGCGAAGTCACTTTATAATACACCTCCAGCTTATGGAATCTATATCTGTGGAAAGGTCTTTAAGTGGCTTAAAAATATAGGTGGTTTGGAAATAATCCAAAAGAAAAATGAGGAAAAAGCAAAATTATTATATGAGTTTTTAGATCAGAGCAGGTTATTTAAGGGAACCGTAAGGAAGGAAGACCGGTCACTTATGAATGTTCCATTTGTGACAGGTGATAAAGAACTGGATGCTAAGTTTGTGAAAGAAGCAAAGGAAGCAGGTCTTGAGAATTTAAAAGGTCATCGCACGGTAGGTGGTATGCGGGCAAGTATTTATAATGCAATGCCAAAGGAAGGTGTTGAAAAGCTTGTTGAATTTATGGAAAATTTTGAAAAAGTAAATAGATAATTGGTATTTGATATTATGAGAGGAGTATAAATGATGTTTCATATAAAATGTTTAAATCCAATTTCTGAATTTGGAATGAAAGAGTTGACAGAGAAGTATAGGCAGGTAGAGGACTTAGGTGAGGCACAGGCAGTTTTGGTTCGTAGTGCTTCTATGCATGAAATTACAGTTTCTGAGAAACTGCTTGCTGTTGCAAGGGCAGGGGCAGGTGTTAATAATATTCCTTTAGAGGAGTTTGCGAAGAAAGGGATTGTTGTTTTTAATACACCGGGGGCAAATGCAAATGGAGTCAAGGAGCTTGTTGTTGCAGGACTTATGCTTGCTTCTCGTGATTTAGTTGGCGGGATGAGATGGATTAGTCAGAATCGTGATGATGAGAATATTAATAAGACAATGGAAAAGGCAAAAAAGGCATTTGCAGGAAAAGAAGCGAAAGGCAAAAAATTAGGAGTTATTGGACTTGGGGCAATTGGTGTATTGGTTGCAAATGCCGGTCAGGCACTCGGGATGGAGGTCTATGGGTGTGATCCTTTTTTATCTGTTGAGCATGCTTTGGAGCTGTCAAGAAATGTATCTTTAGTTGATTCAAATGAGGATATTTTCAGACAGTGTGATTATATTTCTGTTCATGTTCCTCTGTTGGAAGATACGAAAGGCATGATTAATAAAGATACGATGGAGATAATGAAAGATGGCGTAATTATTCTGAATTTTGCAAGAGATTTACTTGTGAATGATGAGGACATGGAGCAGGCATTGAGTTCAGGAAAAGTTGCTAAGTACGTGACGGATTTTCCAAATTCGAAAACAGCGAATATGGATGGCGTTATTGCGTTTCCACATTTAGGAGCTTCTACGGAAGAGTCAGAAGATAATTGTGCTAAGATGGCAGTAAAAGAAATTATGGACTATTTGGAATATGGTATTATTAAAAATTCAGTGAATTATCCAAATTGTGATGTTGGATTCTGCAATTCTGTATGTAGAATTACAATTTGTCATTTGAATATTCCGAATATGTTATCTCAATTTACTGCTGCATTGTCAGAATGTGGTATTAATATTGATAATTTGGTAAATAAATCGAAGGGTGAATTTGCCTATACTGTAATTGATACTGGAGTTATTCCATCTGATTCTACACTAGAGAAAATAAAGAAAATTGAAGGAGTACGAAAAGTTAGAATATTAAACTATACTAATTAAATGAAAGTGGCAGGGACTGTTGCAAAAGCAGATGAAGAATTGACTGGAGCAATGGTCCCGTTTTTGCTTTATAGGAAACTTCGTCTCCTATAAAGCAAAAACGCTCCACTTTGTTCTTTAAAAACAGGAAACGGACTCCGAAGAGTCCGCAATCAGTGTTATAATGATTAACTGACAATCATCTTGCTAAAATTTTTACAATTTCGCCGATATATAAGTTATGGTAATCTTTGTCCTTATACCATGCTTCATCAATTGTAGGGTCGATAAAGCTTTCTTGTGTTATTGGCTGTTTACACATTTTTTTACATACGAGGACCATAGACGCTTCGTCAATGAAAGGAATTCCATCATAATGATTTACATGAAAATGAACATTTCCAATCTTATCCTCATCTCTTCCGGAAACAGAACCCATATATTTTAACGCGATTCTGTTATCTTTACTGTCTTGGAAAAAGGAAAGGGAAAAGGTATCCGAATTATCAATAAATTCTTTTGTATAACGACTGTCACGAACAACAATGAAGGCAACATTTTTGCCCCACATCACGCCGATACCACCCCATGATGCAGTCATTGCGTTTGCCTTCTTGTCTTTTTCGGCAGTTATTAACATCCAGTCTTTTCCAATTTTTTGAAATGGGTTAAAATCGAATAAGTCGGCTGGTATTGGTTGAAATGTATGCATAGTATGACCTCCTAATTCTAATCTTTTCATTAAGTATAGTAAAATATTAAGAAATTTTCAATAGAAAAATAAGATGACATCGGAAGAAAGTGTAGTATAATTTTTATAGAAGATAAGAAAAAAAGATTACTTATTTTTCAATATTGAAAATCCATTAAAAATGATTACTTGTTCTATTTAGTTTATTCATATGAAAGGAAAAGAATGACTGTGAATCGAAAGGAAAAGGAAGAAATAAAAGAAATTACATACAATAATACAAGCTTATGGCAGATGTGTTTATTTTCGCTTAACAATGCTGCATTGAATCTTTATCTTGCAATGATGTTGTATGTATCATATTATGCGAACAGTATTGCGGGATTTGGAGTTGTTCTGGTATCCATGCTTATGACTGCTATGGAAGTTTTTGATGGAATCACAGATCCGATTGCAGGTTTTTTGCTTGATTCTCTAGAAGGAAGGTTTGGAAAATTCAGACCGTTTATGTTGGTTGGAAATTTATTAATGAGTGTCAGTTGTTTTCTGATGTTTTTTACAACTCATCATGTGAATGTAGAGTTTCGGCTTCTATACTTTATTTTTTTATATGCAATTTTTATTGTAGGTTTTACCTTGCAGACTGTTGTTGGAAAATCAGGTCAGACAGTTCTGACTGATAATCCGGCGCAAAGACCAATATCAACTTATTTTGATTCTTTATTTATTATGGCTTCTTATGGGGGGACAGCATTATATGTTTCTAACTATCTTGTTCCAAAATATAATGGGTTTACGAATGAAAAAATATATCAGGTATTGGCAGTTACTGTAATTATCCTGGCATTTATTTGTACGGTTCTTGCAATAATTGGAATTTGGAATAAGGACAGGAAAGAATACTTCGGAGACAGCAGTAAGAAAAAGCAAAAGATTTTTATAAAAGATTATTGGGAAATTATTCGATGTAACCGACCAATTCGAATGTTGATTATTGCAGCCTGTACGGATAAATTTGCCGCAACGGTATATAGCCATGCAGCAGTTGGAGTGATGTTGTTTGGAATTATGATGCAGGATTATTCCATTGCAGGTTTGATTGGATTAGTTACAGCATTGCCGACTTTAGTTATTGTGACATTGGGAATTAAGGTGGCTCAGAAATTTGGACAAAAACATGCACTGGTTCTTTTTACAAATTTGGCAATTTTATTTCAAATCATGATGGCGATTTTGCTGGCAGTTGGAAATGTTAATCAGATTCATTTCAGTTTTCATCATATGAATGGAATAACAGTAGCATTTTTTATTATTTTTGTTTTATTAAATGGAAGTAAATCAATTACCAATAATATGGTTGTTCCGATGATAGCAGATTGTTCGGATTATGAAATTTATCGAAGTGGAAAGTATGTGCCGGGGCTGATGGGTGCAATGTTTTCTTTTATTGATAAAATATTTACAGCACTTGGAACAGCGTTTGTTGGATTGGTATTGATTCTCATTGGATACGGAAAAAGACTTCCTCAAATTTCAGATCCTCTTACTGGAAAAGTAAAATGGATTACTATTTTTTTGTATTGTATCATTCCGATTTTGGGCTGGGTTTGTTCAATTATAGCATTAAAGTTTTATAAACTGGATAAGGCGACGATGACTAAAATACAGGTGGAAAAAGCTCATAGAAAGAAAACTCATAGGCTTAAAAGACGAAAACAAGTGCCATAGTTCTGTCTTGATCTTATTGCAAATCATTTTAGTTTCAATAATTGAAAAAAATTGCATGGTTCCTGTTAACTGAAAAGAGATTAAATAAAAAATGTAAGATTTTATTTTGTTCTGCATAAAAATTATGGTATACTATTTATAAATGTACAGAATGTTTTTTCAAATATGGAAAAAATTATTTATTGCATGAATAAAATAAAGAAACGAAGGGGAAAAGAATGAATAATCTATTTAATCTTGACAGTGGAGTAATGGGAGCACTTTCGAAACTTGCTGATATTGCAATTGTAAGTGTTTTATGGCTTGTTTTTTCTTTACCGATTGTTACAATTGGTGCTTCTACTACGGCACTCTATTATACTTGTGTGAAAGTAATTCGAAGAGGAAGAAGCTATGTATGGCAGTCGTTCTGGAAATCTTTTAAAGAAAACTTTGGAGAAGCTACTATATTGTGGTTGTTTATTCTCGGTTTCTCATCTGTTTTAGGACTAAATATCCATTTTACATTACAAATGACAGGAACATTCGGCGGAATTTTAAGAGGAGTGTATTTTTTAATGGGAATATTGCTTATAATAGCAACAATATATATATTTCCTGTATTATCCCGTTTTTCGATGAATAAGAGTTCTATTATAAAAATGGCATTTCTACTGTCAATTAAACATCTTCCATTTACATTACCGATGACAGTAATTGTAATTGGAATGGTTGTTTTGAATTATATAATTCCGGTTCTTATATTTGTTTCACCGGCAGTAACTATATTGCTATGTTCACTGCCAATGGAACGGATTTTAAAATTATATATAGAATCTTCTGAAGATGAAACAATTGATGAATGGTATTTAGAATAAGGAGGACATTATGGACGAAAAATTATATGAGTTAATGGATTGGGCAGAAATTGAAGCTGTTGTATATTCGGAGGAGGATAAGCCACAAGATATATTGGGAGCACATGTGACAGAGCAGGGAATTTTAATTCAATGCTTTTTTCCGGGAGCTGTTTCAGTACAGGTAAAAATGGAACGGACAGGTAAATTACATAAGATGGAAATGCAGGACGAAGCAGGTTTTTTTGCTGTTTTAATAAAAGGCAAAAGAATTCTTCCATACCATTACGTTGTAACATATGAAACAGGTGAAGAAATTAGCCGGTCTGATGTCTATACTTTTCCGGATTGTATTACCAAAAATGAAATAGAGAAATTTGAAAATGGCATTAATTATACAATTTATGAGAAACTGGGTGCACACCCAATGAAACTCAACGGAGTTGATGGTGTCTTATTTGCAGTATGGGCACCAAATGCGATTCGTGTCAGTGTAGTTGGGGATTTTAACAAGTGGGATGGAAGAATCTATCAGATGAAACGTTTATATGATTCTGGTGTATTTGAATTATTTATTCCCGGTGTTAAAAAAGGCATGATTTATAAATATGAAATCAAAACAAGAGGCGGACTTCCAATTTTAAAGGCAGATCCATATGAATATTATTCTGAGTTTCGTCCGGCAAATGCAAGTGTGGTATGGGATCTTGAGACATATAAGTGGGGAGATGAATCATGGCTGGAAAAAAGAAAAAAATCAGATATTAAAAAAGAGCCTATGTCGATTTATGAAGTACATTTGGGCTCATGGAAGAAACCGGAAGATTATATTGGCGATGAAGATAATGCATTTTACAGTTATCGTGAACTTGCACCAATGCTTGCTTCTTATGTTAAAAAGATGAACTATACACATATTGAGTTGATGCCGGTTATGGAGCATCCGTTTGATGGTTCCTGGGGATATCAGGTGACTGGTTATTATGCAGCTACTTCCCGATATGGAACGCCAGATGACTTTATGTATTTTATTGATTATATGCACAAAAAAGGAATTGGTGTTATTTTAGACTGGGTACCGGCTCATTTCCCAAGAGATGCATTTGCACTTGCTAATTTTGATGGCACTTGCCTTTACGAACATGAAGATCCAAGACAAGGCTCTCACCCTCACTGGGGTACGCTGATTTTTAATTATGGAAGACCGGAAGTAGCTAATTTTTTAATTGCGAATGCACTGTTTTGGGTAGAAAAATATCATGCAGATGGAATTCGTATGGATGCGGTTGCTTCTATGCTTTATTTGGACTATGGAAAAGAAGATGGAGAGTGGATTCCAAATATTTATGGAGGAAAAGAAAACTTAGAGGCAATTGAAGTATTAAAACATTTGAATTCTGTTTTTAAAAAGCGACAGGATGGAGCGATTATAATTGCAGAAGAATCGACAGCATGGCCTATGGTAACTGGAGAAGTAGAAGAAGGAAGTCTTGGTTTTGACCTGAAGTGGAATATGGGATGGATGAATGATATCCTTAGATATATGAAATTAGACCCATTATTCCGAAGCGGTAATCAAAATTTAATTACATTTAGTATGATGTATGCTTATAGTGAAAATTTCTTGCTGGTATTATCCCACGATGAAGTTGTTCATGGAAAAGCTTCTTTAATTGGAAAAATGCCGGGAGATATTGAACTAAAATTTGCTAACTTGAGAGCATTATATGGCTTTATGATGACTCATCCGGGGAAAAAGCTATTATTTATGGGACAGGAGTTTGCACAATTTTCGGAATGGAGCGAAAAGAAAGGGCTGGATTGGTTTTTGTTGGATGAATATGAGAGCCATCGCAAAATGCAAAAATATGTAAGTGCTTTGAATCGCCTTTATCAGGATTATAGTGCATTATACGAGCTGGATTATGAACCGGACGGGTTCGAATGGATTGATTGTAGTGATTCGGAACAAAGTATTGTTACATTTTTAAGAAAAACAAACAAAAAAGAAGAAACGTTATTAGTTATTTGTAACTTTACACCTGTTGTTCGGGAAGATTACAGAGTAGGAGTTCCATTTAAGGGAAAATATAAAGAAACATTTAATAGTGATCGAGTAGAATTTGGCGGACAGGGACATTATAATCCTAGATTAAAATATTCGAAGGCAATTCCATATCATGGTCGAAAGGAATCAATTGCGGTTACAGTACCTCCACTTGGTATAACCGTATTTACCTGTACTCCGGTAGAAGAAAAGAAGACAGAGAAAAAGAAAGCGGGAAAGACGAAGTCAGCGGCTAATAAAATAACAGGTAAAAGAAATACAAAATCAAAGCAAACGGAGAAAGGATCTGAAAGTAAAGAAAAACCGGTAGAACGTCTTGAAACAAAAGTGAAAAAGGTGGAGCAAATTGAAAGTAAGAAAAAACCGGTAGAACGTCTTGAAACAAAAGCGAAAAAGGCGGAGCAAATCGAAAGTAAGAAAAAACCGGTAGAACGCCTTGAAACAAAAGCGAAAAAGGCGGAGCAAATTGAAAGTAAGGAAAAACCGGTAGAACGTCTTGAAACAAAAGCAAAAAAGGCGGAGCAAATCGAAAGCAAGGAAAAACCGGTAGAACGTCTTGAAACAAAAGCAAAAAAGGCGGAGCAAATCGAAAGTAAGGAAAAACCAGAGAAAAAAGTAAAAACTAGAAAAGCTACAGAGAAAAAGAATAAAGAAGAAACGTCAAGTAAAAAAGAGCCTACAAAACGGACAAAAACAAAGAAGGCAGAGCAATAGATAAAGGAAATTTAGAAGACAAAAGGAGAATAATATATGAATCTTTTATTCGGATTTTTGGCTACGAGTGGTACGTCAAACGAGATTACGACGAAAGAAGCGATTACATGGATAGAAAAGTTAATTCCAGCGTTAATCACACTTGGTAAAAATTTAGTTTTTGCTTTAATTTTTATTGTAATAGCTCGCCGATTAATCCGCTGGTTAAAAAAAATATTGGATCGTTCGTTTAAACGTTCCAGTCTGGATGAGGGAGTCTCAAAGTTTTTATTATCATTAATCAGTGTGTCGCTGAATATTTTAATGGTTATTGTTGCAATAAATATTATTGGAATTGCGACGGGTTCTCTGGTTGCCCTATTAGGTTCTGCAGGTCTTACTCTTGGATTAGCTCTTCAGGGAAGTCTGCAAAATTTTGCCGGTGGTGTGTTGATTTTAATTATGAAACCATTCCGAATTGGTGATTATATTATTGCAGGTGCAGATGAAGGAACCGTTACCGGAATTGATATTTTTTATACGAAATTATTAACCATTGATAATCGTAAGATTGTAATTCCAAATGGAGGCTTATCAAACCAAAGCATTATAAATGTAACAAATGAGGAAAACAGAAGGCTTGACTTATCAATACCCATTGAATATTCAGCGAATATAAAACAGGTAAAGGAATTATTATTTGCAATTATTATGCAATACGATAGTGTTTTAAAAGAACAGCCGATAGATGTTTTTGTGAGTGAATTTGCGGATAGTGCAATTTTAATTGGTGTACGTATGTGGACAAAAAAAGAAGATTATTGGCAATTGAAATGGGCGTTATTAGAAGAGATTAAAGAACGATTTGATGAAAATCATATTTCAATTCCATTTAATCAATTGGATGTTACAATACGGACAGATTTGTCTGGAAGTTCAAATCTAATAAAATAAAAAAGAGATGGTTGTCTGAGCAATTTGAAAAATATTAAAAAAGTCTTTGCCTTTTGAACAAAAAAGTGGTATTTTATTTTTATATGGGGTGTTCTCAGGGAATTGAGGGCACCTTTTTCTCTTTTTTTAAGGAGAATACAACAGGATATAATTTCATAGTATTTTTTTAGAAAAAGCGAAATTATGATAAGACAACGAATAAGCGGAAGGAAGGTAATTATGAAACAGAGTGTAATTGAAGAAATTTTTGCAATGGATGTATTTAATGATGCTGCAATGAAAGAACACTTACCAAAGCCAGTGTATAAGAAGTTAAAGGAAACAATAGAAAAAGATGTTGAACTGGATCCGGAAATCGCCAGTGCAGTTGCTCATGCAATGAAAGAATGGGCTTTGGAACGTGGAGCAACGCATTACACCCATTGGTTCCAGCCTATGACTGGGATAACAGCAGAGAAGCATGACTCCTTTATTGCTCCAACAGGAGATGGCGGAGTTATTATGGAATTCTCAGGAAAAGAGCTTGTAAAGGGTGAACCAGATGCTTCTTCCTTCCCATCAGGTGGTCTGCGTGCTACTTTTGAGGCAAGGGGGTATACTGCATGGGACTGTACTTCACCGGCTTTTTTAAAGGAAGATGCGGCAGGAGTTACATTATGTATTCCGACAGCATTTTGTGCTTATACCGGTGAAGCTTTGGATAAAAAAACACCACTGCTTCGTTCTATGGAAGCTGTAAGTGACCAAGCTGTAAGAATTTTGAAATTATTCGGTCATGATGAGGTGGATACGGTATCTTGTTCTGTTGGCGCAGAACAGGAATATTTTTTGGTAGACAGAGAAAAGTATTTAAAACGAGAAGACTTAATTTTTACCGGACGTACTTTATTTGGTGCAATGCCTCCAAAAGGACAGGAGTTAGATGACCATTATTTTGGATCAATCAAAGAGCGGGTTGCTTCCTTTATGAAAGAATTAAACGAGGAGTGTTGGAAGCTTGGTATATTAGCTAAAACCCAGCATAATGAAGTTGCACCTGCACAACATGAGCTGGCACCGATTTTTTCTACTGCTAATATTGCGACTGACCACAATCAGCTTATAATGGAGCTGATGAAAAAAGTTGCAAAACGTCATGGTTTAGAATGTTTACTTCATGAAAAACCATTTGACGGGGTAAATGGTTCAGGAAAACATGATAACTGGTCACTTGTAACCGATACAGGAAAGAATTTACTAGATCCGGGTAAGACACCACATGAAAATGTACAGTTCTTATTATTTTTGGCAGCAGTCATTCAGGCGGTTGATGAAAATGCTCCATTGCTTCGTATGTCAGCTTCCAATCCGGGAAATGACCATCGTCTTGGGGCAAATGAAGCACCTCCTGCAATTATTTCAATCTATTTGGGAGAGCAGTTAGAAGATGTTATATCGCAGTTGGTAGAAACAGGAGAAGCAAAATCAAGTAAACAGGGTGGACGATTAAAAACGGGTGTACATACGTTACCGGATTTAAACAAAGATGCAACTGATCGCAATCGTACTTCCCCATTTGCATTTACAGGAAATAAATTTGAATTTCGTATGGTAGCTTCTTCTATGTCAGTTGCAGGACCAAATACAGTGTTAAATACAATTGTTGCTGAAGTATTGTCGAATATGGCGGATGAATTAGAGAAAGCAGATGATTTTGATATTGCAGTACATGACTTAATTAAGAAAACTTTATCAGAGCATCAAAGAATTATATTCAATGGAAATGGTTATTCTGATGCATGGATTGAGGAGGCAGAGCGGAGAGGTCTTCCAAATATTCGTACAATGGTTGATGCAATTCCTTCCTTGACAGATGAGAAGACAATTGCCATTTTTGAAAAACATCACGTATTATCAAAGGCAGAGTTACAGTCAAGAGCAGAGATTCATTATGAAGCCTATGCAAAAGCGATTAATATTGAGGCAAAGACAATGATTGACATGGTAAGCAAACAGTATATTCCGGCTGTAATTAGTTTTATAACCAAAGTTGCAACATCAATTAATCAAGTAAAAATGGCATGTGCAGAAGCAGATACATCGGTACAGGAAGAACTTTTGAAAAAGTGTTCAAACTTATTAACAGATGCCAAGAAAGAATTAGAAGAATTAAAGATTAATACAAATAAGGCTGGCGAAAAAACAAACGGAAAAGAACAGGCGGAATTTTTCAAAGATGTTGTTGTCCCAATAATGGAACAGCTTCGTGCGGCAATTGATTATTTAGAAATGCTTGTCGGAAAAGAGGAATGGCCAGTTCCAACTTATGCAGATTTGCTATTTGAAGTGTAAAATAACGAAAGTTTTAGAAAATTTTAAGAATTGTTTATTGCAACAATGAGAAGTATATGTTATTTTACTATATAACAAACAAGTAGTAATCAATACTAGGTAAGAAGTGGTGAATGTGATGGAATATGAAATTGTAAGTGATGGTTCATGTGATTTAGCACCAGATGTAACAAAAGAAAAAGGGATAAAAGTAGTTCCGTTTTATGTAACATTTGATGGAATGAATTATAAGAAAGAGATGGAAGAGATTGGGGTACGGGAATTTTATCAACAAATGGTTGATAAAAAGAATATATTTCCAAAATCTTCCCTTCCATCGGTGGGTGATTATATTTCAATCTTTACGGAAATTGTAAAACAAGGGAAAGCCGTTTTATGTATTTGTATTACGACAAAATTCAGTGGTTCTTATAATTCTGCCTGCAACGCGAAAGAAGCAGTATTGGAAGAGTATCCGGAAGCAGTAATTACAGTTATTGACTCTCAAATCAATACGGTGCTACAAGGATTATTTGTTCTGGAAGCTGTCAAGCTAAAAGAAGCAGGAGTTCCTTATGAGCAAGCGATTGAACGGCTGGAGCAGATTAAGGAAACAGGACGTATCTTTTTTACAATTGGTTCAATTGATTATTTAAAAGCAGGCGGTCGAATTGGAAAGTTAATGGGACTTGCCGGAAGCACGTTAGGAATCAAACCGCTGATTGAATTGAAAGAAGGAGAAATTTTCCCATTTGGTATTACGAGAAGCCGCGAAAAGTCAAAAAAGAAAGTAATTGAGCAGGCAAAACAGCATTTTGATAAAATAAAGGACAGTCCTGATCATTATAGTATTTGTGTTGGATATGGATATGATTATGACGAAGCAGTAAGGTTTCGCGATGAACTGTTAGAATCAATGAAGGATTATTCTAATATTGAAGAAATTCCGATTTTTCAGATTGGTGCTACGATTGGAGTACATACGGGACCGTATCCGATTGGATTGGCGCTTATCAGAAAAGGGGATATGGGATGACTTCGAGATACGCAAGAGAGGGGCTGTGGCTGGCAGGAAAAAGTCAGTCACAGTCCCTCCTTCCTTTACTCCCCTTTACTATTTTGGAGAAGGATGTTCTGACAGTCCTTTTACGGAGGCTGAATATTCGGAAGGTGACATGCCAGTTATTTTTTTAAATTGACGAGAGAAGTAATGGACAGAGGAATAACCCAATTGATTTGCAATTTCTGTGAAATTGTAAATATTATTTCGGATTAATTGTTTTGCGGTGTCTATTTTCATTTTAGAAAAATGTTCAATTACACCTTCCTGTGTCTGTTCTTGAAATATTTTTTGTAATTGAGAACGGCTTATTAAATTGTCTTTTGCAATCTGGTCAATTGATAAGTGACAGGATAAGTTTTTATTTAGATAGAGGTTAATTTGTTTATATAGTTCTAAATTGCTTTTTTTCTTTAACTGTAGTGCTGGTTCTGGTACTATCTTTTTTTCTTTTTCACGTCGTATTAGATAGATTAAAAAGGCTTCAAGGTTCATTTTGATGAGCTGTTCGCTTCCGAAGATGGAAGCATTGTTTCTAGTTAAGTGTTCAACATATGGGTTGTCAAATGGAGGCATAAATGAATTTTTTGCCTCTAATATAATATTTGCTAAAAAATTTCGTTCGTTTTCGGTAATTTTAAATCGTTTCTTTTTAAAAAAATCCATTGCTTTTGAAGTACATTCGAAGGAAATAACAACTAAGTTTGGCGCAATATGTCCGTTTGCTTTTACGTTATGAAATTCGTTTGGTTCATGGAAGATTATTTCGTCTTTTTTTAAAGTATAGGTGCTTTTGTCGGCAGTAACATTTATTTCACCTTTGTCAACGTATAGGAATTCCCAAAAATCATGAGATTCTCCATAAAAACTAAAATTACTCATGTATTCGAAGTAGTGAATTGTCACAATTTTATTGATGTCAATAACTTTATTGAGAAGAACGCTTTCATATGCCATCTTTTTTCCCTCCTGTACAAATCATATTGTTTTTTTATCATAACATAAAAGTATACAAATGTGCAAAGATACCATGAAAATGTACAAAGACTTTTATGAAAAAGAAGATATAATGAAATTATAATCGTATTGTTCGAATAGAACGAAAAGGAAAGGAAAAATGCAGCTGTCCTTTGTTTAATTTTTGATATTGGGGCAGTAGGGCATGGGTAGAATGATGAAGAAACCGGTGTTAGTGATTATGGCTGCAGGAATGGGAAGCCGTTATGGTGGCTTAAAACAGATTGATCCAATTGATGAGGAAGGACATATTATCATTGATTTTTCAATTTATGATGCAATTGAAGCAGGGTTTGATGAGCTTGTATTTATCATTAAACGGGAAGATGAAAGGGAGTTTCGGGAATGTATTGGGAATCGGATGGAAAAAATAATAAAGGTTAACTATGCGTATCAGGAATTGGATGTATTACCGGAGGGGTTTCATGTACCAGCTGGCAGAAAAAAGCCTTATGGAACAGGACATGCAATTCTTTGCTGTAAAGATGTGATTCATGGTCCATTTGCTGTTATTAATGCAGATGACTATTATGGAAAGCATGCTTATAAAATGATGTATGATTTTTTGTGCAGACAACAGGATGATGATAAATATCATTATGCTATGGTTGGCTATGTTTTAGAAAATACATTGACAGAACATGGCCATGTTGCAAGGGGAATATGTGAAGTCAGTGAGGATGGGTATTTACAGAATATTAATGAACGTACGAGAATTGAGATAATAGGGGATGAAGTGGCATATACGGAAGATGAAGGGAAAAGTTATACTCTGCTTTCAAAGGAAAGTACAGTGTCGATGAATCTGTGGGGATTTGGAGAGAGTATTTTGAGTGAATTGGAAAAGCAGTTTGTACCATTTTTAGAAGAAAATTTTCAAAAAAATCCTTTAAAATGTGAATATTTTTTACCTTCTGTCGTTGATAAATTACTAAAGGAACAGATTGCTACGGTTGAAGTTATGAAATCGTTTGACCGGTGGTATGGAGTAACATATCGGGAAGATAAGGAACAGGTTGTAGAGGCGATTAAAGGTTTGAAAGTATCAGGGCTGTATCCAAAGCGTTTGTGGGGAGAATAGCAAATGAGTGGAAAGAAGATTTAAAGGTATAAAAAAGTGGGTTAAGAAAATATATGGATGAAAGATGGGAAAAAATGAATCAGGAAGTAATAAAAAATTTTAAGGTAGATGGAAGTTTAATAGAGATGTATCCTTATGGAAGTGGGCATATCAATGACACTTATCAGTTTAGAATGAACCAAAATGGGATGGAAAAACGTTATATTTTGCAGAAGATGAACCATCATATTTTTAAAAAGCCAGAAGAATTGATGGAGAATATTGAGCGTGTGACAGCACATTTAAGAAAAAAAATAGAAGATTACGGAGGAAACCCGGAACGGGAGACGTTGAATTTAATTCCTTCTGTAAATGATAAAAGTTTTTATATTGATGAAAATGGGAATTCTTGGAGGGTATATAAATTTATTGAAGATGCGATTAGTTATGATTCTGTAGAAAAACCAGAGGATTTTTATGAAAGTGCAGTTGCATTTGGGAAATTTCAAAGACTTTTAGCTGATTTCCCGGCGGAAACATTGCATGAAACGATTGAGGGATTTCATGATACAAAAAAACGTTTTGAGGCTTTTAAAAAGGCAGTTAAAGAAGATAAAATGAAACGGGTTAAGTTGGTTTCGGAAGAAATTGACTTTGTTTTAAAACATCAAAAGACGGCATGTGTATTAGGAGATATGTTAGAAAATGGAGAATTGCCAGTTCGTGTTACTCACAATGATACAAAATTGAATAATATTATGATTGATAAAAAAACGAGAAAGGGCATTTGCATTATTGATTTAGATACAGTAATGCCCGGACTAGCTATTAATGACTTTGGGGACTCCATTCGGTTTGGAGCCAGTACAGGGGCGGAAGATGAAACAGACCTTAGTAAAATATCGTGTGATGTGGAATTGTTTCGCTTGTATGTAAAAGGTTTCATCGAAGGATGTGCAGGGAGTCTTACAGAAAAAGAGATTGAAATGCTTCCGATGGGAGCAAAGGTTATGACCTTTGAATGTGGTATGAGGTTTTTAACGGATTATTTGGAAGGAGATGTCTACTTTAAAATTCATAGAGAAAATCAGAACTTAGATCGTTGTAGAACACAATTTAAGTTAGTACAGGACATGGAAGAAAAGTGGGAAGTGTTACAGAGTATTGTAACTGAATATCAAAAATAGGGTAGAAATCAATTGTCTTTTATTAAAGACTTGCTGCAAAATGGTGGATTTTCATTATTTTACAGCAAGTTTTTTGGCTATTTTCTTTTAATATTATATTTCTGCCGATAACCTTTCGGAGTTGTGCCAGTATATTTTTTGAAGGATTGTGAAAAATAATTCGAAGAAGAAAATCCGGTTACATGAGCAATTTGTGTAATACTAAAGTCTGAATTTTTTAGTAGTTCTTTACTATGTAAAATTCTTCGTTCTAATAAATAATTAATTGGTGAAATTCCATATGCTTTGGAGAATATGTGAGTTAAATAAAATTTATTCAGGTGTGAAACATTCGTTAGTGTATCCAAAGTAATGGTTTCCTGATAATGTGTGTCAATGTATTCTTTTATTGCTTCACATTCTGTTGGAACATCTTTAGAAGAAGAAAAAGAGAATTCTTCTTCGGTAATACGCAGCATTTTTAATAAAAAAACCATAAAATAATGTTGGCAGATTTGCTCATAATTTTTCTTTTTTTGTTTTACCTCGGAGAGCATTGTCTGTAAAATAGGTAAAATTTCATTTCTATATTCTTCAAAGTTATAGGATTGAAAGCTTGTTGATGTTGGATTTTTAAATTCAAATCGTAAGTTATCAATTCCTAAAACAATATATGTCAATGCTTTTTCTGTTGAAGATTTTTCAGTATGCTTTACATTTGGGTTAATAATGATAAGTGAATCTTTTTGGATAGAGATTTCCTCGTTTTCTGTACAGAAGTATCCGTTTCCGTCAATAACATAAAATAATTCTGTAAAGCTATGAGAATGAAGCATACTAATCCAATCCTTCCCATAGGAAGCAGAAGAAATGTATAAAAGGCGCTCAATCGGAGATTGATTATAAATATTTGTTATTGAATATTGTACATGGGCCATTTTTGTCTTGTCCTTTTCTAATAAATGAAGTTATAGAGTCACATTCTGTAAAGAATCATAACATTATTTTTAAAGTAAAGCAACATTTGTAACAATTTATTGATGATAATTTTGTGTGTATTATACAACATGTCTGGTTTGGACAATACAAAACAAGATATATAACGTATTAGGCAATAAAATAGTTGAAATAAAGATTGGGGAAAATATATAATTAGGCAAAAGGTACAAATAAAATAAACTTTGGATAAAAAAAGTAGTAAAAATGCCAAAGTAATATTTGGAATTTTAGATGCTTTTGTTTTGTTAGAATAAGGAGGCAGGTTATGAGTCGTGGAAGAGTTACGATACCAACAGATGTTGATGTGGTAAAAGAAACAATTGAACTGGCAGAGCGTTGGGGAGCAGATGCAATTCGGGATTGTGATGGAACGGACTATCCGAAAGAATTAAAAAATATAGATGCAAAGGTGTATTCGACTTATTATACAACTAGAAAAGATAACGAATGGGCCAAAGAAAATCCCGACGAGATTCAACAAATGTATATTATGACTAATTTTTATAATGCAGATGCAAATGAATTATCTATTCATTTAATGGATCATTTATATCCGGATATGTTAAAAGTAAATGAGAGAGATGATATGAAAAGATGGTGGGAAGTAATTGACCGTACGACTGGAGAAATTGTTTGTACAGATGACTGGGAATATTGTAAGGAATCCGGCAATGTAACCATTCATAACACAACTTTATTTCATGATTATACGGTTAGTTTTTTAGCATATATTATGTGGGATCCTGTTCATATGTATAATGCAGTAACAAATGGCTGGAAGGATGTAGAGCACCAAATTACTTTTGATGTCCGCCAGCCAAAAACGCATGAATTTTCTATGAAAAGACTTCGTAAATTTTTAGAAGAGAATCCGCATGTTAATGTAGTACGTTATACGACATTTTTTCACCAGTTTACTTTAATTTTTGATGAATTGGCAAGAGAAAAATATGTGGACTGGTATGGTTATTCGGCATCAGTCAGTCCTTATATACTAGAACAATTTGAAAAAGAAGTAGGATATAAGTTCCGACCGGAATATATTATTGATCAGGGATACATGAACAATACTTATCGGATTCCGTCAAAAGAATTTAAAGATTTTCAAGCATTTCAGAGAAGAGAAGTTGCTAAGCTTGCGAAGGAAATGGTTGATATAACTCATGAATATGGAAGAGAAGCGATGATGTTTCTTGGCGATCATTGGATTGGAACAGAGCCATTTATGGAAGAGTTTCAGGAAATTGGTTTGGATGCAGTTGTCGGAAGTGTTGGTAATGGTTCGACATTGCGTTTAATCAGTGATATTCCGGGCGTAAAATATACAGAGGGAAGATTTTTACCATACTTTTTCCCAGATACTTTTCATGAAACAGGAAATCCAGTAAAAGAGGCAAAAGAGAACTGGGTAACGGCAAGAAGAGCAATCCTTAGAAAGCCAATTGACCGAATCGGTTATGGTGGATATTTAAAATTAGCATTGCAGTTTCCTGAATTTATTGATTATGTGGAATCGGTATGTGATGAATTTCGATTACTATATGAAAATATGAAAGATACAACACCTTATTGCGTAAAGAAGGTAGCAGTTTTGAATTGCTGGGGAAAAATGCGGGCATGGGGAAACCATATGGTACATCATGCACTGTATTATAAACAAAATTATTCTTATGCAGGAATTATTGAGGCATTGAGTGGTGCACCATTTGATGTACAATTTATTAGTTTTGATGATATAAAAGAAAAAGAACATATTTTAGATGATATAGATGTTATTGTAAATGTCGGCGATGCGAATACAGCTTACAGTGGTGGTGAAAATTGGATTGATGAACAAATTGTTACAGCCATAAAGCGTTTTATCTATGAGGGAGGAGGATTTATTGGTGTTGGGGAACCAACAGCTTATCAATGGGAAGGTCGATTTTTTCAGCTTGCTAATGTCCTAGGGGTTGAAAAAGAAAATGGATTTAATTTAAATAAGGATAAATATAACTGGGATGAGCATGAACATTTTATAATAGAAGACTGTAAAGGTGAAATTAATTTTGGAGAAGGAAAGAAAAATATTTATGCCTTGGATGGAACTACGGTTGTAAAACAAATTAATAAAGAAGTTCAGCTGGCTGTCCATGAATTTGGAAAAGGACGGTGCGTATATATAAGTGGACTTCCATATAGCTTTGAAAATAGCAGAATTTTTTACAGAGCGGTGATATGGGCTTCTAATGATGAAGATAATTTGCATAAATGGTTTAGCACAAATTATAATATTGAAGTACATGCTTATGTAAAAAATGGGAAATATTGTGTTGTAAATAATACATATGAACCGCAAGAATCAACGATTTATCGTGGTGACGGAAGTAGTTTTCAGGTGGAAATGAAAGCAAATGAAATAATTTGGTATGAAATATAAATGGAAGAAAGAAAAAATATAGTGAATAATGCACTAAAATAAGAATAAAAATATGAAAAAAATATACAAAAAGCAACATAACTAAAACGAAAGACAAGATAATGATAGAAAAAGTGCAAAAAATAAAGTAATATTAAAACAACAAGATAAGGAAAGCAAGGAGGTATAAGTTTATGAAAAAAAAGCTATTTACTAAAGTTATAACAATTGGGGCGATTGCAGCTCTATCAGCTTCTTTATTAGCTGGTTGTGGCGGAAAGGAATCAAATAGTACAAGTGGCGATAATGCCAATAACGGAGATACGAAAAAGACAGAAGAACAGGTATTAAAAGTAGCAGCTTTTGAAGGTGGTTATGGAAGCGAGTTATGGACGGAGGTTGCAAAAGCATTTGAAGAGACTCATGATGGTGTTAAAGTTGAACTTCAGGTAGATAAGAAAATTGAGGATGTCATTACTCCGGCTATGAAAGCAGGAGATTACCCGGATGTCATTCATTGTGCAACTGGTCGTGATGCAGGTCTTACAGAAACAATAACAAAAGAGAAAGGGCTTACTTGTCTGGATGACGTTTTATAAATGACTGTTCCAGGTGAAGATGTGAAAGTAAAAGATAAAATGCTTCCTGGTTTTTTAGATACACTTGGAACGATGCCTTATAATGATGGAAAAACATATTATGCACCAATGTTTTACAGCCCATGTGGGTTATTCTATAATGCAGGTTTATTAAAGGAAAAAGGATGGGAAGTTCCTAAGACATGGGATGAAATGTGGGAATTAGGTGAAAAGGCAAAAAAAGAAGGTATTTCTTTATTCACATATCCTACAACCGGATACTTTGATGCATTTACTTATGCGTTGCTGGAATCTTCAGGCGGTTCGGATTTCTATAATGAATGTATGACATATAAGGATGGTATTTGGGAATCAGAAAATGCCACAGCAGTATTTGATACAATCGGAAAATTAGCAAAATATGTAGAGCCTACTACAGTAGGAAATGCAAATAATGAAAACTTCACAAAGAATCAACAGTTGATTTTAGATAATAAAGCAATCTTTTGCCCAAATGGTACATGGTTACCGGGTGAAATGAAAGCTGCACCAAGAGCAGATGGATTTGAATGGGGATTTACAGCAGTTCCGGCCATTTCCAAAGGTCAACAGCCATCTTCTTTCACATTCTTTGAACAGATGTGGATTCCGTCAGAAGGTACAAATCAAGATTTAGCAAAAGAATGGATTGCATTTATGTATTCTGATAAAGCAGCAGAAATTTTTGCTAAGTCGAATGCAATTCAGCCAATTACTGGAATTTCTGAAAAACTTACAGGCGATAATAAAATGTTCTATAGTGTATACGATAATGGTGCAGTTGCTGTAATGGGCGGCTTTGCTGCTACAAACCCAGTCGAAGGTGTTTCTATGAATGACACGTTATTTAAAACCGTTGACAGTATCGTAAGTGGTGATAAAACGGTAAAAGATTGGCAGGCATCTGTAGAAGAAGTAAGCGATAAGCTGAGAAAAGCAATGAATTAGTTAGGAGAAGGAGTTTAAGGGCATTTTAACAAATGTCCTTTTCTCTTCTAAAAAGAGGAAGGAGGAGTAGGAATGCGCCAAAGAAAAGGTCGAACTGCTTTTATTGCCATTTGCACATTGCCGGCTGTAATATTATTTATTGTATTTATGATAATTCCTACAATTAATGTATTTAAAATGTCTTTATACAAATGGGGCGGTTTTTCAAATAACAAAACATTTGTGGGACTTAATAACTTTAAATTGTTGTTTACTGATGAGAAATTTTACCGCTCATTTCAAAATTCAATTTTATTAATTGTTCTTGTAACAATTATAACAATGACTCTTTCTCTTATATTTGCAGCAATTTTATCAAGGGAAAAAGTAAAAGGACAGAATTTTTTTCGGATTATTTTTTATATTCCAAATATTTTATCCGTAGTTGTAATATCAGCGATATTTTCAGCTATTTATGATCCAAGTCAGGGTCTGTTAAATAGTATATTATCGATTTTTCGGGGAGCAGATGCCAAACCGATTCTCTGGCTTGGAAATCAACAGCTTGTTATTTACAGTTTAGTAATCGCTATGGTATGGCAGGCAATTGGATATTATATGGTAATGTATATGGCAAGTATGACAAGTGTTCCAGAAAGTCTGTATGAATCGGCCAATCTGGAAGGTTCTGGAAGGATCCATCAGTTCTTCCATATCACATTACCACTTATTTGGACCAATATTAGAACAACACTTACTTTCTTTATCATTAGTTCGATTAATTTAAGTTTCTTATTTGTAAAAGCAATGACTGGAGGAAAACCGGATGGGGCAAGTGAGGTTTTCTTAAGCTATATGTATGGGCAGGCCTATACGAATTCTTCTTATGGATACGGTATGGCGATTGGTGTAGTAGTATTTTTGTTTTCATTTAGTTTAGCCGGACTTATTAATTTTGTGACAAAGCGTGAAACGCTGGAATTTTAGGAGGAAAACAGTATGGATAGTAAAGGAAAAAATACAATTTATAAAGTGTTTATTTATGTTGTACTGTTGCTGCTTGCTGTTAGCATTATAGTTCCGGTTGGCTGGGTGTTTCTTGCTTCGATTAAAGAAAATTCGGAATTTTATGGGAATCCTTGGACACTTCCAAAAGGAGTGTATATTCAAAATTTTATTGATGCTTTCCAAGAAGCAAAAATGGGTGATTACTTATTGAATTCTGTACTGGTTACGGCAATTGCTTTAGTTATATTGCTTGTAGTCGCCCTTCCGGCAGCATATGTATTGGCACGATATCGCTTTAAAGGCAGTAAATTGTGTAACATTATGTTTATGGGTGGACTTTTTATCAATGTAAATTATATCGTTGTACCTATTTTTTTAATGTTTGTAGATGGCGATAAATTTTTGAGAAATATTTTTGGAACAGGATTTTTTCTCAATAATATATTTATTGTAGCATTAGTATATGCTTCTACGGCATTGCCGTTTACAATTTACCTTCTCTCCGGTTTTTTTGTATCCATACCAAAAGATTATGAGGAGGCTGCTTTTGTCGATGGAGCAGGATATTTTAAAACGATGTTTTCTATTATGATGCCTATGGCACGACCAAGTATTGTTACGGTCATTTTGTTTAATTTCTTATCATTTTGGAATGAATATATCATTGCAATGACATTGCTGACAGGGGAAACAAAGACGTTACCTGTAGGCTTAATGCAATTGATGCAGGCACAGCAGGCAGCAGCAAATTATGGGCGGTTATATGCAGGGCTTGTAATTGTAATGTTGCCGACATTGGTTTTATATATTTGTGTTCAGAAGAAGTTGACAGAGGGAATGAGTCTTGGTGGATTAAAAGGTTAAATATTTTGAACGTCGGAGGTGTTATAGATGGAAAATATGCAAAAATGGATTGTACGTATTATAGCAACAGTAGTTTTTGGCTTTTGTATTGCATTGATTGTAACAGGACAAAAAACAGTCGGTTTTCCATATCTTGTAAGAATGTTAATTGGTCTGTTTGGATTACTTTTATTGCTTTATTTTTATAACAAAAAGAACCAATAAGTAAGAAAAAAACATAAAAAGATTGACAGAAATAGGAAAATGTGATATAATTTGATAAATGAATAAAAGAGCTGACAGTTGATAAAGAAGCTTATATAGGTTTACAATTGGGTGGACGTATCTACCAACTACCGGAAATAGTTGACTATAAGTTTCTCTTCGGAGGAACATGGGTTATGTTTTCTGAGTAGTTGGTTTTTTTATATCATAAATTATAAAAAGATTGTGAGGCGATGATAATAAATGTTTGCATTGCACGGACATATTATCTATAGTGAATCAAAAGATAAGTTATGTATAAAAGAAAATGGATATGTTATATGTGAGGATGGAATTTCTCAGGGAGTTTATGACACACTTCCAGAACAGTATAAAAATATCACGGTAAAAGATTACGGAGATCGGTTGATTATTCCGGGGTTGGTTGATTTACATGTTCATGCTCCACAGTATTCGTTCCGTGGTTTGGGAATGGATATGGAGTTGTTGGATTGGTTAAATCAATATACGTTTCCAGAAGAAGCAAAATATAAGGAGCTTACTTATGCGGAGAAAGCTTATAAACAATTTGTGGAAGAATTACGGCATAGTCCTACAACGAGGGCTTGTATCTTTGCAACACTGCATACAGAAGCAACTTATCTTTTAATGGATTTATTGGAAGAAATGGGAATGAAAGCATATGTAGGAAAGGTAAATATGGATAGAAATTGTCCGGATTACTTAAGAGAAGATGATGTTTCCGAAGCAATTCGAGAAACAAAGGAATGGGTAGGCAACTCGATTAAAAAATATAAAAATGTATTGCCTATTATAACGCCAAGATTTATTCCAAGTTGTTCGGACTTGTTAATGAAGGGGCTTTCACAGCTTCAGAAAGAAACTGGATTGCCGGCACAATCTCATTTGTCAGAGAATCCATCAGAAATTAAATGGGTGCAGGAGCTTTGTCCGGATTCGACTTGTTATGGCGATGCTTACGACCGCAGAGGGCTGTTTGGCTTATATGGAAAAACAGTTATGGCACATTGTGTTTATTCAACAGAGGAAGAGATTGAGAAAATGAAAGAAAATGGAGTATATGTTGCTCATTGCCCTCAGTCAAATACAAACTTGTCGTCTGGAATTGCACCGGCAAAAAAATATTTAGAAAGAGATTTAAAAATCGGACTTGGAACCGATCTTGCTGGAGGACATTCGATTTCAATGTTTCGTGCTATGGCGGATGCGATACAAGTATCAAAACTTCGCTGGCGACTGTTAAATACAAAAGAAACACCACTTACAATAGAAGAAGCCTTTTTTATGGGTACAAAAGGCGGAGGCGAGTTTTTTGGAAAAGTTGGAAGTTTTGAAAAAGGATATGAGTTTGATGCAGTTGTTTTGGATGATACTAGTCTGCTTCATCCGCAGGAATTAACGGTTCGGTCTCGTTTAGAGCGAATGATATACTTGTCGGATGATAGAAATATTTATGCAAAATATATTGCAGGTTGTTGTATTGTATAATTTGTTATGCTAATAAATGGCAATTTGCTATTTATATATAATAAGATGACAGATAGAGGAGGGAACTATTATGGGTATTGGAACCAGCCTAATAAGAGTTGATGCAGTGGAAAAAGTTACAGGAACTGCAAAATATGTAGGAGATTTGGAACCAAAAGATGCATTGGTAGCTAAAGTTGTACACAGTACGATTGCCAATGGTGTAGTAAAAAGTTTTGATTTGGAAGAGGCACTTAAGGTGCCTGGGGTTGTTAAAATTGTGACATGTTTTGATGTCCCGGATTATCAATTTCCAACACCGGGACATCCATGGTCAACCGAAAAGGCTCATCAGGATATTGCGGATCGAAAGCTATTAAATCAAAGGGTCCGTGTATATGGTGATGATATTGCTGCCGTAGTTGCTGAAAATGAAATTGCTGCCAATCGGGCAGTTCGGCTTATTAAGGTGGAATATGAAGAGCATGAGCCAATTCTTTGTGTTGAACAGGCAATGAAAGAAGGTGCAGATATTCTTCATGAAGAACGTCCTGATAATATAGTTGGTCATTCTTCATTTCAGGTAGGTGAAGGAACCTATGAAGAAGCAATAAAAGAAGAAGGATTGGTTACACTGGAAAAAGAATATGAAACGCAGCCGGTGCAACATTGCCACATCGAAGTACCACATTCATTTGCCTATATGGAAAAAGGAAGAATTGTTGTTGTTTCTTCCACACAGATTCCACATATCGTTCGAAGAGTAATCGGTCAGGCACTTGGAATTCCATGGGGAAAAGTACGGGTAATTAAGCCATATATCGGAGGCGGTTTTGGAAATAAACAAGATGTGTTATATGAACCATTAAATGCTTTCTTATGTACACAGGTAGGTGGTCGTTGTGTGAAATTGGAATTGACAAGAGAAGAAACCCTTGCCTGTACAAGAACAAGACATGCAATTAAATATAAAATAAAAGCAGCAGTTAGAAAAGATGGAACGCTGGTTGCAAGAACATTTAAAGCTTATTCGAATCAAGGTGCTTACGCTTCTCACGGACATGCGATTGTGGCAAATGGCGCCAACATTTTTAAGCAGATGTACCGGGATGAAAAGGTATTAGAATCCGAAAGCTTTACTGTTTATACAAATTGTATTACAGCAGGGGCAATGCGAGCTTATGGTATTCCACAGGGAGCTTTTGCCACAGAATGTCTGGCTGATGATTTGGCTTATGCAATTGGTATGGATCCACTGGAATTTCGGTTAAAAAATTGTATGCAGGCAGGATACGTTGATCCGCATACAAAAATAACCTGTCATTCTTATGGATTACAGGAGTGTATTAAAATCGGAAGAGAACATATTAAGTGGGACGAAAAGAGAGAAAGATATAAAAATCAAACAGGTTCAAAACGAAGAGGTGTTGGAATGGCTATATTCTGTTATAAGACAGGGGTATATCCAATTTCATTAGAAACAGCTTCGTGCCGTATGATATTAAATCAAGATGGTTCCATACAGCTGCAAATGGGTGCAACTGAGATTGGACAGGGAGCAGATACTGTATTTACACAGATGGCTTCGGAAGTAACGGGGATAACAGAAGATAATATACATATTTTAACGGTTCAGGATACAGATATCACACCATTTGATACGGGAGCTTATGCTTCAAGACAGTCTTATGTAAGTGGTATGGCTGTAAAGAAAACAGGTAAAATCTTAAAGAATAAGATTCTTGCTTACGCAGAATATATGCTTCAGAAAAAGGCTGATACAATGGATGTGAAACAAAATCAGATTGTTGATAAAGATACAAATGAAATTTTGTTATCATTAGGGGAACTTGCAGAAGAAGCGTTTTATAGTTTGGAGCATTGTGAGCATATTACTGCGGAGGCAACAAGCCAGTGCAAAAATAATACATTTGCAACAGGTGCCTGCTTTGTTGAGGTTGAAGTCGATATTCCATATGGAACGGTAGAAATTATAGATATTATAAATGTTCATGATAGCGGAAAACTTTTGAATCCAAAGTTAGCCCAGGCACAAGTACACGGTGGTATGAGTATGGGGCTTGGTTATACGTTAGGTGAAGAGTTACTATATGATAAAATCGGAAGACCACTCAATAATAATTTGTTGGATTATAAAATGCCTACAGCAATGGACACACCAAAATTAAATACTGCATTTGTGGAATTAGAAGATCCGACCGGACCTTTTGGTAACAAAGCGTTGGGCGAACCACCGGCAATTCCTCAGGCACCGGCAATTCGAAATGCGATTTTGCATGCTACGGGAGTAGCTTTTGATACATTACCTTTAAATCCGGAAAAACTGGTATTAGAATTTATGGAGCATGGTCTGATAAAAGGAAAGGGGGAGAATTAGCATGTACGACATTGAATCAGTAATTGTAGCTTCAACTGTAGATGAAGCAATTGAAGAGCTGGTAAAAAATCCAAAAGCTGAGGTTATATCTGGTGGAACTGACGTTTTGATTAAAATAAGAGAAGGGAAAATGGCGGGATGTCATTTGGTTAACATTAGTAATATTCCTGAATTAAAAGGAATTGAGATGGACTCAGACGGAACAATCATTATAAAAGCGGCAACCGTATTTTCTCATATTACCAATGATGATATTATAAAACAGTATATACCAAATCTGGGAGATGCAGTTGACCAGGTTGGAGGTCCGCAGATAAGAAATATGGGAACAATAGGTGGAAATGTCTGTAATGGTGTGACAAGTGCAGATAGTGCTTCTACTTTATGTGTATTAGATGCAAAGATGGAATTAAAAGGTCCTGAAGGGACTCGAATTATTCCAATTACAGAGTGGTATCAGGGAGCCGGAAAAACGGTAAGAAAGCAAAACGAAATATTAACAGCAATTCGAATAGAAAAAGAAAATTATGAAGGATATCATGGCAGATATATTAAGTATGGAAAGCGAAAAGCGATGGAGATTGCTACACTTGGATGTTCTGTTATGACAAAATTAACGCCGGATAAAAAAGCAATTGAAAAATTAAAAATAGGATATGGTGTAGCCGGACCGGTACCAATGCGTTGTGTAGAGGCAGAGCAGATGGCACGGGGAAAGACAGTTTCGAGAGAATTATTAGATTGTATTTGTGAAAATGTTCTTAAAGAGGTTCATCCACGTTCCAGTTGGAGAGCATCAAAGGAATTTCGTTTGCAGTTGGTAGAAGAAATGCTTCGAAGAGCATTTGAGGAAACAGTTATTGCAGGGGGAGGAAATATCGATGTTTAAGATAATACATATGGTTGTGAATGGAAAAGAAGTAGAGGTTCCGGTAGATGAACGAGAATCCTTATTGGAAACACTTAGAAACCGTCTTGGTTTAACAAGTGTAAAAAAAGGCTGTGAAGTGGGAGAATGTGGCGCCTGTACTGTATTGGTAGATGGCGAAGCAATTGATTCCTGCATTTATATGACGGTATGTGCAGAAGGAAAGCATATTTTAACGACAGAAGGATTGAAAGGACCGAATGGCGAATTAAGTCCGATTCAAAAAGCATTTGTGGAAGAGGCTGCGGTACAGTGTGGTTTTTGTACACCAGGTTTAATTATGTCGGCGGTTGAAATTGTGGGAACAGGAAAGCGGTATAATAGAGAAGAGTTAAAAAAACTTATTTCAGGGCATTTGTGTCGTTGTACAGGATATGAAAATATATTAAATGCAATGGAAAGAATCGTAGAGGAAACTTATCAAGTGACGCAACGTAATTTTGCAGAAGAAAAGAACTGCTAAATATCCAGTTGTTAAATTGAGAAAAGGAGATTTCGATGTCATATAAGTATAATAAAAACTATGCAGATATAGCACTTGGAAAAAGAAAAGCAGAACTAGTATTAAAACAAGGAATTATCGTCGATGTGTTCACAAATGAATTGTTTGTGGCAGATATAGCAATTCAGGAGGGAGTTATTGTCGGTGTAGGTCAATATGCAGGTGAAGAAGAAATTGATATGAGCGGAAAATATATTTGCCCTGGATTTATTGATGCTCATCTGCATTTAGAGTCCACGTTATTAAATCCAAGCCAGTTAATTTATCAGGCTGGTCGAAAAGGTACTACTACTTTTATTGTTGATCCACATGAAGCGGCGAATGTAGCCGGAAAAGATGGTATTGATTATATTTTAGAGGATACAAAAGAGTGTCAGGCGAATATTTATGTAATGGTTCCGTCTTGCGTACCATGCCTTCCATTTGAGTGCAATGGTGCAGTGCTAAATGCAAAAGACATGGAAAGCTACCTTTCTGAAGACAGAATTCTTGGTTTAGGAGAAGTTATGGATATTCCGGCTGTATTAAATGCGGATGAGGGAATGCTTGAAAAATTAAAATTATTTTATTCCAAACAGATTGACGGTCATGGAGGCTGTTTTAAAGGGCAGGAAGCAGATTGTTATGCACTTGCAGGAATAAAGACAGATCATGAGTGCTGCACTTATGAAGATGCAATAAAAGAGGTGCGCGCCGGAATGTTTGTTCTGATTCGGGAGGGAACAGCAGCAAAGAATCTGGAGCAGATTGTAACAGGAATTGTAAAGCATCATACGCCATGCAATCGGTTTGGTTTTTGTACGGATGACAAGCATATTGAAGACATAAAGCAACAGGGACATATTAGTTATAATGTTCAGAAGGCAATTGAGCTTGGGATTTCTCCAATAGAAGCAATTAAGATGGCAACGCTTTATCCGGCTACTTGCTATGAGCTGAAACATTTGGGAGCAATTGCGGCCGGGTATCAGGCGGATCTTTTGGTTCTTTCGAATTTGGAAAAAGTGGAAGTAGAAGATGTTTATTATAAAGGAAAACGGCTAAAAGAAGTAAAAAGAGAAGAGAAAAAGTTAGGAAATAAATTAACAGATACCGTGCATATTAACTATCGGGGAAAGTCAGAATTTTCTTTGCCTCTTAAAGAACAAAAAGCATTTGTTTTGGAATTAGTACCGAAGGAAATTTTGACTACCGGAGAGATAAAAGAAGTTGATGTAAAAGATGGTGAATTTGTGCCTAATAAGCAATTTCAAAAGATTGCAGTTTTTGAGCGTCATCATAATACAGGAAAAAAAGGTGTTGGAATTGTAGAGGGATTTTCGATTGAAAATGGTGCAATTGCTTCTACGGTTGGACATGATTCTCATAATTTAATTGTGGTCGGAGATAATGATGAGGATATGAATCGGGCGGTAATGGAACTGATTGACTGTAAAGGGGGATATACGGTTGTTCGGAGTGGAAAGGAACCATTTACATTGCCTTTAGAAATTATGGGATTAATGACGCAAAAAAGCTATGAAGAAGTAGAAGAAACATTAAGAATTATGATTGAACAAGCACATGATATGGGAGTACCAAAAGAGATTGATCCGTTTATCACATTATCTTTTTTAGCATTGCCTGTTATTCCATCTTATCGTATTACGCCAAATGGAATGTACGATGTAGAAAATAAGATGTTTTTTTGACAAAAAATCAATAAAGGGCTTGAACTGATAAAATAGTTCAAGCCCTTTTAAATATTTATTATGAAAAGGCAAAAATAATATTAGAGATCTTTTATAATATCTTCAATCGCACTTTGTCTTAATTTAAAGCGAGAAACTAAATTAGAAAGAGCATCGGCCTGAGCATTTAATTCTTCGCTGGTTGCTGCACTTTCTTCTGCAGTTGCTGAGTTTGTTTCGATAATTGCTGATACATTTGAAATAGTGTCATTTATGTTTTGCACTGCAGATGCCTGTATTTTAGAAGCTTCTGCGATAATTTCAATTTTATTTGAAATTTTATTTGAAAGTTGAATTACGTTTTCCATTGATTTTGAAGTATCATCAGCTATTTCTTTTCCATTTTTTGCTGCTTCAGTTGAATTTTTTATTAGGTTTGTTGTGTCAGCGGCGGCTGCCATACTATTTTCCGCTAATTTGCGGATTTCATCTGCTACTACGGCAAATCCTTTTCCTGATTCACCGGCTCTGGCAGCCTCAATTGCTGCATTCAAAGCAAGTAAATTTGTTTGTCCGGCAATATCTTCAATTGTTTCTATAACAGCTTGAATGTTAGCAGAAGATTCATTTATATTATCCATCGCATTGTTTAGCTGACTCATTTTTTGGTTGCAAAGTGCAATCAGACGTTCGGCTTTCGCTGCTTCTTTGCTGGCATCAATTGTATTGTCTGCTGTTTCTGATATTTGTTCTGATATTTGCTGCATTGTATCTGAAAGTTGTTGTATGGACTCTGACTGCTCTAATGCCCCCTGCGATAGAGTTTGGGCACTGACTGAAACTTGATTTGCTTCATTATTTACAATGTTTGCACTTTCTGTAATTTGTGCCATAGTACGGCTTAAATGAATATTAATATTTCGCATTCCCTCGTATAGTTGTTTGAAATCACCGGAATAGTTTGTATTGGAATGAACATCAAAATTTCCTTTACTAATCTCGGCGAGCATCGTTCCTAAGTCATTTATAATTGCATTTAAATCATGTGTTAGAGAGTTTGCTACAACAGTCAGCTGTTCAATTTCATCATGTGAATGAATAGAAGGAACAGGCGTTGACAAATCACCTTTGGATAAGAGAGTCAAACGTTCTGCGATATTTTTTAATGGTAAAGTAATTGCATTAGCATGATACTTGCTCTTATTGCGACCAATTAAAACTAAAATAAGACCGATTGCTAAAAAGACAAGAGAACCAAGTATCTTTTTTATTTGAAAGGATTTTTGCGATTCTGCAATAATAGGATTTGTCTCATCGGTATAGACACCTGTACTTATATACCAATTAAAAGGTTCAAACTTTGCAGTAAAGACTCTTTTTGGCGAGAGCTTATTTTGTTCATTTTTTTCCCAATATTCAGTAAATCCACCTTCTGCCTGATTGCCGGCTTTTAATAGATTTTGAATATAATAATTACCTTTTTCGTCTTGAAGATTATATCTCTGTTTTTGTTCAAGGCCAGAGTCGTTATGAACAATGCAGTTTCCATCTTTGTCATCTACCCAGAAATAGCCCTGTTTTGTTTCATCACTGTTATTATATCGGGCAGTTTTTACAATTTGCTTTGCCGTTGCAAAAGCTTCCTCTTCTGAGATTTCACCATCTTCGTAGCGTTGGTTTATTGTAGTTAAAACGCTAATAAGAGTTTGCACTTCCGATTGGATTAAGTTATCTAAATGATCCGTTATTTTCTCGATTGCCTGGTCGTATGAATAGTCCAAACAAGTATAAAAAAAAGCAGATTCAATAAGAATTGCAATTAATAAAAGAATACTAGTTACAGAAGTCATACGTTCTTTTATGCTGCGTTCTGTTCGTTTTGACCATTTCATAGTTAAAAGCCTCCTTGGATAAAAAGTTTATATTTTATCATTTGATTTTTGAAAATTCTTTTAAGTAAAAGCTAATTGGTAGCGTTAAGTAAGGAATGTATTTATAGATAAAAGTATAAAATACCAAAGGATTGATGTCAATTAAAAAAATTGCAAAAATCAAAAATAAAATATTTTTTTGTTTTTTGCAAAATTTTGTTGATGAATTACAAAATTATTATTTTGAAAATGACATTTCATTCGTAAAAAGAAAGGTTAAGATTGCGTTTTGTGATGTCCATCTTTGCGTTGCAATATATTCTATTATTGCTGTAGCGTAGAAAAGAAAGAAATCTTTGCATATATTAATGAGTAAAAGATGAGAGAATGAGGATTTGAATGGATAGCGGGAAAATAGATAATCAGTTAAATCTTGCACTTAATGTAGGAGAGGAAGAACGAGAACAGACAATAGATTTGGATGTCGGCTTTGATTCCGATAATAATACTTGGGAACTAATTGTAAAGTATAATGGAGATTTACAACCGATAAAAGAGGAATTGAATCTATCAGTTGTAGAGCTTATGAATGAGTATGCGGTTGTGACGATTCAACAGCAGGATATTGAAAAATTAGTGAAATATCAACAGATTGAATTTATAGAGAAACCAAAGCAGCTTTCATTTGAAGTGGCAGAAGGAATTGCAGTGTCTTGTATTCCTCCGGTACAGAGAAATAGAAGGGAAACAGGACAACTATCGTTATATGGGAACGGAGTAATCGTTGCGATTATTGATTCTGGGATTGATTATAGTCATCCGGATTTTAGAAAAGCTGATGGAACGACCCGGATTATTGGATTATGGGATCAAACAATTCGGGGAACACCGCCGGAAGGATTTGATAGTGGAACTTTTTATAGTGAGGAAGAAATCAATCAGGCATTAAATTCGTCTGACCGAAGTGAACAAATGCAGGTTGTTCCCAGCATAGATTCTTCTGGGCATGGAACCCATGTTGCTGGAATTTGCGCAGGAAATGGAAGAGCAAGCAATGGAAGGTATAGAGGAGTTGCACCACAGAGTGATATCTTGATTGTAAAATTGGGAAGTTCAGTTGGAGATTCGTTTCCAAAGACGACAAATTTGATGGAAGCAGTGGATTTTGTGATTCGGTTTGCAATTATGAGAAATCAGCCATTGGCAATTAATATCAGTTTTGGAAATAGTTATGGCTCTCATGCGAATTTAAGCCTGGTTGAACAATATCTTGATTCCATGGCAAATCGTTGGAAAACAAATATTTGTATTGGAACAGGGAATGAAGGAAGCCTTGGACGTCATAAAAGTGGAGTGGTAAGGGAGAGAGAAGAAGAAGTGATAGAGCTTGTAATTAGTGATTATGAAACAGGAGTTAACCTACAAATATGGAAAAATTTTTATGACCGTATGACAATTGAATTAATAAGCCCAAACGGAAGCAGTGCAGGAAGGCTGAGCGGTACGATTGGAACAAATCAATTTGTACTTGAAAACACAAAAATCTTGTTTTACTATGGAGAACCATTGCCTTACAATGGTTTACAGGAAATTTATGTAGAGTTTATACCACAGGAAACTTATGTAAACAATGGTATATGGACGATTCGTTTAAATGGAGAAAGAATTATATCAGGTGATTATGATATGTGGCTTCCAACAGGAGCCGTTTTAAATACAATGACCCGATTTTTACGTCCGGTTGAGGAAACAACACTTACAATTCCATCGACTGCGAGCAGGGCAATCTCTGTTGGTGCCTATAACGGAAATACGGATAGCTATGCCTTTTTTTCAGGGCGTGGATTTACGAGAAATAATCAATGGATAAAACCGGATCTTGTTGCACCGGGAGTTGATATTATCTCCTGCTCACCGGGTGGCGGTTACACAAGAAGAACTGGTACATCAATGGCAACGCCATTTGTGACAGGTTCGGTTGCGTTAATGATGGAATGGGGAATTGTAAATGGGAATGATGCTTATTTGTATGGGGAGAAGGTGAAGGCATATTTGAGAAGTGGGGCTAGACATTTGCTTGGGTATGATGTGTGGCCTAATGAGATGCTGGGGTATGGGGCATTGTGTGTATCGGAGAGTTTGCCAGTAGGGGCTTCAGATTTTTAAATTTCTTAGGAAACTTTCTGAAATATCTTGTTATAAGTAAAGATTTATGCTACACTGAGAAAAATATTTTTTCAGAGGATATTTACAAGGAAATCTGGTATATTTTGTAATGCAAATTATTGAATGTTCATTGCTTATATTTGTGAATAAAATTTAAAATCTGGAAGACTTGTTGATATTGTTGCTGAATATAATCAAGCAAATAAGATATAACGTTTACGAGTAATGAAATTCTTGGATTTTGGTTGTTGCTGCGGTTATGTTATATGCTTAAAAGAAGGAGGTCATTGTTTTTTTATTTGCAAGTTTTTGAAAACAAAGAGTTAGAAAGAAAAATATGGTGGTAGATTTGATAGTATTTATTACAAATAGGAGGAAATTTATGAAAAGCACATTAAGATGGAGAGTTCTATCGCTGATTTTAGTTATAGCTATGATAGTTCAAAGCGGTACATTTGGATTTGGACACAGAGGGGGTACAAGAGACCGCTAATTTAGAGGATTATGTCATTTATGGTGGTGCTGAGGATGAGAAAGTAGAGAGCACAAGCATCTTTATGACAGGTGGTCGAGTAGCTGATGTCTATGGCGGCGGCGAAGATGGTGATATCGCAGGTAACACTTCTGTGACTGTGACAGGTGGTACAGTAGTGAATGTTTATGGAGGCAGCCAGAATGGCAATGTCGTAGGTAATACAAATGGTTATGTGGAGTTAGTCGGTGTAGCAGTTGGTGAGACCTTCGATAATGCTATTCTGAAACGGGAAGATGATAACTGGGAAGTCAAAGGAAATCCGACAATTCCAAAAGGGGTTACAATGACTATTTCAGAGAATACAGAACTTGCTATTTCAGACGGATCTATCTTGACTTGCGAGGGTACTTTGATTAATCGTGGAACTATAGAAAATAATGGGACTATCCGCAATGAAGGTGATTTTCAGAACAATGGTAAAATTATTGGCAGTGGTAGGCTGGAGGGACGGCCTATAGAAGATTCTAATTCTTCTGGATCTGATTCAAATGGTGGTGGAGGTACATCTGACGGAGGCAATTCATCGAGTGGTGGAGGTACATCTGACGGAGGCAATTCATCGAGTGGTGGAGGTACACCTGACGGAGGCAATTCATCGAGTGGTGGAGGTACACCTGACGGAGGTAATTCACCAAATGGTGGAGGTACATCTGACGGAGGCAATTCATCGAGTGGTGGAGGTATGTCTGACGGAGGCAATTCATCGAGCGGTGGAGGTACATCCGATGGAGATAATTTATCGAACGGTGGAAGCCCATCCAATGGCAATAACGGTGCCAAAGAGGATAATTCTGGTATAACTCCTCCGGGGGCAACAGAACTCCCAAAAACGTCAACAAAGACTATTACGACAGTGAAAGCTAAATACCAAGGAGATAAAGCAACGGCGACACTGAGCAGCTCTGTGGCAAATAGTGCTATCAAAAGGCAACAGGCAGAAGCAAAAAAGAATGGGAAAGAAACAGATGACGTTGCTATAACAGTAAAAGTAGATACCAAGAAAGCAAAGGAGTTTGCTTTCAATCTGCCAAAAGCGACAATTGCAGAACTAATGAAAAATCGTGTTGGGGAAGTGGGTGTTAGTAGTGGTATGGTTACTACGTCACTTGATTTGAATGCCTTAAAGGAAATTCGAAAACAGTCAACGAAGGATATAACAATAACTAAGGTAAATGCCAATGATTTATCTGCAAGCACAAAGAAGAAGATAGGTAAGCGTCCTATTTATGGTTTTAGTATCACTGATAAAACTGGGAAAAAGATTACTAAATTTGGAAAGGGGAAAATTAGGGTATCTATTCCTTACAAATTAGCTGCGAAGGAGAAAGCAGATAACTTAGTTATCTATTATATTAATGCAAATGGTAAGGCAGTGGAAGTACCAAATTCTGTTTATTCTAGAGAATCAAAGACGATTAGTTTTGCAACGAATCATCTTTCCAAATTTGCTGTTGGATATAAGGGAAAGACCATTTAAGGATATTCTTACACATTAAGTAAATGAAAGAACAAGAATAAACTAAAAATCACATAAAATACAGTGTTCGAAGGATGTAAATAACTGTAAACTCTAAGTAGCTGCTTTTTGTGAAGTGCAAAACAGTGAAGGGGTGTTAGCTGTGGAGAGTAATTTTATTCTTACATTGTATGAAAAGTACTATAATTATCTGTATCATATTGTGAAGAACGAGCTTTATATCCGAGATAACGGTGAAATCGAATCTTGCGTACATCAAGTGTTTTTGATAGCTATAGAAAAGGAAGAAGGATTAAAACAAAGAGAAAATCCAAAACTTTGGTTGGCACAGACAGCTCGTTATATTTGCTACAATTATAATCGGGGATTACATCTTCAGTTACGGCAGAATAGCGAAGATTTAGAAAGCCTGCTATATGCGGTTGATTCGACAGATATTGAGGCGGAAGTAATCGAGAATATCCGGTTAAAGCAATATATTACTTTGTTGAAAGAGCAATTAACGGAAGACGAGTGCCGAATGATTCAATTAAAATACAAATACAGATTGTCAATGGAGGAGATGGGAGAACTCTTTTGTGTCAATTCTGTTTGTATGAATGCAAGAACTCAGAGATTAAAGGGAAAGGTAAAGAAGATATTAAACAATAGTTCTGAGACTTAGTGATATCAAATTTTGAAAAGTAGAAATCTCATATAAAAGCAGCGTATTTTCAATAGTGAGGGAACCTTTTTTTTAATGAAGTGATATAAAATACAGATTCAAAAGGTTCCCTTTTTATAGTTTTAAATATAGATTTTGTTTCTGTTAATTTACCGTTACGTTTACAGAAGCACTAGAGCTTCCTTTGTTGTTTTTTAATACAATTTTATAAGTATGAGTTCCGGACTTAACATCTTTAAATGCAAATTTTCCTGATTGAGCGTTAGGAGAATTTGGAGTTAGTGTCTTGGAGTCGATTAGCACATCATCTTCATAAATCTCTGCGCTAGAGGCATTTTCACCCCACCAAAGATTCCATGTAATTGTGAAATTATTTCCTTTATCCCAATTATCATGTGTAACAGCGGGAACTGCAGGTGCCTGCGTTGCATGGTCGTCTGCTACTGGGGGAACTTCTGGTTTTTCTGTAGGAGTAGGATCTGGTTTATCGGTTGGAGTAGGAGTAACGTCTGGTTTCTCAATTGGAGGCAAAGATTCCATTCCAAGACGTTTTCTTTCAGCTTCTACCTCTGATTTCATAGATTTTCCATTTAGTTTAAAGTTTTTAACGCCTGCAAAATTTAACTTGATTGCACCTTGTAATTTTGCGGTACCTCCGTTTGGAAGACCGTTCCAGCTTTGTCCTTTTAGAGTAACGGTATTAAAGTCTTTGTTCGAACTTGGTTTTACAGAGAATGTAGAACCATATGCAGAAGAAAATACAGCTGATTTTGGTAAATCAAAGGAAAGTTCCCACTCTTTTAAATCTTCCCCTGTATTATTAGTTAAATAAATTTCATAGGTATAGTTTGGATGGTCATATTTTCCACCAAATTTAACATCAAAGTCTGCTGTTTCGGCATTAACGTCAATGTCACTGGTTACTTTGGCAGGTCCCATTTGAGTTAACCGATTATAAAGCATAGATGTTAAGGTATCGCCAACGGTGTATTCTTGTTTTTCTTCATCATAACTGTAATCACCATGCATAACCCAGATTAGAACACCGCCAAGGTTATTTTCTTTTACAACATTGATTCTTTCCTGAATGGATTGTTCGTCTTCAAATGTGAGGAACGTTTTATTTACATCGTTCCATACATAAGGAACTTTTCCAACATTGTCCCAATATTTTTTATAATTGGAATCTTTTTTCATTAAATTAAGAACATGCCATAATGGGTTAGCACCTGCTGGAATCTCTTTGCCATTTTCGTCGTCATCGTGCCAAATATTTTCATTTCCGACAGCAGGGGTTTTGGAAGTTCCGTGAAGTCCATTTGTACCGCCAGATACGTTTGTCCATCCTCTCGTATAATAAGGAACACCCATTAAAATTTTTTCAGATTGGACAGCACCACGATAGAAGTGATAAGACCAGTCGAAGCCTAATGTAGGAAGTGCCATGTTAATTGTTTCTGTATCATTTGGGTCGGCAAACAGATTTGCCTGATTTTCTACATATTGATTCCATCCCCCATGATAGTCATATGACATAACCGATACGAAATCTAAGTAATCGAGAAATTCACTGCTTGTTTGACCACCCAGTACCCAGGAAGAAGCAGATACAGCAGAGGTAAGCCAGTAATAGGTGTTATCTTGCTTTGCAGCTTCATCCAAAGTATCTCTCAAAATATGGATAAATTGGGTATAACGTTCGGAGATTCCTTTTCTTCGTGGTTCGGATAAGTCAAAATCTGCAGGGTTGCCAGACTGGCTTGTTTCCGATGGATATTCAAAGTCGATGTCAATACCATTAAATCCGTATTTACGAATGAATTTGACTGCAGAATCTGCAAATTTTTTCATATTTGCCTCATTATCTGTTACTTTCCAAAGTGTTCTGGAGGCAGCCCAGCCCCCTGTGGAAGCTAATACAGTAACATTTGGATATTGTTTTTGCATTTGGTTCATTAGATTAAACTGCCCTTTATAGTCTAATGAATTATCCATTTTGATTTCTTTTCCTTTGTGATAAAACTTTCTTCCGTCAAATGTACTTTCAACGTCATTTTTAGGATCGGAAGGGACTAGTTCATAAGTATTTTCGTCAGCAACAACGAATGCGTATTGGACATGAGTTAATTTATCCCACTGCAAATCTGTAATACTAAAATTTTTATGTGGTTCTAAGTTTAAGGCATAGTTAGGAAAGTACCCCACGACCTTCCTATTATGGTATCCATCTGGTAAAGTAACCCCATTCATATTTGTTTCCGTTTTTGGCTCTGATGTTTCAGCGTATGTATGAACAGCTGGAAGACCGGTGACTGCGATTAGCGAAGCTAATGCAAACGCTGAAATTTGTTTTAGTAAACGTCTCATATATCCTCCTCTTTTCACTTTTTCTTAAAAATGTTCAAATGCTATGTACTTAATTGTTGTAAGAAAACAAATACCGGATTTAATAATAATTTCACCTCCTGATTGTTGGTTTGCGGTTTTTGCTTTCAATAAACTAATGTCAAGAGAAAAGAAAAAAATACAAATAAAAATGGAGAAAAAAGAACTATATTATTGTGCAATTTGCTAAAAAAATGAAGTTGTTATTGTGGTGTTAAATTTGGGGGAACAATTTAAATAAAAGAAAAATTTAAATAATTATGTAAAGAGGACAGAGATGGAAACAGAGTTAAAAAATGTACTGCCATTTTGGTATTTTCTATCGGAAAAAGATAGACAGTTAGTAGTAAAATCTTTAGAACAACTTTTGTTTCAGAAAGGAGCAAAAGTATATCATGTAAAAAAAGAAGATGCTGGTCTAAAGATTCTTATAAGTGGAAGAATTAGAGTCTTTCTTTCTACAAGTGATGGGAACGAGATAACACTATATCGGATTGAAAATAAAAATTTAAATATCTGGAGTGTATTTTCTATGATGAGCGATGGGCAGATTGATATTAATATGGAAGCAGAGGAGGATTCAGTCGTTTATTGGGTTCCGGAAACGATTTGCAAAAAGCTATCGGATGAATGTAGTGCAGTAAGTGAATTTATTTGGCAAGTTGGAATGAAACATTTGCAGGCAGTGATTTCGGTTGTTCAAAATCTTGCGTTTACAAAGAGTTCAAAAAGATTAGCTGATAGTTTAATCGCTCACAGCAGGTGGAATCAAAGCGAAGTGCTTTTTATTACACATGAAGAATTGGCAAATGACATCGGAACTGCGAGAGAAGTTGTATCGAGGCTGTTAAAGAAATTTGAAAAGCTTGGATTTGTTTCATTGTCAAGAGGAAAGATTGACATTCTAGATTTTGACGGGTTAAAAAAGATATAGAAATTACTGCTTATGTAACAATGTTACGGAAGAATAAAAAATATCATGATAAAATAACCTGTCGAAAAACGACTTATTTTAGAAAGAAAGAGGAGAATGCAATGAAAAAAATTGTAATAATAGGTGCAGGCTATGCAGGTGTGCTGACCGCAAAAAAACTTGAAAAAAAATTGCGTAAGGAAGAAGTCAGCATTTCTATTATTGACAAGAATCCTTTTCATACTATGTTGACAGAGCTTCATGAGGTGGCGGCAAACCGCGTGGAAGAGGATAGTATTAAAATGAGCCTGAAAAAAATATTTGCCGGAAGAAATGTAAATGTTATTTTAGACACAGTAAGTCATATTGAGTTTGATAAGCAGGTGGTTTATGGAAAAGAAAAAGTATATGAATATGATTACTTAGTATTGGCAGCAGGGTCAAAACCTACTTTTTTTGGTGTACCGGGTGCAGAAGAGTTCTCTTATAAGCTTTGGTCTTATGAGGATGCAGTTCTACTAAAGGAGCGGATTTTAACTCAGTTTCGTAAAGCCTCCTGCGAAACAAATCTGGAGGAAAAGAAAAAATTACTTAGTTTTTATATTGTAGGAGCTGGTTTTACTGGTGTAGAAATGGCGGGAGAATTAGGGGAATATATACCGGTTCTTTGTGAAGAATTTGAGATTGAGCGTTCTTTGGTAAAAATTGTCGATGTTGATATTTTGAAACGGACTGTGCCAATTCTTCCAGAAAAATTATCTGCAAAGGTAGAGAAAAGATTGACTAAGATGGGGGTTTCAGTTCAATTAGAAACAAGTGTTGTTGGGATAGAAGATGGCTTTATTGTACTAAAAAAAGGAGAAGAAATTCATAGAAAGCCCGCCGGAACAGTTATATGGACTGCCGGAATCGAAAGTGCAGAGATTACAAAGGAAACTTCCAAACTGTTAACGGCTTCTGGAAGAGGACGCATTGAGGTTGACAGGTATCTTCGCTCTCTTGAGCGGGAAGAGGTTTATGTTGTAGGTGATAATATGATGTATATTCCGGAAGGAGAACAATCACCGGTACCTCAAATGGTAGAAAATTGTGAACAGAGTGCTGATGTGGCGGCGCATAATATAACGGTTTCAATAACTGGAAAAAAAGAAATGCAAGTATATAAACCTTCTTTTCATGGGGTAATGGTTTCGGTTGGGGGACGATATGGTGTAGCAAGAGTCGGACTGCCAAATCATATGTTTAATCTTCCTTCTTTTTTTGCTATGTTTGCAAAACATCTGATTAATATTATTTATTTTATTCAGGTACTTGGTTGGAACAAGGTATTTAGTTATACAAAGCATGAATTTTTTACAGTTCGCCATTGCAGGAGCTTTGTGGGCGGCCATTTTTCTAACCGGACACCGAGCTTTTTATTAGTTCCATTGAGAGTCTGGCTTGGGGCAGTTTGGGCATTTGAAGGAATTTTGAAAATTTTAGAAGGCTGGTTTCAGAATCCAATGTTGACTGGGTTTTTTGGCGGTGCCAGAACTTGGTTTGATCAAATTTTATATGGAATGTCCAATGCAACAGGCACATTAGACGCAATTTCTCAAGCGACTGGTGCCATTGATGCAACGGCACAGGCAACAGGAGCAGCAGAGGCAGTTTCAAGCGGAGTGGCTATATTTAGTTATAATATATTGGGTTTGTTTGATATATCAATGGTAAGTGGGAAGGAGATTGCTGCTTCCGGATTAGCGGATTATGCAATACAATTAAATGTCCCTCTTATTAATTGGTTTGTCGATACGATTGTATTATCCAGTGATGAAATGCAGATTTTTATGCAGATAACGATTGTACTTATTGAAATTGGAATTGGGTTTGCATTAATGGGAGGTTTTCTTACAACGCCAGTTGCAGTAGTATCTTTGATTTTACAATTTATGTTTGTATGCACAACAGGATTATATTTGAATACATTTTGGATGATTTTTGCAGGTATTGCGTTACTGATTGGTGGAGGAAGGACACTTGGTTTGGATTATTACGTAATGCCTTGGTTAAAGAAACAATGGAAAAAGATTCCGTTTGTGAAAAGGTGGTATATTTATCATGACTGATACAAGGATGGAATATGATACAGCATTTGAAGCAGTTGTGTTCAGAGTTGATAAGATTTTAACAACCGCTCCTAAAATTATTCGAGCTTATACATCATATCTTTCTAAAGCACGGGGTAAATTTATCCGGACACATAGTTTATTAAGCTGTGCGATGGATGAAAATAACTTGATTCATAAAGATGCTGTAATTTTTGCTACGGCAATTGAAATTCTTCATTTAGCAACGCTTGTACATGATGATGTTATAGACGAAGCAGATATGCGAAGAGGAATTAAGACAATGCAAAAGAAATTTGGAAGAAAAACAGCAGTTATTTGTGGAGATTATCTTCTTTCCGTTGCTTTGCAGGAGATTGTTAAAGCAGAAACAAAGAACGAGTATGAAACATATTATCTTCCAAATTACATTAATCAAATTTGCAAAGGAGAGCTTTTACAGCATAGAAACAATGGAAATCTCAACTTGTCAATGTATCGTTACTTAAGTATTATTAGCGGTAAGACGGCAGCCTTGTTTGAAGCTTCTTTTTATGGAGGAGCTGTATTGGCGGAAAAGAACGAGGAAAAGCTTCGTTTATACCGTCATTTAGGACGTTATGTTGGGATGATTTTTCAATTGACAGATGACTGCATTGATTTTGAGGAAAAAGAAACTGTAGCAAAGAAAAATGTACAATCTGATTATGAGCAGGGGGTTATTACGCTTCCTCTTATTTATACGTTAAATGCAGATAAAAGGTTTCGTGAAAAAGCAGAAAAAACAGTACTTATGAGGGAAGAAATCAATGAGGCGGTTTATCATGCAGGTGGAATCTTTTTTACAAAGCGAATTGCAAAGCAGTATTTAAAAAAAGCGATTCAGACAATTAAAGCGTTAGATTTGTCAAAGGAAAAGGAAGAGAAGCTTACTAAATTAGCAGAAAAAGCATATTTTGGATTGCAGCGGAAAGGATAATAGTATGAAAGCAGGGCTGGTTTGGAATTTTTTAAGTTATGTTGAAATAAAAACAAAAATTACAAGTATATTTGCCTTTCTTATGACATGTGCTTATTTATTTTATATTGATCAGCCAATCAATGGAAGACTTACAGTAGTGTTCTTCTTATCTATGTTTTTATTTGATTTAACTACAACGGCAGTTAATAATTATATTGATACAAAAACAAATACACAAAAATTACAGTTTGAGCGAAAAAGGGCATTGCTGATTATATATGTGTTATTTTTTGCAAGTGCAGCTTTAGGACTTTATTTAGCATGGCTGACAGATTGGGTTGTATTTTTTCTTGGAGGGCTTTGTTTTTTGTGTGGAATTTTGTATACCTATGGTCCGGTTCCAATATCAAGACAGCCCCTGGGTGAAATATTTTCAGGGATTTTTTATGGATTCTTGATTCCATTTATTTTATTTTATATTAATATGCCAGAGAACCATTTTCTTTCCTACGAGTTTACTTTGGAAAGTTTGTCTTTTATGATTATGTGGAGGGAATGGATACCAATTTTTTTTCTATCAATTGCACCGATTTGCACAACGGCAAATATTATGCTTGCGAATAATATCTGCGATTTAGAGAAGGATATTGAAGTAAAACGGTATACATTGCCTTATTATCTCGGGGAAAAAGCGTTTATTTTATTTCAGTTTTTATATTATATCGTTTATGTGGCAGCAGCTGCTATGATTTTACTTGGAATACTTCCGACCTTTTACAGTTTGTTTTTTATTACAATTGTTCCTGTTTGGAAAAATATAAAAGTATTTTTAAAGGAGCAAAGAAAAGAAACTACATTTTTATGCTCGATTAAGAATTATGTGATTATTATGGGAGCAGATGTTTTATTAATATTCCTTTGTGGAATTTAGAGATAAAGAGAAAGTATAAGAAAATATAATAATAAAGAGAAAGGAAAATGTATAATAGATTTGTTTATCAATTTGTTATGCAAGGAATGAAAAATGAAAAAAAAGATAGTATTAGGAATTAGTATGATGTTGACAGTTTCACTTATGGCAGGCTGTAAATCGAATCTTTCCAATGAAAATTCATCAAACAATAATAATACTCAGACGGAAACTAATGTAGGGCAGGAAGAAAAGGAGAATCAAAACAAAACAGAACAACAAATGAAAACAGGATTTGCAGTTGTAACAAAGTTAAATGATTCAAAAGAGGCAGGAAATGAGAATGGACAGGCAGTTGCTAATTCTCTTGCAGCAGCTGTCACATTAGACGAAGATGGAGTAATTACAAAATGTGTGATTGATGCAGTACAGTCAAAGGCTGATTTTACAAAAGAGGGAACGCTTGCAACTGATAAAAACACTGTATTTTCAACAAAAAATGAACTTGGAGAAACGTATGGAATGAAAAGTGCTTCTGCTATTGGAAAAGAGTGGAATGAACAGGCAAAAGCATTTGCTGATTATGTAGTTGGAAAAACTGTAGAGGAAGTAAATGGAATAGCGGTGAAAGAGGGAAAGGCAGCAGATGATGATTTATTGGCTTCCGTGACGATTCATATTGGTGACTTTAAAACAGTGGTAGAAAAAGCTGTTCAGAATGCATCTAACCTTGGTGCGAAGACAGGGGATAGATTAGGACTTGCAATCAATACATCTATGGCAAGCTCTTCTGATGCAACAAAAGACCAAGATGGAGTGGTTCAGATTGATTCTTCTTATACTGTAACGACAGTAGATGAAAATGGAGTAATTACAAGCTGTTATATTGATGGTTCTCAGGCGAAAGTTGGATTTGACAAAAAAGGAACAATTACAACTGATATTGAGAATGAAGTCCTAACAAAAGATGAGCTTGGAGAAACGTATGGAATGAAGAGTGCATCTTCTATCGGAAAAGAATGGAATGAACAAGCGAAGGCATTTGCTGATTATGTGGTTGGAAAGACGGCAGAAGAAGTAAATGGAATCGCGATGAAGGAAGGAAAAGCAGCAGATAATGATTTATTAGCTTCTGTGACAATTCATATTGGTAATTTTATCACGGATGTTGTAAAATCAGTTGAGAGTGCAGAATAAATCCGCTATAATAAAATAAAGAGAATGATTTAGGGCTGTTATAGGATAGGTTGTCTTATGACAGCCCTTGTAAATCAGAAATGATTATTAAAAATGAGGTGAAGAAGCTGAAGCAGATAACGAAAAGGCTAATTGGTATTATTTGTGTATTGAGTGTATTTGCTGTGTTTATATCAGGCTGTGAGAGAAAATCACAACTTACAAAATACGAAGCACAATTTTTGGATTTGTTTGATACGGTTACAACAATTGTTGGATATGAGGAGAGTGAGGAAGACTTTAAGCAGAAGGTGGAACAGCTGCAAAAAGAGCTGGAGACATATCATGAACTCTATAATATTTATGATACTTATAAAGGAATTAACAATATAAAGACAATAAATGATAATGCGGGAATAAAACCTGTTAAAGTGGACAAACGAATTATTGAACTGTTAGAACGGGCAATTGAGCTTTATGATTTAACGGATGGAAAAGTAAATATTGCCTATGGCAGTGTGTTGGCAATTTGGCATGATTATCGTACAAATGGAATTAACAGTCCGGAACATGCAAAGCTTCCTACTATGAATGAGTTAAATCAAGCTTCGAAACATACGGATATTAAAAAAGTTAAGATTGATAAAGAAAAAGCGACCGTATATTTAGAAGATAAAAAAATGTCTTTGGATGTAGGTGCAATTGGAAAAGGATATGCAGTTGAACGGGTAGGTAATTATGCAAAGCAGATTGGAATGAAGAAAGCTCTTATCAGTGTAGGTGGGAATATATGTGCGATTGGCACAAGAGATGATGAAACGAGTTGGAGAGTTGGATTACAAAATCCAGATATGGACAGTCAACAGGCATATGTGTTAAAAGTAAAGCTAGAAGATAAGTCTTTTGTTACAAGTGGAAACTATCAGAGATATTATGTCGTAAATGGCAAGAAATATCATCACATTATTAACCCGGATACAAAAATGCCGGCAAATTATTGTGCGTCTGTTTCGGTTTTATCCAGTTATTCAGGGACAGCGGATGCTTTGTCTACGGCTCTTTATAATATGCCAGTAGAAAAAGGTAAGGCGATGATTGAGAAAATGGAGAATACAGAGGCTGTTTGGATTAAAAATGATGGGACAATAGAATATTCAGCTGGTTTTCAGGATTATATAGCAGAGTGAATTGGAAATGATTATTTTGATTGTTGTGAATTGTTCCCAGAAAAGAGTTGTTTGAAATATCTTATTAGTGTTATAATGAAAGAAAAAATATTAAGTACAGGAGAAAAAAGCATGCAGTTTAAAAAAATTTATCGTGGATGTTTTATTGTAGGTATGGCAGTTATGCTATGTTGTTCATGCGGAAAAGATGAATTAAAAGAACATTATGAACAGGGCGGAACTTATTTGGAAGAAGGAAAATATGACGAGGCGATTAAGGAATTTGACCAGGCATTTAACGATGCCGGCGATTCAAAAGCTTCTAAAAATAATAAAAAAGTTTATCGGAGCCAGGCAATTGCTTATTATAAAAAAGGTGATTACAAGAAAGCAGTTTCTCTGTTTCAATACGCATTAGATATTGATGAGTTAAGTGAAATTGATTTGGACATTTTAAAATACAAAGTATTGGCTGACCAAAAAATGGGTGACTATGAATTGGCGATTGAAGATTTTGATAAAGCAATTGCACTAGATAAAGAAAATTTTGAATTATATTTTGGCAAATATTTTGCACAGGTAAAGATTGAAGATACGGCTGGTGCTTCGGCAACTTTGGAAGCAGCAAGAGAAATCTCTGGCAAAGGTGATGAATATAAGTTTAATTTGAGCAAAGTGTATTATTATATGGAACAATATGATGTGGCAATTGCTGGCTTTAAGGAAGCTATTAACAATGGGATAAAAGATGCTTATTATTTCTTAGGTGATGCTTATTATAAATCAGGAAAGTATGATAAGGCGATTGAATGTTTCAAAAAATTACTTGGTGAAGAAACAACACAAGACTTAGGACTTGTTTATAACCAATATGGTAATTGTTATATGAAAAAAGAAAACTATGAAAAGGCGTTGGAACTATTTAAAAAAGGTCAGAAAATAAAAAATACAGAGTGGATGAAGCCTTTGAAGTATAATGAGGTTGTAGCGCTGGAAAGGCTTTCTCGCTTTGATGAGGCGTTGAAAGTATGTGAATCCTATTTGAAAACATACCCAGATGATGCGTCTATGTCAAAAGAAAAAGAGTTTTTAGAATCAAGAATTACGAATTAAAAAGGAAATGAAATATAATAGAGCCATTTTCTAACAGGACAGGTGCTGCTATTTTAGCTTGAGGGAGCTTTATATAGCAGCATTAAAGATGTCTATGATTATAAAAGAATAAATATGTGGATGGAAAGGAGCTATTTAAAGTTCTATGAAAGTGAGCATAAGAGATATTAGTGCTATGACAGGCTATTCACCAGCAACCGTTTCCAATGCTTTAAACCATAAAAAAGGTGTCAACAAAGAAACATCAGCTAAGATTTTTCAAGTGGCGAAAGAAGTAGGCTATATTAATGAATCCTCTATCACTAAAATTAAACTGGTAATTTTTCATAAAAATGGATTGATTGTAGAGGACACTCCATTTTTTCCATCTCTTATCAATGGTTTTGAGCAGGAGTGCAGACAGTATGGATATGAAATGGTAATCTATAATGTCGATCAAAGAGATGCAGATTATGAAAAGCAGGTAAACAGCCTGATTACAGAAGCGGGGAGTGCAATTGTAATTTTAGCGACAGAAATGCTTGATGGAGATTTGGAAATTTATAAAAAAGCAACTTGTCCGATTGTTGTATTAGATTATTGGACAGAGTCAATGGAATTTAATGCAGTATTAATTAACAATGCAGATTCTGCGAGAATGGCAACGGAGTATTTAATTGATAGGGGACATAGGGAGATTGGATATATTCGGGGTAATTATCGGATTAAAGGATTTCGTTCTCGTTTTGCCGGATTTCAAATTGCTTTGCGAAAGCACAGGATAAAATTCAATGACGAATACGTTTATACTGTTAAAACGACATTAAACGGAGCGTATCAGGATATGGTAGGATATTTAAAAAAGAATCCAAAACTTCCTACAGCATTTTTTGTAGACAATGATTTGATGGCACTTGGAGCAATGAAAGCATTTCAGGAGCAGGGGTATCGGATTCCAGAGGATATTTCGATTGTTGGATTTGATGACTTACCATTTTCCGAAATCTCGTCACCACGATTATCTACAGTCAGGGTTCCTAATACGGAAATGGGAAAAATTGCGGTCAGACGGCTTGTGGAACTAATTGAAAAAAGAGATACGATTGTTACAAAGACACAAGTATGTACTCAGTTTATTGAACGGGATACTGTAAAAAAATTAAAAAATTAGAAAGAAAAAACTTCAGTTATGTAACTAAATATTACATTTCTTGAAGTTTTTTTGTTTCTATTTTTTTTATGCTGAAAATTAATCTAAACGTTTATATAAACGTTTAGATTAGAAAGAATAGAAAATAGATAAAAAGAGAAAAGTATTGTGCAATTTATACAAATAAAAAACAAAAATATAATATATAATGCTATATTTGATGATAAAACTTGAAAAATACTTGAACAATCTAATAAAACATTTATAATAATGTTTAGAAGCAGAAAAGAGAAAAGGGTGTAAAATATGAAAGCGACGATTCGTGAAATTAGTAGAATTACAGGTTTTTCTCCAGCGACCGTTTCCAATGCTCTGAATAAAAAGAAAGGTGTGAATTCCGCTACTTCTGAAACAATTATTCAAGTGGCGAAAGAGCTAGGATATTATGAAGAAGCCACTGTAAAGAAAATAAGATTTGTGATGTATAAAACAAATGGTTTAATTATTGATGATACACCATTTTTTACAATGATAATGGATGGATTTCAGAAAGAATGTAAAAGAAATGGATATGAAATGGTTATTTACTATTTAGACCGAAGAGATATGGATTTTGAAAAACAGGTTAAGAACCTGGTTGAAGAGGACTCTTCTGCTTTAGTGTTAGTTGGAGCTGAACTGCTGGATCAGGATTTTCGCTTTTTTGAAAGTACAGAATGTCCGTTGTTAATTATAGATTATTGGCATAACAGTATGAAGTATAATGGAATTTTAATTAACAATGAGGACGCTGTTGCAGAAGCAGTTAGTTATTTGGTAAGTAAAGGACACAAGAACATTGGTTATTTGAAAGGCAGTTTCCGTATCAAGAGCTTTCAGGCAAGAGAATGTGGCTACTTAAAAGGAATTGAACAAAGTCAATTAGTTTATAATCCGGAGTATACTGTATTATTATCTACAACAATGGATGGTGCTTACCAGGATATGAAGCTTTATTTGAAAAGAAATCCTAAATTGCCAACAGCATATTTTGCAGACAATGATATGATTGCACTAGGAGCGATGAAAGCGATGAAAGAGGCAGGAATAAAGATACCGGATGAAGTATCAATGGTTGGATTTGATGATTTGCCTTTTTCTGAAATATCTTCGCCAAGGTTAAGCAGTTTACGGGTTCCAAAGCAGGCAATGGGAGAAATGGCTGTTCATCGTGTATTAGAGATGATGAATTCCAGGCAGCTTGTAAAGACTAAAATTTTGGTTTGTCCGGAATTTATAGAACGGGATAGTGTAAAAGAACTATAAATAAACATAGATACAATAGATAAGAGGAGGAATAAAAATGGCAAATATAAAACTTGGCTATGCACCTACAAGAAGAAGTATTTTTAGTGCACCAGATGCAGTAAAATACAGAAAGCTTACAGCAGATCGTTTGAATGAGCTTGGTATTGATTTTGTAGACATAACGGATATCAATGAGGAAGGGCTTCTTTACAATGATGAGGATATGTATAAAATTGCCGAGAAATTTAAGAGAGAAAAGATAGATGGTTTATTTTTGCCACATTGTAATTTTGGTACGGAGTTTGAATGTGCCAGACTTGCAAAGGAATTAAACGTTCCGGTTCTTCTATGGGGACCTTTGGATGAAAGACCAGAGCCTGATGGCACAAGATTAAGAGATACACAATGTGGATTATTTGCTACAGGTAAGGTGCTGAGAAGATTTCGAGTTCCTTTTACCTATATGACAAATTGCAGACTAAATGATCCGGTATTCGAGCGTGGATTAAGAGATTTTTTGGCAGTCTGTAATGTAGTAAAGACATTTAAAAATATGAGAATTCTCCAAATTTCCACAAGACCATTTGAATTTTTTACTACTATGTGCAACGAAGGAGAATTGTTAGAGAAATTTAATATTCAATTATCACCAATTCCAATGCCTGAGCTTACTGACCAGATGAAGATTGCAAAAACAGAAGGCACAGAAGTAAAAGAAGTAATGGAATATTGCAGACAGAATATGGAAATTTTAATAAAAGATGATGAATTAGAAAACGTTGCGGCATTAAAAGTTGCAATGAAAGCACTTGCTAAGAAGTATGGTTGTCAGGCAATTGCAATCCAATGCTGGAACCAGCTGCAATCAGAAATCGGAATTATGCCTTGTGCAGCAAATTCCCTATTAAATGAAGAAGGAATTCCGGTTGTGTGCGAAACAGACATTCATGGTGCAATCACTGCTCTGATGGTAGAGGCAGCAGGAATGGGAGAAACAAGAAGCTTCTTTGCTGACTGGACAATTCGTCATCCAGATGTTACAAACGGAGAACTATTACAGCATTGTGGACCATGGCCAATTTCCGTTGCAAAAGAAACACCAAAGTTAACTTATCCATTGGCATTTGAACATCCGGGAAGCATTACAGCAGAAGCAAAACATGGAGATATTACATTGGCAAGATTTGATGGTGACAATGGAGAATATTCCTTACTTCTTGGTAATGCAAAAGGAATTGACGGACCAAAAGGAATGGGTACTTATCTTTGGGTAGAAGTAGATAATATCAAACGATTAGAAGCAAAAATAGTAGAAGGTCCATATATTCATCACTGCGTGGGTATTCATAAAGATGTAGTACCAGTATTATACGAAGCTTGCAAATATATAGGCATTGTACCAGACTTGTATGATCCGATTGAAGAAGATGTAAAGGCTTATTTGCGAGGCGAATAATTAAAAAAGAATTTTTTCGTAAACTTTAAGAAAGAAGGTATCAGAATGGAAAATTTAAAGGCATTATCCTATGACCTGCGAAAAAATGTCATTGACATGATTGTAGAAGGAAAAGGTGGGCATATAGGCGGTGATATGAGTGTAATGGATATTCTTGTTGAATTATATTTTGAACAGATGAATATCAGCCCGGAAAACATGGACAATCCAGACAGAGACCGATTTGTTATGAGTAAAGGACATTCTGTAGAAGCATTATATGCGGTACTTGCAAAAAAAGGATTTTTTCCGATTGAGCAGGTAATCAAAGAATTTTCCAAATTTGGTTCTCAGTTTATCGGACATCCAAACAACAAGCTTCCTGGAATCGAAATGAATTCTGGTTCTTTGGGGCATGGACTTCCGGTCAGTGTCGGAATGGCAATGGCAGGCAAGATGGATAAAAAAGATTACCGGGTTTATACCGTAATGGGAGATGGCGAACTGGCAGAAGGCTCCGTATGGGAAGGAGCAATGGCAGCAAACCAATATAAATTAGATAATTTGTGTGCGGTTGTTGACAGAAATCATCTTCAGATTTCAGGTAATACGGAAGATGTTATGGCTCATGAAGATTTAAAGCAAAGATGGGCATCATTTGGCTGGCATGTTATTTCTATTAACGGAAATGATTATAAAGAATTAAAAGAAGCGTTTGATGAAGCAAAGAAAACGAAGGGAAAACCAACGGTTGTGATTGCAAATACGATAAAAGGGTTTGGCTCTTCTGTCATGGAAAATAAAGCAAACTGGCATCATAAAGTGCCAAATGAAGAAGAATATGCACAGATTATGAAAGATTTTGAAACCAGAAAGGAGGCTGCACTTCATGAATAAGATTCCAAATCGTCAGGCTATATGCGAAGTATTGATGGAAAAAGCAAAAGATGACAAAGATATTGTAGTATTATGCAGTGATTCTAGAGGAAGTGCTTCCTTAACACCATTTGCAGAGGCATTTCCAGAGCAATTTGTTGAAGTTGGTATTGCAGAGCAGGATTTAGTTGGTATATCCGCAGGTCTTGCAAAATGTGGCAAAAAGCCTTTTGCAGCTTCACCTGCCTGCTTTTTATCAACAAGAAGTTATGAGCAGGCAAAGGTTGATTGTGCTTATTCTAATACAAATGTAACATTAATTGGAATTAGTGGTGGTATCAGTTATGGTGCATTGGGAATGAGTCACCATTCTGCACAAGATATTGCAGCAATGACAGCAATTCCAAATATGAGAGTATATATTCCAAGTGACAGATTTCAGACAAAATATTTAATAGAGGCACTTTTGAAAGACGAAAAGCCATCTTATGTCCGTGTAGGAAGAAATGCAGTAGAAGATGTTTATACAGAAGAAAATTGTCCATTTGAAATGGACAAGGCAACTGTCCTTACGGAAGGTACAGATGTAGCAATTATTGCTTGTGGTGAGATGGTAAAACCGGCTTATGATGCCGCAAAAAATTTGAAAGAACAAGGAATATCTGCAACAGTAGTAGATATGTACTGTTTAAAACCACTGGATAAAGAAGCAATTATAAATGCAGCAAAGAATGTGAAAGCAGTTGTTACAGTTGAGGAGCATGCTCCGTTTGGAGGACTTGGGGCAATGGTAAGCCAGGTAGTATCGGCAGAGTGTCCAAAGAAGGTAATTAATATGGCACTTCCGGATGCACCGGTTATTACAGGAACATCAAAAGAGGTATTTAATCATTATGGATTAAATGCAGAAGGAATTGTGAAAACAGTAAAGGAGAATTTGTAAATGGCGGATTATGTACTTGGGATTGACCAAAGTACTCAGGGAACGAAGGCATTGTTGTTTGATCAGATAGGTAACCTGATTTGCAGAACAGATTTGCCTCACCGTCAGATTATAAATGAAAAAGGCTTTGTAGAGCACAATCCCATAGAGATATATCAAAATACAATTCAGGTTGTAAAAAATTTAATTGAAAAAGCGAATATTGACAAAGACGATGTAAAAGTATTGGGAATCAGTAATCAAAGAGAAACGGCACTTTGCTGGGATAGAAAAACCGGAGAACCAGTTTACAATGCGATTGTATGGCAATGTGCAAGAGGAGCAAAAATATGTGAAACATTAGAGCAAGATGGATATGCGAAGATGATTCGATCTCATACAGGATTACAGCTTTCGCCATATTTTTCAGCAGCAAAGCTTGCATGGGTTCTCAAAGAAGTTCCCGGTGCGAAAGAAAAAGCAGAAAAGGGCGAATTGTGTTGTGGAACAATTGATAGTTGGTTAGTATATCAATTAACTGGCGGAAAAGAATTTCGGACCGATTATTCAAATGCTTCCCGAACCCAACTTTTTAATATCAGTACATTAAGCTGGGACAAAGAAGTTTGCGACGCGTTTGGAATTTTGCCAGAATGTCTGCCAAAAGTAACGGACTCAGATGGTGAGTTTGGTTTTACAGATTTTGATGGTTATTTTAATCAGAAGATACCGATTCATGGTGTACTGGGTGATTCTCATGGAGCCTTATTTGGACAAGGGTGTCTGAATAAAGGAATGATAAAGACGACTTATGGAACGGGTTCTTCCATTATGATGAATATTGGAGAAACACCAGTGCTTAGTGAAAGTGTAGTAACATCGTTAGCGTGGAAAATGAATGGAAAAGTAAGTTATGTATTAGAAGGAAATATCAATTATACAGGAGCTGTTATTACATGGTTAAAGGATGATTTGAAGCTGATTGAATCACCGGGAGAAACAGAGAAACTGGCAAAGAGAGCAAATCCAAAAGATACTTCCTATCTGGTTCCGGCATTTTCAGGACTTGGAGCTCCTTACTGGGACAGTGAGGCAAAGGCGACAATATGGGGGATGTCTAGGACAACAAAACGGGAAGAAATTGTGAAGGCTGCACTGGAGAGTATTGCATATCAGATAACCGATGTGATTGAAGCAATGAGTAGAGAGTCTGGCATAACAATTGAAGAATTACGGGTTGATGGCGGACCTACAAAAAATACATATTTAATGCAGTTCCAAAGTGATATGGCACAGATTCCAGTAAAAGTACCTTCTGCAGAAGAATTATCTGGTATTGGAGCTGCTTACACAGCAGGTCTGGCAGTTGGGATTTATAGAAAAGAAACTATTTTTTCACAGATTAACCGAAAACAATTTGTACCGGTTATGGAAGATGAAGTGAGAAAATTAAAATATCAGGGGTGGAAAGAGGCTGTTAAAAAAGTTCTTTCAAAGTAGAGATGATCGGGAAAGTTTCCCGTTATCTATAAGTTGTTTCATGGGGATGAAGCAATTTAATACAAAACTATATATTCTTAAGGAGGAAAAAACATGAAGAAAAAATTATTAGCAATGTTACTTAGTATGGCAATGGTAGTTACAATGTTGTCAGGTTGTGGTGGTAGTTCAGATGCCGAAAAGGACACACAGAACACAGAAACCAAAGATGAAACAACAGATGACGAAACAACAAATGATGGAAAAGAGGAAGAGGCAGAACAAAAGGTACTTCCAGGTGGTGGCTCCAATATTATTTATATTATTACACCATCCCATTCCAACCCATTCTTTAAAACAGAATCCGATACAGCAGAAGCAAAAGCAAAAGAATTGGGTTATGAAGTAAAAACAGCTTCTCATGATGATGATGCAACAAAACAAATGGAATTATTTGAAAATGCAATTGCTGACAAAGCTGCGGCAATTATCTGTGATAATGCAGGTGCAGATGCTACAATCGAAGCTGTTCAAAAAGCAGCAGATGCGGGAATTCCTACATTCTTAATTGACCGTGAAATCAACCAGGAAGGTGTTGCTATTTCTCAGATCGTTGCAAATAACTATCAGGGTGCAAAAGCAATCGCTGAAGAATGGGTTGAAGCTATGGGAGAAGAAGGAAAATATGCAGAGTTATTAGGTAAAGAATCTGATACAAATGCAGGTGTTCGTTCTTCTGCATTCCATGAAGTAATCGATCAATATGACACATTAGAATGTGTAGCAACACAGACAGCTAACTGGGATCAGACAGAAGGCTACGAAAAAACAGAAACAATTTTACAATCCAATCCTGAAATTACAGGTATTATTTGTGGTAATGATACAATGGCTGTAGGTGCAGCAGAAGCTTGTGCAGCAGCTGGAAGAAAAGACATTAAGATTATCGGTGTTGATGGTTCTGATGAAGCAGCGGCATTAATCAAAGATGGAAAAATGACGGGTACTGCATTACAGCAGTGTGCATTGATTGCTGAAATGGCAGTTGAACAGGCTGATAAATACTTAAAAGAAGGCAGTACAGGATTAGATGAAAAACAATTAGTAGATTGTGTTGCCATTACAAAAGATAATGTTGACAATTTAAAAACTTTTGTTTACAAAGAGTAATTTAAGTTACAACAGATTTTAGGGGGTCATTTATGACCCCCGTTATTCTAAATTTTATCTCAGTATAGAATATAGTTTTGTAACGAATGAGTAAGAAGATGACAAGTCAAATAGAGAATATCTATTTTGTGAAATAGAAGAATAGGAGAAGGTCATGAAAAAGAGAGTATTAGCCCTGGTTATGGTGTTTGCCTTAGCAGTGACAACCATGACAGGATGTGTAAAAGTAGTAAAAATAGGCGAAGAAGGAAAACTAACAGGAAAAACAGAATTTAATGCAGATGATAGTGTATCAGAAATGTGGGATGCGGCAGTGGAAGACATTTCTAACAAGGCAGTTGAACTTCCTACATTTTTAACAGAAGCAAATGGAGATTTGACATCTCTTGCTGATAAATATGGAAAATATTCAATGGGAACCTCAGGAAGCATCAGTTATGCGGTAAAGGGCAGTGGAACAGTAGAAGAAGTGCATCAGGAGAAAAAAGCCGGATATATGACCGTAAAGTTGGATGGATATGAAGGAAAAGAAGTAATTAAGCTTCAGATAGGCTCCATTTATAAAGGTTCATCTACCCGTGATACATTAGATATTATTAATTTTGGTGACTATACAAATCAAAAAGAATGGGGTGCCATTTCTCAGGGACTTCATTCGTTAATTGATACGAATGTAATACAGCCGGCAGACCCTGCTGGTTTACAGGGAAAATCAATTGAGTTTATTGGAACATTTACAGCTGAAGAAAATGATGAATTATTAATCACACCGGTCAGCTTAACCGTAAAGTAAGTTCAGGAGGCGATAGGTATGGCAAGTATGTGCAAAGAAGGTGTATGCTTTCATGCAGAAGGCATCAGTAAGATTTATCCGGGTACCAAAGCTCTTGACAATGTTAATTTTGATTTGCTGACAGGAAAAGTAAATGTACTGATTGGTGAAAATGGAGCAGGGAAATCTACCTTGATGAAAATGATTGCCGGTATTGAGCAGCCCAGTGAGGGAAAGTTATATATGGGTGATGAGGAAGTACACTTTAAAGATACAACAGAAGCGAGAAAGCATGGGATAGGAATCATTCACCAGGAATTAAATCTTTTTCCAAATCTGCCTGTATATCAGAATATTTTTATGGCAAGAGAGAAAAAAAGCGGATTAAAAATGGATAATAAATATCATAAAGAGCAATCAAAAAGGATACTGGAAAAATTAGAGCATCCAATTCCTGTTGATACACTGGTAGGAGATTTAAGAGTAGGACAGCAGCAGATGATTGAGATTGCAAGAAATCTGGTAGAAGATGATTTAAAGATTTTGATTATGGATGAACCTACTTCATCATTATCGGAGCAAGAGGTACAGGTATTATTTAAAATAATGCGTGAACTTACAGCTCAGGGAATCTCTATTGTTTATATTTCTCATCGTTTAGAAGAAATTATGCAGATTGGTGATCATGTTACAATTCTTCGGGATGGTAAATATGTAGCTGATGCTGATGTAAAAGATATTGATATTCCATGGATTGTAAAACAGATGACAGGCGAGGGAAAATCTTATCCCAAAAAAGAAAGAAATATTAACTGGGATAAACAGGAAAAAGTATTAGAAGTAAAACATCTGACGCTTCCAAAAAGTGGTGGCGGATATCTGTTACATGATGTTGACTTCGATTTAAAAAAAGGTGAGATACTAGGAATTTATGGTCTGATGGGTGCAGGTCGGACAGAAATCTTTGAATGTATTATGGGACTTCGTCCAGAACATACAGGAGAAGTTTATCTAAATGGAGAAAAAATGAATATCAAATCAATTTCAGAGCAAATTGATAAAGGCTTTGCATTGGTTCCGGAGGACCGGCAAAGAGAAGGATTAGTTCAGACAATGGACATTGGAAGAAACTGTTCGTTATCTGCAATTAAAGATTATACAAAGGCGGGATTTGTAGATTTTAAAAAGGAAAATGAGATGGTAGATTCTCAGATTAAAGATATACATATTAAAGTTGCGGATAAAAGGCTTCCTATTTTATCACTGTCAGGAGGTAATCAGCAAAAAGTAGTTATTGGAAAGGGACTTTTAACGCATCCGAAGATTCTTTTGTTAGATGAGCCAAGCCGTGGTATTGATATTGGAGCTAAGACAGAAGTATTTGATATCATTAATCAATATGCAGAACAAGGACTTTCTATTATTGTAATTTCCTCAGAATTAAAAGAAATTATATCAATTGCAGATCGTGTAGTTGTACTTTCCAATGGTATTAAGACCGGAGAACTTATGGGGAATGAAATTCAGGAAGAAACACTGGTACTGGCATCTTATAAGGGCCATCATGGTCACTAATCAGAAAAGGAGATAGGAAAAATGAGTACAGATAAGAAAAGTTCCAACAATACGTTGGCTATGACATTGTTAAAGGGAAGAACCTTTATTGTATTAATTGTATTGTTAATATTTTTTAGTATAACAGCAGATAATTTTCTTAGTATGAATACCGCTCTGTTGATTGGTAAACATGTGGCATTATATGGTATTCTTGCAATTGGAATGACTTATGTTATTATTACAGGAGGAATTGATTTATCAGTAGGTGCGATTGTAGGACTTGGAGGAATGATCGCAGGTGGCTTGATTCAAAAAGGTCTTACATTAGAAATGTTTGGGGTAACATTATATTTTAGTGTTCCAATGATTGTATTAATTACAATTCTTTTGGGTGCGGTCATTGGTGCAGTAAATGGTCTGATTATTACGAAATTTAATGTGGCACCGTTCATTGCAACATTAGGTATGATGTATGTAGCAAGAGGATTGGCTAATATCCATTCACAAGGTGCAACTTATTCCGATTTAAAAGGATATGAAGCATTGGGAAATCAAGGCTGGAGCTTTTTCGGTTCTCGTGTTATGGGAATACCAGTTGGTCTGATTATTTTAGTTATTTTAGCTGTTATTTTTGCAGTTTTATTAAAGAGAACTGCATTTGGCTGGCATGTATTTTCAATTGGCGGCAATGAAAAAGCAGCAAAGTTATCTGGTGTTAAAGTAAATAAAGTAAAAATTTTAGTTTATGTTATTTCAGGTATTTGTTCTGCCGTCGTAGGAATTATTGCTTCGTCCCAGTTAGCTGCTTCCCATCCGGCAACCGGTGAATCATGGGAAATGAATGCAATTGCTGCGGCAGTACTTGGTGGTACTTCAATGGCAGGTGGTGTCGGTACAATTGGTGGAACAATAGTAGGTGCATTTGTAATTGGTGTTATCAACGATGGTATGGTTATGTGTGGTGTATCTGAATTCTGGCAGATGGTAATTAAAGGTTTGGTAATTGTGTTGGCGGTTATCATCGACCAATTCCAGAGAAACTTACAAGCAAAAATGGCATTGCAGGCAAGAAATGAAAGTAAATAAAAAAGAATTAACATACTGAAGAAATAAAGAAAAGAGAACTGGAAATTTGTATTGTATTTCAAAGAAATATATGTCAAAAGAATAGGTTCTCTTTTCTAATTATATTTTAACACTGGAAAATAATTAGAAATAAATTCTTCATAAAGAATAAAAGAGGAAATCCAATAGCATATAGATAGATTGCTAAGAAATGTGATAAGATGATAGATTTTGTTATATAAATTTATTAAAAAACAGAATAAATTTTATATAAAAGTATAGAATAAAACTCGAATCAGGAAAAAAATGAAAATTTTCAAGAGTGGACAAAGATATAGGGGCATGTTATCATATAAAAGGTTTTTTATTTGGAAAAGAAAAGTTAAAATAGATTGATAATAATAAGGAAAGGAATGTATGGTTTCTGATTTGTATGGAAATGATACAAAAAAAGGATGCAGTTATACGATTTAAAGGAAGTAGAAGAAAGAGTTATTTTAGTCGGAGTCCAAGAAACAATGGGCGATGATATTGAGGATTCGATTTTGGAATTGGGCGAGCTTGCCAAAACTGCAGGTGCAGAAGTGGTAGGAAGCTTAATTCAAAAAAGGGAAAAGATTCATCCGGGTACTTATATTGGAAAAGGCAAGATTGAAGAAGTGAAGGAATTAATGATAGAGCTTAATGCAACAGGTATTTTGTGCGACGATGAATTATCACCTGCGCAGATGAATAATTTGCAACAGCAATTAGATTGTAAAGTGATGGACCGGACACTTGTAATTTTAGATATTTTTGCAAAACGTGCAACGACTAGAGAAGGGATTCTTCAAGTAGAATTAGCACAATTAAAATATCGGGCTGCAAGGCTAACCGGTTTGGGAAGTTCCCTGTCCCGTCTGGGGGGTGGAATTGGAACAAGAGGACCGGGTGAGAAAAAACTTGAGATGGACAGACGTTTGATTCGAACAAGAATCAGTCATTTAAAAAAAGAATTGGAAGATGTTCAAAAGCACAGGGAATTGGTAAGGGAAAAACGAAAAAAGAGCAATGTAAAAGTTGCAGCTTTAATTGGCTATACTTGTGCGGGTAAAAGTTCTTGCGAAAGTTATTTGACACAGGCAGAAATATTAGCAGATGATATGGTTTTTTCCACACTAGATACTACAACCCGGGTATTAAAATTAGATGGACGGCAAGAAATTCTTTTGACGGATACAGTAGGCTTTATTCGAAAGCTTCCTCATCATTTAGTGGAGGCGTTTAAGGGAACGCTGGAAGAGGCAAAATATGCAGATATATTAATTCATGTTGTCGATGCTTCAAACCCGCAGATGGAAAAGCAGATGTATGTCGTGTATGAAACATTAAAACAACTAAAGGTGGAAAATAAACCGATTATAACTGTATTTAATAAGCAGGATCAGGTAATTGAGAAAAGAAATTTTAAAGACTTTCAGGCAGATTATTCTATTTTGGCATCTGCACATACCGGAGAAGGCATGGAAGAAATAAAAGCTGTATTGCAAGAAATTCTTCGTAAACAAAAGATTTATATAGAACGGTTATATCCATATAATAAAGCCGGTTTGATTCAGCTTATTCAAAAATATGGTGAATTAATTGAAGAAGATTATCGGGAAGATGGAGTATTTGTAAAAGCATATGTTCCAAAAGAAATCTATGATAGAATTTAAAGGAAAAAAATTTATAAAAACAATTTTAATGCAAAACGAGAATATTGGTAAAGATATATAAAATGCACTATATATAGATACGGCAGTATATTGCTGTACTATATATAGTGTGTTTTGCGGTTGACGAAAGGGAAGAACTTTGATAGAATAGGTAAGGATGTAATAAAATATTTAGAATATAAAATGAAAAATGGGAGGCATTGATATGATACATGTTATCAAACGGGATGGAGAAATTGCCGATTTTAGGCTGGAGAAGATAGGAGAGGCAATAAAAAAAGCATTCCATGCGACGGACAAAATATATAATGAGGATATTATAAATCTACTTGCTTTGAGGGTTACTTCTGATTTTCAGGAAAAGATCCAAGAAGGGAATGTGTCAGTAGAAGCAATCCAGGATAGTGTAGAACATGTATTAGAGCAGACCGGCTATACAGAAGTAGCCAAATCATATATCTTATATCGAAAGCAACGGGAAAAAATAAGAAATATGAAGTCAACAATCTTAGATTATAAGGAAATAGTAGATAGTTATGTAAAAGAAGAAGACTGGAGGGTAAAAGAAAATTCTACAGTTACCTATTCAGTTGGGGGGCTTATACTTCACAATTCAGGTTCGATTACAGCAAATTATTGGTTATCGGAAATTTATGATGAGGAGATAGCGAATGCACATCGAAATGCAGATATTCATATTCATGATTTGTCAATGTTAACAGGATATTGTGCAGGATGGTCTTTAAAACAGCTGATAAAAGAAGGATTAGGTGGAATTTCGGGAAAGATTACTTCTTCTCCGGCAGCTCATTTATCTACCTTATGTAATCAAATGGTGAACTTTTTAGGAATCATGCAGAATGAATGGGCAGGTGCACAGGCTTTTTCATCTTTTGACACTTATTTAGCACCATTTGTAAAAGCCGACCATTTAACATATAGAGAAGTAAAGCAATGTATACAATCTTTTGTCTACGGGGTTAATACACCAAGCCGATGGGGAACGCAGGCACCATTTTCGAATATTACATTAGATTGGACTGTACCAAACGATTTAGCAGAACTGCCATGTATCGTAGGCGGTAAAGAAATGGACTTTAAATATAAAGACTGTAAAAAAGAGATGGATATGATAAACAAAGCATTCATCGAAGTGATGGTAGAAGGGGATGCGAATGGAAGAGGTTTTCAATACCCAATACCAACCTATTCAATCACAAAGGACTTTGACTGGTCCGATACCGAAAATAACCGGCTCTTATTTGAAATGACAGCGAAGTACGGTACGCCATATTTTTCGAATTATATAAACAGTGATATGGAACCAAGTGATATACGTTCTATGTGCTGTCGTCTTCGTTTAGATTTAAGAGAATTGCGGAAAAAAACAGGTGGATTCTTTGGGTCAGGGGAAAGTACAGGATCTGTAGGAGTTGTAACAATAAATATGCCTAGAATTGCTTACCAGTCAAAAGACCAGACAGAGTTTTATAACCGCCTTGATCATATGATGGATATAGCAGCCCGCTCATTAAAGGTAAAACGTGAGGTTATATCAAAGCTGTTAGAAGAAGGCTTATACCCATATACAAAACGTTATCTCGGTTCATTTGAAAATCATTTTTCCACAATCGGACTAATCGGAATGAACGAAGTAGGTTTAAATGCAAAGTGGCTCCAAAGAGATATGACAGATAAAAAGACGCAAGAATTTACAAAACAAGTATTGAATCATATGAGAGAACGTCTTTCTGATTATCAAGTTCAATATGGGGATTTATATAACTTAGAAGCGACACCGGCAGAATCAACAACCTATCGGTTAGCAAAACATGACCGCAAGCGGTGGCCAGATATCATTACAGCAGGAAAAGAAGGAGATACACCATATTATACAAATAGTTCCCATCTTCCGGTTGAATTTACAGACGATATTTTCGAAGCGTTAGATATCCAGGATGAATTACAGACTTTGTATACATCAGGTACTGTATTTCATGGATTTTTAGGAGAAAAGCTTCCAGACTGGGAGGCAGCGGCAAAACTAGTACATACAATTGCAGAAAATTATAAATTGCCATATTATACAATATCTCCGACCTATTCTATATGTAGAGAACACGGTTATTTAAGTGGAGAACAATTTCAATGTCCAATCTGTGGTGCAGAAACAGAAGTATACAGCCGAATTACAGGCTATTACAGACCGGTCAAAAATTGGAACAAAGGAAAGTCACAGGAATATAAAAATCGAAAATTGTATGATATGAGTACAGCTCAGTCGAAAGAACATAAAATAGAAGAAAAAAAGCAAGAAAATCTAGCATCAATTGAGATTAATTTAGATGTAGAAAACTCAGAAAATGGAATGTACTTATTCACGACTAAAACATGTCCAAACTGTCAAACCGTAAGAACATATTTAAATGACATTGATTATAAGCTGGTAGACGCAGAAGAAAATTTGGATCTTGTGCAAGAGTATGGAATAAGACAAGCTCCAACTTTAGTTGTTGTGGAAAATGGACAATCAAGAAAATATGTTAATCTATCAAATATAAAAAAATATGTGGAAGAAACAACGATATAAATAAAATAAACATTGAAGGCAAAAAAGAAAGGATATAAAACATGAGCTTAGCAGATAATTTATTTATCAATATGTGTAAAGATATTTTAGAAAATGGAGTAAGTACAGAGGGAGAAAAGGTAAGACCTCATTGGGAAGATGGAACGGCTGCTTATACAATAAAAAAATTTGGAGTAGTAAATCGTTATGATTTATCGAAAGAATTTCCTGCAATTACACTAAGAAGGACAGCATTGAAAAGCTGTATTGATGAAATATTATGGATTTGGCAGAAAAAATCCAATAATATAAATGATTTAAACAGTCATATCTGGGACAGCTGGGCAGATGAAACAGGTTCCATAGGAAAAGCTTATGGTTATCAGTTAGGAATTAAACACAAGTATAAGGAGGGAGAAATGGATCAGGTTGACCGAGTCCTATATGATTTAAAACATAATCCATATAGCCGGAGAATTATGACCAATATATATAATCATGAAGATTTGCATGAAATGAATTTATATCCATGCGCATACAGCATGACATTCAATGTTACAAAGGATAAAGAAAGTGACCAATTAGTGTTAAATGCGATTTTGAATCAAAGAAGTCAGGATATATTAGCTGCAAATAACTGGAATGTGTGTCAATATGCAGTTCTTGTCCATATGTTTGCTCAGGTAAGTGGAATGAAGGTAGGAGAATTAGTTCATGTAATTGCTGATGCACATATCTATGACCGACACATTCCGATTATTAAAGAGCTGATTGAACGTCCAACCTATGATGCACCGACATTCTGGATAAATCCGGATGTGAAAGACTTTTATGAATTTACAGTGGATGACTTTAAGTTGGAAAATTATGTTACAGGGGAACAAATTAAGAATATTCCTATTGCAATTTAAAAGATGTAGTTGTTTCAAACTGTTAGAGTGATGCAAGAAAGTGAGGGGACAGCACTGTTCTCTTCTATCCTGCGTCACTAGCATTTTAAGATTAAAATTTAGATAAAAAAGGAGACTCAGGAAAATGAATTTAATAGTAGCAGTAGACAAAAACTGGGCAATTGGTTATCAAAATAGTTTATTAGTAAGCATACCGGCAGATATGCGTTTTTTTAGAGAAACAACAACAAATAAAGTTATAATAATGGGACGAAAAACATTAGAAAGTTTTCCGGGTGGAAAACCGCTGAAAGACCGTTTGAACATTGTTATAACAAAGAAAGAAAATTACGATGGAAATGGTGCAACTGTTGTACATAGTGTGGAAGAAGCATTGGAGCTTGTGAAAGATTATAATACAGAAGACGTATTTGTAATTGGTGGTGAGAGCATTTATCGTCAAATGCTGCCTTATTGTAAAGTGGCTCATGTAACTAAAATTGATTTTGCTTATCAGGCGGATACGTATTTTCCAAACTTGGATAAGGAAGATGACTGGACGCTTGAGTTAGAGTCTGAGGAGCAGACATATTATAATTTGGAATATACATTCTGCAAATATGTTAATAAAAAGGAAAATTGTTAAAAATTTTTGTTCATATTGACAAATCGGATAAATAAAAATATAATTATTTTATAGATTTGAAACGGGTTTCAAATTTGGGGATTCTATTTGTTAAATAGTTAGGAAGAACGATATGACGAGTATAAGAGATGTTGCAAGATTAGCCGGTGTTTCTCCGTCTACGGTATCAAGAGTGATGAATCAGACCGCAAATGTAAATGAGGAAAAAAAACAAAAAGTGCTTTGGGCAATTCAAGAAACGGGTTTTGTACCAAATGAACTGGCACGTTCGCTTTATAAAAAGAATTCTAAAATTATTGGCGTTATTGTTCCCAGCATTGATAACCCATTTTTTGGTGAATTGGCACGGGTAATTGAAGAGGAAGCTTTCTTAAACGGGTATCGTCTTACGCTCTGTAGTTCCAATCATAATAGGGAAAAAGAAAAGGCGAATATACAGATGCTTACCCGGCTTAAAGCGGAAGGAATTATTCTTATGACAAATGATGAAACTTTACAGGAAGAAATAGAAAAATGTAATCTTCCCATTGTTGCACTTGATCGGCAGATTGCATCTGGGAATGGTGTGTCTTATATTCATGCAGATCATTATAAAGGAAGTAGGCTTGCTATGAAGCACTTGCTTGAATGTGGATGTAAAAATATTGTGAAGCTTCGGGAACCGCAAGTGTATTCTAGTGGAAGACAACGTTTTGCAGGTTATGTTTCCGTTTGTAAAGAATATGGGATTCCGGTTCAGTATATTGATTGTCAGTATGATTATGAGGATGGATTTCGTGTGGCGGAGCAGGTACTTTTGAAATATCCGGATGTAGATGGCATTTTAGCGAATAATGATATGGTTGCAATTGCCGTTTATAAAGTCTTGAAAAAAAGAGGCTATCGGGTACCTGAGGATGTGCAATTGATTGGTTTTGATAATATCGCATTTAGCCATATGATATTGCAGGAGTTAACGACAATTGAACAGCCAATCAAAGAGATGGGGAAACTGGCAGTTAAAGCGATTATGGAGTATGGACAGGCCGGAAAAATAGAACAAGAACAAGTTTTAGATGTAACTTTAATAAAAAGAGAAACAACAAAAGAAAGGAAGGGATTATCATGAAACTGGCAGTGGTAGGAAGTATTAATATGGATATGACAGTAACAGCAGAACGAATTCCGAAAAAAGGAGAAACATTAAAAGGAGATAGTGTTCATTATATCCCGGGCGGAAAAGGTGCAAACCAGGCGGTTGCAATGGCAAGACTTGGTGCGGAAGTCGGAATGTTTGGCTGTGTAGGTGATGATCAGTTTGGAAAAGATTTAGTAGAAAATCTTCAGAAAGAGCATATTTTTACAAAGCATATTGCTAAAATAGAGGATTGTCCAACCGGAACTGCTTTTATTACGGTTGGTGAAAATGATAATACGATTGTTGTTGTTGCAGGGGCGAATGGGAAGGTTGACAAAGCTTATGTCGATTCGATAAAAGAAGAGCTAAAGCAGTATGATATGGTTGTTTTGCAAAATGAGATTCCAATGGAGACGGTAGAATATGTAGTTGATTTGTGCAGTGAGGCGAATATTCCGATTATTTTGAATCCGGCTCCTGCATGTAAATTGTCTGAACAGATAATTAAAAAGGTGACTTATTTGACACCGAATGAGCATGAGGTAAAGTTAATTTTTGGAGAGATGCCATTAGAGAAAATATTAAAGCAATATCCGGAAAAATTAATTGTGACACAAGGGTCGATGGGAGTGTCAGTATGTAAAAAGGATGGAACGGTTGTCACGATTCCGGCAAGGAAGGCAAATGTTGCTGATACGACAGGTGCAGGAGATACGTTAAATGGAGCTTTTGCTGTGCAGGCAGCAGGGAAAAAGGAGATGGAAGAAGCATTACTTTATGCGAATGTGGCAGCAAGCCTTTCTACAGAAAAGTTTGGTGCACAAGGTGGTATGCCAACGAATCAAGAAGTAGAGCTTGAATTAGAAAAGCTTAGAAAGGACGGTGCCTTATAATGAAAAGATTAGGAATCTTAAATAGTGATATTGCAAGAGTACTTGCCTATATGGGACATACAGACTGGATTTGTATCGGAGATTGTGGTCTTCCAATCCCGGATGAGGTGGAACGGATTGACTTGACTGTTAGATTTGGTGTGCCAAGCTTTATGGAAGTGTTAAAAGAAGTGGAAAAAGATATGAAAATCGAGAGGGTTATTTTAGCGGAAGAAATAAAAGAGAAAAATCCAAGTGTCTTGAAAGAAGTCAATGAATTGTTTACAGGAAATGATTTAAAGGTTGCCTTGGATTTTGTGTCTCACGAAGAGCTGAAGAAGATGACAAAACATTGCAAGGCTGTAATCCGTACAGGAGAAAACTCTCCTTATGCGAATATTATATTACAGTCCGGCTGCATCTTTTAAATGGTTTATCATTTTGTGTTTTTAAAGAAAAGACTGTCAGACTTTTTTCCGTCGTCGATGAAAAAAATCTGTTGGTCTTTTTTTACAGTTTATTCGCAGAGTCTGGAAAATAAAAGTTTTCCAGATTAATAAAATGAAACGAAAATGGAGGAATTTTGAATGGAGGAGATAGAAGTAATTCATACTATTATAAAACAAACCATATTTGTGTATTGAAATGTTTGGAGGAACAAAAGAATGGGAAATGACTATTTAGTAGAGAAAAAGCCAATAACGGCTTTGATTATTTTTGCACTGCCGATTATAATAGGCAACCTATTTCAGCAAACTTATACAATGGCAGATTCGGCAATTATTGGACGTTTTGTTGGTGAACAGGCTTTGGCTGCGGTCGGGGCATCGTATTCTTTGACCAATATATTTATTTGTGTTGCGATTGGTGGTGGAATTGGGGCATCTGTTGTTGTAAGCAGGCATTTTGGAGCAAAAGACTATAATCGAATGAAATTGGCTGTTTTTACGTCGCTTATTTCTTTTTTGATAATCAGCATTTTGCTTGGCGGAATTGGACTTTTATCCGGTAAAAATATAATGATGCTTTTGAAGACGCCTTCTGATGTTTTAGATATGTCAGTTGAATATTTAAATATTTATTTTCTTGGTCTTCCGTTTTTATTTATGTACAATGTGTTATCTTCTATGTTTAACGCACTTGGAAAATCAAAAATACCATTATACTTTTTAATTTTTTCTTCGGTTTTTAATATTATTTTAGACTTAATACTTGTAACAAAATTTGGAATGGGTATTGCGGGTGTTGCCTGGGCAACTTTAATTGCCCAGGGGATTTCTGCTGTTTTATCGTTCTTTGTTTTTATGAATGAGCTTAAAAAGTTATACTGTGAGAATACCAAATTATTTGATAAGGTAGAATTATTTGCCATGGGAAAGATTGCATTGCCTTCTATTTTACAGCAATCTACCGTTTCAATAGGAATGATGCTAGTACAGTCTGTTGTAAATAGCTTTGGTTCCCAAGCTTTAGCTGGTTTTTCTGCCGCCATGAGGATTGAATCAATCTGTGTTGTGCCTATGGCTGGAATTGGAAATGCTTTATCGTCTTATACAGCACAAAATATTGGTGCCGGTAAATGGGAGCGTGTTGTGAAAGGATTGCATGCTGCGAATCAAATGGTAATTACTTGTGCAATGATTATTTGTATTATATTAGAATGTTTTTCTTATTCAATCATTTCTCTTTTCCTTGGAATAAATGGGACATTTACGGCAATTTCAACAGGGCAGAATTACTTGACATTTATGGGGTGGTTTTTTGTTTTAATTGGATTTAAAATGGCAGTTGATGGTTTATTGCGTGGTGCAGGTGATATGAAAATGTTTACAATTGCAAATTTAGTAAACTTGTTTATTCGTGTTGCGCTTTCTGTTATATTTGCACCTAAATTTGGAATTGAAATAATATGGTATGCTGTTCCAATCGGTTGGTTTGCAAACTGGATGATTTCTTCTTATCAATATCGTACGGGAAAATGGAAACACATATGCTAGTATATATATAATTTATTGTAAATGTATGAGCAAAAAAAACTTGAAAATTCAGTTGATAAAGACTATTATTATTAATAATATTGGCAAAAAAAAATAAGATTATGAGAGGATGATAGATGATGTTAAACATTAGATATGAAAAAACAACTAATCCAAAACCATTGCCGGAAAAAGATAATCCATTAAAGTTTGGTACTATATTTACAGACCATATGTTTGCAATGAATTATGAGGAAGGAAAAGGCTGGTTTGACCCAAGAGTTGTTCCATATCAAAAAATCAGTCTGGAGCCATCGGCTATGGTGTTTCATTATGGACAGGAGATGTTTGAAGGGTTAAAAGCTTATAAAACAGATGATGGAAGAACGCTATTATTCCGTCCAAATAAAAATATTGAGCGTGCAAATCGGACAAATCGTAGAATTTGTATTCCGGAAATCGATGAGGAAGATTTTTTGCAGGCAATTAAAGCGGTTGTTAAGATGGATGAAGCATGGATTCCAACAAAACCGGGAACATCTCTTTATATCCGCCCATTTATTATTGCAACGGATGAATTTTTAGGAGTACGCCCATCCAGCACGTATTTGTTTATGATTATTTTATCACCAGTAGGTGCTTACTACCCAGAAGGTTTGAATCCGGTTAAGATTTGGATTGAAGATGAGTATGTAAGAGCGGTCAGAGGTGGAATTGGAGAGGCGAAAACAGGTGGTAATTATGTCGCTTCTTTAGCTGCCCAGATGAAAGCACATGAAGAAGGATATTCACAAGTTCTTTGGTTAGATGGTGTTGAGCGAAAATATATTGAGGAAGTCGGTGCAATGAATATTTTCTTTAAGATAAATGGAACAGTAGTTACACCAAAATTAAATGGAAGTATTCTTCCTGGCGTTACAAGAGATTCTGTTATAAATCTTTGTAAGCATTGGGGACTTTCTGTGGAAGAACGGAGAATTTCGGTCGATGAGTTATTAGAGGCTGCAAAAGATGGTTCTTTAGAAGAAGTATGGGGAACTGGAACAGCTGCGGTAATTTCTCCAGTCGGACATCTTCGTTTTGAAGATACTGTGCTTCAGATTAAAGATGGAGGAATTGGTGAAATTAGCCAGAAATTATATGATACAGTAACTGGAATTCAGTTGGGTCGTATTGAAGATCCATTTGGCTGGACAGTAGAAGTACAGTAATTATAGTATGGAGGCATGTGTATGCAGACAAGGAGACCAGAACCCGGAGATGTGTATCGGCATTTTAAAAATAAATTATATGAAATAGTTGCAATTGCAATTCATTCTGAGACAGAAGAAGAAATGGTTGTATATAAACAGCAATATGGTGAGGGAAAAATATATGTCAGACCACTTATTATGTTTTTAAGTGAAGTTGACCATGAAAAATATCCGGAAGTAAGCCAAAAATATCGTTTTGAATGGATAAACGAAGAGTCACATTCAGACGAGAAAGAAGATAAAAATGCTTTTTTAATGCGTTTTTTAGATGCGAAGGATTATAGGGAAAAGCTTCTTGTTTTGGAGGAGGCACCAGAAGATTTGGACGACCATATGATTACAAATATGGCATTGTCGGTTGATTTAGTAATTGAAGATAATACAATTGATGCACGATTAGATGAATTAATAGAATGTTTAAAAACAAAAGCGAGATTTGAATGTCTTCGTTTGCGCTAAAAAGTTTCGATAGAAATAATTTATTAAAATACTGCATAGAATGAGTTGACAGACAAAAGAGGTGATCGAATGTCTAGACAGCGAGTTCTTGCAGTATTTTGCGTTTTTATGCTTTTTATGTGTGCAGCTTTGGAGCGGCATGTTTATGTAAAGCAGGCAAGCTCAACGAACACAGCAAAAACAAAGACAGATGAAAAAATAGCATATCTTACATTTGATGATGGACCATCTGTGAATACGGAGAAGGTAATTGCGATATTAGAAAAAGAACATGTACCTGCAACATTTTTTTTGATTGGAGAGCAAATTACAGAAGATAAAAAAGATTTACTTTGTACCATGGTTGAAAAAGGGCATTTATTAGGAGTGCATACTTACTGTCACAAATCGGAACAGATTTATCGTTCTGCGGATGCTTATATCGAAGATGCCTTAAAAACGGCGGATAAGATTCAAGAGGTAACAGGGAAAAAAACTACCGTTTATCGTTTCCCATGGGGAAGCTGTAATGGGTATCTTACAAATATTTGTGATACGATTGTAGAGGAAATGAGGAAAAGAGGTTATGAATATTACGATTGGAATGTGAGTGCGGAAGATTCTGTTGGCAGTCCGACAAGTTCATCTATTATGAGAAATATTGAAAAGGATTTTAAAAAGTATAATGAACCGGTTATCTTGATGCATGATTCTGGAGCTAACACAGTTACAGTGGATACACTTCCGGCTATTATAAAACGTCTGAAAGAAGAAGGATATCAATTTGCTACATTGGATAAACGAACAGAAGTATGTCATTATCGGAGAAATTAAAATGAGAGTAAACGATGGGTTATAGCAAGTTTTCGCAAGCGGTATAAATTTTATTTCTTTGAATATATTTACTTAGAGCAAATAAATTGGAGGAATTATAATGTGTGGAATTGCAGGATATTGTGATTTTGCGGATAATCTGAAGCTGGAAGAAGCTGTGCATAGACCAATTGTGGAACGAATGGGACGAAAATTGACTCATAGAGGACCAGATTCCTTTGGAAGTTATATTGGAGAACACGTTGCTTTTTCCCATGCCAGATTATCGGTAATTGATTTGGAGGGTGGAAAACAGCCCATGATACGAACGATAAATGGGAGGGAATATGCAATTGTATATAATGGAGAATTATATAATACAAAGGAATTGAAAAAGGAGTTACAAAGTAATGGGTATTCGTTTCAGACGACATCGGATACGGAAGTTTTATTATTTGCTTATATTGCTTATGGAACAGAAGTTGTCCATAAGTTAAATGGAATTTACAGTTTTGCAGTGTGGGATAGTTATGACCGAAGTGTTTTCCTATGTCGGGATCGGTACGGGGTAAAACCATTATTTTACACTGTAAAAAAAGGAATGTTTATTTTTGGTTCCGAGATAAAAAGTTTGTTTGAGCATCCATATGTTGAACCTGTTTTAAATGAGTATGGAATTTGTGAGTTATTTGGACTTGGACCGGCAAGGTCACCGGGGTGTGGAGTATATGAAGATATTTATGAAATACCACCGGGTCATATGGGGTATGTCGATTATAGTGGTGTTAAAGTAACCTGCTATTTTCGTATGGAACCAAAAGAGCATAGGGAAACTTATCGGGATACGGTGGAGCATACGCGATATTTATTATTTGATGCAATTGAGCGTCAGCTTGTATCGGATGTTCCAATTTGTACATTACTGTCAGGTGGTTTAGATTCCAGTGTTGTATCTAGTGTAGCTTCGCTTCATTTAAAAAAGCAGGGAAGAGTACTGGATACTTATTCTTTTGATTATAAAGACAATTCTGCTAATTTTAAATCTTCCTCATTTCAGCCGGAAGAAGACAGACCTTATGTAGAAAAAATGATTTGCTATATTAATTCAAATCATAGATTTTTAGAGTGTGAATATTCTGAGCTATATAATTGTCTGTTTGATGCAGTAAGGGCAAAAGACCTTCCCGGAATGGCGGACGTTGATTCTTCTATGCTGTATTTTGCAAGGGAAATTAAGAAAAATCATACCGTATGTTTATCAGGCGAGTGTGCAGATGAAATCTTTGGAGGTTATCCGTGGTTTCGAGATGAAGATGTTTATAAAAATGATACATTTCCGTGGTCAAAAAACTTAGATTTTAGAAAAGAAGTTATGAATCAGGAATTACGAAATCGGATTCCGCTTGAGGACTATGTACGGTGTCAGTACAAAAAGACGATGAACCGGGTTCCTCTGAGAGGCGATGAAACAGTAAGAGAGCGGAGACAGAAAGAGATTAGTTTTTTAAATACCTCATGGTTTATGACGACATTATTAGACCGAAAAGATCGGATGACGATGGCAAGTGGGTTGGAAGTACGGGTACCATTTTCGGATCATCGGTTGATATCTTATTTATATAATGTCCCTTGGGAGTACAAGTATCATAATAATGAAGTAAAAGGGCTTTTAAAGGATGTCGCTGGCAAGGTATTGCCAAGAGAAGTTATATATCGTAAAAAATGTCCTTATCCGAAAACTTATGATCCAAAATATGAATCTTTATTGAAGGAAAATTTATCAGCGATTCTGGAGGATTCAAATGAACCGGTATGTCAGCTTATTGATAAAGAATATATGAAAAATTTAATGAATCAAAAGTCAGATTATGGGAGACCTTGGTTTGGTCAATTAATGGCTGTGCCTCAGATGTATGCCTATTTAATTGAGATTAATTACTGGTTGAAAGAATATAAGGTTCGGGTGAAACTATAAAATAGAAGTTAGGAACATGAATCTGAATGGTGACGGGCAGGCATATTATATTATAAATTGGGAGATTGAGATTTATAATATAATATGCACTGTATTCGAATGATTTTATTTTATAAAAATTATGTATCCGGCTATGACAGTATGAAGCAAAAGGCATCCAGGCAGTAGAATTGACAGAGGTTTTGCCTTTGTTTTGTGGTGGAAGCAGTACATTGCAAGTACAGTACCAAGGCTTCCACCAAAAAAGGCGGTGAGAAATAGTGTTCGCTCAGGGATACGCCAGTGGTGTTTTATAGCCCTGCGTTTGTCGATACCCATACTAATAAAACCAATTATATTTATTAGCAACAGATAAGTGTAAAAAAGTTCTTTCATTTTTCCCTCCAAATATGCTTAGCTTATAGATTTATTCGAAAAATTTAAAGCTTTAAAACTATATGAATTATACGATTATTTGGAGCGATAGTAAAGTAAATTTTTTATTATTTTGGTGCTAAAATGATAGGCTGTATCTGCTTTCCATCCAAAGCAAGTTCCATTGTAGGAAGAATTAGCTCAGGGTTAGCAACCATTGAGTTAGGTTTTGATTTATAGCTATCTTGCCGAAATGGAACAAAATAGATATTTTTGCAATTTAGCAGAGCACCGATGTTTTTAAAATTCATACTAAGTGCGTCATTTGTAGAAGGAAAGATTACAACAGGCCGGTCATTTCTTAAATGAGCTTTGGCAGCCATAAGAACTGGTGAATCAATCATAGCATATGTTAATTTTGCTAAGGTGTTACCGGTACAAGGTGCTATAATTACTAAATCCAGAAGTGCCTTTGGACCAATTGGTTCGGCACCTTCCAACGTTGTAATTGGCTCTTTTCCAGTGATTTTTTTTGCCTTTTCATAAAATTCCTTTGAGTTACCGAATCGGCAATCTATATTTTGAACTGCGTTTGAGAAAATAGGAGTTATGTGAGCTCCGGTTTTTACTAATTCTTCTAATTGTTTAAAGATTACTTTAAAAGTACAAAATGAACCGGTCATCGCAAAACCGATTTCTTTACCTTCTAGGGTCATTGATTATCCCTTCTTTCTTTTCATTACATGTTCCATTACTTTGTCAGTTAAAATTTGTGCAGAAGCTTTTGGAGAAACTTTTCCGGGAATTCCAAGACATAAGTTTGCATGAAGACCATAAGCTTTTGCAGCTTTATAATCTAACCCGCCGGGTGCTGAAGCCAGATCAATAATAATGGCATCTTTCGATACTCGGGATAAAAGGTTTGCATCCAGTATTAAGGCAGGTATTGTATTAAAAATATAAGTGAAATGAGGGAGCATGTCACAAAGCTTGTTTAATGGGATTGCATGAAAACCAAAAGCTTCTGCCATTGCACGATCGGAATCCTTGCGTGCAGCAACTGTTACGATGGTATCCAGTGCTTTTAGCTTAACTGCCAGTGTTTTTGCACATCGCCCAAAACCTAAAACAAGACAATGGCTTTTATGAAGGTTTGTTGGACTTTGGTTAATTGCTTCCATAATTGCTCCTTCAGCGGTAGCAATTCCATTGGCAATTGCAATGGAATCATCTTCCATAAAGTCAAAGAAAGATACCTTACACTGATGACAATAAGAGCGGACTTTATCAGAAATCATACCTGCAAATAAAACCTGCTCGGAACGAATAGAAGCATTAAAATTAGAAATGGTCATATCAGACGATGAGGTAAGTGCCGGAATTGTAATTCCATCTTTTGAGAAAGGAATCGCACTAACTAAAATATGGCTGGATTGAATGGTTTCTTTCATCGATGCTCCTTTGGCACATACATCTTGAATCATCGGATGGGTAAGTCCATAAGTAATTATGGACAGGTTTTGCCTTCTAAACTGTTCTGCCATATAGATTTGCCTGATATCACCGCCAAGAATTGCAATGTCATACATAAGAAATCCTCCTGATAAGGTAGCTTAATGACTATACAACATAGTATGTAAAGAAACGAAAAAATGTGAAAAAAGAAGGGATGTATACCATTTATTTAAATATGGTACACATCCCTATAAAAATTTTTACTATAATTATTCTTCAGTATCATCTACATCTTCGAAAAAGTCATCGTCGAAGTCATCAAAATCATCTTCAAAATCTTCCAAATAATCAGGTGTAAAATGTTTATATACTGCATATGCGATTACACCGACAAGTGCAACAGCACCTAGGATTGCTAATCCCCACATAATACAGGATTTTTTTTCATCTTCTAATTCTTTTTTACGAAGTAGTTCGTTAAGCTTTGCCGTGTTTAGTAATTCTTCTAATTTGTTTGACATATAAGCACTTCCTTTCTCTGGTAATTGTATTAGTCATTGTAAGAAAATAAGAATATAAAAATTATATTTGTCAGTATTATACCACTCTGGTAACGATTTTACTATATATTTTCTATTAAATTTACGTGAATAATTTTATTTTGTTACTGTTTTTAATTTTGCAAAAGAAGACCGCATTTTTTTTGTACCGGAATTTTGAAATGCTACGGTTACTTCATAATCATTAGATAATGGCTGTAAATCTAAAACGACACCTTCTCCAAAACGGCTGTGATAGACAGTATCACCAGGTTTGTAATGTGGAGTGCCTTTTAATGCGGTTGGAGTTACTTTCTTTGGTTTTTCTTTTTCAAACATGGTTGGCTCTAAATTGCGGTTACCAAATCCTTTTTGAATAAATGGATGATTGCCAAAAATTCCAGAATCATGTGTTGGAGCAAGATGACGACCGGTTGGAAGATTTGGTTTATTTCCCAATGTCGATGTATTTTTTGGAAATTTAGGCGAAAGAGATTCGGTGGTCTGTTTTAATAAATAACGTGGAATCTCATTTATAAAACAAGAAGGTTTATTAAAATTAGTTTCACCACGAACCATTCTTTGCCGTGCTGCACTCAATGATAATTTTTTCTTCGCTCTTGTAATTCCGACATAGCAAAGACGACGTTCTTCTTCAAGTTCTGTTGGATCGTCAGAGGTTAGCGTCATATAGCTTGGGAAGATTCCATCTTCCATTCCACAAAGATAAACAAAAGGAAATTCTAATCCTTTTGCGCTATGAAGTGTCATTAATACAACAACATTTGTACTGTCCTCTAAATTATCAATATCAGCAACCAATGCAACCTCTTCTAAAAATGCACTTAAAGTGGGTGCTTCTTCGGCAGCAGATTCAAAAGCAATAATTTTGTTAATTAATTCTTCGATATTTTCAATACGGCTTTCTGCCTCAACAGTTTCTTCTGCTTCCAGTTCAGCGACATATCCGGTTGCTTCAATAATTTCATTGATTAAATCTTCAATGGAATAATCCGGCTCACTTATTTTACCTTTTAAAATTTCAATCATGCTGACAAAGGATTCTATTTTGGCAAGACTCCTTCCAATACCGGGAATTGAATTTGCATGCCGGAGGGCATTATAAAAACTCATATTATTGTCAGCTGCATATTGAGATACACGGTCAATGGTTGTTAATCCAATTCCGCGCCTTGGTACATTAATAATTCGCTTTACTGCAATATCATCTAAACCATTGTCAATGGTTTTCAAATAGGCAAGTAAGTCTTTAATTTCTTTTCGGGCATAGAAATTAACAGCACCGACGATTTTATAAGGAATGTTTTTTCGCACCAATTTTTCTTCGAAAATACGAGACTGGGCATTGGTACGATAAAGAATTGCAAAGTCCTGAAAAGCACATCCTTCTTCTTGGGTTGCATGATAAATATCATTTACAATTGCCTCTGCTTCTGCATACTCTGTATCGAACTGGGTAAAGGCAATCGGTTCCCCTTCTTCATTATCCGTCCAAAGAGCTTTTTCTTTTCGCTCTATATTGTGTTTAATTACTTCATTTGCAGCCTTTAAGATATTTTTCGTAGAGCGGTAATTTTGCTCTAATTTAATGACACGAGTCTTAGGATATTCTTTCTCAAAATTTAAAATATTATGTATGTTGGCACCACGAAATTTATAGATTGACTGATCATCATCACCAACAACACAAAGATTATGCTCTATTTCACCATATTCATTTTCAGTGGAAGCTAACAAGCTGATGAGATGGAATTGTGCAGTATTGGTGTCCTGATACTCATCAACCATAATATACTTAAATCGATTTTGATAGTTACTTAAAATTTCCGGGTTCTTTTCAAATAATTCAATTGTTTTAAAAATTAAGTCGTCAAAATCGAGTGCGTTATTTGCCTTTAATCGTTTTTGATATTCCATATACACGTTTGCATAGCGTTCCTGATTAAAATCCCCCTGAGCATTTTTCATAAATGTCTCTGGAGTTATTAATTCATCTTTGGCAGAAGATATTACAGATAATAGAGTACGTTCTTTCGTATATTTTGTATCTATATTTAAATATTTACAAATATCCCGCATTAATGTTTTCTGATCGTCAGAATCATAGATAGTAAAACTTCTGTCATAACCGATTGCCTCGATATAACGTCTTAAAATACGCACACAAGTGGAGTGAAATGTACTTACCCAAATATTTTCGGAGCCATAACCAACAATACGGTCAACACGTTCCCGCATTTCCTTTGCAGCTTTGTTTGTAAATGTAAGTGCGAGTATGTTCCATGGATTGACATCACATTGATCAATTAAATAGGCAATACGATGAGTGAGAACTCTTGTTTTCCCAGAACCGGCGCCTGCCAGTATTAGAAGCGGTCCCTTATTATGCATAACAGCCTCTTTTTGCTCTTTATTCAATCCTTCTAAAATGTTCATATAATCACCTGTCACCGATGAGGCACCCTTTCTTATTAATTTTTAAAATTTTATTGCAAATTTTCTGGTTTCTCTTTTTTTTCTTTCTTTTTTTTCTTTGTATCTGGTTCACTAATTCCGGAAACGGTCTTATCAATCAATTTTTCAATAATAACTTTTTTTACATAGACATCAAAACTTAACATACAAATAAAAGAAAATGTTTGTAAAAATTCTTTGTCTTCATCATTGTCTGTATCGGAAAAAGTATCTTTTGCCTTTGTATATTTGCGTATAACATCTTTGGTTAACGAATTAATTTGTTCTTCACTTAATTGAAATATTTGATTATAAATTTCTTCTAAAGAAATGTCATTTTGATGATTATAAAATCGTTCCGTTAATGGAGTAAAAATGGTTTGTATATCACTAATAGAAAGAATATTTTTAAAGTAATAAATAAAAATTAATAAAAGCATATGCTCTTTTGAGTATTTCTTTTTATTTGGTGATGGAAGCAGATTGTTTTTCGTATAATTATTAATCATTGTTTTGGTCAGTAGCTTATCATCGGGATAACGTTTAGAACCACTGAGATGTTCATCAATAAATGTAGTAACCTGATCCATATATAAATCAATATTTGGTATTTCTTCTGGTTTAATATAGTCTAATTTTTGCAGACTTTGAATAATCTGCATAATATATTCTTCGTTATTAACGCCCACGTTTCTCACCTCTGGTTTACATTATATAGTATTGAAAACTATATGACAAGTGTTTTATGACGGCTGATTTGAATGGAGGAGAGGAATTTGGTTCTTAATTAACCATAGTTTGACATTCGTTGGACAAAAAGTATAAGATTGCCAAATTCTGTATTTTAAGCGTTGGAAGTGGAGTTAAAATAGTAAGAATTGTTATAGGAAAAGTAAAGAAATAATCTTTGAAATTGATATATTTTGTTTTGAAACAGAATTAATAAAGTCGGATAGAAACATAGTATTAATAAGGTCTTCTATGATTATACATATTACCATAGAAGACCTAGCGTGTTTTGGGCTATTGACTTACATCTTTTTCTTCAATACGTTTAAAGACCATATCATAGCCATCGTTACCATAATTTAGAGAACGATTGACACGGCTTATTGTAGCAGTGGAAGCACCTGTTTTCTCAGCTATTTCCAGATAAGTCTTTTGTTCTCTGAGCATTTTAGCAACTTCAAAACGTTGTGATAGGGACAACAGTTCATTTATTGTACAAACGTCCTCAAAGAAGGTATAACATTCTTCCGGACTCTGTAAGCTTAATATGGCTTCAAATAAGTGGTCAACAGCGGGGGTTTTAATTTTTTTATTCATTCTAATCGCTCCTTATGTAAATAAAATTCCCCTTATTCTGTTACTAATTTTACCACGATAAAGTTGTAAAGTAAAGCGTTTTTATATGGATTTTATAAATTTTTTTCGTTCTTCCATATATTGTTTGAAGCGTTCTAAAGAGGTATTTAAAATAAGCTCTTCTGGAAAATTTACTTGTTTGAGAACGGAAGCAGCATAAGTAAAATTAGCAACATCGTAACAAATATGTGCATCGCTGCCTAAAGAGATTGGAACTTGATAAGTCTTACATAACTCTAAATAAACAAGATCATTTTCTTTTGCATTTGGACGAAAGCTGAGTGGATTTAAGGAGCTGTTATTTAATTCCAGTGCAATATGGTTCTCTTTCGCTGTTTTTACAAGCTTTTCATAGTCCACTGGAATTCTTCCATCGTCAGGATGTCCTATGATATGAATATATGGATTTTTCATAGCATTTATATAGGCATTTGTATTTTGTTCTTTCGTACCCGGTTCATAACAAGGCAGATGAAGACTTGCAATACAAAGGTCTAATGACTTTAACGTATTTTCATCTAAATCCACATGTCCGTCAAAATCTAATATGTTTAATTCACTTCCAAGTAAAAGTTCAATTCCGAAGTCTTTATTTTTAAAAACACGGAAATTATGGAAGTAAAACTCGTGACAGGTTCCAGGCATTTTGGGGGCATGTTCAGTGATTGCAAGTAAGGATAAGCCTTTTTCCTTTGCAGCGTTAATCATTTCTGACACTGTACTGTAAGCGTGTCCACTTGCTAATGTATGTGTATGAGTATCTAAATAGAAATTCATTTTATTCCGTTACTGAAAACTTATAAAAAGTTATAAACTTTTATGTTTCATTCCTACTTCATCGTGTATGCTTTTGTACTGAATAAATTCAGATACTACTCACAAGTTCTTGTACACTCCATAGGCGTAAATTCCTGACTAAACGCATCAGTACATATCTGTATTAACTTGAACGTGTTATGATACAGATTGTTGTTCTAAAGTCGTTTCTCCATATCTTTTTAGATTTAAAGAAGCTTGGTAATCTCTATCTATCACGTTTCCACATTCACATTTGTAAATACGGTCTGACAACTTCAAATCTTCTAATACTATATAAGACGGCTTGGTTTTCACTATCTCAGTAGTAGTTTGATGTAAATAGTTCTGACGAATATCCGCTAGTCTATGATTTAATTTTAAAAGTTCTTTTTCGCTTTTTACAATGTTACTTGTTTTACAGTAACTTCCTCCTTCTTATTATTTTCATATTTCCTTGATATAGAACGCTGTAACCTGCGTTTTCTTTTTTCTAGTTTTTTAATTCTTTGTGTCTTATTAATATTTTTATATTTATGTTCATCAGAACATATTGCTAAATCTTTCATTCCTAAATCAATTCCAATGCCTTCATTTGATGGAAGAGTAGTACAATCTTTATATTCAATTCCAACCGTTATATACCAATTAAGTCCATCATATTTAATACGAGGATTCATATATTTTATGTTTTCAGTAGGTATACGATCATGTTCTGCAAGTCTTATCCAGTTTAGTTTCTGCTTATTTTTCTTTTTAGAAGTTGCAAAACCTTCTACTTTTACATGTGTATCTGTAAACTGGATTTTTACATTATATGTTTCACAAGCATCTTTAATTGCTTGCTTTGTTACGTTGTTTGAAACATTGTTTAACCAAGTATATTCATTAGTTTTCTTGCTTGGTCAGCACGTTTGCCATTCCAAATCATCTTTTTGTTTATTACTTGAAACTCTACAATATCCAATAACAATTCTATCAAGATTTGGTTTTATATTCATCACTTGATTTAGTTGTTCATGTGAATAATATCTATATCCATTGCTAGAAGTATGGTGTGGATGAAGTTTTCCATTATTATCCCAATTTCGTAATGTTTGTGCTGACACTCCTAAAATTTTTGAAAATTCATTGATAGAATAATATTTACTCATAATTAAAAATCTCTTTATAATGTTTATACTTTATTCTATCAATAAAAGTTATAAAAGCCAACAATTATTTATAACTTTTTATAAGTTTTTAAAACTGCTACCATCCTTCGTTGAGAATATTTATTGCTGCATTTATATCTCTTTCATGATGGGTCCCACAAACAGGGCAAGTTCACTCTCTTATTGATAATGCTTTCTTTCCGTCCTTATGACCGCAATTAGAACATATTTGACTTGATGGATACAAAGTATCAATCTTGATAATCTCTCTACCATACCAATCAGCTTTATATTCCAACTGTCTGACAAACTCACTCCAAGATATATCTGCTATTGATTTTGCAGTTTTCTTAATCGTTGTTCTGACTTTCTAAGATACTTAGGATTTTCAATCATTTCACCATCAGAAGTGATACAAAATTCCTTAATTCCAAGATCTATTTCAATTTCATTATCTGATTTAGGTAAATTTTTTTTTGACTAAAGACTATTATAATCAAGATACATAGAAAAAACAAGATTAGAAAACATATGTAAAAAAATCAGCAAATTATACCGATATATATTACAGCTATGGAGGGCAGTAATAAGAATGGACGGAACCATTTTTATTGCTGCTTTTTATAGTTTTGTTTGAAGTGGATTATTAGACTTATATTTTCATGAATTTTTTAAAGAAAAAAGTATGTTAATTGAAGAAGATGTTGATAAAGAAAAAAAGCAGATACACTTGTATTGCAACTTAATCAAACAGTTCGAGGGTGATGACAGGGAAGAAAAACTATATTGGATGGAGAAGAAATTATTTTAGGTCCTAAATTAATGGATGAGATGAACCAGAAGAACGGAACAGAAACGGTAGGAGGATTAGAATTATGTTTTCGGATAATTTCAATATAACAGATTATAAAAAAGTAATAAGGGTTGAAAAAATTTCACCAGTAAAAAAAGTAAATCAAACAAAATCATTTGAAAAAGATTCAAATTGGAAAAATGCTATGGAACTGACAAAACAGGCAATGTCTTCTTTTGGAAAAGATGTTTATGAAAAGGAAGAAAAGCAAAAAATTGGCGGGATTGATTTAGATCAAGTTCTATTTACGTATGATAAAGTGGTGGTAGAACAAAGCCAGAAACAAACAGTTGGAGAGAAAGTCGATAAGCATATTGAAAAACAATGGAAAAGCCATAAATCAGATTACGCGTATCTGGCAGATGAAAATGGAATCATTGAGTATAAAGGTAGTGTATTTTTGTATAATAGCATAGAAGACGTTATTACTTTGGGAGACATGACAAATGAAGACGATGTACTCAATATCACATTGTCTGGTGGAACGGTGTTGCGTGTAAATCGTGATAATATTGATGACTTAGTAAAAGCAATCGGTATGTTTAAGCCGGAAGACATTAAAAAAATCGTGGAGGCAATTGCAACAGATGCTAAGGCAAAAAGTAAACCAATAGAAGTCGATAAAAAAGTTGCTGACACTTATGAAGAAATATTTGATAAGAAAAATGGAATTAGGAAAAGAAAAAGGGAGAACGAAGAGGATTAAAAATTGCTGTTGAACTTGGAATTTGTGCGATAGATTCGTGAATAAGAAGTTGCCTTTTTCCGAAAATTCCGTTATAATGTAATAACGATAGAAAATAAAATGTGTGGAAGACGAGAATGAAGTCTGCCACACATTTCTTTTGAGCGATTAATATTAGAGTTGAGTGATTAATTGGGCGATAAGTAAGATAATGGGAGATTGGATGAAATTGAGAAAATAAAATAGATAAATCTAGAAAAAGAGTAAAAAAGAGTTACATTATAACAGATAGGAAAGGTATAGGAATAAGTTTAAAATGAAAAAAGGTCAAACAATTGAAGGAACGATTGAGCAAGTGAAATTCCCCAATAAGGGAATTCTGAAAACGGAAGATACAACCGTTATAGTTAAAAATGCTTTATTAGGACAGACTGTGAAAGCTGTTATTAACAAAAAGAGAAAAGGTAAGTGTGAAGCGAGACTTATGGAAGTAGTGGCAGCTTCACCGTTAGAAACAAGAGAGGCACGCTGTGTTCATTTTGGTCCATGTGGAGGCTGTATGTACCAGACGTTTTCGTACGAAGAACAATTAAAATTAAAATCAAGTCAGGTAAAAGAGTTATTAGATGAGGTCTGCGAAGAATATGAATTTCTTGGAATTAAGGGAAGTCCTGAAGAATGGGAATACCGAAATAAAATGGAATTTTCTTTTGGAGATGAATATAAGGATGGACCATTAGCACTGGGACTGCATAAAAAAGGAAGTATGTATGATATTGTAAATGCAGAGGGCTGTCAGTTAGTCGATGAGGATTACAGCAAAATATTGAAATGTGTGTTAGATTATTTTACCCAAAAGGGAACATCATTTTATCATAAAATAACACATCAGGGATATTTGCGTCATTTATTAGTAAGAAGGGCTGTTAAAACAGGAGAAATGCTGATCAGTATCATTACATCTGGCCAGGAAGAAGTTGAGTTACAAGAATTAGTAGAAAATTTATTAACCCTTTCTTATAATGGAAGAATTGTTGGAATTCTACACATTACAAATGACAGTGTAGCTGATGTTGTAAAAAGTGATAAAACAGAAATTTTGTTTGGACAAGATTATTTTTATGAGGAAATACTGGGACTGAAATTTAAAATCTCCACATTTTCCTTTTTCCAGACAAACACAAAGGGTGCAGAAGTTTTATATAGTCAGGCAAGAGAGTTTATAGGTGATACAAAAGATAAACTGATTTTTGATTTATATAGTGGAACGGGAACAATTGCACAAGTTCTTGCACCAGTAGCAAAAAAAGTAATCGGAGTGGAAATCATAGAGGAAGCTGTCGAAGCAGCAAAAGAAAATGCCGCCCTAAATCATTTGGATAATTGTGAATTTATAGCTGGCGATGTCCTGAAAGTAATTGATGAAATAGAAGAAAAACCAGACTTAATCGTTTTAGATCCACCAAGAGATGGAATTCACCCAAAAGCACTGGAGAAAATAATAGACTTTGGGGTAGACAAAATGGTATACATCTCCTGCAAACCAACCAGCTTAGCAAGAGATTTGATTCGATTGCAGGAAAGAGGATATAGGGTGGAGAAGGTATGCTGCGTGGATATGTTTCCAGAAACGACACATGTGGAGACGGTAGTACTGCTTTCCCACAAAAAGCCAGACGGACATATCAACGTAAAAGTTGAGTTTGGTGAGGGTGAGGGAAAAGTTCCGCTTGATAATATCGCTAAAAGAGCCGAAAGCTATAAGCCCAAAGAACGAGTGACCTACAAAATGATAAAGGAGTACATAGAAGCTAAATACGGCTTCAAAGTACATACCGCATATATCGCAGAGGTAAAGAGAGATTTAGGCTTGCCAATGTATGATGCTCCTAATGCGGTAGAAGAATTGAAACAGCCGAGGAAACATCCGACAGCGGAGAAAGTGGAAGCGATAAAGGATGCATTGAAGCATTTTGAAGTGATTTAATAATGGTGAGCGTATCATTAAAAATAGTGGTACGCTTTTCTTTAAAATATTTGGGAAGCAATATATAAGTGCTGAATATGCTTGAAAGGAGGAAAATGGAGTGAACCGTATTACAGAAATAACAAAGCGAGATATTTTAGATTTATTTCAGAATGGATTAGAGATAGACGAATTTTTTCAAACCCGAACCGTTACTTATAATTATTATGGTCGCCTTGAAGAAATAGATTTTCTTAAAAGATTATATGATTTGGAGAGAATGCCAAGTTTTGATTCAAGATTTGCAAATGCAGAACAGGATATTTGGCAACATACAGTGAATAATGATGATTATCCATACTGCTGGGTTTTTGAAGACAAAAGATTCAATTTACAAGATGGTAGCGATGAAGTATATTTAAAATTTCTTTGCGAAGTATTTCACCCTGCTGTTCGATATGATAAGGGATATTGGAAAGAATTTTTAGTGGCAACTAACAAGCTATTACAAAATGATGGTTATGAGATTTACCCTGCTGAGAAAATATCCAATCGTGATGTTTATGGATGGAGAATATATCAGCAAGAAGATAATACGTTGTTTATTCCATATTCTCAACGAAATGCAAAGGACATAAAAGCAAAAAAGATAGTATTGTCCATAAAGCGGAAAGCGAGAAATCAAATTTATCAGTTTCTGGAGCGATATAATATCGTATATCAAGCGACTGACGAAACGGGATGGAATTATAATACAACAGTAGCTGAGGATGTTTTCAATGAAATAAGGCAATTTTATGTGCCAAAGTGTTATAATGATAAAAAAGAATATGTTGAAACTGCTGATTTGCAAGCATTCATACTTTCTAATTCTCCATTTTGCGTGTTGGACGCAATAGAGTTTTTTGCGAAACATAGTATCTCAGATGACTTTGAACCACAGATTAATGCTATATTAAAACTGAATGAGATACCGTTTCAGCTTTCCAAGGGAAAGCTAATGAATACATTTGATACCCAGATAAATAAAAATTCATTAGTGTCTGTTCAAGAAGTAGGACTGAAAGAGTTATTACAAGAGGCTTCAAAATATTATGATGAAAACAATTTGCAAATTGCAGTGGAGAAACTTTGGGATGCATTTGAGAGACTAAAGACATATTACTGCTCATCGACTGTAGATAAGAAGAAATCGGTTAATAAGATTATAATGGATATGGGTAATAATCAACAGCCGTTTTTAGAATTATTTGAAAAGGAATTTCATGAGCTTACCATACTTGGCAATAATTTTAGAATTCGACACCATGAAACAACAAAAACGGATATTCAGGATAAAAGGCATTATGAATATTTTTATAAACGTTGCCTGTCTTTAATTTCAACCGCAATCCAGTATTTAGATGGAAGAAATTTATGATAGGAATGAGTTTTTATCAAAATCTCCCAGTTATAGATTTGTATATTATTTTTCCGAAACTTATAATGAAGCTAAAGAAGTGGAGGTGTGCTTATGAGAGAGAAATTTAATCATCTGTATTTGGATAGCCACGAAAGAAAACTTTTGATACATAGCCTTGTAGAGTTAAAAAATCAGCTCATACAGCAAGGCAGATATACGGATTGTATTGACGAGCTTATTTTTAAGGTCATAAATGCACCGACCAAGAGAATGAAAATTGAATATGTCTAAGGCAAATTACGAAGCCGCTTATTCTTATTGATTTTAAGAGTAGGCGGCTTTTTTGCGTTCTCTGGTACTGTTTACATAGCTACCTTGACAAAGTGGCTAAATCTATGTGAAAGGAGGACGCATCTATGTCAAATTGCAAAGTAATTGCTCTGACTAACCAGAAGGGTGGTGTCGGAAAAACAACCACAGCGGTCAATTTGGGTGTAAGTCTGGTGCAGCAGGGTAAAAAAGTCCTGCTGATTGATGCCGATGCACAGGCAAATCTCACGATGGCTCTGGGTTATAACAGACCAGACGATATTCCCATAACGCTCTCTACTGTGATGCAGAACATCATAGACGATAAAACACTTGATGTTTCACAGGGTATTATCCACCACAGCGAGGGCGTTGACCTACTTCCGTCAAACATTGAGCTGTCGGGCTTTGAGGTAAGGCTAATCAATGCAATGAGCCGTGAGCGTGTGCTGAAAACCTATGTCAATGAGGTTAAAAAGAATTACGATTATGTGCTTATTGATTGTATGCCGAGCTTAGGCATGATAACCATCAATGCTCTGGCGGCGGCTGACAGTGTAATTATCCCGACACAGCCCCACTATCTCTCGGCTAAAGGTCTGGAGCTTTTGCTTCGCTCCGTATCAAGGGTCAAGCGGCAAATCAACCCAAAGCTGCGGATAGACGGTATCTTAATGACTATAGTAATGCCCCGTACCAACATTTCTAAGGAAATTACGGCAACTGTCAAAAGTGCATATGGTCAGAAAATCAAGGTGTTTGATACCGAGATACCACATTCTATCCGTGCGGTGGAAGCTACCGCAGAAGGCAAAAGTATTTTTGCTTACGACAAAAGCGGCAAGGTTGCCGTAGCCTATGAGCAGTTAGGAAAGGAGGTGGCAGAGATTGGCGAGAAGCAGAGAAACCAAAATCGAGCTGACCGCATACGATGACCTTTTCCAAACGGACGAAAGCCGTGAGGAAGCAAAGCTCTCTAAGATAAGGGATATTCCCATATCGGAGATTGACGAGTTTCCAGACCACCCGTTTAAGGTTTTAATGGACGAGGATATGGAACAGCTTGTCGAGAGTATCAAGCGAAACGGTGTAATGACCCCTGCGACAGTTCGCTTAAAAGAGGACGGACGGTATGAGCTTATCAGCGGTCACAGGCGAAAAAAGGCTTGTGAACTTGCGGGGCTTGAAACGCTGAAATGCGAGGTTAAAGAGCTTACCCGTGACGAAGCCATTATTGTGATGGTGGAAAGTAATCTCCAACGCTCCGTTATTCTACCAAGTGAAAAAGCCTTTGCGTATAAAATGCGGTTGGAAGCTATGAAACGACAGGCAGGCAGACCCGCAAAAGAAAATTATTCCCCAGTGGGTAATAATTCTGAGTTCGCTACTTCAAGTGATGAACTTGCCGAAAAAGTCGGTGAAAGCAAAAATCAAATCTTCCGCTATATCCGTCTAACGGAGCTTGTACCCGAAATCCTGCAAATGGTAGATGAAAGGCAGATTGCATTCCGTCCTGCGGTTGAAATTTCCTATCTGACCGAGGAACAGCAATACACCCTGCTTGAAGCAATGGAGTACAACGATGCTACCCCGTCATTGGCACAGGCTATCAAAATGAAGAAGTATAACCAAGACGGCAAGCTCACTTCCGAGGTTATCCAGTCCATTATGGAGGAAGAAAAGCCCAATCAGAAGGAAAAACCCGCTTTCCGTGACGAGAGGATAACCAAGCTCATTCCCAAGACAGTTCCCAGAGGGCAGGAAACGGATTTTGTTGTCAAGGCGTTAGAGTTTTATAACCGACACTTGCAGCGGAACAAGGCTCACGAGAGATAGCCACACATCGAGGGCGAGGTCTGCCCATTTGAGTGGATAGCCATTATTTTGGCTTCCCCCTCTCCACACCTCACCCCCTAACTACTGCCAGTAACTATCCGAGAAAAGAAATACTTTAGGCTGTCCATAACGGGCAGCTTTTTTCGGTCAGTAAGGCAAAATATTCAATCCAAATTACAGGAGGTAACTATGAAAATCCCTAAATTGTTCAAAAAGGCTGCGGCTTTTGTAATGGCTGCGGTCACGGCATTATCCATAATGCCTGCGACGGCGTTTGCTGCGGGTGACATCGGGACGATTTCCTTTTCCCACACCTATGACAGCAACGGTAATGCGATGAGGTACAATTCCAGTGCGAATATCGGCGGCTATACCGCAGGCGGAACGGGAAATTATAAGTACCGTATGTTTGTGGACGGTGAGAATGCGTTTTGTATTCAGCCGGGAGTACCGCTGAAAACAGGAAACACCTTGAAAAAGGCTTCCTCTGATACTTGGAACGCCCTTTCAGCCAACCAGAAAAAGGCGGTTGGGCTTGCCCTGCTCTATGGGTATCAGGGCAACCGAAATAATCTGTCAGGAAGTGATGATGAAAAATGGCTTGCCACGCAGACCCTCGTATGGGAGTTTGTCACAGGCTGCCGTGAAGCCACAGGTTCATATAACCAGACAAGCACCACCGTTTACAGCCTGCACTTCGGTTCAAATTATGCCAACAGCGGAGCAAGGGCAGTGTATGACCAGATTGTTGCAATGCTGCGTGAGCATAACACCATTCCGAGCTTTATGTCGGGCGGTAAGAATGACATTACAAAGGAGCTTGCCTACAAGGACGGAAAGTACAGCATCACATTGACGGACAGCAACGGCGTCCTTTCCGATTACAGCTTTTCAAGCTCTGACAGCAATGTGAGTGTATCGAAGTCTGGAAATAAATTGACAATCAGCTCTACCGTAGCTATCAGCGGTTCTATCCGCATTACGGCAAAGAGGAACAATGTGCCGACGGTCAGCAGCAGTGCAAAGCTCATTGCCTATGGCGACCCAAACTTGCAGGATATAAAGTTATACTTAAATATGTACAATAAATATTAAATAAGAATGTACAAATGTTATGATATATGAGTTACAAGGAGGAACTCATATGATATTAAATAATCGGATCATAACAAATATAAAAATAGA